>NZ_JAVDDW010000009.1:0-132068 GCF_030848585.1 Halobellus sp. H-GB7 | reverse complement strand
CGAGACGGCGTCAGCCTCTGCGTCGGGGGTGGGAAGGTCGTCGGCGTTCATATCGTACAGTCGCTCTTACTGGGTGGCGACACAAAAATATTTGCATAGTAGTTCAACTGATGCACAATACACGTTCCGAGAAGACGTGTCGAGGCCGGGGAATTACCGGGGAAATCCGCTGTGTAAAGTGCTCGAATAGCTCAATAACGATATCGTGAACGTCCGCTCGAACGCGCTTATCTGATCTTCATACACTTAGTTGTTCCTGACGTTTGCAAGAATCGGTAATCTTTTAATCACCGGACCGATATTGTGCGATAGCTCCAATACGAATCACGGAGCGGATACCCAATGAGTGTTGAATTCGATATCGCGGAGACGCTGGACGTGAAAGGTGCATCGTGCCCAATGCCTGTTGTGCAGACGAAGTCTGCCATCGACGACCTCGCGGAGGGTGAGGTTCTCGAAGTACTCGCGACCGACCCCGGCAGTATGAGCGACCTCGACGGCTGGGCGGACGGAACCGACGGCGTCGAGATGCTCGACCAGGTCGAGGGCGACGACGTCTACAAGCACTACGTCCGCAAGACGGAGTAAGCACGATGGACAAGATCGGAATCATCGTCGACAGCGACAGTCCGAAGAGCCTCGCGATGGCGATGAACCTCGGACACACGGCCCTCGCGTCCGATATGGAGGTTCTCGTCTACTTCACCTTCGACGGCCTGACACACCTTCTCGAGGGCGAGAAGGACGTCTCGGAGATCGAGCCCCTCCTCGATGAGGGGATGCCGAACCCCTACGACCTCCTCGACGCCTTCGTCGCCGACGGCGGCGAGCAGGTCACGACGGTCGCCTGTACGTCGACACTCGATATGCTCGCGTGGGACCAAGAGAACATCGACGACTCTGTCACCACCAAGTTCGCGGGCGCGGCGACCTTCCTCGAAGCGGTCGACGACGCAGACCAGGTGTTTACCTTCTAATTATGAGCACGGATACATCAGACACCACGACTGAAGACGGACCGAACGGCGACGCAGCTGAAGAAATCCCCTCGCGCGCCGAACTCGCAGCGCGCGTCGAAGAGCTCGAAGAAGAGCTCTCCGACGTCGCAGCCGGCCAGAACAGCAAGAAGATGTCCATCGTCGCGACGAAGGGCACGCTCGATATGGCGTATCCGCCGCTCATCCTCGCCAGCACGGCGGCGGCCTTCGGCTACGACGTGACCGTCTTCCACACGTTCTGGGGACTCGACATCCTCCACAAGGAACGCTCGAAGAACCTCAAGCTCAGCTCTGTCGGCAACCCCAATATGCCGGTCCCGAATATGGTCGGCGCGCTCCCCGGGATGGACCGCGTGACCACCTCGATGATGGAAAAGCGGATCAACGACAACGACACCGCGACCATCGAGGAACTCATCGAGACGTCGCTGGATATGGGCGTGGAGTTCCAGGCCTGCCAGATGACGATCGAACTGATGGACTACGACGAGGACAACTTCTACGACGGCGTCACGACCGGCGTCGGCGCGGCGACGGCCATTCAGGATATGGCCGACGCCGACATCCAGCTACTCGTCTAACCCGGGACTGATTTTTCCGGCCTTACGAGCCGCCACTCGATCCACTGAACCGGCAGACTTCTTGTTCGCGACGGCACACGCGTAGGTATGCAGCCGTGGAGCGCGCTCTTCGAGCGAGCGGCGAGATACGACGTCGACGAGGACGACATCCGAGAGACGCTCGCGGGACTCCGCGAGACTGGTTCGGACGACGAGACCGGCGGAACGGCGGGAGATTCGTCGACTAGCGAGGAGACCGATGCGACGGCAAACAGCGGCGAGAACGAGCTCACCCCACCAGACGAGTCGAGTCCCGCTCGCGTCGTCGCCGACGCCGACGTCCTCGCGGCGGACCTCCTCGTCGGCGGTGACGCCCGCCGCGCGCTGGACCCGCTCCGCGAACATACCTGGATCACACTCCTCGCGAGCGAGCCGCTCTTGGACGACGCCGAGGCCGTCGTCGCCGATCTCGCCGAGGCCGATCTCGCAGCCGACTGGCGCGAGCGCGTCACCGAGTGGTGCGAACTCGTCGGCCAGCCCGCCGGCGATCATCCGGCGCTCGCGACGGCCTACCGCGGCGGGGCGATGCACCTGCTCTCCTACGACGACCGCCTGCTCTCGGCGCAGGCGGGCGCGACACTTGGAAGCCGGATATCGGTGAGCGCTCGCCACCCGCGGGCGTTCGCGACGCTGTTCGACGCCGAAAGCCTGTATCAGGAGGTCGTCGGGGGCGAGTACCCGGGGCCCGATCGCGACCCGCGGTCCTGATACTGTCGGACAGCAGTTCGTGAATGATGTCGGCACCCACGGGGTACCGCTAATTTTCACATCGTTCTGTTCGACAGTATGAACCGCCACGCCTCGTCGGTTCGGACCGAAGCGCGTTTCCACGACGCGGCCGAGGAGAGCGTATGGTCGCTACGACGACGCCTACGGAACTGCAAGAACGGCTCGACGAGGCAGACGACGACGCCCTCTCGATCGTCGACATCAGAGATCCGTCGTCGTACGCCGCCGGCCACATCGAGGGCGCAGTGAACGTCCAGCCCCACCAGCTCTCGACGGCGGCGCTCGACGCCGAGTGGGCGCAGGCCGACGAGGTCGTCGTCTCCTGTTACCACGGCAAGAGCTCTCAGCGGGTGGCGATGCTCCTCGATCAACACCTCGACGCCGACGTCGCCAGTCTCAACGGTGGCTTCGAGGGCTGGGATGGCCCCATCGCCGACGGCCGCGGTGATTCCGAAGGCGGCGCAGTGTCGCCTACCCGGACCGAAGAAGGACCGGGGCCGTCTGACGCGCCGTTCTGAGTTCGGCCGTCGTTCTCGATCGACCGTCGCCGTCGCTTCTCAACCGGACGAAGTGGAGAAGCTCCGCTGTTTGTCGTGTCGGCTGCGAGAAAGTACGTTAGTGCAGCGTTAGCTGGCTTCCGAGGCCTGCCAGCGGAGTCCGCAGTTCTGACACACGTTCAGACCGCCCTCTTCTGATTCGATGTCGGTGGATCGGCACTTCGGGCATTCAGCGTCCATACTCCCGTGGACGCGAATGGGGAGTAAAAAATGTGTGGGTGGTTCTCATTGACGTGCAGCGAGCTAAAGAGCGATACTACCCGTTTGACAACTGCCGTAGTTGGACGGTTAGAATGCGCTGCTCGGCGGGCAGTGCGGCGTAAAAAATTCGGGATTGTGCGTGTCGCGTCGGCGCGTCCGCGGAGCCGACGAGTACCGCAGCGGTGGACCCGGCGGTTACTTGCCGCGGCGTCGGTCCGAGGAGATGCTCGGGCGCGTGTGTTCGGTGCCCTTGCCACGGTTCTGGAGACCGCGGTTGTCGCGTCCGGCGTTCGTCAGACCGCGGAAGGCGCGGCCCTTGTGGTCGTCGCTGCAGATCCAGTTGAGGTCGTCGTCGTTCTCGATCGCGGGGTGCTCGGGATCGACGAGGATCACTTCGTGCCACTTCTGGGAGCCGTCTTCGCCGACCCAGTAGGAAGCGAGCGTGCGGAGGTTCGGGTACTTCCGCGCGGCGCGCTCTTCGGCGATACGCTGTATGCTCTTGCGGCGACCGATCCGGTTGACGCCCTGGCGCTTACTGCGGCGGCCGGCCGTGAAGCGCTGCTTGCGAGCGCCGCCCTTTCGGACGGAGACGCGCGCGACGACGATGCCCTGCTTGGCCTTGTAGCCGAGTTCGCGGGCCTTGTCGAGGCGCGTCGGTCGGTCGACGCGGACGATGGCGCCCTGGTCGCGCCACTCCTGCTTTCGCTGCCACTGCAGCTCGGCGAGCTTGCCGTCGCCGGGCTGTTTCCACGCTTCCTTGATGTGAGAGTAGAAGCTTCGTGCCATTGGTTTCACCACGGGCGCTTTCGATTCGGGCGGCGTTCGACGCCGACCCACATTTCGTCCCGATCTCTCGGGTGCCCGCTGGCGTCCCGTTCGGCCAGCGAGTTGTCGAGCCTACCGTCGTGGCGCTCTTAACCACTTCGAATCGGTCACACTCGGGCGGCGCTCGGGAGTGCACCCGTCGACAGCGACTTCGCGGTGCCGGGAGGACAGACGCCTGCGCGTTACGGGAACGAACGGCTTTTGATGCCGGGTGTCGGAGGCGTAGGTATGGCTACGGAAACGCAGAGCGGACTTTCCGATCACCTTCGGGGAGTCACGGTCACCACGCTCGCCTGCATCGCCGGCGTCGCCGCCGCGCTGGCGTCCGCCAGGTTCGTCGGGACCGACGTCGCCGCCGCGGCGAGCCAGCAGTCGCTCCTCATCGTCGGAGCGCTCGTCCTCGCGCAGTTTCCGATCCTGCGCGTCGTCGGCGTCGACATCTCCGAGTTCGGCGTCAAAGACTACCTCTACGTGGCGTTTATGACGTTCACGCTGTGGTTCATCACGTTCGGCGTGCTACTGACAGAGAGCGTCGCACTGTAAACTATGGCGGACGACAGTATCGCGGTCGTCGACCTCGATCGGTGCCAACCCGACCGCTGCAGTTACGAGTGTGCGAACTACTGCCCACCGAACCGCACCGGCAAGGAGTGCATCGTCACGCGCGGGGAGTACTACGAGGAAGACGAGCCGTACGACGGCGACCCCGACCAGATCCGGATCTCCGAGGAGGTCTGTCTCGGTGAGACCTGCGGCATCTGCGTCGAGAAGTGTCCCTTCGACGCCATCGAGATCATCAACCTCCCGACCGAACTCGAACAGGACCCCGTCCACCGCTACGGCGAGAACGCCTTCGCGCTCTACGGCCTCCCAGTGCCCGAATCGGGGACCGTAACGGGCATCCTCGGCCCCAACGGGATCGGGAAGACGACCGCCGTCCGCGCGCTCGCCGGTGAGATGGTCCCCAATCTGGGCACCTACGACGAGGAGCCGAGTTGGGAGACCGTCCTCGACCGCTTCCGCGGCACCGAACTGCAGACCTACATCGAGCGCGTGCAGGACGGCGACGTCACCATCGCGCGCAAGCCGCAGTACGTCGATCAACTCCCGAAGCAGTTCGACGGCACGACGATCGAACTGCTCGAATCGACCGACGAGCGCGGCGCCCTCGACGACTACATCGATCGGCTGGGCATCCGCCCGGTCGTCGACCAGCCGCTCGACACCCTCTCGGGCGGGGAACTCCAGCGGGTCGCACTCGCGGCGACGCTCGCTCGCGACCGCGACTTCTACTTCCTCGACGAGGTCTCTCCGTATCTGGACATCGGCCAGCGCGTCACCGCGGCGCGCCTCATTCGCGAACTCGCAGACGAGGAGGACCGCGCGGTACTCGTGGTCGAACACGACCTCGCGATCTTGGACCTGCTCGCGGACTCGCTGCACGTCGCCTACGGTGAGCCCGGGGCCTTCGGTGTCATTACTGATCCGAAATCGGTCCGCAACGGCATCAACGAGTACCTCACGGGGTATCTCTCCAACGAGAATATGCGGATCCGACCCGGCGAGATAGAGTTCCACGAACACGCCCCGCGGCAGACCTCGAAGTCGACGCCGCTGGTCGAGTACCCGGCGCTCTCGAAGTCCTACGGCGAGGGCGAGTTCTCCCTGGAAGTCGACTCTGGGACGATCTACGAGTCCGAGGTGCTGGGCGTCGTCGGTCCCAACGGGATCGGGAAGTCCACGCTCGCGAAACTGTTCACGGGCGCGCTCGAACCCGACGAGGGCGACCTCGACTTCCGGCTCGACATCTCCTATAAGCCGCAGTACATCGAGATCGACCAGCCGATGCGCGTCGACGCGTTCCTCTCGTCGATCACCGACGACTTCGGGACCTCCTATTGGAACACGGAGGTCGCGAACCCGCTCCAACTGAACCGGATTATGGAGCGCAACCTCGACGACCTCTCGGGCGGGGAGCGCCAGCGCGTCGCCATCGCGGCGTGTCTCTCCGAGGACGCCGACCTGTACGTGATGGACGAGCCGTCCGCCCACCTGGACGTCGAACAGCGCGTGCAGGCGACGACCGCCATCCGTCGCTACGCCGAGAACCACGACGAGACGGTGCTCGTCATCGACCACGACATCTATATGATCGATCTGCTGGCGGACCGCCTGATGGTCTTCGACGGCAAGCCCTCCGAGTACGGCCACGCCGCCACGCCCCAAGAGATGCGCGAGGGGATGAACGACTTCCTCTCGGATCTCGACATCACGTTCCGCCGCGACGAGCGGACCCAGCGCCCCCGCATCAACAAGCCGGGGTCCCAGCTCGACAGCAAGCAGAAGAAGCAGGGCGAGTACTACTACGCGCCCTGAGCCGACCGCGAAGCGTTCGAGTTCACCGCGACGCCGACACCGTCGCTTCCGAGCCGCCCGACGCCTTCCGAATCGACACGTCGTAGCCGAAGGCTTCGACGAGGGCGACGTTCGTCTCGACGTGATCGGTGACGCGCGGAATCCGCACGCTCCCGCCAGCGAGCGCGAGCCACACCACGAGCTGGTCGCCGAGGTGCGGGTCGACCGGCGCGTCGGTCTCTCGCCACGCCGCGACCTGCTCGACGGCCGCCTGTGCGACTTCCTCGGAAGGGACGCCGCGCTCGCCGTACGCGCCGAACCCTGCCCGCGGGCGGAGCGGTGTCGGGTCCTCCGACGGCGCCTCGCTCCCGCTGCCCGTCTCTGCGCCGAACTCGGCGGCGATGGTGGTCACGGCCCCCGGCGAGTACGACTCGACGTACGTCGCGTTCGCGCTCACAGTGCTTCCCGAGGCCGCGTCACCGCCGATTCCCAACGTCTCCAGTTCCGAAACGGCAGTTTCGGCCATCCGGTCTGCGACCTCCGCGTCTTCGAGGGCCTCGGATGCGACCGCACGAACCGAGTAGCGGTCGGGCGTCGGCTCCAGCGCAGTACGAGTCGAGTCCGACATATCGCCAGACGGTTCCGGCGCGTCGACCCCACTGCGCCGCGCTGGAAGCACAATTTCGGACAGCGTAGACGGGTGGATATCGACGACGAGTTCCCCGCCGCCGGCGGGATAGAAGCCGCGTCGGTTCACCGTCACGCTGGCGTCGAGGCCGCACTCGCGGAGGAGCGGGAGTTTGACGTGTCTGAGGTAGTCGGCCGGCGGCGACCACTTGACGTCGGTGCCGCCGACGAGCGTGGCCTGGATCGGGTGATCGAGGGAGGCCGCGAGCGGGAGGAGCGTGTCGGCGACGAGCGTGACGCTGCCGGCGGTGCCGACGTCGACGGCGAACTCGCGTGGCTCGGCGGTCCCCTCGGCTCCGGGGTCCGCGAGCGGGCCGTCGCTGTCACCGTTGCCGGGCTCGAACGTCAGCGTCTCCGAGCCGACTTCCGCACCCGACACCTCCGCGTCGGCGACGTCCGCGAGCAGGTCCACGCAGGCGAGGTGCTGCCGTTTCAGTCCGGGGTTCGGTCGGTTGCCACGGACGTCCGTCATCCGAAACGGGCGCCCGTCGAGGACCGAAAGCGTCAGCGCCGTGCGGACGAGCTGGCCGCCGCCCTCCGTGCCCTCTAGTTCGAGCATCGACGATCCCGCCGGGCGTTACGCCTCGTAACCCTTCACGACCGTCACGGGGACGGTCGCGTGTTCGACGAGCCCTTTCGCGACGCTGCCGACCATCCCCTCGACGCGGTCGGAGAGGCCGCGGTGGCCGACGACGATCCCGTCGACGGCCTCCTCGATGGCGTACTCGTCGACGGTATCGACGGGATCGCCGTAGAGCAGCGTCGTCTCGACGGGTACGCCGGCCCGCTCGGCACGTTCACGGGCGTCGTCGAGGACCTCTTCGCCGCGCTCCTCGGCGACTTCCAGGTCTTCGGTGTAGATTCGCTGGCCGACCTCGGCGTTCGTCGGCGCTTCCTCGTCGTTTTCTTCGACGAGGACGCGCGGTTCGACGGCGTACGCGACGAGCAACGACGCGTCCGCGCGCGTCGCGAGATCGATCGCGTATTCGAGCGCTTCGGTACTCGACTCGGAGCCATCGACGGCGACAAGGTACTGCATCGTCGCTAACAGTACGTTCGGAGCCCGTTTAGTAGTTTGCAGTACTGCAGCGGTCGGACAGTCACGGCACGGACGACGAAGAGAAAGCGGTGGCGAAACGAGGAGGTGCTCGGCGACTCAGTACAGCAGTTGACTGCAGGTGCCACAGAGGTTCTCCTCTTTGACGTCGACCTCGCGAACTGTGGGCGAAAACGACATCACGCACTTGCTGTTGTCGCAGTGTTCGAGACCGAGCGTGTGCCCGATCTCGTGGACGACTTCCTTGCGGACGCGGTCGGCGAAGACCTCTGATTGGGGTTTAGAGGTGATGCCGCCGTCAGAAGAAGTCTGGAGCCGGTGTGTCGAAATCACCGAGCCGTTGCCGTTCAGGTACGCGAGTCCGAAGACGTAGTTCCGCCGCCGGTAGTAGAGGTCCTGTGAGGTGATCCCGATGTTCTTCTCGCCCGTCCCGACCCGACTCGCCAGTTCGATGAACTGCTCGGCGCGGTACTGATTCCGGCTGTGGTCGAACGCGCCGTCGGGAATCGACTGTTCCTCCTGAACCGTGACGTCGCAGTCGTAGACCCCTCGGAGCGCCGCCGACGCCTCACGCTTGACTTGCGCGGAGAGGTCCCCGATCGGCACGATGTCGACGAGCATAGAAGGGCTTAAGCGGGGTGGATTGATAAATATCCCGCCGTGGAAACGCCCCGTAACGCCGCTCTCGTCGCCCGGTTTTCGCCGTACGGGTCGGCGACCGAAATCGGAGTGGGCCGCCGTCCGGAGGTCGCCGCCGCGCTGGCGGACGCCGGGGTGTCGGTGACTGCCACAGACATCACCGACGTCGACGTTCCGGCGTCTGTCGAGTTCGTCCGCGACGACGTCGTCGACGCCAGCGAGCGCGACGAGCCCGGCGAGCACTACCAGGTCGACCTCCTCTACGGGCTGAACCTCCCGCCGGAACTCCACCGTCCGACCTGGGACGTCGCCCGAGCCGTCGGCGCCGACTTTCTCTTTACCACGCTCGGGTTCGACGAACCGACGGTTCCGTGCGACACCGAGTCGCTGGCCGGCGGCGAGACGCTGTACGTCCCACGTGAACGTAGTTGAAGCGCTGTACGCGAGGAATTAGCTGTAAGCGGGACTCTGTAATCGGGATAGAAGCGCTGTAGTCAAGGAGTAGGTCCCCTAGAGGGCATACAGACCCTGGAGAGCGTGCGGGAGAAACGGAGAGAGCAATCGATGCGGCGCCGCACTCACTCCACGTCGATGTGGTGTGCGTCTTCGTCCTCGATGTTCCGCTTCGGGAGCGTCACGGTGAGGACGCCGTTGTTGTACGTCGCCGACGCGTCTTCGGCGCGGACGGCCGCGGGCAGGCGGATCGAGCGCTGCACCGAGTCAGGCCGCCGTTCGCGCTGGACGTAGTGCTCGTCGTCCGTCGCGGTCGATTCTTCGCGAGTGGCTTCGATTGTCAACAGCTCGTCGGTCACCGAGAGGTCGAGGTGCTCCCTCTCGAACCCTGGAAGGTCGATGATGGCGACGAACGACTCCGACTCCTCGCGGAGATCAGCGGCCATCTCACGCCCGAATCGTCGGGTCTCGTCGAACTGGCGGCTCATCTCTTCGAGCTGTCGGGACATTCGGGCGAAGACGTCGTCGAACTCGAAGTCGTCGAAACTGGGGGAACGCTTCATCATTGTGTATTCACCGTCCTATAGATGAACCGGAGAGATAATAAATGAGACAGGACGCGTGAGCGCAGATCGCACGCGAGGCGGGCTGTAAGTGGAAAAAAGACCGCTCAGTACAGAACGTGTCGCTTGTCGTACGATCCGAGCCGCTTGACCCAGCCGTTTTCGGCGATCGCTTCGACGTCTTCGAGCGCGGCCTGTGCGCGGTCCTCGTAGAGGCCGGCCTCGAAGTCGATGTGGAAGAGGTAATCGCCGAGTCGATTGCCGCTCGGGCGGGACTCGATCCGCGAGAGGTTGATGTCGCGGTCGGCGAAGGCTTCGAGGAGTTCGAGGAGCAGTCCGGGGTAGTTCGCGTTGGGGTAGACGACGATCGTGGACTTGCCACCGCCGTCGGCACGCTCGGAGGCGGGGGCGATCACGAAGAAGCGAGTCGCATTCGAGGAGCGGTCCTGGATGTCCTCAGCGATGACAGAGAGGTCGTCACCGGCGTTGTCGGGGTGGCCGATACCGGCGACCGCGGGGTCTTCGCGGGCGTACTCGACGCCCCGAGCAGTGCTCGTGACGGGCTCCAGGTCGACGTCGGGGTACTCGCGTTCGAGGAAGGAGCGACACTGCGCGAGCGCCTGCGAGTGGGAAGCAACGGTGTCGAAGTTCGGCGACTGCGCGAGGAGCGCGTGCCGGATCGGCGTGACGATCTCCTGGGTGACGGCGATGTCGGCGTCGGCGATGGCGTCGAGCGTCTCGGTGACGCTCCCCTCGATGCTGTTTTCGATGGGGACGACGCCGCGCTCGTACTCGCCGGCGTCGACTGCGGCCACGATGGCCGAGACCGACTCGCGGAACACGACGTCGTCGTCGACGGCGCGAGCGGCGCGGTGCGAGTACGTTCCTTCGGGACCCAGCGTGACTACCTGCATAGCGCCGTCTACTGCGGGGGGTCCTAAAAGCCCGTCGGGGATCTGTGAGGTGACAGCGGCGAGGACGATGTCGACGGCGTACGGTGGTCGTTAGGATGGGGCAGTGGCAGTTACTGCTCGGCGCAGTACTCGACGAAGTTCCGGAGGATCTGCAGGCCGGTCTCGCCGGACTTCTCGGGGTGGAACTGCGTGCCGAAGACGTTGCCCGCCTCGTTCGCGATCACGGCGGGGAATCGAACGCCGTAGTCGGTGGTCGCGACGACGGCGTCGGGGTCGTCCGGTTCGGCGTAATAGGAGTGTACGAAATACGCGTACTCCCCGTCGACGCCCTCGACGAGTGGATGATCGCGCTCTACGTGCAGTTCGTTCCAGCCCATGTGGGGCACCTTCTGGTCCTGGTCGAACCGAACGTTCGTTCCGGGGACGAAATCGAGTCCCTCGACCTGGCCCTGACCGGCGTGGTCGGCCTCCTCGCTGGTCGTGAGGAGCATCTGCATCCCGAGACAGATACCGAAGATCGGCTGGCCGCGCTCGGCGGCCGCGGCGAGTGGCTCGCGGAACGGGCCGGCGTTCTCCATCCCCTCGCTGAACGCGCCGACGCCCGGGAGGACGATGCCGTCGGCCGCCTCGAAGTCGGCCGGGTCGTCGGTGATCGACACCGACGCGCCGGCGCGTTCGAGCCCCCGCTGTGCACTCCGAAGGTTGCCGAGTCCGTAATCGACGAGGACGACTTCCGCTACCGTCTGAGCGCTCATACGCTCGCTTCGCGGGGCCGGGTCAAATCGTTTCCGACACCCCCGCGCCTCGACCGCATCAGATCGAATCACGTGGCTTGGGGAGACCTATCGTGTGCTATATATAATTGAATCAGAATCTTTATTCGCCTCATCTCGGTGTATACGCGTGTTCGTATGTCGAAGCGACGAGATTTCATCAAGTCCGCGGGGGCTGTCGGGGTCGCTGGCCTCATCGCTGGCTGTAGCGGAAGCACGGGTGGGAACGAAGAGACGGCCGCAGAGACAGACGGGACCGACTCGACCGCGACGCCGACGGCGACCGAGACGCCCGTCGCCTACGGCGACGGTCGCGCGACGTTCTATATGTCGCCGAGTGAGCCACAGCAGCTGATGGAGGCGCAGTACGCGCCGATCCAGGAGATGCTGCAGAGCGAACTCGCCGTCGACACCGCGACGCTCCAGTACGCCGCCGGCTACAGCGCCGTGCTCCAGAGTCTCGCCGGCGGGACCGGCGACATCGCCGAGACCGGGCCGTTCGCGGCCGCACTCGGCGTCGCCAACGATCGCTGCGACATCATCCTCCAGCGGTACGGCTACGGATCGTGGACCTACGCGTCCGTCATCGTGACGCAGGAGGATTCCGACATTCAGTCCCTGAGCGACCTCGAAGGCGAGCGCGTCGCCTTCGCCGACCGGCTGTCGGCGTCGGGCGCGCTGTACCCGCTGTATATGCTCAAACAAGCGGGCCTCGACATCGGCGACCTGCCGACCGACACGGGCAGCGCCGACTTCACGCCGCAGTTCTCCAGCCACGCGGAGGCGTTCGCCGCACTGGATCGCGGGCAGGTCGCCGCAGCCGGCGTCGGGCAGTTCATCACGCTCAACGACAACCGCGAACTGAAGGACGGCTTCCGCTACGTGGAGATGACAGAAGACATCCCGCGGGCGCCGATCGTCGTCAGTCCGGAACTCTCCGACGAGGAGCAGACGGCCGTCAAAGACGCCTTCGTCAACGCGTCGGACTCGCTGTATCTCGGCGAAGACGGCGAAGAGGGAACCGACGACGACCTCTGGTTCAGCGACGTCCGCGAGGCCGACAACGAGACCTACCAGCCGGTGGTGGACGTCGCCAACGAACTCGGTATCAGCGCGGAACTCCTCGACTCCTAAGATCGAGCGACCAGCTCGCACCGCCCGCATTATTCATCTCGACCAGAAGATACCCAGATATGCCACACGTCTCGCTACAGAACGTCACGAAAACGTACGGCGAGGACACGGTCGCCCTCGACGACGTCTCCGTAGAAATCGACTCCGGGGAGTTCGTCGTCGTACTCGGCCCCTCCGGCGCGGGGAAGTCGACGCTCCTGCGCATCCTCAACGGTCTCACAGAACCCACAGAGGGCACTGTCGAGATTGGCGACAGTCCCGTCTCCGACTCCGGAAGCGAGGTCGGGATGGTGTTTCAGATGCACTATCTCATCGAGTCGATGTCGGCGTACCGCAACGCGCTCACCGGCGCGCTCGGCCGGACCGACGACCTCCGGAGCATCCTCACGCTCAACGATCGCGACGACAAGCGCGAAGCCCTCAGCGCGCTCGAAACCGTCGGCCTCCTGCAGGAGGCCGAACAGCGCGCCGGGTCGATGTCCGGCGGTCAAAAACAGCGCGTCGGCATCGCCCGCGCGCTCGTCCAGAATCCGTCGCTGCTGCTGGCCGACGAGCCCGTGTCGAGTCTCGACCCGAAGGCCGCCCGCGACGTGATGGGCTATATGAAACAGGCCGCCAGCGAGCGCGACCTCACCACGCTGGCGAGCCTCCACCAGGTGAACATCGCCCGCGAGTTCGGCGACCGATTCATCGGGATTCGCGACGGGTCAGTGGTCTTCGACGGCGACCGCGAGGAACTGTCGATGGAGGTCGTCGACGACCTCTACTACGGGGCCGAAACCGAGGGGACGTTCGCCGACAGAGCCGAGAGCGGGGCGAGCGGAACCGAATCGGCAGGCGCCGAATCCGACGCTGACGTGGAAGCCGGAGGTGTCGAGACGTGAGCACCGACTCGATCGATCAGATCCTCACCCGGATCGAGCGACGGATCGCGATCCGGCGCGGACTCGGCGTCGTCGGCGTCGCTGTCGCGGCGCTAGTCGTCTACTTCGGGACCGGATTCCTCGGAACGCGCCCGGTGCCCGAGATCGTTCGCTTCGCGCAGTTCGACTTCTTCTTCGCGGAGTTCCTCAAGTACGCCCAGCCAACCTTCGTCGATCTGACGTTCTACACCCAAGAGAACGAGATCGGGGGGCTCGGGGCGATTCTCGCGACGCTCGCGCGGCCGATGACGGTCGTCGACACTGTCGGGTCGCTCCGGAGCAGCCTCATCGTCTCGGCAGTCGTGATGACGCTCGCGATCGGTATCGTCGGGACGATTCTGGGATTCCCGTTCGCGCTGTTCTTCGGCGTGTTCGGCTCCGAGCGCGTCACGCCGTTCCCCTTCAATTTCCTCTTCCGCGGCGTGATGTCGACGATCCGGGCGATCCCGGCGCTCGTGTGGGTGTTCATCTACGCCGCGCTCGTGCCGCTCTCGCCGCTGACGGCGATGCTCGCGGTCGCGACCGACACCGTCGGCAACCTCGGTCGGCTGTTCACGGACGAACTCGAAGAGATCGAAGAGGGGCCGGTCGAGGCCGTCTCCTCGACCGGCGCCTCCCGCCTCCAGGTGATCAACTTCGGGATGCTCTCGCAGGTGTCGACGTCGTTCGTCGCGTGGACGCTCTACATCCTGGAGATCAACACGCGGATCGCCATCTCGCTCGGCGTCGTCGGCGCCGGCGGGCTCGGGCAGTACATCCAGCAGAATCTGAATCTGTTCAACTCCTACCGCGCCGGGGCGGGGCTAGTGACGCTGCTCGCTCTCGTCCTCTCGATCGAACTGCTCTCCTCGCGGCTCCGCGCCCGACTGCGCCCCTCCGAACACGACTCCAAGAGCTTCCTGGATTCGCTGCGGGACCTCACCGACAGCAGCAAGTGGCTCGGCACGTCGACGGACCGCTAGAACGACGCCGCTGAATCGGCGCTCGGCGTCTCTTGTCCGCTATCAGAAGTCGCCGAGACTCGACTGGCCGCTGCCGTCGGTCGCGACGCCCGCGAGGTCGGCGGCGTGCGCGATGGTCTCGAAGAACGTCTCGCGCTGACTCCCGTCGTAGAGCGTCGCCGCCGGATGGACCGAGACGACCGCGCGATACGACCGCTCGCCGAGTCTGACGTCGACGACGTCGCCGGCCTCCTTCGTCACCGCGACCGAGCGGTCCAGCAGGTGCTCGGAGGGCACTTTTCCGAGCGTCACGACGAGTTCGGGGTCGACGAGCGCGAGTTCGCGCTGGAGATAGCCCCGGCAGTTCGCGAGTTCGGCACTCGTCGGATTCCGGTTCTCCGGCGGGCGACAGCGAACGCAGTTCGTGATTCGGACGTCCGCACGGGCGAGTCCGGCATCGCGGAGCGCCTCGTCGAGCACGCTGCCCGAGCGCCCGACGAACGGTTCGCCCTGGTCGTCCTCGTTCGCACCCGGTGCCTCGCCGAGAAACACCAGGTCGGCGTCCTCCGGGCCGGTGCCGTTGACGATCTGGGACCGCGACTCGACGAGTTCGGGACAGCGTTCACAGGAGGTGACGGCGAGTCCCTCCATCGTTCCGTCGTCCGCGCTGGTCATACCGGAGAGGCGTGCGGGCGCGACTTACTCGTGACGGTCCGGGTCGTCTGGTGACCGGCGCAGACGCCCCGAAGTGCGGCAGGGTCAGCAGTCTGCGTCGTCGGCGCGCCACGCCCGCGCGCCGCGCGCCGCGAGGCGGGCGACCCGGACCGGTTCGGGCCGGCCACCGGCCGGCGTGTACGCGCGAACGACGCGAGCGGCCTCGTCGTCGTCGACGCCGACGCCCCGCACGAAAACCGTCTCGTCGTTCACGCGCAGGCGACGCCGGGCCGGCAATCGGTCGTAGATCGCCAGCCGCGAATCGAGCGCGTCGCCGTCGAGCTGTTCTCTGAGTGCCGGTTCGAGCCCAGGACTATCCTCGTAGGAGACCGACAGCACCGGCCGGTCGGCGGCTGTGGCGATCCGATCGAGGTCGAGGAGGTTGAACCACGCGGGCGCGACGCCCGACACCAGCAGGTACTGTACGTCCGGCCGGTCCAGTCGGTCGAGAAGCGTACAGACGGCGTCGGTGGCGTCGAGGCCGCCGACAGTGGCCGTCGCGAACGCGAAGCCGTCGACAGCGCGGTCAGCGCGCACGACTGCGCCGCAAAACGTACAGCGGCCGCTAGTCTCGTCGGTCGACTCCGCGATGCCGAGTGCGCGCGTGCCGGGTTTCACCACCCACGCAACACCACCGCGGCGGTTTCGTACTCGGCGGGCCTCCGATCGAAGGCCCGCACAGCGGTCGGTTGCAGAGCGATGCGTCTGTCAGAACAGCAGTTCGGTGTCGCGTCGAGAGATCGATGCGTGTCCGGATCACCCCCCATCGTCGCACCGGTGTTCGGTCGTCGCCCCCGCGGCCGGTACGCGGGAATCACCGTGGCCCTACTCCTCTTTGATGTCTTTGAGTCGGTCCAGGAGTTCGTCGTTCGACGCCCCAATCTCGAACTCGACGTCGCCCCCGTGGTCGGCCTGGGAGGTCGCGACCCCGTCGTCGTCGTCGAGATCGGTGTCGAAGTCCTGATTTTCCTGTTCGGACTCGTCGTAGCTCCCAAATCCCATACACGAAGATGTACGAAACAGAACGACAAAAAACACACGCAGGTTTCGGGTCGCCGTTTTCAGTCGAGTAGTGAGCTCGAAGGCGACGAGCACGAGTCCCGAGACGACGACGTAGCAGGGAGCGGCCCGGAGGTTTTTCGTCGCCGCCGCAGAACTCTCGCGTATGGAGATTCACACGGTCACCGAGAACGCGACGGAGTTCACGTGTAACGCCTATCTGCTGGACTGCGAGCGTCCCGTGCTCGTCGACGCCGGGACGATGCCGGGCGTCGAAGACGTCATCGCGGAGTACGTCGACGACCTCGACGCGGTCTATCTCACCCACCAGCACGGCGATCACGTCGCCGAACTCGACGCGGTGCTCGACCGCTTCGACGCCGACCTGTACGCCTACGGCGACCACCCGCGACGGACGGGTGGGCTAACCGACGGCGAGGTACGAGAACTCTGTGGAGAGTCCTACGAGGTCGTCTACACGCCCGGCCACGCCGACGACCACGTCTCGCTCGTCGGGGAGACGCGCATCTTCAGCGGCGACGTCGTCGTCTACAACGACGGCGCGTTCGACGACGGGAGTTTCGGCCGGACGGATATGCGAGGGCAGTCGCGCGAGCGCCTCATCGAGAGCCTCGAAACGCTGCTCGATCGGACGCCGGAAACGGTCGAGGAACTGTACGCCGGCCACGGCGACGTGTACCGCGCCGATCCGGACAGCGAGGACGCTGTACGCGACGTGATAGCGCGGGCGCTCGAACGAGCGGAGCGCCGAGAACCGAAGTATCCCGAAGAGTAACTACGCGGCGCGGCGTTCCTTCGACTTGGGTCGAAGGTTCTTGTAGCCGCACTTGCGGCACTGCTCGGCTCGCTTCGGGTTGCGTGCGTTACAGCGCATACAGATCTGCTTTTCCAGTTCTCGTTTCACTGCGGCCTCGTTCTTTGGCATAAGGCAGGCTACCGGGCGGGGAAGTATAATGCTTGCGAGACACGCGACGAGAGCCTCGGGCTACCGCGGTGAAAAACTGGAGCGAGAAGCGCGGATCAGCGACAGCAGGCCGATTAGCCTGGCGGTTGGAACTGATAGGGGTTATCGTAAGTCTCCATAGATGTCTCGCCGGACGGTACGGCGAGAATCTCCGAACAGTGACGATAATCCCTGTGAGACTGCGTTACGCGCCGGCGGGCCGGGCGGCCTGCTGCAGCGCGGCCTCGATGTCTTCGCGCTGTGTGAAGCCGACGAACCGGTCGACGATGTCGCCGTCCTGCTCGACGACGACCGTCGGCAGCGAACGGACCTGGTACTGGTTAGCGAGGTCCTGCTCCTCGTCGACGTCGATCTTCTGGAAGTCGACGTCACCGTATTCGGCTTCGAGGTCCTCTAAGATGGGATCCTGCTTCTTGCACGGGCCGCACCAATCGGCGTAAAAATCGAGTACTCGGACGGTCATCGTGTGCGTAGCGAAGTTGCGCGGGGCCTCGCATAAGCGTTTCCACCGCCCCGTCGTCACCATCATATGCGACCGCCAGTGGCGGCCTCGATACGGCCACGACTCCGTCGGGACCGCTCGCGGATCCGAAACGTTTAGGCGAGGGACCGCCGACCTACAGGTATGAGCAGCGGCCAGAACAGCGGCGGCCTGATGTCGAGTGCGGGGCTCGTTCGATACTTCGACGCCGAGGACCGCAACGCCATCCGCATCGATCCGAAGACCGTCTTCGCGTTTGGACTCCTCTTCGGCGTCGGCGTCCTCGTACTGAACGCCGTCGCGATCTAACTCCCGGCGCGACGCACGGCGACGCACGACCGGCGGGCGACCCGGGGCGACGCCGTACAGCGACTCCGCGTACCGACCCGAGACGACGACGAACAACGGACGCTTTTTGTCGATTCGACTCCGACGCATAGCTATGTTACGAGCGGGTGTCGTCGCCGTCCAGGGCGACGTCTCTGAACACGCGGCGGCTATCCGGCGCGCCGGCGCGGCCCACGACGAGGAAGTCGACGTGATCGAGATCAGGCAGTCCGGTCACGTGGCCGACTGCGACGTCTTACTGCTGCCCGGCGGGGAGTCGACGGCCATCTCACGACTGCTCGCGAGCGAGGGAATCGACGAGGAGATCCGCGAGCACGTCGCGGCCGGCAAGCCCGTCCTAGCGACGTGTGCGGGCCTCATCGTCGCCTCCAGCGACGCCAACGACGAGCGCGTCGACACGCTCGACCTGCTCGATGTGACCGTCGACCGCAACGCGTTCGGTCGGCAGGTCGACAGTTTCGAGGCTCCGCTGGAGGTCGCCGGGTTCGACGAGCCGTTCCCCGCCGTGTTCATCCGCGCGCCCGCCATCGACGAGGTCGGCGAGGGCGTCGAGGTGCTCGCCGAGTGGGAGGGCCGCCCGGTCGCCGTCCGCGACGGCCCGGTCGTCGGCACCGCGTTCCACCCCGAACTGACCAACGACAGCCGGATCCACGACCTCGCGTTCTTCGAGGAACTCGCTGTCGAGGCGTGAGGCCACGGCGAGCGTGAAGCCACGGAGAGCGTGAGGCTACGGGGAGCGTGAAGCAACAGCGAGAAGCCGCGGCCGGACGTGGCGGGGACGCCGCCGACGTGCTCCCGAGACTTTTCTACGATGGGGCGGAACCTCCGCGTGTGAGCGAGAATCGGACGGACGTGGTGGCGCTGACGCGACGGCTCGTTTCCATCCCGAGCTACGAGGACGAGACCGCCGCAGGCGACGCTATCGAGAAGTGGTTGCGAACCGAGACCGACGCGGACGTGACGCGAGATCGGCACGGCAACGTCGTCGCCCGGCGGGGAACGGGCGCCACGTCGCTGGCGCTGGTCGGCCACCACGACGTCGTCGAACCCGACGCGTCGCAGGTCGCGAGCAGCGGGACCACCGAGAAAGGCGACACGAAGTACGCCGTCGACGAGCGAGATGGAAGGCTCTACGGCCGCGGCACGGCCGATATGAAAGGGTCGCTGGCGGCCGCGATGCTCGCGTTCCGCGACGCCGACCCCGCTGGTGAACTCGTCTTCGCCTCGTTCGTCGGGGAGGAACAGGGCGGCGTGGGCGCGCGCGCCGCCATCGAGGACGGCTTCGCGCCCGACTACGCCGTGGTCGGTGAGGGATCGACGAACTACGCGGGTGAGAACCAGACGGACGTCGTCGTCGCTCATCGCGGCCGGCGCGGATCGACGATCACCGCACGCGGGGCCGCCGCACACGCGAGTGAACCTGAGACTGGTGAGAACGCGGTCTACCGCGCCTGCGACGCCGTCAGGACGATCCGCGATCTCGACGCGCCCGACGCGACGGTCCTCGGCCGAACGCTCACGGGAAGCGTCGTCGTCACCGAGATCGACGGCGGGTCGGCGTGGAACGTCGTCCCCGATACCTGCACGGTGACAGTCGACGAGCGCACCGTCCCGAGCGAGCGGGCGCACCTGGAGCGAGTCGAGGAGATCGACGGCGTCGAGTGGGCTATCGATCAGGACCTCCCGCCGATGGCGTGCGACGAGGCCGCGTTCGCCGACGCCGCGCTCGCCGCGGCCGACGCGGCGCAGACAGCGACGCCCGAGCGCGTGACCAAACCACACGCGACCGACGCGGGGTGGCTCGCGGCCGCGGGAGCGACCTGTGTCGTCGCCGGCGCGTCAGAGCCCGGTGAAGCGCACACGGCGAACGAGAGTGTCTCGATCGAGGCGCTGGCGCGGTGTCGGCGGCTGTATCAGAACCTCGCCGAGCGGTGGCCGAGCAGGTGACATAAAAGAGAGGCGTCGGCTTGATACGCACTCGCGTCCACAGTCACGACGATGGCGACAGACGCACCCGAGGCGGCTTCGGAGTCGGAGCGAGACGACGAGAGCGCACCGGACGCCTACGAGACGCTGCTCGAAGAGTACCGACGCGTGGCGAACGTCCGCAACGCGAGCGGCATCCTCTCGTGGGACCAGCAGGTGATGATGCCCGACGCGGGGACGCCGGCGCGGTCACAGCAACTCTCGACGCTGTCGTCGCTGTCGCACGACCTCCTCACAGACGACGCCGTCGGCGACGCGCTCGACGAACTCGAAGCGACGGAACTGAGGGACGAACAGGCGGCCGTCGTCCGCGAGATCCGTCGCGAGTACGACCGCGCAGTCGCCGTGCCGTCCGAACTGGTCGAGGAAATTTCGACGACTGCGTCGGAGGCGCTGCCAGCGTGGAAGGAAGCGAAAGCCGAAGACGACTTCGAGGCGTTCGCGCCGTACCTGCAGAAGCACGTCGAACTCAAACGCGAGTACGCAGAGCACATCGATCCGGACCGCGACGCCTACGAGGTGCTCTTCGAGGACTTCGAGCCGTGTCTCTCCTTAGAGCGCGCGGAGTCGATCCTCGAAACGCTCCGGGAGACGCTCGTGCCGATGATCGAGGAGGTCAGGGAGTCCGAGGCCGAACTGGCGACGGACGCGTTCACCTCGCTCGGCGAGTATCCCGCCGGCGAGCAGGAGGACCTCTGTCGAGACGTGCTCTCGACGCTCGGCTATCCCTGGGATCGGGGCCGCCTCGACACCGCGCCGCACCCGTTCTCCTCGGGTACGACGTTCGACGCGCGGGTGACCACTCGCTTCGATGAGACCGATCCGCTCGGATCGCTCACGTCGACGATCCACGAGTTCGGGCACGCGACCTACACGCTCGGCCTGCCAGACGAGCACTACGCGAGTCCGCTCGGCGAGGATCGGGACCTCTCGGTCCACGAGTCCCAGTCGCGCCTCTGGGAGAACCACGTCGGGCGCTCGCAGGCGTTCTGGGAGGGCTTCCTGCCCACGTTCGCCGAGCACTTCCCGAAGGCTTCCGAAGTGACGCCCCGAGAGGCCTACGAGGCCGCAAACCAGGTCTACGAGGACAACCTCATCCGCGTCGAGGCGGACGAACTCACCTACCATCTGCACATCATCATCCGCTTCGAGATCGAGCGCGCGCTGATCGCCGGCGACATCGACGTCGACGAGGTGCCGGAAGTCTGGAACGACAAGTACGAGCAGTACCTCGGCGTCCGCCCCGACACCGACAGTGAGGGCTGTCTCCAGGACATCCACTGGAGCCACGGCAACTTCGGGTACTTCCCGACGTACTCGCTGGGGTCGGCGATGGCTGCCCAGTTGTACGCGGCCGCCGAGGACGACATCGACGATCTGGAGGCGGAGATCACCGCTCGCGACTTCGACGCGCTGCACGAGTGGCTGACCGAGAACGTCCACCGCCACGGGGCGCGCTACGAGACGAACGAACTCGTCGAGCGGGCGACCGGATCGGCGTTCACCGCGGAGGCGTTCGTCGACTACGTCACCGAGAAGTACGGCGCGCTCTACGACCTCGATTCCGTCTGAGGGGCGGGCCGGCGGTCGATCGCACCCGCCACCCGCCGGACGCTGTTCTCGACGCGTGAGCGGAGGCTCGCGACCGATCCTCACGACTCTGTACTCGGCAGTAGGACTAAGTATTGGTACGACATACCATATCGTGTATGGCCTCAGCACCGACTTCCGACGACGCTCTGTTCGACCAGTTCCTCGACGACCGCGGTCACGATACCGAGACAGTAGACTGGGAGACGTCGTATAACAAGAAGCAGTGTCCGGAGTGTGGTGCACTTCACGACGCCAGCGCGACCGACTGCGCCGTCTGCGGGTGGGATCCGCGCGCGTAGGACGGCCCGCACGAAGGCTCGAATCGGCGTCTCGAACTTCATTCTCGAAACAGGTACTTTATCACGCGCAAGCGCGTGAACGCCTTCAATGAGCGACTCCGACGCGACGGTCACCCGATTGTTCGGTGGCCCCGGAAGCGGGAAGACGACGGCCCTGCTCGATCGGGTCGACGAGCTACTGGATCAAGACGACGTCACGATCCGGGACATCCTCGTCGTCTCCTACACGCGGGCGGCCGCCGCAGAGGTTCGCGAGCGGCTCGCAGAGCGGCTCGACATCTCCCCGCGGGCCCTGAAGGGCAACGTCGCGACGATGCACGCGAAAGCGTACGAACTGCTGGATCTCTCCCGGAACGACGTCGTCGGCGAGAGCGACAAAAAGGAGTTCTGTGAGGAGTACGGCGTCGAATTCGAAGACGAGTACGGCGGCGCCGGCCGACGGACCGCCCGCTCGACGACGATCGGCAACAAGATCATCGCGACGAGCCAGTGGCTCCAGCGCACCCGCCGAGACGTCTCGGACTGGTACGACGTCCCCTTCCAGTGGAACGTCGAGGAAGTCCGGCTGCCGCCCGAGGTCGACCCGAACGCCCAGGAGGGCAACAAGTACACCCCGACGTGGCCCTCCGACGACGACCGGATCGACGTCCCCGAGGTGATCCGCGCGTGGCGGAGCTACAAGGGTGAACACGGCCTCGTCGGCTTCGCGGATATGCTCGAACGCGTGAAGCAGCGCTCGCTCGTGCCCCACGTCGACTACCTCGTCATCGACGAGTTCCAGGACATCACGACGCTGCAGTACGACGTGTATCAGGAGTGGAAGCCCCATATGGAGCGCGTCCTCATCGCCGGCGACGACGACCAGGTCGTCTACGCCTGGCAGGGCGCGGACCCGAACCTGCTGCTCGACGCCGAACGCGACGAGGACGAGGTCCTGCCGAACTCCTATCGGCTTCCCTCGCAGGTCCTCAACGTCGTCAATCAGGAGATCCGCCACATCGACAAACGCCAGGAGAAGGACCTCCGGCCGCGCAAGGAGGGCGGCGTCGTCGAGGGGATCGAATCCCCGTCGATGCTGGATCTCGCACGGAACGTCCGCTACACGATCGAGCAGGGCGACGACGACGAGACGGTGATGGTGCTGTTCCGCGCCCGCTATCAGCTGTTCCAGTTCATCGACGAGTTCCTGCCGCTCGGGATGCCCTTCTCGGCGCTCACCGACCAGCGGATGTGGACCGATCGGCTGACGCAGTACGTGCGCGGGATCGAGCGCCTCGAACGCGAGGAACCGCTCGACGGACTGCAGGCGCGGCGGCTCGCAGATATGCTGCAGGACTCGGCGTTCGGAAGCAACGACCGCGACGACCTCTTCGATCGCATCGACGAGCTACAGGAGGACGTCGGCGTCGACGACCTCACCGACCTCTCGGTCGATCCCGACGTGATCACCGAGTTCGCGCCGTTCGCCCCCGACGGGGCCTCCGCGGGCGATATGCTCCGGAAGGTCACCTCCTTCCAGCGCAACTCCGTCGAGGCGTACTTCGCGGGCGAGTACCGCGGGATGGACCCCGACCGCGTCCGCATCGGCACGATCCACTCCGCGAAGGGTCGCGAGGCCGACCACGTCTTCGTCGCGACCGACCTCACCGAGAAGGTCGTCGAACAGATGGCCGCCTCGGTCGAGGACGACGAAGTCGACGCCGTCGAGGAGTTCACCGCCAGCACCGACCCCGTTCCGATTCTCACCGACAACGAGCGCCGGGTGTTCTACGTCGGGATGTCCCGTGCGCGCGAGCGTCTCATCATCCTCGAAAACCTCGTCAGCGGCGCGCCGACGCTTCCGGTGAGCGTGCTGCTGCACAACGAGATCCGCGACGAGTCGGTCGAGGAGCTGCTGGCCGACGCCCAGGAAGGCGAAGTCCCGGCACCCGAGCCGGACGCCTGACCGAGCGTGTCCCGCGAGGGTTCCGAGTCAAGGTCGATTCGGACCGACTGGTCGTTCCTCGACGACGCGCTCGGAGCGACCGACGCGGTCGGCTTCGTCGCCGCCGGCGGCCGGCGTGACGACAGTCTCCGGTACCTGACGCGCTTCGACGGACCGGATCGCGAGTACGCGTTCGTCCGAACGGCGGGAGCAACGCGCGAGAGCGTGCTCTGTGCACCCGCCGGGTTCGAGACGAAAGCGACCCGGCAGTTCGACGGCCGCGTCGCGACCGAGCGCGCCGGCGACCCCGCAGGCGAGCGAGCCGCCGCGATACTCGACCACTCGGAAACAGGAGCCGCGAGCGACGGCGAACCGCCGCTCGTTCTCGTCCCACCGACGATCCCGCACGATGCCGCCGTCTATCTGGAGCGCGCGGGCTACGAGTTGCAGTCGACGACGGCGGTCGCGGACGCCCGACGGATCAAGACCGACAGCGAGATCGACGCGATCCGGGGCGTCCAGGCGGCAGCAGTCGCGGCGGTGCGTCACGCCGAGGGGATTCTCGCAGCGGCGGACGCGGCGGCAGACGCAGACGCGGGAGACGGCGGGGGGCGCGAACTCCGCTGGCAAGACGCACCGCTCACGACCGATCGGCTGACGCGAGAGGTAAACGCCGAACTGGCTCGGCACGGTGTCAGCGACGTCGGAAACACCGTCGTCAGCGTCGGGGCACATCGCTCGGCCGGCGACGGAGGGACCTGCGAAGCCGTCTCGATCCGAACGAACGAGCCGATCCGTATCGAGGTCGCGCCGCGCGGATCCCACGGCTATCACGGCGCGCTTACGCGGACGGTCGTCGTCGACAGCGACGGCGGCTGGGATCGCCGCGCGTACGTGGCCGTCGAGTCGGCACTCGACGCCGGACTGTCCGAGATCGAGGCCGGTGCCGACGCTGGGGACGTCGCCCGCGAAGCCGACGCGGAACTGGCTGCGTTCGGCTTCGATCCGACGACCGGGATCGAACTCCCAGACGGGCCGCTCGACGTCGGATACGGCGTCGGACTCTCGCGGCGCGAGTCGCCGCCCCTCCGCGGTGGCACAGCACTCGAAGCAGGGATGGTGATTGCTGTCGCGCCCGGGGTGGCCGATCCCGAGCAGGGCTGCGTCCGGCTGAGCGCGCTGGTCGTCGTGACCGGATCTGGGTACGAACGCCTCGGCGACGACTCGCACTCGTTTTCGCCGCGGGCGTAATTGGCCCAGAAATCAGGGTGTGTCCTCGTCGTCGTCCGGGGTCTTCACGACCGCGCCGAGGACGCGTTCGCCGATTTTCATCGGGACATCTCCGGGTGTCGTAAGGTACTGCGGGAGAACGACCATCGCGACAGCGATGGCTACCGCGCCGGCGCCGAGGGCGATGTCGCCCTCCGTCAGTCGAGTGAGCCCGAAGATCCCGACCGGTGCGGCGAAGATCATCGTCGCCGCCAGTTGCAGCGTCCCGAGGATACCGAGTCGCATCGTGCGACAGATCGACCGCGTTCGGGTAAAAGGCTCGCGGTCAGAAGAAAGACTGCGGGACCAACGCGGGCGAACGGCTGCTCAGCGGTGCAGCGGCTCGGGAGCCGGCGGCATCGAGCGCTTGTGGGCGCTGCCCTCGTAGAGGTCGACGACCCGCTCGATCTGCGCTTCGGTGACGTCCAGTTCGCGGACGGTCGCCGCCACCGAGAGCGGACCGTCGACGTGGAGCGCGAGGATCGCATCGAGCGTGTCGTAGTTCAGTCCCATCTCTTCCTCGTCGGTCTGGCCGGACCACATCCCGGCGGAGGGCGTCTTCATCACCAGTTCCTCCGGCGCGCCCAGGAAGTCCGCGAGCTGGCGCACCTGCTGTTTGTAGAGGTTGCCGATCGGGTTGCAGTCGACCGCCTGATCGCCGTACTTGGTGAAGTAGCCCGTCAGCGCCTCCGAGCGGTTGCCGGTCCCGAGGACGACCTTGCTCTCGTGGTTGGCGACGAAGTAGTTCAACACGCCGCGAACGCGGACGTAGACGTTGCCGGCGGCCATCCGATCGTCGGCGGCCTCGGGAAATGTATCGAAGAACGTCTCCGCGATCGGCTGGATCTCGACGACGTCGTAGGGGATTTCGAGTTCCTGTGCGAGCCACTCAGCGTCGCTCATATTGTCTTCGGTGTTCACCACGCTCGGCATCACGAGGCCGTGAACGTTCTCGGCGCCCAGCGCTTCGACCGCCAGATACGCCACGGTCGTGCTGTCGATGCCGCCCGAGAGACCGAGGACCGCGCCCTCGGCACCGGCCCCGTCGACGACGTCGCGGATGAACGACTGGAGGTGGTCGGCCGTCCGTTCCAGTTCGGGTTCCGAGAGCCGAAGATCGAGCGGTGCGTCCTCTGTGAGGACCGAATCGTCCGTTGTCATCAGAGAAAGATACCGACTGAGGACACTAATACTCACCCGTCGTGGGAGATAAGTGGCCGTCCGTTCAGTTCCCTGGGAGCTTTCGCGGAGAATAGTCGTCGGTCTCAGCCCGGGAGTCATAGGGATTGTCGTAAGTTCTCATAGATGTCTCGCCGGACGGTACGGCGAGAATCTCCGAACAGTGACGATAATCCCTATCAGATGTCCCGACCGCCGTCGACTTCCAGCGCCGTGCCGGTGATCATCTGGGCGTTCTCGCTTGCGAGGAAGACCGCGGCGTCGGCGACGTCGTCCGGTTCGGCGAGGCGGCCCAGCGGGATCGTCTCGGCCATTCCCTCGACGGAGAGGTCGTCGCCGGCGAACTGCGGCAGCATCCCGGTGTCGGTGGCGACCGGGCAGATGGCGTTTGCCCGGATGTCGTCGTCCGCCAGTTCGAAGGCGAGTTGTTTCGTGAGCGTGATCATCCCGCCCTTCGAGGCCGCGTACGCCGAGAGGCCCGTCCGCGGGCGGATGCCGGCCGTCGACGCGGTGTTGAGAATGACGCCGCCGCCCTGTTCGCGCATCCGCGGAACGGCGTACTTCGCGCCGAGGAACGCGCTCTTGAGGTTCACGTCCTGAATCCGGTCCCAGGTGGCTTCCGTCACCTCCTCGACGGGCGTCGCCTCCTGTGGGATGCCCGCATTGTTGTGGAGCACGTCTATCGACCCGAACTCCTCGACCGTCCGCGCGATGAATCCCGCGACGTCGTCGGCGTCGGAGACGTCCGCGGTGATCGCGACGGCCTCGGCGGCTGTTTCGGCTTCGATCGTCTCGACCGTCGCTGCGGCCGCGTCGGCGTCGATATCGACGACGGCAACGGCCGCGCCGTGTTCAGCGAATCGGTGCGCGATTCGTTCGCCCATCCCCGAGCCGGCGCCAGTGACGGCGACTGCTCGACCCTGAAAGTCCATAGTTGCTGGCGAAGCCGTCGGAGTATGAACGTTTCCCTGTGTTCGATTCATACTGGCGGACAGAACTATGTGAAAATTATTGGTACCCCGTGGCTACCAAGATGATTCACGAACTGCTGTCCGACAGTATCAGTCATCGGTGTATGTCCGTCTCGATCCAAACATTGACACGGGCCATCGACGACCAGGAGGTATGCGAGAGCCAGACGTTCGAGAACGGTACCCGCACCTCGTCGGCGGGGAGTGGACCGAGCCCGCGGCGGGCGAGTACGTCGAGACCACCGATCCAGCGACGAACGAGCCGATCACGACGGTCGCCGCGGGGACGACAGCCGACGTCGACGCCGCGGTGGCGGCCGCCCGGGAGGCGTTTCCCGAGTGGCGCGAAACCGACCCCGTGACGCGCGGACAGCGCGTCCACCGGGTCGCGGAGTTGATCCGAGAGCACAAAGACGAACTCGCGGCGATCGAATCGCTCGATCAGGGGAAGCCGCTCTCGCAGGCGAAATCCGACTTCGAGGGTGCGGCGCGGTACTTCGAGTACTACGCCGGCGCGGCCGACAAACTGGAGGGCGAGTCGATTCCGGTCGGCACCGGGCAGGTCGACTACACCGTCAGAGAGCCATACGGCGTCTCCGCGCAGATCGTGCCCTGGAACTTCCCGGGGAATCTGTTCGCGCGGGGCGTCGCGCCCGCACTCGTCGCCGGCAACGCGACCGTCGTCAAGCCGGCTCCGACGACGCCGCTGTCGGCGTTCCACCTCGCAGAGCTCTGCTATGAGGCCGGAATCCCCGAGGGCGCGGTGAACGTCGTCGCCGGCGGCGGCGAACCGGGCGAAGCGCTCACCGCCCACGAGGGCGTCGACACGATCACCTTCACCGGCAGTGTCCCTACTGGGCAAGCGGTGATGCGCTCGGCGGCCGAGAACGTCACGCCCGTCACGCTCGAACTCGGCGGGAAGAATCCCGCGATCGTCTACCCCGACGCCGACGTCGAGGAGGCGGTCGGCTGGATCGCGACGGCGATCTTCACGAACGCGGGGCAGGTCTGTTCGGCCGCCGACCGGGCGCTCGTCCACGAGGACGTGTACGACGAGTTCGTCGAGCAGATCACTGATATCGCGGACGCCTACGAACTCGGTCCCGGACGGGACGATCCCGATATGGGGCCGCTCAACAGCGCGGCGCACCGGGATCGGGTGTGTGAGTACATCGAACAGGGCCGCGAGGAGGGTGCGGCCGTCGCGGCTGGCGGCGGCGTGCCCGACCGCGAGGGCAACTTCGTCGAGCCGACGGTTTTCGTCGACGTCGACAACGAGATGGTCGTCGCCCAAGAGGAGATCTTCGGTCCGGTGTTGGTCGTCGTACCGTTCGGCGACGACGACGATCCGATCGAGATCGCCAACGACGTCGAGTACGGGCTCACGGCGGGGATCTTCACGAACGACGTCCGCCGCGCTCACCGCGACGCCCAGCGACTCCAGGCCGGTAACGTCTACGTCAACAAGTGGTTCGGAGACACGAATCAGACGCCCTTCGGCGGGTACAAGAAGTCGGGCATCGGCCGCGAGAAGGGGTTCGAAGCGCTCGACTCGTACCTCCAGACGAAGAACGTCGCCGTCAACCTCGAACGGGGGCTCGGCGACGACCTACCCGGGGCCTGATACTGATTACTCTCGTCTCTTACCGCCGACCAACACCACCGGGAGTGGCGCTCGCCGGTAAACAGTGAGAGTAATCACTATGAGATCGGGGCGCGGATAGTTGTGAGTACGTATGCCACTCTAGCAGCGGGGTGAAACCGATACCATCCCATATACATTTATTACAAACACTCGTCGAGTGTGTCGCGTGAAGCAGAGACGCGAATTCTTAGTTGGGGCAGGGACAGCAGCGGTTGCCGGTCTTGCGGGCTGTTCTGGTGGCTCGGGATCGGGAAGTACCACTGAATCCGGTGAAGGGACCACCGCCACGGGTGGAGACGAGACGACGACCAGCGGTGGCGACGGCGGAAGCGGCGGCGACGCGATCCCGATCGGCGTGCTGCTGCCGTTCTCCGGCGAGTACGCGTGGGTCGGCGAGAACGTGCTGCCGGTGACGCGGATGATCGCCCAGGAGATAAACGAGCAGGGCGGCATCGGCGGTCGCGACGTGACGCTCGTGCAGGCCGACACCGAGGGGTCGCCGTCGGCGTCGCTCTCGGCGGCGAAGAAGCTGATCAACGTCGAGAACGTGGCCGGCATCATCGGTCCGACGTCGATCACGATGTCCGCCGTGTTCGACCTGTTCCAGGAGAATCAGGTGCCGATCGTGACGCCGACGGCGGGGACGACGTCGCTCGACGACCGCGGCGGCGAGTACGTCTTCCGGACGGTGCCATCGGACGCGCTCGGCGGGCGGGCGATCGCGAAAGCGCTCCGGAACCAGCAGTACAACACCGTCACCGACTACTCGAATATGGCGCTGATGGTCGGGAACAAGGAGGTCTTCCAGTCCTTCAAGAGCCCGGTCCGAGAGTCCTTCGAGGAGTTCGGCGGAACGGTCACCGAAGCCGTCGACTTCAAGACCGGCAAGGCGTCCTACGAGAGCGAAGTGCAGACGGTGATGAACTCCGATCCGGAGGTCACCGTCCTCGTCGGGTCGAAAGACGACAGTATCAAAATTATGCGTGCAGCGTATCAGGCGGGCTACGAGGGCAACTGGTACGTCACGCAGGACCAGACGACAGACGTCTTCCTCGAGGAAGCCCCCGAGCAGGTCACCGGCGGGATTCTCGGACTGCAGTCTGCGACCTATCAGGCCGCCGAGGAGGAGGGCCGGATCGAAGCCTTCCAGCAGCGCGTCACCGACTTCAGCGGCTCGAAGCCGAAACTGTTCGCGCGGAACGCCTACGACGCGATGAACACGCTCGGTCTCGCGATGAAGGCCACCGCGACGGCCGGCGACGAGATCACGCCCCCGAACGTCGCGGGGAACGTTCGGACTGTCGCGAACCCGCCGGAGACCGTCGTCACGAACTACACCGACGGCGCGTCGGCGATCGAGGAGGGGTCGGACCTCGATTACCGCGGCCTCGTCGGTCCGATCGACTTCGACGAGGACGGCGACGTCGGGTCGCCGTTCGCGATTATGCGAGTCGAAGAGGGTAGCTGGACGCAAGCGGCGACGATTCCGCCGAGCGAACTGTAGCGTTCGTTCCACGCTATGGTTGCCTTCGTTACGCAGTTCATTCAGACGCTTATCTACGGCCTGATCGAGGGCAGTGTCATCTCCGTCGGCGCTGTCGGACTGACGCTCTCGTACGGCGTGACCCGCTTCATCAACTTCGCGTACGGCGAGTTCCTCACCTACGGGGCGTATCTCGCGTTGTTCCTGTCGGGGGCCGGACTCGGCCTCTCGCTTCCGCTCCCCCTCGCGACGATCGTCGCGGTCCTCGTCGTCGGCGCGTTCGGCGTCGGCGTCTCCCGGGTCTTCTTCGAGCCGTTGTCCGATCGGGGGCCGCTGCCGCTGCTCATCACTTCGATCGGCGTCGCGTTCATCCTTCGGTACGCGCTGACGGCCGCCGTCGGCGTCTCCGCGAAACAACTTCCAGTGCCGCTGATGCGGCCCGTCGAGGTCTTCGGCGTCGGGACGACCCCGCTCCGTGCGGCGGTCTTCCTCGTCGCGATCGCGACGATGCTCCTCATCCACGTGCTCTTGACGTACACGATGCTCGGGAAGACGATGCGGGCGACGAGCGGGAACCGCAACCTCGCCGAGATCGCTGGCATCGACACCGACGGCGTGATCCGGCGGACGTGGTTCATCTCCGCTGGCGCGGGCGCGCTGGCCGGCGTCCTCTATGCGGTCCTGTTCGCACCGTTCCGCCCGACGGTCGGCTTCGAGTACCTCATCGTCATCTTCGCCGCGACGCTTTTGGGCGGCATCGGTCGGCCGTACGGCGCGATGCTCGGCGCGATCATCGTCGGCGTCGCGATGAGCCTCGGGACGACGTACCTCTCTGCGGAGTACACGATGGCGTACGCGTTCGCCATCCTCGTCGGCGTGCTGCTGTTCAAGCCCGACGGCATCGCCGGAGGTGAGATCTGATGGGCGTGTTCACGCCGACGGCGCTCCTTTCGCTGCCCGGTTGGGGATCGTTCCTCCTCACGGTGCTCACCATCGCGGGCATCTACTCGCTTCTGACGCTCGGGCTCAACATCCACTACGGCTACACCGGCCTGATCAACTTCGGCCACGTCGCGTTCTTCGCGGCGGGCGCGTACACGGCTGCCTTGCTGACGGTGCCCCCGCCGGCGCAGGTCTCCGGCGCGGAGTACGTCTTCGGGCTGAACCTCCCGATGCCGCTCGGCCTGCCGATCAGTCTGGTCGCCGCCGCCGTCGTCGGTGGCTTGCTGGCGACGCTCATCGGCGCGACGAGCGTCCGCCTCGGCAGCCACTACCTCGCGGTCGCGACGTTCGCGCTCGCGGGCATCTTCGGCAGCGTCCTCGAAAACGAGGCGTGGCTGACCAACGGCTCGTTCGGCCTCAACAGCGTGCCGAAACCCGGGCGCGCCGCGATGAGTGCCGACACGTGGGCGGTGACGTACTTCGTCTTCGTCGTCGTCGTGCTCGTCGTCGTCGCGTTCGTCCTCTCCCGGCTGACGGGGTCACCCTTCGGTCGCCTGCTCAAAGGCGTCCGCGAGAGCGAAGACGCCGCACAGATGCTCGGCAAGAACACCATCCGCGTGAAGCTCACGTCGTTCGCGATCGGCGGGGCGGTCGCCGGACTGGCCGGCGGTCTCTACGCGCACTACGTCGGCAGCGTCGTCGTCCAGCAGTTCGTCCCCGCAGTGACGTTCACCGTCTGGGCGGCGCTGCTGCTCGGCGGCGTCGCCTCGAACACCGGCGCGGTGTTCGGCGCGTTCCTGCTCGTTGGCTTCCGCGAATCGACGCGGTTTCTCACCAACATCTACGACAGCCTGCTCGCGTCGCTGCCGACGGTCGCCGCCGACGCGCTCCGTCTCGCAGTCGAACCGCTTCCGGATCACGCCTCGTTCGTCCCCAGCCTCCGATTCGTCGTCATCGGGCTGTTGATCGTGCTCGTGATCCGCTACCGGCCGGAAGGCGTCTTCGGTGATCCGAACGAGATCGACGCCATCGGGGAGGAAGACTGATGAGCCGAGACAGAAGCAAATCGGACGCCGCCGCAGGCGTGACCCGTTCCGACTCCGACGCGCCGCTCCTCGAAGTCGACGACGTCGTGAAGCGCTTCGGTGGCCTGACCGCTATCGACCACGCCTCCTTCGGCGTCGAAGCGGAGTCGATCACCGGCCTCATCGGGCCCAACGGGGCCGGGAAGTCGACGCTTTTCAACTGCGTCACGGGGATGCTGACGCCCGATTCGGGGGCCGTCCGCCTCGCCGGCGAGGACGTTCAGGACCTCCCCCCGAATCGGATCGCCCAACGCGGCCTGGGGCGGACGTTCCAGACGCCGAAGATCTTCCGCGGGATGAGCGTGCGCGAGAACCTCGCGTTCGCGGCGCGCGGACAGACTGGCGAACGGCCGATTTCGGCGCTCGTCCAGCCCGGTACCGTCGGCTCCGAGGAAGCAGACATTCGAGAGCGCGTCGACGACACGCTCGCGTTCCTCTCGCTCGATCACCTCGCCGAGGAGTACGCCAGCGGGCTCTCGGGTGGGCAGCGGAAACTGCTCGAACTGGGACGCGTGCTGATGTTAGATCCCGAGATCATCCTCCTCGACGAACCGATGGCCGGCGTCAATCCGTCACTCGCCGACGACCTCCTCGATCGGCTCCACGAACTCAACGACCGCGGGCGGACGATTCTCCTCATCGAACACGATATGGACCTCGTTATGAACCACTGCGACCGTGTCGTCGTCCTGCACAACGGCCAGACACTCGCGAGCGGCCCGCCGTCGATCGTCCAGGAAGACGAACGGGTCGTCGAAGCGTACCTGGGAGGCTTCGAGAATGCATAATGCAGACCTCGAAACAGTCCCGGAGATCGACGACGCGCTCTTCTCGGCGCGTGGCATCGAGACGGGCTACGGCGAACTGCAGGTGCTCTACGGCGTCGACGTCGACGTCCGCGACGACGAGATCGTCCTCGTCTTCGGGCCGAACGGGGCCGGCAAGTCGACGCTGATGAAGGCGCTCTACGGTCGCCTGCCGCTGTGGGAAGGGACGACCGAGATCGGCGGCACCGACCTTTCAGAAGTCCGTTCGAACCGGATGATCGAACACGGCGTCGGGTTCGTCCCGCAGACCGAGAACGTCTTCCCGAATCTCACCGTCTCCGAAAACCTCGATATCGGCGCGATTCACACCGAGGATCCGGCGTCGCGGCGAGCGGACCTCTTCGAGTTGTTCCCGCGACTGGAGGAACGACTCGAACAGACGGCCGAGACGCTCTCGGGCGGCGAGCGGCAGATGCTGGCGATGGCGCGCGCGCTGATGCCGGACCCGGATCTGCTGTTCATCGACGAGCCGTCGGCCGGGTTGGCCCCACAGCTCATCGAACGGACGTTCGAGCACATCGCGCGAATTCGTGACGACGGGACGGCCGTGCTGATGATCGAACAGAACGTCAACGCCGCGCTGTCGGTCGCCGATCGGGGCTACGTCCTCGATATGGGCGAGAACCGCTTCGAGGCCGACGCCGAGACGATCCGGGAATCCGAGCGCATCCGGGATCTGTACCTCGGGAAGTAGGCCGCTCGCCCATCGGCTGGGGAGAACGCTGCGCGGCTTTCTGCCGGGGGGTGAAACCGTTCTCGCCCCCCGTTCCGTCATCCTTAAGTCGAGCCTGTGGCTCTGTTTCGAGTGGAGGCCGGCGTAATTGCCGCCAGTGCGCGCCAGTGGTCCAGTGGTAGGACAGTGGCTTCCCAAGCCACTAGCCCGGGTTCAATTCCCGGCTGGCGCATTCTCGTCCTCGTTTCGCTCGATAGCTGCTGTACTAACCGCTCTCTCGCTCGCTATCGTCCGTGAAAATATTCGTACCCTGAGCCGCGCGGCGAACAGGTGACGGCAGGGTCCTCGCAGACGGGTTACTTCGGCGCGTCCGGCGGCGTCAACTCCCGCTGGAATTCGTCGAACGTTTCGACCTCCTCGGGCAGGTCGTACTCGATCCGGCGCTCGGCCTGTCGGTTCCGGAGTGTGTCCTCGACGGGGTCGGCGACGGACTCCCAGCCGGGTTTGACCTTCAGGCTCTTGGCGGGGATGCCGGCCGCGACGTGGTGGTCCGGGACGTCACCCTGAACCACGGAACGCGCGCCGACGACGGCGTTCTCGCCGACGCGGCAGCCGGCGCGGACCATCGCGTCGTAGGTGACGCGGGCGTCGTCGCCGACGATCGTGTGGTAGTTCTCGACGTCGGTCTGGTCGACGACGTCGTGGTCGTGGCTGTAGAGGTGGACGTTGTCCGAGATCGACGCGCGGTCGCCGATCGTGAGTTTGCCGCGGTCGTCGAGGTGGACGTCGTCGTGGATGACGACGTTGTCGCCGACAGTGATGTTGTGCCCGTAGGTGAACGTGATCCCCTTGAAGAACCGGCAGTCGTCGCCGCACTCCTCGAAGAGGTGGTCGGCGAGCATCTGCCGGAACCGGAGCGCGAAGTCGACGTTGTCGGCCATCGGCGTCGCGTCGAACTGCCGCCAGAGCCACTGGAGATACTTCGAGCGCTGGAATCGGTCCTCGTCTTTCTCGGCGTAGTACTCCGATTCGAGCGTCGCGTTGCAGGGGTCGTATCCCTGGAGTCGGACGCGCTCGGCCGCCGAAATGTCTTCGCCGGCCTGCCAGCGGTCGTACGCCTCGCGGTCCCCGTGGAGATCGACGAGCGTCTCGGTGACGACGCGGCAGATCTCCTCCTCGGAGGAGAGCCGCTCGTCTACCTCGTCGATGAACGCCGCGACGTTCGCTTCCGCCTCCGCGGGAAGGGAGACGTTGACTTTTGTCATCGGCGCCGGGTTCGGACTCCGGCGTCAAATCCGTTCGGTTGTGCGAAGCTCCCGACCGACCGCTGTGAATCGATGGCACGGAGCTAGAGAGCGGCCCACAACGAGAAGCGGACCGTAGAAAGCTAACGGGCGATGCTTAGTTCCGTCCGCGCAGGAACCCGAGCACTCTGTAGTCGTGGTCGGGGGTGTACCGACGGAACAGCAGGCTGTTCGTCAGCACCGACACCGACGACAGCGCCATCGCGCCCGCCGCCAGGATCGGCTGTAAGAGTCCCAGCGAGGCGAGCGGGATCATCGCGGTGTTGTACCCGAGCGCCCAGAAGAGGTTCTGCTTGATCTTCGCGAGCGTCCCCTCCGAGACCCGGATCGCTTTCACCACGTCGGTCGGGTCGTCACGCATCAGCGTCACGTCGGCCGCCTCGATGGCGACGTCCGTGCCCGAGCCGATGGCCGTGCCGACGAAGGCGGCCGCGAGCGCCGGCGCGTCGTTGACGCCGTCGCCGACCATCATCGCCTTCCGTCCCTCCGCCTGAATCGCGTCTACGGCGTCGGCCTTCCCGTCGGGGAGTACCTCCGCGCGGACGTTCTCGGGGTCGATGCCGACCTGCTCGGCGACCGCGCGGGCCGTCCGCTCGTTGTCGCCGGTGATCATCTGTACGTCGACGCCGCGTTCTCGAAGCGCGCTGACGGCGTCGGCTGCGGTCTCTTTCACCGTGTCGGCGTCGGCGACGACGCCGAGGACCTCGCCGGTGACGTCGGCAGCTTCCGCGTCGGCGGGCACGCGCCCGACGAGCATCGCGGTCTTGCCTTCACTCTCCAGGCGGCGCATCGCGTCCTCGGCGGGCGCGGGGTCGATCCCGGCGTCTTCGAGGAGGCGGCGGTTGCCGACCAGGACAGTCTGTCCGTCGACGGTCGCACGGACGCCGTGACCGGGGACGTTCTCGAAGTCGTCGCTGTCGGGGACGTCGATACCGCGCTCTCGCGCGCCGTCGACGATCGCCTGCGCGAGCGGGTGCTCGCTGTGCTGTTCGGCGGCGGCCGCCAGCCGAAGCACCTCGGTTTCGGGGGCGACGCGCTCCTCAGATTCCGCTGGATCGCCCGCAGCACCCTCGTCGCGGTCGACCTCACGGAGTTGACCGCCGTCCGGCGTGGGTTCGAGCGCGACGACGTCGGTCAGCGACATCTCGCCTTTCGTCAGCGTGCCGGTCTTGTCGAAGACGACAGTGTCGACGTCGCGGACGCGTTCGAGTATGTCGCCGCCTTTGAACAGCACCCCGTTCTGGGCGCCGATCGAAGTTCCGACCATCGTCGCCGCGGGCGTCGCTAAGCCGAGCGCACAGGGACACGCGATCAGGACGGCGGACGCGAACACGAGGACCGCGAACTCGAGCGTCGAGACGGTGCCGCCGGCCGCGGCCGGGCCGCCGACCACGACGCCCCACAGCGGGAGCGCCTCGACGAAGCCGGCCAACTGCGCCGGGAACAGCATCCAGACCGTCGCCCAGAACAGGGCGTTGACGATGACGGCGGGGACGAAGTACGCCGAGATCCGGTCGGCGAGGTTCTGGATCTCCGGCTGCCGCGACTGCGCTTCTTTGACCGTCTGGACGATCTGCTGGATCGCCGTGTCGGAGCCGACTTTCGTCGCCTCGACGACGAGCACGCCGTTCTGGTTCACGGTCGAACCGACGACCTCGTCACCGTCCGCTTTCGAGACGGGGACAGACTCGCCGGTGACCATCGACTCGTCGACCGCGGACTCGCCGTCGACGACGACGCCGTCGGTCGGGATCTTCTCGCCGGGACGGACCTTCATCCGGTCGCCGACTGCGACGTCTTCGAGCGGGACTTCGCGCTCGGTGCCGTCGTCGTCGACGAGCGTGGCCGTGTCGGCCTCCATTTCGAGCAGCGACCGGAGCGCCTCGGATGCCTGGCCCTTCGAGCGCGCTTCGAGGTAGTTACCGAGCGTGATGAACACCAGGATGAGCGCGGCGGTGTCGAAGTACAACCCCGCGTCTGGCAGGATGCCGAGCAGCGCGACGACGGAGTACAGATACGCCGTCGTGGAGCCGAGCGCGATGAGCACGTCCATATTTGCCGTGCCGTTCTTCACGATCGCCGTGTAGCTGTTCTCGTAGAACTCGCGGCCGAGAATGACCTGTACGGGCGTCGCGAGCGCGAACGCGACCCAGCCGAAGGGGAGGCTCGTTCCGGGAATCGCCTCCGGCACGGTGCCGGGTGCGAACAGGTGCAGCGCCAGCATCGCCAGAAGCGGCGTCGAGAGCGCGGCCCCGAAGAGCGTGAGTCGCTTCTGGCGACGGATCTCGGCTTTCCGAGCCACGTCGCGGGCGTCCTCACGACTGCCCGCGTCGCCGTCGCCGCCGTCGTCGTCCTCGCGGACCGGCGCGTAGCCGGCGGCCGCGATGGCGTCGTAGAGGTCCTCCATCGTGACCTCGCCCGGATTGAACTCCACCTGCGCCTCGTCGGTCGCGAAGTTCACGTCCGCGCTGACGACGCCGGGTGTCGACTCCAGCGCCGTCCGGTTCGCCTCCGCGCAGTTGGCGCAGGACATATCCGTGATCGCGATCGAAACCGTCTCCGAGACCGGATCGTAGCCGGACTCGACGATGGCGTCGTATATCTCACCGAGCGACGTCCGCTCGGGGTCGTACGTCACCGTCGCCTCGTCGGTGGCGAAGTTGACCGTCGCGTCCTCGACGCCGTCGAGTGCGTCCAGCGCTCCCTGTACCGACTGCGAACAGTTGGCACAGGACATTCCTCGGACGTCGAGGTGAGTTGTCCGTGTACTCATCTTAGGTAGTACTAGGGGACCCTCTCTTACCTCGTTTGTCCCTTTCAGACCCGCGATATCCAAGCACCGAAACCTTCGAATCCAAAGTCAGATCGGTCAGCGGTCGCCAGTCGGCTGTCAGCGGACGGTTACGCCGCGTCGGCCTCGAACTGCTCGTAGCGCTCGCGGAACTGCGCCAGACAGGAGGGGCAACAGAAGTGGTAGCGCTCGCCGTCGAAGCGCTCGCTACGGCCCTCGCTCGTGACGGTGTTCCCGCACTCCGCACACGACAGCGCGAACTCGGCGCCGCCGAGCGCCGGACTCCACTCGACGTCGCCGACGACGGTCACCTCGTAGTCGTCGACGCGAGAGAGGTCGACGAGGCGGTCGAGTTGCTCGCGCACGGCATCGGCGCGCAGGCGCGCGTGAAACACCACATCGCCCTCGGCAGTGACGAAGACGTGTTCGACTGGCTCCGCGCCGACGACGTCGTCGCGGACGGCCTCGACCACGTCGGAGGGGAGTTCCAGCGTCACGAGGACGGGCACCCCCGCGCGGAGTTGCGAGCGGTCGACGTCGACGGTGAAGCGCCGGATGACGCCCGATTCGCGCAGTCGTTCCACCCGATCCGAAACGGCCGGTGGGGAGAGGTCGACCGACTCGGCGATGTCGCTGTAGGGGCGTCGAGCGTCCTCTACGAGCAGTTCCAGGATACGAACGTCAGTCTCGTCGAGCGCGGACATACATACTGTTCGTGTCGACGGCTAAAGTACGTTTGCCGGAACGCTTTCGTTTCGAAAGTCGCGGCGGGATCTGGTCGAAGAAGAAAAACCGAGAGACACATATCAGACTAGGAGCAACGACGCGAGTGATGAGCCAGACGCAGACGCTCACCGTCGACGGAATGAGTTGTGGCCACTGCGAACAGACGGTCGAAGACGCACTCCAGTCGGTTTCGGGCGTCGAATCGGTCGAGGCCGATCGCGAATCGGACGCCGTGACGGTCGAGGGCGACGCCGCCGTCGCGAATCTCGTCGACGCCGTGAACGACGCCGGCTACGACGCTTCGGCCTGAGTCGGGACGAGCGCTCGGGTCGCCGACTACTGCTCCTGTTCGAGCCGATCCCGCCGGCGCTCGAACTCCTCCTCGGAGAGGTCGCCGCGAGCGTACGCCTGCCGCAGTTCTCGAATCGCCGGATCAGGGCGATCCGCGGCGACCGCGCGGTAGAGGAGGTATCCGCCGCCGATCAGCGCGACGAGGAGGAGGAGTCGCCACACCACCGCGACGAGGAGCCACCAGCCGGATGTCGACCCCATCATTCCGCTTCCCGTCCAGGAGTCGTGCATCGGCCCCCACATCCCGCCGGTCATTCCGCTCCCCCATCCCATCGTGCTACCGCCCACTCCGAGCAGGAGTGGCCCGACGAGGAGGAGCGCACCGACGGCGACGAGGGCGCCGAGGAGCCACCGCGTGACGTACTGCTGTTCCATCGTGTCTCACCAGTTGCTAGTAAGGGCTCCCGACTTACCGCAGTTTTCACTTCGAAGTGCGTGGTGGAGAGCGCCAGAAATTTCGGTTTCGAAACCGATCAGGCGGCGCTCGCGTCGCTTCCCTTTGCGGCCGTCGGGTCGCTCATTCCCTCTTTGACGCCGACAGCGACGAGAGCGACGTTGACCGGATACGCGGCGACGAAGCCCAGCGACAGCGAAAAGATCAGACCGCCCCAAAATAGCGCGGTGCCGATCGTCGCCTCGCCGGCGAGGAGAACGTCGGTCCCGATCGCGACGACTTCCATCACGGTGATACTCGGCGTCTCGGTGTACAGCGCGTCGCGGACGGCCGTCGAGAGCGCTTCGCCGTCCTGCAGGAGCGGCCCGACCGTGAGCGCGTACCCGAACAGGTACGCGAGCGCGAACGTGCCGAGCGTAGTGACGAGCGTATTCTGGATGGCGACGAGGCCGACGAGCACGACGACGCCCGTGACTTCGCCCGCGCCACAGCCCGAAAAGCAGTGGGCCGTCGAGCGCGCGCCGCGTCGCCACAGCGAGTCGTGCGCCATCTGTTGACGACCGCTCAGCCAGTAGATGGCGAGCCCGAACGGCCCCGAATAGAGGACGACGAGCCCCCAGACGCCGTTCATCAGCGAGGAGAGCCCGGTGTTTCGCTCGCGGAGGTCCCACCATAATGCACCGAGCGCGGCGGCGACGGCGACCGCCCAACCGAAGAGTACCGCCGGCTCCGAGAGGATCGGAACGAGTGCTTCCCGGGCCGGGTCGACCGCGTGCGTCAGTCGGCCGATGAACGTCCCGAGCATCCGTTTTTATGACGGCACACAGACAGAAGGGCGTGGCGGTCAGACGCGCGATGGACGACGAGCGAATGAGTACCCTCGAAACGTATATGAACGCTCCGGGAGACTCCGAGGCAGATGCCGCCTTTCGGGGTGCCCGGCGTGGCCGTCGTGTTCGCGCTGGTCGTCCTCGCCCTCGTCGCGTTCGTGACGGAGATCGTCCCCAACGACGTCACAGCGATCGGAATCGTCGCCGCGCTGGTCGTCCTCGAACCGTGGACCGGAGTGGACGCGAGGACCGCCATCTCCGGATTCGCCAATCCGGCGACTGTCACGATCATCGCGATGTATATGCTGAGCGCGGGGATCCAGGAGACGGGGCTGATCAAGCTGCTCGGCGTCGTCCTCGCGGATCTGACCGAGGGCAGTGAGTTCCGCGCGCTCGTCGCGACGGTCTGTACGACCGGACCGATCGCCGGCTTCGTCAACAACACGCCGGTCGTCGCCGTCTTCATCCCGATGATCACTGACCTGGCCGAGCGGACGAACACCAGTCCCTCGAAGCTCCTCTTGCCGCTGTCGTATGCGGCGATTCTCGGCGGAACGCTCACGCTCGTCGGGACGGCGACGAACATCCTCGCGAGCGACTTCGCCCGCGTGCTCATCGACGGACGTGACGGGATCGGAGTCTTCGAGTTCACCGGCCTCGGCGCGGTGCTGCTGGTCGTCGGGAGCGCCTACCTCCTGACGGTCGGACGACGGCTCACGCCCGCGCGGATTCCGGCCGACGCCGACCGCGTCTCGGAGTTCGACCTCTCGGACTACCTCGCGTTTATGCGGGTACGCGAGGGGTCGGTCGCCGTCGGGGCTGCGTTCGACGCCTTCGACGCGGAGCATCCGGACGTTCGGCTCCTGCAGTTGCGACGCGGCGGGACGGGCATCGCCGGTCCGCACAGCGATATGTCGATCGAAGCGGGCGACGTCCTCGTCGTCCACGGGTCCGTCCAGGCCGTCAATCGGTTCCGCGAGGAGGCGGACGTGAGCCACCTGCTTCGGGAGTCGGTCACGCAGGACACCTTCGAGACGTCGGCCACCGACAGCACGCTGGCCCGCGCGCTGGTGTCCGAAGGCTCGCGGCACGTGGGCGAGACGGTCGCCGAGACGGGGTTCGGCGAGTACCACCAGACGACGGTGTTGGCGATCCGCCGCGAGGGCGACCTGATCCGCACCGAGATCAGCGAGGCGACGCTGCAGGCCGGCGATCTGCTCTTGTTGCGGACGACGCCGGCGTCGCTGCGTTACTTCAGCGACACCGGCGAACTGCTCGTGATCGACGAGCGCGGCCTGGAAGAGCAACTCGGTGACGAGGGCGACGCGCTTCCGCCGGTGTCGTCGACCGCGCCAGTCGCGGTCGGAATCCTGCTCGGCGTCGTCGCGGTCGCCGCGCTCGATCTGTTACCGATCGTGATCGCCGCGCTCGCCGGCGTCGTCGCGATGGTCGTGACGGGGTGTCTCTCCACGTCGGACGCCTACGATGCCGTCTCCTGGAACGTGATCTTCTTGCTGGCGGGCGTCATTCCGCTCGGGGTCGCACTCACGGAGACCGGCGGGGCGGCCCTGCTGGCAGAACTCCTCGTCGCTATCGGCGGCCTGCTCCCGCATACGGCGGTGCTGTTCGTGCTCTACGTGGCCGTGGGGTTGCTGGCGAGCGTCATCACGCCCGTCGCGACCGCGGTGCTCGCGATTCCGGTCGCCGTCGACGCGGCCGCGCGCCTCGGGGCGAACGAGTTCGCGTTCCTGCTGGGGGCGATGTTCGCGTCGGCGACGTCGTTCGTGACGCCGGTCGGTTATCAGACGAACCTGATGGTCTACGGCCCCGGCGGCTACGAGTTCACCGACTTCGTACGCGTCGGCGGGCCGCTCCAGTTGCTCTTGGCGGTCGTGGGGACGGCCGGAATCGCGGTTCTCTGGGGCGTGTAGTGGCAGGTGAAAAGAAAGAGAGATCAGCGATCGGTCGCGCCGTCGACGTCGTCGGCGTACGAGTACAGCGCGTCCGCGAGCGTCCGTGCTTCCGTCGCAGAGAGCGTGACCTCGTCGGCGTGCGCCGGGAGCGAGTCGAGTTGGGCGTTGTCGAGTTCGAGTTGGAGCGTCACGTGATCGGGGTCCTCTCGCGGCGCGGTGACGTTCAGGACGGCGAGCGCCTCGTTCTCGAAGTCGTGACCGCGTGCAGTGGCGTCGACGAGGTCGAGCGTCGTGTAGGCGTTCACCTTGAGGAGGCGGTCCGGCATCGTCGGCTCAGTCGTCCGCCGGCGTGGGCGGGGCCGCGTCCATCCCGTCTTCCTCGGCGTAGGGGTACCACGTCATCTTCGTGTTGTGCAGCATCGGGTCCTCGTAGTCCGTCTCCTCGGGGTCGACGAAGGCGTCGAGTTCCGCGTCGTCGTGGCGGTCGACGAACGCGCGGAAGGATTCCCCATCGTCGCGTTCGGCGGCGAAGCGGTCGATCAGGTTCGCGATCGCACCGGGGACCTCGTCGGCCGGGACGCGCTGGGTGACCCAGCGGGCGAACTGCGGTTCCTCGCCGAGGCCGCCGCCGAGGCCGACGTCGAGCGCCTCGACCGCCTCGCCGTTCTTGCGGGTCTTCATCCCGCGGAGGCTCACGTCGGCGATCTGCGGCTGCGCGCAGGAGGCCGTACATCCAGAGAGGTGGATGTGGAACTCCTCGACGTCGTCGGGCAGGTCGACGTTCTCCTTCAGCCAGCGCGCGAAGCGTACCTGCCGGTTCTTCGTCTCGACGATCGAGAGCGAACAGAACTCGGTGCCCGTACAGGCGACCGAGCCGCGCATAAACGGCGAGGGGTCGGGCGAGTAGTGTTCGAGGAGCGACTCGGCGAGGAAGTCGTCGAGGTCTGCCTCGGGGACGTCGGTCACGATGACGTTCTGTCGCTGGGAGAGTCGCACCTCGCCGGAGCCGTACTCGTCGGCGAGATCGGCGAGGTCGAGGACGTCGGCGGCACCCATCCGGCCGACGAGGACGTTGAGCCCGACGAAGTACTTCCCATCTCGCTGCTCGTGGACCCCGACGAGGTCGTTGCGCTCGCCCTCGCCGGTGTTGTAGGTGTACTCCTCGCGGACGTCGCGGCCGGCGGTGTGCAGCTCGAAGTCGACGTACTCCTCCTGGAGCGTCTCGCGGACTTGCTCGGCTCCCCACTCGTCGACGAGGAACTTGATCCGGGCGTTGTAACGGTCCTCGCGGTCACCGTTGTCACGGAAGAGCGCCGAGAGGCCGCCAGCGACGGCCGGGACGTTCTCGGGGCGCACCCACACGTCGATGTCGCGGGCGAACCGCGGCTCGTTGCGAGCGAGGCCGCCGCCGACGCGGACGTTGAAGCCGACGACGTCCTCGCCGTCGATCTCCTTGTACGCCGGCTCGAACGCGAGGTCGTTGATGTCGCCCTGCCCAGAACCGTCGGCGGAGCCGGTGACTGAGACCTTCCACTTCCGCGGGAGGTTCGAGTGGTCGTCGTCGCCTTTGAACGTCTCGTTGAGTTCGCGGATGACGGACCAGGCGTCGACGACTTCCTGGCCGTCCTTGCCGGCGACGGGGTTCCCGACGATGTTCCGCCAGGAGTCGCCACACGCCTGCTGGGTGGAGAGCCCGTTCGCCTCCAGTTTCTCGAAGATCGCCGGCACGTCCGAGAGTTCGATCCAGTGCAGTTGGATCGACTGCCGGGTGGTGAAGTCGGCGTAGGCGTCGCCGAAGATCGGGTTCGTGCCCGGTCCGGTCGCGTACTCGTTCGCGATCTCGCCGACGACGCGCAGTTGTCCCGGTTCGAGCACGCCGTTCGGCGTCCCGATCCGCATCATAAAGTAACCCTCCTGGCCGTTCCGCTGGTGGTACAGTCCCCACCACTTGAAGCGCTCGAACCACGCGTCGCGCTCGTCGTCGGGGATGGCATCGTAGCCCTCCTCGGCGAACCTGAACAGGTGTTCGCGTATCTCGTTCCCGTAGACCTCTGATTTCCAGTTCTCGACGTCCGTTGGCATCTTATCGGACCCAGGAGACCGATACTCAAAGGCGAACGCGTGCCGTCAACCCTGCCCGGTGCTCCCGCTATCCGGAGAATGTTGCCCACTCTTTGGGGATCGGGGTCGGAGAACGCTCTCGCGGTCGATATCTTCGAATGCACCGTCGACGACCCGGCCGACGGGCACCCAGCCGGTCGTCGCTTTCGTCCCGCAGGCGATGCACTGACCGTAGACGCGGACTTCGACCGTTCGGCCGTCGATACCGACCTCCAGGAAGTTCTCGACGACCAGATCCGAGAGGTTACACTCGCAGAATCCCGGGGCGTCGAGCCGCCAGAGTTCGCTCACGCTCACCTGCCGCGTGTCGTCGACAGAGAGCCACGCACCGTCGTCGAGGATACGAAGTCGAGTCGTCACACGACCGGCTACGCGCTCGGGAGCCCCGTCTCTGACGGCGGTCACAAAGGGCGACGCTGTCGGTGACGCCGTCTCGCACACAATACCCGCGCTGTCGGTCGGTTTTGGCCTATAGGAGTCGTCGTAGAAGCCGGAACGGAGTTCCGGTATCCGGGAGTAGTGGTCCGATTTACTCCGGAAGCGACCCTTATGCGGAGCGGGGGCATACGCGGATTCGATGACCGACCTGGTCCCGACAGACGACTGCGCTTCGATCGAGAGCCCCCTCGGGGGGCAGCGACAGCACGCCCCCGCCGACGTCGCCCCCGAGCTGTACGGCCGACGAGAGGAACCGGCGAGCGACCACGCGACACCGACCCAATGAGCCAGACGAAAGACTCCGACGACGACGCGACGGACCGAATCGGCGACCGCGACACCGCCGAGTACGACCACCTCGACGACCTCTCCGACGGGGCGGGCTGCACCGAAGTCTGGGAGCACCTCTCGGACAGCCGCGAGGAACCCGCCGCGAGCGACTGATAGTGATTACTCTCACTGTGTACCGCCGAGCGCCACTCCCGGTGGCGATGGTCGGCGGCAAGAGACGAGAGTGATCATTATGAGGCCGAGGCCGTGCCCAGTGACCCATCCGCGAAGCCGAGTCGGTGTCGAACGCGAGCGCGCTACCCGAGGCGGCCGATTGGGTTCCAGCGCCGCTCAGAGCCGATTCCGACGGTTCTCGCCCGCGGCGCACGCCGGGGAGAGGCTTTTAATCGCAGGCTCGCTACGTTGATCCGAAGATGACCGACGACGCCGACGCCCACAGGCGACTTCCAGCCGACCGCGAGGAACCGGTCGGCGAGCCCGTCGTCCGCGCCGATCCCGCCGTCACCGGCGAGCGCGCCAAGGAGGCCGTCGGATTCGATCCCGACGACCCCGAGAGCGTCGCCGAGGCCGCTGAGACGGTGCTGGCGTTCTCGCAGAACACCGTGGGGGCGGCGGACAACGTCTATATGCTCCGCGGGGCGGCCGCCTGTGCCGCGCTCGTCAGGGGCGTCGGTTCGTACAAAGCGGCGATCGACCGCGCCGGCGGCGACGTCTCGGTCTCGTTCGTCCGGAAGTGGGCCCGCGTCCACGACCTCCCGCAGGCGATCCGCCGGCACGTCGCCCGCGGTGACATCGCGCCGACCGCCGCGAAACACATCGCTCGCGTCTCCGGCGTCGACCGCTTCGATCTGGCGTGGGCCGTCGTCGACGCCGATCTGACGGTCCGGCAGGTGCGCCGCATCGCCAGCGAGGTCGACGGCGACACGAGCGCGGCGGACGCACTCGCCGCGCGCGGGGTCGAACTGGGACGGCTCGAACTGGACCTCCCGCTCGAAACGTACCGCGAACTCCGCCGGCGCGCGTCGATCGAAAACCGCGACCCCGGCGAACTAGCCGCAGAAGCGCTTGACGCGTACTTCGACGAACGAGCAGTCAGTCCCGACTAACCGTCCCGTCCCACGGCCCCGAGAAGCTACGTTGCGTCCGGCGGCGACACTTCTTACGTTGCGTCCGGCGGCGACACTTCTGCGTCTGACGACCGAGACGACGCCGCAGCATCGCGAGCGGATTCGGGCGTCGGCAACTGAAGCGCGACGACTGCTCCGGCCGCCTCTCGTTCCGTCGTTCTCTCGTCCCCGGAGCCGTCGGCCTCCGCTGACTCGAACCGGAGCGACCCCCCAGAGCGCTTCGCGACGTGGTAGACGAACTGCAGGCCGAGACCCGACCCGTGGAACAGCGGTGTGATGTCCGTCGTTCCCCGCGCCGCCTGCTGTTCCATCTCGGGGATCCCCGGCCCCGTGTCGGTGACGGTGACGACGACCTGCTCGCCGTCACGCTTGACGGTCACCGAAACGTCGGGATCCTCGCCGCCGTGGACGATCGCGTTCGTGAGGAGTTCGGCGATCGCGTCACTGAGCTCCGGAATCGCATAGACGTCGTACGCCTCCGGACAGTCGACCGAAATCGAATGATCCGGGTGCTCCTCGCGGAGCCCGGAGACGACCTCCTCGAGAATCGGACGAACGCCGAGGCGACGTGGCACGGAGTCGTCGGTGAGGAGATCGACGATCCGTCGTTCTTTGTCGGCGAGGTCGACCAGTTCGTTGCCCGTATTCTGGATCGTCTGCACCGAACGCTTCTCCTGGCCGGTCGTTCGGTCCTCGAGCAGTTCCGCGTGCCCGAGGATCAGATTCATCTTGTTGTAGAGGTTGTGTCGCAGGATCCGATCGAGAACGCGGAGTTGGTGCTCGCGTTCGGCCTGGTCGGTGACGTCCCGACAGATCGCGACCGTGCCGTCGACCTCCCCCTCTTCGTTGTAGTGGGGGTATCGCGTCGTGACGAACGAGCGCTGCCCTTTCGTCGGGAACGTCGGACTGAGTTCGTAGGTGATCGCCCGCTCCTCTTCGACGACGCGGGTTTTCTTCTGTTGGATCTTCTGCGCCGTCGGTTCGTCCATAAAGTCGAACTCGTTGGACCCGACGAGTTCCGATTTCGAGATCCCGGCGTACTCGGCGACGGCGTCGTTGACGACCTCGAACGTGCCGTCGCACTGTTGGAGCATAATCGGATCGTCGAGGCGGAGGACGATCTCCTCGAACGTCTCTAGCCGTTCTTTGGTGTGGATCAGTTCGGTGATGTCGGTCTGGATCGCGACGAACCCCTCGACGGCGTCGTCCTCACCCACAATCGGCGCGATCGTCTCGGATGCGTGGTAGTGCTCGCCCGATTTGCGCTCGTTGACGATCGGTCCGACCACACCTCCCCCGAGAGAACGGTACTCCAGAGGGTTCGGTAGTACTCCTTGTTCATCTCGCCGGACTTGAGTATCGAGGGCGTCTCGCCGATCACCTCCCGAGGAGCGTAGCCCGTGACGTCCTCGAACGCGGGGTTGACGTACGTGATCGTCCCGTCCCGCTCAGTGATGAAGATGGCGTGTCCCGCCGCCTCGACCGCGCGTTTGAACCGCCGAATCACGTCTTCGCGGTCCTTCCGTTGGGAAACGTCCTGGAACGCGCCGCGGACGCCGACGATCGTTCCATCTTCGTACATCGGCTCACCGCGGGAGCGTACCCAGCGGACCTCGCCGTCGGCCCTGAAGAGTCGGTAGGTCGAGTCGAACGGGTCCCCGGAGAGTGCCGCCTCCACGTCGGCGCGGACTGCGTCGCGATCGTCGGGGTGATAGAACTCGATGGCGTTCTCGAGCGTCGGATCGAACGTCTCTGAGACGCCGTGGAGACGGTACGTCTGTTCGGTCCACGTGAGTGCCTCCCGCTCGGCGTCGAGTTCCCAACCGCCGACGTCGGCGAGTTCGGACGTCTGTTCGAGGAGTTCGCGCTCCTCTGCGTGTCGTTTCTCGCGGGCGCGCCGCGCGACGAAGTCGTCGATGGCGTCGACGAGGAGGTGGTGCTCGTCGGTGTCGATCGACTCCGGGAGGTATCGGGTCGCTGTGCGCTCGGTCGACGCACGCGCCAGTTCCGGATTCTCGGTCGACGGATAGACGATCACGGGGACGGTCACGGTACTGTCGCGACGGTTCGTGGCGCCGTGCGGGGCGTCGGGCGTGATAGCGGCGGACGCGTCCGCGTCCGGCATCGAGCGGCGGACGATGCAGTCGATCGGCTGTTCGCGTCGCGGGCGGTCGCAGTCTGCTGTCGAGGTTACCGAGGCGATCCGGAGTGGACGCGATCGGCCCTCGACCGCCGCACGGAGCGACGACGCGAGCGTCTCGTCGCCACAGACGAGAACAGTTCTGGTGCGTGACCCGGGGGTCATAGGTCACCGGCTCGACAGGAGCGGCGCGCTGGTCGCCAACTGCGAGCCACACGGTTGTCGATTAGCCCCCGAATCACACGTCTCACGCCGAGTAGTATCGGGGCCAGGATATATCTTCTTCTGATTATCAGTTGGGCCGCTGTCAAAACGACTCCCGAGACTAAACGCTTATCACGACCCGTCAGTTACCCCTGGGTGCGGGCCGGTAGCTCAGTTCGGCAGAGCGTCTGGCTTTTAACCAGACGGTCGGGGGTTCAAGTCCCTCCCGGCCCGCTTGCTGTCACTAAACGATATGCCGAGCGACAGCTCGCTGTCTTCTCTGCGAGCTCGTCTGTTCAAGGCAGCGACCCGTTCAGCACCTTCGCAGCGACGAGGACGGGGTCCCAGACGGGGCTGAACGGCGGCGCGTAGCCCAGATCCTGCCGTTCGAGTTCGCCGACGGTCATCTCCGCGCCGAGCGCCGTCGCGACCGTATCGATGCGGATCGCCGCGCGGTCGGTGCCGACGACGCTCCCGCCGAGGAGCCGGCCCGTCTCACGGTCCGCAGTGAGCGTGACGGTCGTCTCCGCCGCGCCGGGGTAGTAGCCCGACCGCGACCCGGCGGTGATGGTCTTCGAGACCGGGTCGAAGCCGGCCTCTCGGGCGCGCTCCTCGTCGATGAGCCCGGCCCGCCCCGCTTCGAGATCGAACGCTTTCACCATCGCCGTGCCCGCGACGCCGCCGACGGGCGAGGGATCGCCACCGACCGTCGCCCCGATCGCGCGGCCGGCGCGGTTGGCCGGGAGGCCGAGCGGGTCCCACGTCGGCTCGCCCGTGACCATATGTGGCATCTCCGCGACGTCGCCGGCGGCGTAGACGCGCTCGACGGACGTCTGCCCGTAGGCGTCGGTCGCGATCGCCCCCGACGCGCCGAGTTCGACCGGCGTGTTCGCGAGGAGTTCCGTATTCGGCTCGATGCCGATTCCGACGAGCGCGGCGTCGACGTCGAGTTCCGAGCCGCTCTCGCAGACCACTTCCGAGACGTGCCCGTCCTCGCCGCGGAGTTCGACGACTTCCTCGTCGAGATGGAGCGTGACGCCGGTGTCACGGAGGTGCTCGGCGACGGCCTCCCCGACCGCCTCGCCGAAGCCCGGGACTGGATAGCCCGTGCGCTGGAACAGGTGTACGTCGAGATCCCAGGCCTCGAAGGCTTCCGCCATCTCGACGCCGACGTAGCCCGCGCCGACGACGGCGACGGTCTCGGGCGGCGTCATCGCGCCGTACCGCTCGACGACAGCCTCCGGGAGCGCGTCGCCCCCGCCGAGGTCCGCGGGATCGAACTCTCCGGGCGGGGTCAGATACGAGCGGATCGCGGCCGCGTGGTCGAGGCCGTGGAGCGTGAAGACGCTGTCGAGCGGTGCGCCCTCGATCGGGTCCGAAATCGCCCGGGCGCCCGTCGCGACAAGGAGGTCGCCGTAGGGCTGTTCGAAGGTCGCACCCGCGCTCTCGACGGTAACGGTCTGTTCGTCGGTGTCGACCGCGACGACCTCGTGCCCGCGTCGGAGGTCGATGCCGCGCTCTCCGGCGTCTTCCGGAGAGAGCGAGAGCAGATCGTCGAGGCGTTCGACCTCGCCCTTCACAAAGTATGGCGTCCCACAATGTGCATAGGAGATCCACTGGCCCTTCTCGAAGACGACGACATCGCGGTCGGGGTCGGTCCGGCGACACTTGCTCGCAGCCGAGAGACCGGCGGCGTCACCGCCGACCACGACAAACGGATCAGACATACCGCCACCTGCGACCGCCGGTGATAGATAGCTTTCGCCGGACGACGTCGCTCGCGCACGGCCGCCGGGACGACAGCGGCATCAGCGGCGTCCGCTCGAACGCCGGGTTTTAGCATCCCACGGCTCACAGATCGACCGACTATCCGGCGACCTCGTCGTGAACGATACGACGCAGGCAGTGTCACGACCGACCACGCATCTCACAGGGCCACGCAACTCACAGGACCACGCAACTCACAGATATGCACGAACGCACCTACGTCGGCGCGATCGATCAGGGAACGACCGGCACGCGGTTCATCGTGTTCGACCACGGCGGCCAACCCGTGGCGAACGCCTACGAGACGCACGAACAGATCTATCCCGAACCCGGCTGGGTCGAACACGACCCCGAGGAGATCTGGGAGAACACGGCGGCCGTCATCGAGCGCGCGCTCGACGACGCCGGCATCGACGCCGCACAACTGGCGGCGATCGGGATCACGAACCAGCGCGAGACGACGCTCGTCTGGGACCGCGAGTCGGGCCAACCCGTCTACAACGCCATCGTCTGGCAGGACCGACGAACGACCGACCGGATCGAAGGGCTCGAACGGGACGGCAAAGACGACTGGATCCGCGAGACGACGGGGCTCGAACCCGACGCGTACTTCTCGGCGACCAAAGTCGAGTGGCTCCTCGACAACGCCGATCCGATCAAACTCAGGCGGATGCGGCCCGAAGACGTCCGCGACCGTGCCGAGGCGGGCGAACTCTGCTTTGGGACCATCGACTCGTGGCTGATCTACAAGCTCACCGGCGAGCACGTCACCGACGTGACGAACGCCTCGCGGACGATGCTGTTCGACATCCACGAGATGACGTGGGACGACGACCTCCTCGCAGAGTTCGGCGTGCCGGAGGCCGTGCTCCCGGAGGTGCGTCCCTCCTCGGACGACGACTACTACGGCACGACCGACGCGGAGGGGTTCCTCGGCGCGTCCGTCCCGGTCGCAGGCGCCCTGGGCGACCAGCAGGCCGCGCTGTTCGGCCAGACGTGTTTCGACGCCGGCGACGCGAAGAACACCTACGGCACCGGATCGTTTATGCTGATGAACACCGGCGAGGAGGCCGTCAGTTCGGAGCACGGCCTGCTCACGACCGTTGGCTTCCAGCGGTCGGGCGAGCCGGTGCAGTACGCGCTCGAAGGCTCGATCTTCATCACCGGCGCGGCGATCGAATGGCTCGAAGACCTGACGCTCATCGACGATCCCGCCGAGAGCGAGGCGCTCGCACGCTCTGTCGACTCGACGGACGGCGTCTACGTCGTACCCGCGTTCACTGGACTGGGTGCGCCCCATTGGGATCAACGGGCCCGCGGAACGATCGTCGGGATGACCCGTGGAACCCGGCGTGAACACATCGTTCGGGCGACGCTGGAGTCGATCGCGTTCCAGACGCGCGACGTCGCCGAGGCGATGCTCGAAGACAGTGGAATCGAGCTGTCGGCACTGCGCGTCGACGGCGGCGCCGTGAAGAACAACTTCCTCTGTCAGTTGCAGGCGGACGTCGTCGGAACCGAGATCGTCCGGCCCGAGGTCGACGAGACGACCGCGCTCGGCGCAGCCTACGCCGCCGGCCTCGCGGTCGACTACTGGGAGTCGCTGGAGGCGCTCCGTGAGAACTGGCAGATCGACCGCGAGTTCGAGCCAGCGAGCGACGCCGACGTCGACGAGCGCTACGGCCGCTGGCAGGAGGCCGTCGAGCGCTCGCTCGATTGGGCCAGGGACGACGAACGATGAACGTCGCGGCCGTCCAGCTCCCGGCGGAGAACGCCCCCGAGGAAAATCGCGACCGGGCTGTCGAGCGCGTTCGCGACGCCGCAGAGCGCGGGGCCGATCTCGCCGTCCTGCCCGAGATGTGGCCGGTAGGCTACTTCGCGTTCGACGCCTACGACGACGCCGCCGAACCGGTCCCGGGGCCCACGACGGATCGGCTCGCCGCGCTCGCGGACACGCTGTCGATCCACCTCCACGGCGGGAGCCTCGTCGAGCGCGACGGCGACGACCTGTACAACACGTCGGTCCTGTTCGGCCCGGACGGCGAACTGCTCGGGACGTATCGGAAGATCCACCTCTTCGGGTACGACTCCGAGGAAGCGACGCGCCTGACGCCGGGAGACGAAATCTGCGCCGTCGAGACCGACCTCGGGACGCTCGGACTGACGACCTGCTACGACCTCCGATTCCCGACCCTGTACCGCGAACTCGTCGACGCCGGCGTCGAGATACTGCTCGTCACGTCGGCGTGGCCGCGGGAACGACTCGATCACTGGCACCTGTTCACCCGGACGCGGGCCGTCGAGAATCAGTCGCTCCTCGTCGCCGCGAACCTCACCGGATCGATCGACGGCGTCGACCTCGGCGGCGAGAGCGTCGTCGTCGACCCCTGGGGCATCGAGCGCGCCAACGCCGGAACCGACGCCCGAACGGTGCTGGCCGAAGTCGCCCACGACGAAGTTCGCGAGACGCGCGAGTCGTTCCCGGCGCTAGCGGATCGACAACTGTAATCGAAACGACGCGCGGCGGCCGAACGTTTATATCGGATTGCGGGGCCAGCGTCTCCGTGAGCTAACGCAGGTCCCGCGTCGGGACGCGGTTGCCCGGCACGTCGACGCGGGAGCGGTCGTGCCGGCTGTTTATTCCTATCCTCACTTCCGGACGTTCACACCGGCCTGCTCGCCGACGATCTCCGCGCCGTCGTAGACGACGTCGCCGCGGACTAGCGTCAGGTCCGGGAAGACGCCGGTCATCCCCTCGAACGGCGTCCACCCGCACTTCGAGTGGAGTTCCGACCCGCGGATCTCGGTCGCGTTCTCGGGATCGACGAGCACGAGGTCCGCGTCGTAGCCCTCGGCGATGCGGCCCTTCTGCGGGAGGTCGAAGATCTCGGCCGCGTTCGTCGCCGTGACGTCGCGGACGCGCTCGTAGGAGATCTCGCCCTGCCGCGCGCGTTCGAGGAGCAACGGCAGCATCGTCTCGACGCCGGGCACGCCGCTCGGGGCGTTCCAGAGGTCCGCCTCCTTCTCGTCGACGGTGTGCGGCGCGTGGTCGGTCGCGACGATGTCGACGTCGCCGTCGACGAGCCGCTGCCAGAGCCCCGCGCGTCGCTCCTCGCTTCTGAGCGGCGGGTTCATCCGGCCGAAGGTGCCCAGTTCGGTCGCGTCCTCGCGGGAGAGAAAGAGGTGATGCGGCGTCGCTTCGCAGGTCGCCCCGCCGGCGACGGCGGCATCGACGCCCTCGGGCGTGCTCGTGTGCGCGATGTGTATCGACGCACCCGTGTCGGCGCCGACCTCGACCGCGCGTTCGACTGCCGCTTCCTCGGCCGCTGCGCGTCGGTACTGACTCCAGACGTCGGCATCGGCGTCGCGTCCGACGCCGCCGGCGTCGCGCTCGCGCGCCGTCTCGTCGAATAGATCCGCATCCTCGGCGTGGACGGTGACGACGACGCCTGCGTCGGCAGCGCGCCCGACAGCGTCCGCGAAGAGATCGGCGTCGATACCCATATCGCCCGTCGAGTCCGCGAGGAAGACCTCACCGAGTGCGAACAGCGGCCGCTCGAACAGCGAGTCGGGCTCCCAGTCGGGTGTGACGCCGCCGTTGATGCCGTAGTCGACGTACGATTCGGCGGCCAGCGACGCCTTCTCGTCGAACGCGTCGCCGGTGGTCGTCGGGGGCGTCGTGTTCGGCTGATCGACGACGGTGGTCACGCCACCCGCCGCCGCACTCCGTGAGCCGGTCGTCCAGGTCTCCTTCTGTGAGTGGCCCGGCTCGCGGAAGTGGACGTGCGCGTCGATCGCTCCCGGCAGGAGGAGTCGCTCGGCGGCGTCGACGACGCGGTCGACTGCGTCGGCGTCGATCGAATCAGCGACTTCGACGATCGTCCCCGAGTCCGTGCGGACGTCGCGAACGCGTCCGTCGGCGAGTCGCGCGTCACGAAAGAGTGTCGACATACTCGGGCATCATCCGCAGGCGACCTAAGCCCGACGGTTCGGGTCGAGAATCAGATTCGACAGCGGCTACACGTCGGAATCGAGAAGCGACGCGGCGTCGACCGACGCCCTGCGAACCTCGCCACAGAACGAATCGTAGAGCGCGTCGACGACGCGGTCGGGGGGAGTAGGCGCGCCGGCACGCGCTACGCTGCCGACCGACGTCGGATCGAACGGCACGTCGAGCGCTCCGTACACGGCGTCGAGAACGGCGGCGAGTTCCTCGTGGGCGTCGACAACGACGATTCCCGAGACGACCGCAGCGTCTCGACGGACGCGCTGGGCGATGCCGGAGATCTTCCCGTGCGCCTGGACGGAGTGCGCGCCCGGACAGAACGACGCGTCGGGCTCGCCGCGGCGCGCGGGAACGCCGAGCGATCGGAGCGCGCCGACGACGCCGGTGGTGGCCGCCTCGTATCGAGCGTCGAGTCCCTGACGGGGGTCGGCCTCGGCCGTCGGAATCACGGCCGCGAACGCCACCGTCGACCCCGTGTACGCGACCGCACGGCCGCCGACGCTTCGTTCGATCGGCGAGTAGCCGCGGGCTTCGGCCCGCTGACAGGCCAGTTCGTAGTCGTCCGCGCGCGTGTCACGGCGGCCGAACGCCACCTGTCGGTGCGGCGTCCACGCGCGAACCGCCGGGACGCCCGTTGCTGCCACCCGGTCAGTGACGGCGTCGAGGACGGCGCGGTCGTCGTCGAGGGACGACGGACGGCCGCGGACGACGCGAACGCGTGCCGCGTCGGGGACGAGACGGTCGATCACGTAGGGGACCTGTGCGCCGACGCACCTAAGCGCTCTCGGTCCACCGATGGCGTATGGCCGGTGAGTCGGCGTGACGCCGGGGAACGAGTCCAGTACGCACAGCGGGGCAGCGGCGACGAGGCCCACGAGCGCCGAGCGAGTACAGATCCCGGAGTCGACGCTCCGCGAGTACCGCCGTTTTTCGCTCTACAACTCGCCGTACCCCGCGCACGATTCGGGCTGTGCCATCGACCTCTATCCGGCGACGAACGAGGCAGTCTCGCCAGTCGCCGGCGAGGTGCGGGAGACGCGGACCGTGCGCGCGCCGCCGAAGTCGTACGCGGCGGACGCCGAGTACCTCATCCTCGTCGACGTCGACGCAGCGCGGAGCGGAATCGAGACGGGCGGGCGTGAGTCTGCGGACCTCGTCGCGCGCATCCTGCACGTCCGACCCGACGTGGAAGCGGGCGACGTCGTCGCCGTCGGCGACTCGCTCGGGGAGATGGTTCGCTCGGGCTTTTTCGCACCCTGGGTCGCGAACCACGTGCACGTCGGCTTTCGCCACGCGGGCCAGAATCTCCACCGCGCGGGCGGATCACTCCCGCTCGACGTGGCCGTCGACGTCGTTTCGATTCCGTGGGATGGAACGGGCGAGGTCGTCGAGACCGGCGAGACGTACGCACTCTTGGACGCGCCCGAACACCCCGCTGCGGAGGAGCAGTTCGCCGGCATCGCGGGCGTCGTCGACGACAGTGACCGCGACAGGGGAGAACCAACCGAGTACGTCGTCCTCGACGGGGGACTGACGCACTACGCGGGCGGCGGGGCGCTGGGACGGAGTTACGAAGCCGCCAGCACGGTCTCCGTTCTGGGCCACCCCGTCGGCGACGTCGTCAGTCGAGACGTGACGTGGCGCGACGTCGACGTCCTCGCCAACGGCGAGCGGATCACGGGAATCTCGCTTTTCACCGGCGTCGACCCGGAATTCGGCGCGAAGCTCGTCTGTCCGGACCGGGCGTTCACTGTGGGCGAGACAGTCCGTGTAACGGTCCGCGACAGCGACGACCCGATTCGGTTGGGCTGATCTCGCACGGGAAAGCGCACCGACCACTAGCTACATACCGCTCCCCCGCGCGCTTCCGGTATGGCCGACGACCAGACTCGGTCGACGCTCCCGGACGACGCCGCCGCGTTCGTACAGGAGTACATCGAGCAGGAGCACGGCTACCTCTCGTGGCTCGACACGCGCGTCGACGCGCTCGAAGTGGGACGCGTAGTGATGACCGTCCCCTACGACGAAAAACTCACCAACACCACCAGCCCGCCGACAGTACACGGCGGCATCGCGGCGACGCTCATCGACACCGCCGGGGGAATCGCCCAGCGGACGATGCTCGACGATCCGATCGCCGGCGGCGTCGCGACCGTGAATCTCAACGTCAACTACCTGCGGCGCGCCTCGGGCGATCTGACCGCGACCGCCGAGGTCGTCCGCGCGGGCGGAACGATCGGCGTGAGCACGATCACAGTCATCAGCAGTATCCCCGACGACGTGAAGGGGAACGACGAGGCGTCCCGGCGCTGGGAAGGGACGCAAGAGGAGGAGGCCGTCGCGACGGGACAGGCGTCCTATCGGCTGTTCCGGGAGTGAGTGCAGTGGGCGTCGATTACGCGAACGTCACGTCCTCGCGCGCGACGACGTCGCCGAACAGCCAGTCGGCGTGCTCCAGCGCGTACGCTCGATGCTCGTCTTCGATCGCGCCGATCGCGTCCTCGACGAGGACTGTCCGGTAGTCGCGTAAGCCGGCGCTGCCGGCGGTGTGGAGGACGCAGACGTTCGCGAGCGTGCCGCAGAAGACGAGATCGTCGATGCCGTGAGCCGTCAGCCAGCCGTCGAGTTCGGTCTCGTAGAAGGCGTCGTAGGTGTGCTTCACGACGACGTAGTCGTCCGCGCGGACGTCGAGCTCCTCGATCACCTCGGTCTCCCAGGTTCCTTCGACGACGTGTTCGCCCCAGCGCTCGAACTCGTCGTAGTAGTGGGCGTCCTCGAACTGTTCCGGCGGATGGACGTCCCGCGTGTAGACGACCTGTGCGCCGGCGTCCCGAGCGTCCGAGACGAGCGCGGCGATGTCGTCGACGGCCGCTTCGCTCCCAGGAGCATAGAGGCTCCCGTCGGGGTGGCAGAAGCCGTTCTGCATATCGACGACCACGACGGCGGTGCGTTCTGGATCGAACGTGTCGACAGACATATCCGATAGTCGTCGGCACAGCGGCAAAGACGTTCGGCCGGGCAGGTCAGGTCGGGTGCAGCACCGACCGCGTCCACGGGGAGGTACCGAGTCTGCGAGGGGAAACAAGTCCGCGGCGAGGCGGAAAGGTACTTCCGCGCGTAGACCATTTACCCGCACAATGAAGCGGAGACGCGGCCTCGCGGTCTCGGCGGTCGCCCTGTTGCTCGTTCTCGCCGGCTGTAGTGCACCTGTGATGGAGTCCCGGCCCGCAACAGGAGTGAGCGGCGGACCGGACGTCGCCGTGCCGAACGCCGACTTCGACGATCCCGACGGCGACGTCCTCGGCTGGGAAGACGGCTACTGGTACAACGAATCGGTCGACGTCGACCAATCGGACGGACTCACCGACGCCGAGATGCGGGCGTACGTGGCCCGAGCGATGGCGCGCGTCGAGTACATCCGCGGCGAGGAGTTCCAAAAGCGCGTGCCGGTTTCGGTCATCTCCCGCGAGGAGTACCGTAACCGCTCGTCCGGCGGGTCCGCTGGCGATCCGACCGAATACGACCAGTGGAACGATCAGGTGTGGGAAGCGCTGTTCGTCACCGGCGAGTCCCAGAGCAGCGGCTCGGCGATCAGCAGCACCCGGAGCGCCGCCGTCGCCGGCTTCTACTCGCCGACCGACGACGAGATAAAGGTGATCACGGGTACGCCCGAGTCGCCGACGATCAACAACGCGACGCTCGTACACGAACTCGTCCACGCGCTTCAGGACCAACGCTACGACCTCACGAAGGCGAAGTACGGCGGCGAGACCCAGGACGCACAGCTCGCAACCGACGGGCTCATCGAAGGCGACGCGAAGTACGTCGAACAGCGCTACGCCGACCGCTGCGGCGGCGCGTGGGAGTGCGTGGCGACGCCGTCCAGTAGCGGCGGCAGCGGTGGTGGCGGCGGCGATATGAATCTCGGGATCTTCCTGACGATCTTCCAGCCGTACTCCGACGGCCCGGTCTACGTCCACGACCTCGTCACGGCGGAGGGCTGGAGCGCCGTCGACGAGCGCTTCGAGAACCCCCCAGAGTCCACAGAGCAGATCATCCACCGGACCGACGAGGAGCCGACGCCGATCAATTACCGTGACCGGGCGCAAAACGGCTGGAGTACGTTCGAAAAGCAGGGCGAAGGCGGCTCCGACACCGTCGGCGAGGCATCGATGTACGTGATGTTCTGGTACCAGGCGCGGAACGCGGGTGCAGACACGATCGACCCCCGGAGCATCAGCAGCGTCGACAGTCCCTACGACACGTACAACTACGACGCCGAACCGTCGGCTGGCTGGGCGAACGACCGTCTATTCCCCTACCAGAAGCAGACCAGCGCCGGGAGCCAGTACGGCTACGTCTGGGCGACCGAGTGGGACACCGAACGCGACGCGCGCGAGTTCCAGCGCGCCTACCGCGCGATCCTCGACGCGCACGACGCCGAGCAGCGCGCGGCGAACACCTACGTCGTCCCTGACGGTCAGTTCGCGGACGCGTTCCGCGTCACCCGCTCTGGCACGCGCGTGACGATCGTGAACGGCCCGACCGTCGCAGACCTCGACGACATCCGACCGCGGGCCGCCTAGGCCCGCCCCCAGCATCGCTGTCCCGGTTGAAGACAGATCGCCTTCGGAGAGTCGAGACGAACGAGTGAACTTTTCAGCGATCCCCCCGAACGGCGCGTATGGAGTTCGACATCGTCGGTCCCGACGCCATCAGGGATGGGAGCGCGACCGACGCGTACTTCGATCGGACGGAGACGACGCTCCGTCACGCGGGACGGAACCCCCGCGTCGTCGCAGAGATCACCGCCGATCAGTTCCCTGACGGCGATTACGAACTGCTGGCGGGCGTGAAAGACGCCGCCGCCCTCATCGAAGGCCGCGACGTCGACGTGGATGCGATCCCCTCAGGTCGGCTCTTCGACGGCGGCCCAGTGATGCGGATCGAAGGCGACTACCTGGAGTTCGCGCGGCTCGAAACATCGCTACTCGGGTTTCTCTCGCACGCTTCGGGCGTCGCGACCGCTGCACTCGACGTGCGGCGGGCCGCACCCGACTCGCTGGTTCTCTCCTTCGGTGCGCGGCACGTCCACCCCTCGATCGCGGCGATGATCGAGCGGAGTGCCGTCATCGCCGGGCTCGACGGCTTTTCACACGTCGCCGCGGGCGACGTGATCGGTCGCGAGGCTAGCGGGACGATGCCGCACGCGCTGCTCATCTGTTTCGGCCGTGGCAACCAAGAGCAAGCGTGGAAGGCGTTCGACGAAGCGGTCGAGGTGGACGTCCCGCGCGTCGCGCTGTGTGACACCTACTCCGACGAGACAGACGAGGTCCTCCGCGCGGCGGCAGCCCTCGGCGACGACCTCGACAGCGTCCGACTGGATACGACCGGCTCGCGGCGGGGAAACTTCCGCCACATCGTTCGCGAAGTCCGCTGGACGCTCGACGCACACGGTCGCGAGGACGTCGACATCTTCGTCTCGGGCGGGCTGGGACCAGCGGACCTTCGAGAACTCGGAGACGTCGCCGACGGCTTCGGCGTCGGCGGCTACGTCTCGAACGCCGATCCCGTGGACTTCGCGCTCGACATCGTCGAGGTCGACGGCGAACCGGCGGCCAAGCGCGGCAAACTCACCGGCGCCAAAGCGGTCTATCGGACCGCCGACGGCGGCCACCACGTCGGCCTGCGCGACCGAGCGGGGCCGGACGACGGCGACGCCCTCCTCCAGCCGTTGCTTCGCGACGGCGAGATCGTCGAGGACTTCGACTTCGGCCTCGACGCCGCGATCGAGCGGGCCGCCCGCGACGCAGACCTGTGTGAGTACGAACCGCCGACGTCAGCGTAACGAAGTGGACGGGACGCCTATTCCTCGGGAGCGCTTAGCGTCGCTATGGCGGATGAAGTATGGGTCGTCAGACACGGCCAGCGGCGCGACAGCGTCGACCCGGACTGGCCCCAGACCGGAGAGCGCGTGCACGACCCGCCGCTGACCGAGTTGGGACGGTGGGCGGCGTGGCGCGTCGGCCGGCGGTTCGTCGAGTCGGGTCAGACCTTCGATGCAGTGTACGCCTCGCCGTTTCTCCGGGCCGTCGAGACGGCCGACGAGATCTGTCGCGAGACCGGGAACGAGGTGTTGCTCGAACCCGGACTGGGCGAGCATCGGAACCCCGAGTGGTTCGACGCGGACCCCGAAACGCTCTCGAACAGGCAGCTAGCCGAACGGTTCGACACCGTTCGTGATTCACACGAACCGTACGTCGTTCCCGAGTTCCCGGAAGACCACGCCGAGGCGGCCGCGCGGGTCGGCGAGACGGTCAGGCGGATCGTCGACGAGGTGGACGGGACGGTGCTGCTGGTCGGCCACGGACTCACGGTCGGCGGCGTCGTCGATGGACTGACGGGCGACACCGCAGGCGTCGAGGCGCCGCTATGTGGGCTGACGCGGCTCGAACGGGTCGAGGGGACGTGGCGGCTGGATTTCTCCGGAGAGACCGCACACCTGTGAGTCGCGTGCGGGAGCCTCCGGCTACAGAAATCGAGTCAGTGTGCGTGTCCTCCGCGGCGAGCGTTACAGTTCTTCGACGCTGCCGCCGTCGGCGCGCTCGCGGAACACCTGTCCATCGAACAGCGTGACGGTCGTGTCGTCGTCGTTCTGCCAGGCGAGCGGCGAGATGCCTGCCTTACGGCAGGCGTGGGTGAGAAATTGTTCTTCGTTCCAGCCGTTTTCGAGCGGAATGGTCGGATAGAGCCAGCCGTGGTTCCCGTCTTTGTCGATCACGACGCCGTGTGTCCCCAGTTCGAGGTCTTCCAGCGGTCGATCCGTCTCAGTGTAATCGCAGACGACGCAGACCGAGATCGTCAGATTCGAGAGCTCGGGTTGCTCGATCTCGGAGCCACAGGAGTTCTCCGAGGCAGCCTGGATCGCAGCGTCGACGATCGCGTGTCCCAGTTGGTCGTTACCGCGGTACGCGCCGGCACAGCCGCGGAGTCGCCCGCGTCCGCGCGTCGATCGGATGCGGACGAACGCGCCAGTGCGAGCGTAGAATGCATCACGCATACTCCCTGGCTGTTCACGTTGTCCGTGTAGAACGTACGATTCGACCGATTCACGCGCTAACTCGACCGCCCTCGCCCCGTCGTCGTAGGTGAGACGAACGGTCTGCGCCTCGGACATATATTCGTACAAGCGCTCGCCTGACTTGAACGCTTCCCTTCATTCCAGGGGGTATGAGCCCGGAGCCGTGCGTTCCGGACAATTGCGGTACCCGACTGTCGATGCGTCATCTCGGTCCCGAATGTCCAGAAGTTCGTTATCAATTGTTGGAGATTCGGCGTCGTGTAGTCGATCTATCGAAAATATCGACGGTTCCGGTGTCCGAATCGAAATGCGCGTCTAACCGGACGACCGAACGGCTTATTGGACTCACTCACCTCCGATCGAACGGCAGAGAGAGCTCGGCTCCCGTCGGTCCGATTTCGGACTGACGAGGAAAGTCCCCCCACCGTCCGGACGGGTGACCGGGCGCAAGCCCGGAGTCGGAGACGGCTGGCTCTGGAACAGAGACGAGACCCCTCGGCCCGACCGATGAGACGTGAGCGGCGGAGCGATCCGCCGCCGGCACGATCGGGATACCCCCGATCGCGCGCGAACCGACCCGCGAGGGGAGGGAGCTAACCCGTCGAGGGAACGCAGTCGCGAGGTGATCACCTCGCGTTGTGTGCGCGGCCTCGCCGCGCTGACGGCCGAGAACGGATGGAACGGCGAATCCTCACCGGTGCAAGTCCGCGCCGCCAAGGTAGTCCGGACAGGGCGCGGCCGCTTAGCCGAATGCCGAGACGAACAGAAGGGGGCTTACTCCTCTCAGCCGCTTCCCGCTCCCGAGCGACGGCTGTCGCGACCGGGACCGTACCGCGATCGACCCCCACCGACAGCGTGCCGAACTTTCTTGTCCGTCTCCGCCTTCTCTGCGGCTATGCCGACTCGGTCCGCCAGGCTCGCGGTCCTCTCGCTGGCGCTCGTTCTCGCCCTCGCCGGGTGTGTCGGTCCGGTCGTCGAGTTCTCCGAGCAACGGCCGTCGACGCCGGTGCCGACGGCCGATAGCGACGCTCCGGCGACGGCGTCGTCGCCGATGCCCGGGTCGACGGTGACGGGGGGTGGCGCGACCCCGACCGCGACGGCGGCCCCGGAGGCGAGGAATCCGTGGGGCCGGAAACCGATCGTCGTCGCCGTCGAAGATCCGGCGAACACCGGTCGGGAGTGGACGCCGCTCGTCCGGGAAGCCGCCGCCTACTGGGAACGGCGGGGCGAGCGCTTCACGGGCTTTCCCGTCGACTACGAGGTCCGTCCGAACGCCGACGATCCCGACCTCGTCGTTCAGTTCGTCGATACGGTACCGGAATGTGACGGCGCAGACGACGCCGCGGGCTGTGCGCCGCTGATCGAGAATCGCCGGCAGATCGACCGCCCGGAGACCGTCTCGGTCCGCACGGGCTTCTCGGACGACTCGACGGTGCTCGTCGTCAAGCACGAACTCGGCCACACGCTGGGGCTCCGACACACCGATGCGCCGAAAGACGTGATGGCGAGTAGCTCCGTCCTCTACACCGAGCCGCTGCCGGACGCGAAAGACCGGGCGTTCCCCTGGGACGACGGCGACTTCACGGTCTACGTCGACACCGCGAACGCGACTGATCCGGCAGCGGCGCGCCAGCAGGCCCACCACGCCCTCGGGTACTACGAGCGCGGGGCACCGGGGATGCCGTCGAACCTCTCGTTCACGATGGTCGAAGACGCCGACGACGCAGATATCGTCGTTCAGTCCGTCGAGACCTCCCCGTGCAGGTCTGATGCGGCTTCCTGCGGCGGAACTGTCGGCTGGGATCCAGACGGTGACGACGCCGTCGAGACCTACTCGAAGCTCCGGATCTCGCTGGTCGACCTCGACACCGACGCCGTCGCGTGGCACGTCGGCTACTGGCTGGCCTACGGCCTCGGCGCGGAGGACGACAGCGACAAGCCCGAACCGTTCCGGGACGCCACGTACGAGGAGCGCCGCAGTGAGTGGTGGGAGTAGCCCCGAGAGGAGTGATGGGGATTATCGTAAGTCCTCATATATTTCTCGCCGGACGGTCGGCGAGAATCTCCGAACAGTGACGATAATCCCTATGAGTACCGGCGTGGGCGCCACGGACGAGGCGTCCGCGATCGGTCGAACACACCCGGCTCGCGTGCGTCCAACTGGTCCGACGCCGGCGCTTTCTTTTCCTTCGGGACCGAACAGAGAGGTATGACCGAGCACAGTGACACCGGCGGCGACGGGCTGCTCGAAACGGCGGGATTCGACGCCGAAGAGCTAGTGGCAGCCCTCGAATCGGCCTTCGAGGGCAGCGAGTCCGAATTCCGCGTCGTAGCCAGACAGGCGCGCGACCTCGCCGACGCCGGCATCGTCGCCGCCGACCGCGGAGAACCGCTCACCGTCGAGGAGATCGTCCGGAACCTGGAGGACGCGCCCGAGGAGTCCAGCGTCGCAGACCGCTGGAACTGGTGGCTCGGCGCGCTCGAAACCGCCTACGGCGGCTATCGAGAGTTCGAGGTGCGGGCCGTCCCGACAGAAGAGTGAGTCGCGACAGCGTGGAAAAAACGTAGTATGAGCCATCGCGGCGTCGACACACCGACGTGTGCGCCACGGCGGTGTGCGACTCGCGCGGGCGCAGATCACTGACTTCTGCTGCGATTCTGAGCGTCGTGCCGAGGGAAGTCAGTTCCCGACGGCCGTGGCCCGGTCGACGACGTCCTCGCTGTACCGTTCGATCAGTTCCTCGTGTTGGTCCGGACGGTGTTCGTAGACGTCCTGGAACAGCGCGATGGGCGTCATCGCGGCCTGGTAGGTCGCTTCGTCCCACATCCGGTCGGCTTCGATGTCGATCTCGACGCCGTCGAGGCGGAGCGTGGCCGCGCGGGTCATCGCGATGGCACCCTTGCCGGCTTCCTTCGCCGCCTCGAACTCCTCCATCGAGTCGACGACGTCGTCCAGACTCGGGATGTAGGCGGTGCGGTCGAGCAGTTCCTCGCGCAGTTCGTCCTCGTCGAGTTCGAGTTCCTCGCTGCCAACCGTGAGGTGGTAGCCGTCGGGCGTCTCGACGAGCGAGAGGCGGTCGCCGTCGTAGACCTGCGCGTCTCCGGCGTCTTCGAGTTCGACTTCGCGGCTTCCCAGGTCGAGCAGCCAGCTACCGGTCTTCGGTGGAAGCGGGGCCGTGTTGGCCTCCTCGACCTGTCCGGGCGTGAGCGACCAGATGCCGTTCATCCCCTTCGCCCGGTTTTCGGTCATCCGTTCGCGGTACCCCTCGACGTCGCGGATGTCGTCGTAGGGGCCGTCGACGGCGATACAGCCGGCGGCACTCGCCCCGCGGGAGGTGTTGTGCCGGAGTTCGGGCCAGGCCGGGAGTTCGCCCGTCGGCGTCATCGCGCGCATATCCTTGGTGTAGTCGACCTCGCCGTCGACGAGGAGGAACAGGCGTTCGAGGTTGTTCGAAGGCTTGCCCATCTCCTCGCGGAGGTCGCCCATCGCCAGTTCTGCCGCCCCGCTCTCGACGATGACGGACATCGTGAGGCTCCCCTCGTCGAGTCCGTTCTCGGTCTCGACCCAGGTGATGGCCTCGTCGGCCTTCTTCCAGTCGTCGATGTCGCCGACTTCGGGGATCACGAAGCCGTCGATGTGTTCTGCGGCGCCGCCCTCGGGGTCGGTGATCGTGAGCATCTGCTGAAGCCCCTGATACCGGGTAGCAGGGCTGTCGCGGTGCCACACGACGCGCGGGTGGATCTCGCCGGGGAAGTCGGCCCCGTGCTCGGAGACCACCTCGACGATGTTCTCGGCACCTTCATCGCGCATCGAGGGCGCGGTGGCGTCTTCGTTGTCGGGGACCCAGACGTCCGGTGCCTGGAGTCCGCGAAGCGTTGCGGCTCCTTCGAGCATCTTCGCGCTGTTGTCTTCGCCCTCGACTGCCGTCGGCGAGGTGAAGAACGTCCGCACGAACTGCCTGTCGTGTCTTCGTTCCATAATTGTGGCTCGTAGTGGTGGGTAAATATCTGTGGTGGTTGCTATCGAATTATTATGTAGGCCGACGGACCCGTGGATCGGTCCGTTCGGGCCGTCGAACGACGTGAGAAACGCCGGCACTCCGAGGTGCCGACGTCGTTCACGTCTGTCCGACAGGATCAGTCGTCAGACTGGAGCGGCTCGGACTCTTCCTCGGTGAACCCGGCGCTTGACTCCATCCGGCGCTGGGCCTCGGGGTCGAACTCCGTCTCGATGTCCTGGAACCGGGAGACGAACGAGAGTTCGTGGTGGGACTCGGTCTCGTGTCCGAGGTACCGGTCTTCGAGTTCCATCTGGGCCTTCTCGTCGCCCTCGGCCAGTCGCTCGAAGTCCTCGTAGACGCTGTGGGCGCCCGAGTGCAGGCCGAAGAGCGTGATGAAGATGTACTTGTAACCCAGCTCGCCGAGTTCCTGGAACGTCAGCGGGTCCTCCTCTTCGGACCACGCGAACGACGAGGAGTAGTTGAACGCGAGGTCGAGATCGGGGTGCGTCTCGTGGATCGTCTCCGCGTAGTTGACCGCGTCCTCGCGGCTCGGGTCCGGCATCTCCGGCCAGACCAAGTCGACGCCGGCGTCGGCGTAGATGCGCCCGCGTTCGAGGTGTTCCTCCCAGTCGCCGTTGGCCGAGCCGTAGGCATCGGTTCGGGCGATGATGACGGTGTCGTCGCACTGCTTCGCGTCGACGGCGGCCTCGAAGCGGGAGCGGGCAGTCTCGCGGTCCTCGATCTGCTTGCCCGCGATGTGACCGCAGCGCTTCGGCGACGTCTGGTCCTCGATGTGGATGGCGGCGACGCCGGCCTTCTCGTACTCGCGAACGGCCCGGCGGACGTTGTGGACGCCGCCGTAGCCCGTGTCACAGTCGGCGATGACGGGGAGCGTGGTCGACTCGACGATCCGCTTCGCGTTCTCGACCATCTCGGACATCGTCACCATCTCCAGATCCGGGAAGCCGAACTGGCCGAGAACGGTGGAGTACCCCGACATATAGGCGGCGTCGAGGCCGGCCATCTCGGCGAGACGGGCGTCGAGAGCGTGATAGATGCCCGGCGCGAAGGTGAACGTCTGCTCGTCGAGCATCTCGCGGAACTCGCGGGCCGCGGGATTGTCGAGGTCGTCGCGGATATAGGGATCAGACGGAATGTCGAGCGGCATCTCAGCGACCCTCCTGCGTCGTCGAGCGGCTGTCGGTCGTCGTGCTAGTCGTGTCGGTATCGATCGCAGTTTCGGTATGTCGTGTCATCGAGTCAGATCGAAAGCGTGAGTCGGTTCGGTCGGTCGTCTCGCGAGTCTCAGAGCGCAGCGTCGTCGACTGGCCGGCCTGGATCCCGCGGAGGTCGGGGACCAGCGGCGCGTCGCGTTCGTCTTCGATGCGGGGGTATCGAGGCGTCGACTGGGCCGTGCGGGTCGTCGTCTCGGTCGTCGTCGACTGGCCGGCCTGGATCCCGCGGAGGTCGGGGACCAACGGCGCATCCCGCTCGGCGTCGGTTCGGGGGGCGTTCGTGGTTGGCTGTCGAGTCGTTTCGTCGGTCGTCGTCTCGTACTCGTTCGAGCGTGTCATGTCGGTGGATTCGGCGGTCGTGTCGGCGAGTTCGGTCGTCTGTGGCGGTCCAAACGGGCGTGCTCCGGGTTGGAGTGAGAGATTCCGGAACTGGGTACGTGTTTCATCGTTCAGTGCTCGATTTGTCGTGGCTGGTGGTGGGAAATAAATATTATGATCTATAATGATAATATTCTATAATGGGTTTATTGTGTGCAGTTGGATAAGAGGTGTATAATTGAGTGTGAATCTCTGTCACAGCATATGACGACGCCCCGCCACCGTCGACCGGCGGGTGCGCCGCGAGCCAGCGACACCCCGACGTGGGAGCGAGGCGAGGGAAGGCGCGTGGACCGTCGAGAGTGCGACTCGAAAGCGACGAGGCCAAGCGCCCCGGGCGGATACATCGGGTCAATGGACGTTCGCTTCCTCGGCGGCGCTCGCGAGGTCGGCCGAAGCGCCGTGCTCGTGAACGACGCGCTGCTGCTCGACTACGGGATGCTCACCGGGAACCCGCCCCGGTTTCCGGTCGAAGCGCCCGATCCGGAGGCAGTTGTCGTCTCTCACGGCCACCTCGATCACGTCGGGGCGGTTCCCGCACTCCTCGCGGGCGATCGTCGCCCGCCGATCCACTGGACGCCGCCGACGCGCGAACTGGGGCTGACGCTCGCTCGCGACACGCTCAGGCTACACGGCGGGACCTACGACTGTCCGTTCACCGAGGAGGAGGTCCGACGAGTCACGCAGGTCTCAGAGACTCACGGCTACCGGGAGTCCTTCGAGGCGGCGGGCCACGAGGTGACGTTCTACAACGCGGGCCACATCCCCGGGAGCGCGCACGTCCTCGTCGACGACGGCGACACGCGCCTGCTCTACACTGGCGACTTTCACACCGCCGACCAGCGGCTGGTCTCGGGGTCGACGGCACGCCCGGACGCCGACGCCGTCATCTGTGAGAGCACGTATTCGGACGTCGAACACGAACCACGGGACGAGATCGAACGGCGCTTCGTCGAGAGTATCCGAACGGCCGTCTGGGAGGGCGGGACGGTCGTCGTGCCCGCGTTCGCCATCGGCAGGACCCAGGAGATGCTGCTGATCTGTGCGGCTAACGACGTCGACTGTTACGTCGACGGGATGGGAAAACGAGTGACCGAAACGCTCCGGTCTCACCCCGAGTTCGTCCGGGACGCCGCGGCGCTCCGCCGCGCGAAGTCGAACGCCCGCTTCGTCGACGGCCGCGACGGACAACGGAACCGCATCGCAGAGCAGAATACGGTGATCGTGACGACGAGCGGGATGCTCTCCGGCGGACCGGCAATGACGTACGTGCCGGCGATTCGGTCGAACCCGACGAACAAAATCGCACTGACCGGCTATCAGGTCGAGGGGACGCCCGGACGCGAACTGCTAGAAACCGGCCGTGCCGAGATCGACGGGCGAGTGATGCCGATCAGCGCGCAGGTCGAGCGATACGATTTCTCCGCACACGCCGATCGCGATGGGCTGTTAGACCTGCTCGGATCGTACCGGGACGTACCGATCCTCGTGAACCACGGGGACCGATGTGAGACCTTCGCAGACGAACTCACAGAGCGGGGACACCGGGCGTCAGCGCCGGCAGTCGGGGAGACCGTGACGCTCTGAGCGACCGGCGATCACGCCGCGTCGCCGTCGTCACTCGACTCCGCTCCCTCGTCGGTCAGTTCCTCTGTACGAAGATCAGCGCTCGCCTCTCGAACCTCGCGCATCACGCTCGAAATGCGCTCTTCGGCCTCCAGTTCCTCCTCGACGGAGAGGTCGACGCCCTCGACTTCGAGCAGGAACTTCGCGATTTCGGTCACCTCGTACATCAGCTCGTCGAGTTCCTCGGCGGTGAAGAAGCCCGACATCGCGCCGTAGAGGAACGTCGCCCCCGACTTCCGGATCTTGTCTTCGAACGACGAGCGGGCCTGATTGACCGCCTGCGGCGTGTACGTGTCCGTCATAAATGGAACGAGCTCCGGGAGGTTCTCGCCGATCTTGGTCATCTCGACGCCCGTCTCGGTTCGAAAGTCCGCACACAGTCGGGCGATCGCCCACTCGCGGGCGGTGATGTAGGTCCGATCCCGGAGGAAGTCGTTGACGCGGTCGTACTGCGCGCCGTCGACTTTCTTGAACCGTGCGTACTTGCGGACGTCGGCCGGCGTCTCGGTCTCGTCGCCAACCGCCCCTGCAGACGCGGCATCCGATTCGGAGCCGCCTGCGTCGCTGTCGGCGCTCGTGTCGTCCATATCCGCCGAATCGACGTCGGCGTCCGGTTCGGCATCGGCCCCTGACTGGACGCTGGCGTCGTCGCTCTCGCTCGATTGGTCCGACCGCGAGGCCGACGCGTCGACGTCGGTCCGCGGCGCGTCGGCCCTCGACGCCTCGGCGTCGTCGTCTTCCATACTGCCGCGTGTCGCCCCGACGCAAAAAAGCGTTCTGTCGGCGAAAACCGGATGATATGTCCGGATCGAAACAAAGCAAAAGATCATTTCAGATAATAGGTGAATGAAATTTCACCGCGCCTTTTTCAATCACAATAAAGTCCAATAGAGTGCCGGGGTGGAAACTCGGCGAGGTGCCGTCCGGTGTTGGTGCCTCTGCACCGGGCGGTTTAGTGCACTACTGTTTACTACGATCCGACTCCGATTATCGACGATCGAAACATCTGAGCGCCTGCTCACCGCGTGACGGGAATCGGGTTGGCAGAACTGTTTTCAACGCTGATAGGAAACAATGGATCGTGACACGACAGACGGCCAACCATATCGAGCTCGAGGACGGGGCGCTCAAGGCTATCGCCAACGAGACGCGTCTCCGGGTCGTAGAGTGTCTCGGTGCGGCCGTCGAAGACGGACGGTACGGAACCTGCCGCTTCTCGGCGTTGATGGACGAGGTGGGGCTGACCGACAGCGGACAGATGACGTATCACCTCAACAAACTCCGCGAGCAAGGGTACGTCGAACGAACCGACGACGGGTACCAACTCACGCTCCGGGGGTTGCGAATCTACCAGTTCGTCCGATCGGGCGTGTTCGAACAGGGTCCGACCCTCGGTCCATTCGAGATCGACCTCGTCCATCACAAATGCGGGAATCCGCTGTCGATCTACTACGAGGAGCAGCGGCTGTACGGGATGTGTGAGACCTGCGACGAGCTCATCGGCGTCAATCCGGTCCAGCCGAGCGCGTTCGATCCGACCGATCCGGAATCGCTCGAAGACGCGTATCGACAGCGGTTCTGGATGGACAACTTCGCGATGACGCAGGGGTTCTGTCCCTACTGTGGCGGCGATGTGCGGTCGACCATCGATTACCGACCCACGGCGGCCGTCCCCGAGGACGCACAGGGCGAGGATCCGGCGATCACGTTCACGTGTCAGGTCTGTCGCTGGTTCATCAACACGACGATCGAGTATCCCGGCTATCTCCACCCGGCCGTCGTCTCGTTCTGCTACGACCACGGCCTCGATATCCGAGCGCACAATCCGTTGAACGTGCCGCTAGAGGTTCCAGAGTACGTCGTTCACTCCGAGAATCCCTGGCGCGTCGCCGTCACCTACGCCTACGAGGGGGACGCGATCACGCTCACCTTCGACGAGGAGTTGACCGTCCACGACGTGACCTCCGAGACGGACGCCGAATCACCGTCGGGGGCGTAGGTACACCCGACGATTTTTCTACTCCGGCGACGACATCCGGGCGTATGAGAATTCTCTTGGGCATCGGCGGCGCCGATGACTCTCTGCAGGCGCTGGCGCGGACGGTCGAGCGCGCGGTCGAGGCGGGCGACGAACTGACTGTCGCGATCATCGACGAGGGGGGCACAGAGCGCTCTGTCGAGGAGATCGAATCGGCCGTGACGGAGACACTCGAGGAGAACGGCGTGGACGCCGAGATCCGCTACGTCGCCGGCGATCCGGGGAGCAAACTCGTCGACGTCGCCGAGTCCGAAGGGTACGACCGCATCGTCCTCGGTGGGGGAACGACGAGCCCGATGGGGAAGATCCAACTGGGAAGCACCGCGGAGTTCGTCCTGTTGAACTCCCACGTCAGCGTCACGCTCGTCCGATGAGCCGAAATCGCCGCTATCCAGACGAGATCGCAGGCCCCTTCGAGAGCCCGCCGATCACGTTCGAGGATCGGGACGGGCGCGAGATAGATATTCGCGCGCACGACGGCAGCGACGAGGAGTACGAGGCGCTGGCGTCGATGTACGATGCGTTCGACCCCGCCGACCGCGCCCAGGGGATTCCCCCGAGCGAGGAGCGGCGCATCCGCGAGTGGCTCGACAACATCCTCTGTGCAGAGTGTCTGAACGTCGTCGCGTGGGACGGCCAGACGGCCGCGGGCCACGCGACGCTCGTCCCCGACGGCGACGCCTACGAACTCGCGATCTTCGTCCTCCAGGCGTATCAGGAGGCCGGGATCGGCACGCACCTGATGAAAGGACTGCTCGGGTACGGCGCGGAGTCCGGCGTCGAGAAGGTGTGGCTCACCGTCGAGCGGTGGAACAAGGCCGCTGTCGGCCTCTACAAGAAGATCGGCTTCGAGGTCAGTGACTCCGAGAGCTTCGAGATGGAGATGGGGATTCGCCTCTCCGATGGGAGCGACGAGGGCGGATAACGACCCGATTCAGACCGACAGAACAGGCTGGCTGGCGTACAACAGGACGTACTCGGCGGCCTTCGCGAGTACTTCGCCGGGGGCGCCCGAGAGCGGTTCGCGCGGCACCACGAGGAAGTCGGCGTCGAGTTCTTCGGCGGTGTCGAGAACGACGCTGCCCGGATGGCGGAGTTTCATCTTCGTCGAGAAGCCGTAGGCGACGGACGTCGACAAGGAGACGCCGTGGTCCTCGGCGATCCGTTCGGCCGTCTCGGTTATCGCCTGGCCGTCGGCGGCGACCTCCGTTTCGTCGACGATGCCGTCTTCGATCGCCTGGACGACGTCCTCACCGAGCATATGGACGACGTGGACCGTCGCGTCGTACTCGGCGGCGATGGCGGCGGCGTGCGCTACCGCCTCGGTCGACTCGTCGCTTGCATCCACCGGGACGAGTACGAGGTCGACAGACAGCGGCCGGCGTTCGGTCATACCCGCACCTGCGGCGTCCGACGGCAAAAATCCTCACTTCGACGGTCGGCGGAGTGCGAACCGCCGCGGCGGACGTGAGTCCCCCACCGAACCGCCGAGCCGTCGGGATTTATCCCGAGCGAACGTGAACCGTCGGCTATGTTCGAGACGATCGTCATCGCCACCGACGGCTCCGAGAGCGTCAGACGAGCCGTCGACGTGGCGCTAGACCTCGCCGACCGCTTCGACGCCGAGGTACACTGCCTGTACGTCGTCGACGAGGGCGACGTGGCGTCCTCTCCGGAGCGTCTTCGCGACGAGATGCAGGACGCGCTCGTCGAGCGGGGCGAGGAAGCGATCGACGAGGTCAGAGAGTCGACCGACCGCGACGTCGTCACCGCGATCAAGGAGGGCCACCCACCGTCGGTGATCGACGAGTACGCCCGGAACGTCGACGCCGACGTCGTCGCGCTGGGGACGCGAGGCCGACACGGCGAGAATCGCTTCCTCATCGGCTCGGTCGCAGAGCGCGTCGTTCGGACGTGCCCGATTCCCGTCCTCACCGTCCGCCAACTCGCCGCCGACGAAGGAGAAGACGAGTTGACGGGCACGCCGGAGATGGGCTGACTAGCACGCCGGAGATGGGCTGACTAGCACGCCGAAGATGGGCTGACGGGCACACTGGAGATGGCCTAACGAGCGCGAACCACGGGGGCGGAGAACCGCATCCAGGCCCCTGGCCCCGGAACCACGCCGGTTTTCACCCGGGCACCCCTGGTGTGGGCTATGGACGACGAACTCATCGACAGCGCGAGCCTCTCGCTCCCGCGGAAGTCCCAGCTCCCCGGAACCGGCTTTTTCTATCCCGACTCGCTGGACGAAGACCGGACCGAAGAACGCGTCGCCGAGGCCGTCGACGGATCCGAAGCCGTCGTGATCGCGGACACCGACGCCGACGGACTGGGCTGTGTCGCCCTGCTTCGCGAGATGTACGACGCGACGCTGGAGTGGGCGACGTTCGAATCCGACGTCGCAGCGCGCGTCGAGCGCTGGGAACGCGACGTACCTGTCGACGCGGAAGACGAGGACGGAGAAGAGGACGAACCGCCGCGCTCGACCGTCGCCCTGGTCGGCGCGGGGCCGTACTCGCTGGACGAGGCGCTCGAAAACGTCGCCGAGTACGCGCCCGATGGAATCGATCTCTACGTCTGTGACCTCTGCCCCGACGAGTACGCGTGGATCGAAGACGAACTCGCCGCCGCGAGCGACCTCGCGGCGTCGGTCGCGTGGTACGACCACCACCAGTGGGACGACGAGACGGTGGCTGCGGTCCGCGAGGCGGGCGTCGACCTCGTCGTCGGCGAGTCCGACGAGGAGTGTTCGACCGACGTGACGCTTCGTTCGCTCGACTACGACTTCGACGAGCAGTGGGTCGAACTCGCGGCGGTCACGCGCGATCACGACCTCTGGCAGAAGGAGGATCCCCGCAGCGACGACCTCGCGGACTACGCCTACTGGGTCAGCCCCGAGGAGTACGTCACCGTCGTCGGGACGTTTGGCGTCGACCTCCCCGAGGTCGTCGAGCAGTACATCGAACTGCGCCGCGTCGAGAAGCAGGAACTGATCGAGGCCGCCGTCTCCAGAGCCGAGATGAAACAGATCGGCCCCTGGACGGTCGGCGTCACCTACGGCCGCTGCTCGCAGAACGAGGTCGCCGAGGCGCTCCGCGAGCAGGGCTCCGACGCCGCCGTGATCGTCAAGCCCGCCGGCAGCGCGAGCATCCGCGGTTCGGAGGGCTTCGAGTTGGCGCACGAAGTCGCCGGGAAAGTGAACGGCGGAGGACACCCGCGCGCCGCCGGCTGCAAGCCCGACATCTACGACGATATGCTCGATTACGCGCACCACTGGACGACGCAGGGAGCGACCACGAAGCGCGTCATCCTTCGCGCGTTCGAGCGCGTCGCCGACGAGGTCACAGCGGAGAGTGAGGAAGACACGGCGGACGAAGGGAGCGACGCCGACGAGGACGAAACCGACGAAAGCGAGTAACCGAGGCGCGGTTTGCGGAGTCGCGATTACGGGGCCGCAATTCACGGAGTTGCGAGTACGGAACTGCGGAAAAAGCGGAGTTTCGGAACCGGCGGTCCGAGCGCGCGCTATTCGACGTCTTCGACCGGCTCGGCGCCGCCGGGCTGGACGCCCGTCTCGGTCTCCTCGCCGACGACCCACTTATCCGAGTAGCTCTCGCCGCACGCGCAGTGCGCGTAGGCGTGGATGACGTCGCCGTGGGCGTAGAGGCCGCCCACTTCCTCGTTTTGCGCCTCCGAGAAGGCGAAGATGAACTCGACCGCGTGGTCCTCGTCGTCGCCGTCGTCCGCCGGACACTCGCCGCCGTCGAGCGTCCGAGAGATGTGCCCGCGCTGATCCATCGCGCCGCGAGCGAACTCCATCGCGTCCATTCCGGTGCCGGCGGCGAACGCGCGCCGGCCGTCGTCGCCGGGGACGACGAGCACGTAGCCCGAATCGACCGTCTCGCCCATCTTCGGAAGCTTTCCTTGGCTGTCGAGGTACTCGTCGGTGAGAAACAGCGCGACGTCCTCGTGGCGCTCACCGGCGAGGAAGTCTTCGAGTTGGCTCATAGCGTCGAAAGGCCGTCGAGCGATAAAAGCCGCGTGAAATCCGGTGCCGCGATCGCGGCGTCGCCCCCAGGGTCCTCTCAGTGTCTCGTCGCCCGCGCTTCGCGGACGTCGGCCCCGTCGCGGACTTTGTCTTCGCAGTTCGGACAGACGCGTGGGTGCTCCATTCCGTTCGGCGCGAATACCCGGACGTACTCCGCAGTGACGAACGAGCCGCAGTTCTCGCAATTCGGCATCGATCGGAGGTTTGTATTGAATCAAAATAATATTTAGGGACTAACATATTATACCTGGAAATTTTCGGCCAGCCACTTCGACACGGCGGATCACCCAGCGCAGATCGGAGCCGTCGGCGTATCGGAGGGAGGGGAGAGTTCTGTCCGACAGTATCAGCAGAGGGCGGCGATAGCATCGAGCGATTCGACTTCGTAGGTGGGGTCGGCGACGAGTTCGTACTCCGTGCGGTGCGGGCGGCGGACGAACGCTGAATCGACGCCCGCGCGGTTCGCGGCCACGATGTCGACGTTGCTGTCGCCGACGTATAGGACGCTCTCGCCGCCGATCTCCTCGATCGCCGATTCGAGATAGTGCGCCGAGGGCTTCCGGCGGCGGAACCCTTCGACAGACGGCTCGCGTCCCGTCGCGAGCGTGAACAGTTCGTGGAGTTCCCAGTGGTCGACGATGGTCTCGATCGTTTCGTGTTGGTTGTTGCTGACGACGCCGAGCGTCCGGTCGACGTCGTAGAGGGCGTCGACGTCCGCGTACAGCGTCTTCTCGCCGCGCTCGATAGCCGCTCGCTGGGCTGCCGCGGCGTTGGCTTCGTGCCGCGGCCAGAACGTCTCGTGATCGAGGTCGAAGAGTGAACACACCGCGCGGATGCGCGAGAGGCCGCCGTGGATGATAGCGTCGACGGCCTCCGTCGTGGGTTCGACGTCGAACTCGGCGAACGCCGCTCGGACTGCTGCCCGGTGCACGGCTGTCGGGGTCGGACGGGTCAGCACGCCGTCGTTGTCGAAGAGGATCGCGTCGTACGCCATACGTACCGTCCGAACCGGAGTCTTCAAACGCTTGCTATGAGTGCTCATTTCGACTCCCGAGCGCTATCGAGACGGCAAGAGTGGCAGCGCTATCTCGGGCCGTCGCGGCTACCGTCGATGCTGTCGGCGGTGCGGCCGGCGACGCTGTCGTCGAGGCTACCGTCGATGCTGTCGGCGATGCGACCGGCGACGCGGGCGCGAGCGAGACCGTCACGTCGGCGCGCCGCGAACACGTCGGCTGCACTCGCCGCGGCCTGCGGGTCGCGTTCGAAGTCGAGCGCGGGGTAGTCGACGCCCGCGAGCAGCAGCGGCTCGGGGGGTGCCGACGGAACTCCCTCGGGACCGTCGAGTGCGTCGGGGCCGAGGAGTCGTCGCACGTCGTCGAGACTCCGAGTCCCTGCGGCGACGCTCCGGACGACCGACGCCAGCCGGCGGACGAGTTCGCGCGGGAAGCCGCCGGCGCCGACGCGAAGCACCAGGAACTCGCCGTCGCGTTCGACGTGGATAGAGACGTCGCGGACGGTCCCCCGATCGTCGAGCGTGAGATTGTGGAAGTCGTGCTCGCCGTCGAGTTCCGCCGCAGCAGCCGTCGCGCGTTCGTCGTCGAGGTCGGGGGCGTAGAGGTCGTAGACGTACTCGCGGCGGGCGGCGTCGTGCGTCGCGTGAAAGTCCGCGGTTGCGTCCGCGGCCGCCCACGCTCGGACGCCGGCCGGTAGCGCGCTATTCAGCGCTCGCGGCGTACACCACGCGGGACACTCGAACGCGACGGTCTGCGCCAGCGCCGAGACACCGGCGTCCGTGCGGCCGGCCGCCGCGTAGTTCGTCGGTTTGTCCTGTGCGGTCCGATCGAACACGTTCAGGGAATCGAGCGCGTCGAAGATGGCGTCCTCGACCGTCGGAACCGAGGGCTGTCGCTGGAAACCGTGGAACGGACGACCGTCGTAGGCGACTCGGAAAGCACGCACGCGCTCTGCGCGCTCACTCATCCGCAGTGTCGAACTCGTTCGGCGCGTCGGCATCGTCCGCGGGAGTTTCGACGTCGTGACCGGCGGCATCGCGGTGGGCGGCGTCGGGGGCGTGATAGCTGCTGTCGTCGCCGCGAAGCACTAAGACGGGGATCGCCGCGAGTCTGAGCACGCGCTCGGTCGTACTCCCGAGGAGGTAGCGTTGGAGGCCGTGACGGCCGTGGCTGCCCATCACGACGAGGTCCGCGTCGACGGCGTCGATCTGATCGAGGATCGCCTGGTACGGTGAATCGCGGCGAACGACAGTCGCGACGTCGACGTCGGCCTCGCGAGCACGATCGGCGACGGCTTCGACGTGGCGTTCGGCCTCCGCTTCGTATCCGTCGAGCAACGCCTCGGTGTCGAGTCCGGCAGCCGAGAGGCGCGGGACGTCGACGACCGAGAGGACAGAGAGCGTCGCCTCGGTGTCCCGTGCCATCTCAATCGCACGGTCGGCCGCCGCGTCGCTCGGGGCACTCCCGTCGACGGGGACGAGGATCGTGTCGTACATACCACATAGACGCGCCAGGAGAGATAAAATTCCACCGCGTGAGCGGATCGCGTAGTCGAGAGGAAACGCGAAGTAGGTATCAGACGAGGTCGTCGTAGGTCGGCGACGCGCGGTCGCCGGGGAAAGAGTCGACTGGAGCGGTCGTCTGCTCGCCGGAGCCCATATCTTTCACCGTCACCTCGCCGTTCGCGAGGTCCTGTTCGCCGACGATAACGACCGTCTCGGCGTTGATTCCGTCGGCGTAGCCCATCTGCGCGCCGAAACTCCGATCGGAGACGTCGACTTCGACGACGTTGCCCGCCGCGCGGAGGTCGCGGGCGATCCGCGAAGCCACCTCGCGGGTGTCGCCGACGGTCAGGACGTAGTAGTCGGTCGCGAGCGCCTCGTCGGGCCAGACGCCGGCGCGCTGACAGAGCAGCGAGAGCGGGGCGAGTCCGGGGGCGACGCCGACCGCCGGGGTGGGCTGGCCGCCGAAGCTCTCGATGAGGTCGTCGTAGCGACCGCCGCCGAAGACGGATCGGGAAATCTCGCCCGTCGAGTCGAAGCATTCGAAGACGACGCCCGTGTAGTAATCGAGACCGCGGGCCGTCGTCAGCGACACCTCGCAGAACTCCCGCGCGCCGAAGTCCTCGGCGGCCGCGAGGACGTTCCGGAGGTTCTCGACGGCGGCTTCGACGTCGTCGCCGCCGAACGCCGCGATCTCGTCGAGGTCGCCCGTCGCGACCAGGTCGTCGAACTCCTCGGCCTGTTCGTAGGAGAGGCCGGCGTCCGAGAGCAGCCCGAGGTATTCGGTCTCCTCGACTTTCGCGCGCTTGTCGACCGCGCGGATCGCAGCGCGGGTGTCGACGTCGGCGTCGAACGTCTCGAGGAGGCCGCCGAGGATGTCGCGGTGGGAGACGCGGAACTCGAAGTCCTCGCCGGTCAGGCCGAGATCGGTGAGGGCGTCGGCGGCGAACGCTAAGACCTCCGCGTCAGCTTCGGGGGCCGAAGAGCCGAAGATATCGACGTTCGTCTGGTAGAACTCTCTGAACCGCCCCTGCTGGACCTGCTCGAAGCGCCAGAACGGCCGCGTCGAGTACCACTTGATCGGCTTCGAGAGTTCCTGTTGCTTGGCGACGACCATCCGCGCGACCGTCGGCGTCAGCTCCGGCGTCAGCGACACCCCGCGGCCGCCTTTGTCCTCGAAGGCGTACAGTTCCTCGACGATCTCCTCGCCGCTCTTGTCGACGTACATCTGCGTGCGTTCGAGCGCAGGCGTCGAGATCTCGCGGAAGCCGTACCGGGCGGCGGCGTCCTCGAGCGTGTCGACGACCTGCCGCCGGGCGGCCATCTCCTCGGGGTAGAAGTCCCGAAAGCCCTTGAGTCGGTCGTACATACCGCGGGTTTCGGCGGTGTCGCGCTTGAAACTGTTGAAGGCGCGCAGGGAGGCGCCGCCGCCCCACGCCGTCACGTCAGGCCGCGATGAGGCCGACGCCGACCACGGCGAGCGCGGCCGCGGCGAGTCGAGTCCGGAAGGCGTCCTCCCGGAGGAGAACGCCGCCGAGAAGCACCGCGACGACCGCCTGCGTGTTGATGATCGGCGACGCGATCGACGCCGGTACGGTCGAAAGCGCCAGCGACGTGATGTGCTCGCCGAGCGCGACGCCGCCACCCGCGAGCAGGAACTTCGGCAGCGCATCGCGGATCGGGACCCACTCGCGGACCGCAAGCGGGAGCACAGCCACGAGGACGCCGCCGAGCACCGTCGGGACCCACAGTTCCAGCGGCAGGGCGAGTTCCTGAAGCGCCACCCGCTTGCCGACGTCGCTGAGAGCGAAACAGGCCGCACTCAGGAGACCGAACTGGGCCGCCCGCGAGGAGGCCGCTTTCCGAATCGGGTCCAAGAGCGAGCCGGTGCGGTAGTTCGCCACGTACACCGCGAGCGTCGCGACGACGACGCCCGTGACCTGTAGCGGCGTGAGTCGCTGCTGGAGGAAGACCACCTCGATCGGCAGGACGAACACGGGGACGATCTTGCTAATCGGTGCGACGTAGGAGACCTCACCCGCATCGAGCGCCCGCAGGAAGATCAGAAAGGCCGCCGCGGTCGCGAGAATCGTCCCGAGGACGATCGCGCCCTCGTGAAAATTGAACGACGCGATCGAGGGCACAGTAGCGGGGTCGGTGCGGCGAACCGTGAGCGGGAGATACCACGCGACGGCCGCGGCGTTGATACCGACCGTCAGGACCGTGCCGGGGTACTCCCCGAAGTACTGCTTGAGGGCGAAGATGTACGTCCCCCAGACGAGGGCCGCAGCCAGGGAGTAGCCGATGCCGGGAGAGAGCGAGAACACGTCTCGACGTGGCCGTCATCGGGAGAAATGTGTTCGGATTCCGGCCGGGAGCGTCCCGGGCTACCCGTCCTCACGGAGTCCGCGGACGTACGACTGAGTGTGGTCGGGGAAGACCGAGTCGACGGCCGAGTGGCCGTGCTCGGCGGCGATCAGCGCCCGAAGTTCGGCTTCGTAATCGCCCTTCGGGATCGTTTCTGACGGCCCCGTCTCGACGGCCAGCGTCTCCTCGACCACGCGGTCGATAGCGCGCCGTCCCAGTCCGGAGAGCGGCGAGAGGTAGTCGACCCCGTGTCGGTCTTCGAGGCTCTGCGCCTGCGCGCGCGAGATCGTCGGAACGCGGTCGTCGCGACGCGTCCCGTCGGCGACGGCGTCGACGTCGAGTTCGGCGACCCGTTCGAGAGCGTGCTCGTGCACCCGCTGGATACCGTTCCGCGGGTAGCCGTCCTCGAGCATCTGCGCCGTCGCTTCCTCGGCGACCGACCGATCCAGGTCGACGACCTCGAAGGGATAGCCGAGCCGGTCGGCGGCGGCTTCGGCGTGTTCCCAGTCGTCGGTAGCGCCGAAACAGCCGGTGACGAGCGTCACGTCGTAAAAGGAATCGAGAAACAGCGCGGCGAGCGTGGAGTCTTTCCCGCCGCTGTAGAGGAGCGCGAGGTCCACGAGTCCGCTACCGCCGGCGGATGTCGAAGCTCTTCGATTCGGGCTGGAGTTCCCGGAGCAGGTCTCGCATCTGATCCTCGTCGATGCGGTCCTGAATGCGGCCGCTCTGTGCGAGCGCGACGATCTGTTTCTTCACCGACTCGGCGAAGTCGGGTTTCGACATCTCGACGGCGTTCAGACGCTGTCGCGCCCCGTCGGTGAGATACTGCTTCAGCATCGCCTCCTGCTGGGCCTCGGCCCGTTCGCGCGCGGCGTCCTGTGCGGCCTCGTTGGCCTGCCCGCCCTGCTGGCCCTCAGCCTGGTCGCGGAGCTCCTGCATCTTCTTTTCGCGCAGTTCCTCCAGTCGGTCGTCGTCGGGGTTTCCACTCATCGCCTTACGATTCCGTCGCGGCGCTAAAAACGGTTACGTCGTTCGGCCTCGACAGTCGTGGGCGAAATTACGCGTAGCGTTCGAGTTCCGGGCGGTCGAGCTCTTCGAGCACGTCGGAGGCGGCGTTGTCGAGGAAGCTCTGACCCTCGCTGGTGATGCGGCGGCCCTGGCCCTTCGCGGTCTCGACGAGGTCCTCGTCTTCGAGCTGCTGGAGGATTTTCCGGATGATCTTCTTGCTGCCGTTGCCAGAGCTGTTGCCGGAGACGCGGTAGCGGTTCGAGCCGCGCTTGCGGCCGCCGTACTCCGTCGCGAGGCGGTCGACGCCGATCGGACCCTCTTTGGCGACCTTGCGGAGGAGCGACGCGGCGCGGACGTGCCAGAAGTCGTCCTGCTGCGGCGGGAGCTCGCGGGTCTGGCCGGTCTTGGCGTACTCGATCCAGTCAGGCTCCTCGATTCGATCCGAGAGGCGGTCGGCGACGTCCTCGATGAGGGCGTCGGCCGGAACGTCGTAGACACTTACCATAGGGATCAATTCCCGACGGCGTCGTTTAAAGCCATCGTATCGGGTCTACAGCCCGTGAGACGGAACCTCACTGCTGTGAGCCCGCAGACTGTCGGACACGTGTCCGTGGAGTCGTCGTCGCTCCGAGTCGCGGAATCTCTCGAAGCAGTCGCGTCTGTCAGTCTCGTACTGTCGGACAGAAGTCCGTGAATCGTGTTGGCCCCTGCGGGGTGCCGATACGCTTCACATCGTTCTGTCCGACAGTATCATAGGGATTATCGTAACTGTTCGGAGATTCTCGCCGTATCGTCCGGCGAGACATCTATGGAGACGTACGATAATCCCTATCAGCTATCGGCTCCGATGCCGATTCCGCTCCCGATCCAGGCCACGACGACGCCGCCGAGTACGGTCGGGATCCAGTAGACGGCCCCGCGGAAGATGACGACGGCCGCGACCGCGATCGGTTCGGTCACCTGCGGAAGCGGCGCGGCGAGCAGCAGCACTACGAGCACGGTCTCGATGCCGCCAGCACCGCCGGGTAGCGGCGTCACGCCCGCGATTGCCGCGATCGGGACGACGATGAGCGCGATCGAGAGGCGGACGTCGACGCCGATCGCGCCGAACGCCAGCCAGAGGGCGACCATCTGACAGAGCCAGCCAGTCGCCGACGCACCGAGCGCCAGCGCGAGTCCGCGAGGGTTGGAGGCGACGCGCTCGATCGCTCGGAAGAAGCCGTTGATGCGGCGTTCGATGCCCTCGGGCGTCGGCACGGGAACGCGCGGAATCCAGTCTGCGATCGACCGGATGACTGGTGTCAGCGCGTCGACGACGCGGGATTCGAGGCGGTAGCGACGCTTCCAGCCGACGTAGACGAGCGTGGGCACCGCCAGCGCGAGCACGACGACCGCCCCGAACGCCAAGAGGAGGTTCTCGTTGGAACCGAGTGCGACCTCCGTGGCGAAGTAGCCCGCCCCGACGAGCGCGATGGTGATCGACGGGACGAAGTTGAGCGTGTCGACGCTGGCGATGGCGGCGAGGCTCCGTTCGTACTCCGCGTCGGCCGCCTGCGAGATGAGATACGCCGTCACGGGTTCGCCGCCGGCCTGGCCGAACGGCGTGACGTTGTTAGAGAAGGTCGCGCCTGCGAAGACGAGAAACGACGTGAAATACGACAGATCGACGCCGAGGACGTCGAGGACGGTGTTCAGCGCGAGGCTCCAGGCACCGAGCCACGCGAAGATGGCGAGAACGACCAGCGCGACGTAGCCGAGATCGGCCATCCCCAGCGTATTGAGCAGGTCGTCGACGCCGGCGAAGTAAAACAGGAGTGCGAAAACGCCCACGGTTGCGAGGAAGCCGAGAATCGTGGCTCGAACGTTCTCGCGGGCCATACGTTGCTCGTCGGTGCTTCCGGGCATCAAGCCATCGAAACACCCGACGGTGTGGGAATCGTTCACGGACGTGGGTGCCGGGGACACTCGCCACCGACAGCGTGACGTCGGGTTTTTGCCCACCCGGGGCGGACGCCCCCTATGGACGAACGTTCGGCGCTCCGGCGGCTCGCGGCTTCGCTCCCGGCCGCTGGCGACGACGCCGCCGTCGTCGACGGACTCGTCGTGACGACGGATATGCTCCACGAGTCGACGGACTTCCCGGCCGGGACGACCCGCTACACGGCGGGCTGGCGCGCGGTCGGCGCGTCGCTCTCGGACGTGGCCGCGATGGGCGCGTCCGCGACCGCCGCGGTCGCCGCCTACGCCGCGCCGACGCTCGACGAAGCGGAACTCGACGCGTTTCTCGACGGTGCAGTGGACGTCTGTGAGGCCGTCGACGCCGAATACGTCGGCGGCGACCTCGACACCACGAGCGAGTTTACGGTCGCGACGACGGCGCTCGGCGAGACGGACGCTCCGGTACTGCGCTCCGGTGCGGCTCCCGGCGAGGTCGTCTGTGTGACTGGCGCGCTCGGACGGACCGCCGCTGCCCTCCGGGCGTTCGCCGCCGGCGACACTGAACGCGGGAACGAGCTGTTTCAGTTCACACCCCGCGTCGCGGCCGGCGTCGCGCTCGCTCCCCACGTGACGGCGATGATGGACTCCTCGGACGGCCTCGCCCGCTCGCTACACCAACTCGCGGAGGCCTCGGGGGTCGGATTCGAGGTCTCCTCGGAGGAGGTGCCCGTCCACGACGCGGTCGAGGAGTACGCCGTGGACGCGGCTGATAGATGGGATATGACGACGACCGTGGGCGAGGATTTCGAACTCGTCTGTACGTTGCCGTCCGAAGCCGTCGACGCTGCGAAGGCAGGATCGCCCGTACCCCTCACCGTCGTCGGCGACGTCACCGAGGACGGGGTCCTCGTCGACGGCGAACTGCTGGCCGATGAGGGCTACACCCACGGGTGAACGCGTCGGGTTCTCGGCGGAGCCCCGATTCTCGCTCGATCAGACCACGATAAGATCAGACTGCCATCACTTCGATCGGCACGAGGAGGAAACAGAGCGCGCCGAGCGCGAAGGTGGCGATTCCGACGAGCACCCGCGGCGTATCGAGCGGTGAGTCGTCGATCGGATCCGCCGGTCCTTTGAACGCGATCACGGCCGAGAGCAGTCCCCAGAACGCCCACAGTCCGACCGATTCGTTCAGCGCGTAGCCGAGTCCGTAGTGGAGGTACGCGGCGAGCCCGAACAGGACGGCGGGAACGAGCGCTGCGACGCGCTCTTGGGACTCACCGAGCATCGCGCGCAGGACGTGCCCCCCGTCGAGTTGCCCGACCGGAAGTAGATTCAGGACGGTGAAGAACATCCCGACCCAGCCGCCGATGATGACGGGGTTGACCGCGACTGTCGGGTCGGCGTACTCGGTCGGTTCGCCGAGGAGCCCCGCGAGGAGGTTCAAAAGCGGCGGATTGTTGAACACGATGACCTGCCCGCTCCCCTGGAGCGCCCACGGCGGCACCTCGACCGGCGGGAGTGTGAGGCCGACCGCAGTGACGACGATCGTCGCCGCCAGGCCGGCTAGCGGCCCCGCGACGCCGATGTCGAACAGCGTCTTCCGGTCCGGCATCTGCCCGCGCATTCGGATGACTGCGCCGAGCGTCCCGAACGGGAAAATGAAGGGAATCACGTAGGGGAGCGACACGTCGACGCCGTGGTACCGTCCCAGGGCGTAGTGACCGAGTTCGTGGGTCGCGAGCACTCCGAGGACGGCCGCCGTGAAGGGCCAGGCTCGGAGCACGAGGAGCGGATTCGCGAGCACGTCCGAGAGCGGGATGTAGTACCACGTCAGCGCGCCCACCAGAAGCGTCGAAACGATCGTCGCGAGGAAGAGCCCGAGATTCTTCCACGGCACGCCGTCGACGCCGTTCGTCACGGGGCGTGCGACGACGACGTCTTGGCGGTTGTCCCGCGTCGTCGACACCTGTACCTCGTAGCCCGCCTCGCGGAACGGCTCCCACACCTCACGGACCAGCATCTGCTCTGGGACCAGCGACTGGCCGTAAAAGAGCACGCGGTCCCCGTCGCGTCGGGTCTCGTGGAGATGAAACACCGACTGGAGGTCGTCGACCGGCGGCTCCGCCGCCGAATCGGGGGAATCCATCACGACGTGATATGGCGTACAGTCGGATAAACTCCCCGACGGAAGAGAGTCGTGCGCAGAGCGTCGAGACTGCTCGGTGGTCGACGAATGGGGGAAAATGGGGGACGTTTGTCGGGCGGTCTACAGCGTGGCACCACGGAACCTGCGGTCGGACGGGCTCGTGGGAGCGCGATCCGAGGTTACGCCGCGTCCTGTGCGGGTTCGATACGCCACGTGGTCGCGCTCGTGTACGACCACTTTTCGACGGTGAGCTCCGAGGCGGAGTCTTTGAGTTTCACCATCAGCGCGCCGATCTCCTTGGGAGAGAGACCGACTTCGTCGGCGATGAACTTCGATTTGAAGTACATCTCCCCGTCCTGCGCCTTGTCCAGCAGGAAGGACTTCAGGCGCTCTTCTTTGGACAGGTCTTCGCCGGTGGCGTCAGTGGAGGGTGTCGCGGTTGCGCTCATTGAGTGTCACCTCACTCACCCCTTGTCGTCAGGGGAGTATATAAAGGGAGGAACGTTGGTGGAAATTCGGCTCGATTCACCGGTAAATCGTCGTCAGACGGTTGTTTTAAGACGTATTCAGTATCTTTTAGACCTTTTAAAAATTTCTCTGTGTGTTTATTTCAAGATTGTTTATTTGGAAGAAGTTGTAGTCAGAGACCGTCGTTTGACCCCGGTATGGGAGGTGTACGCCGGCAAAAAGGTCCGGTTAGTACGAAAGAGCCGCGCCCGCGACGCGTCGGATGAGTCAGTAATGCGAACGTATCAGGGCCGATCGTGGACCCAGAAGTCCTCCTCGACGGTCGTTTCGCGCTTGAAGATCGGAACTTCGTCTTTGAGACGGTTGATCCCGTCGGAAACTGTCTCGAAGGCCTCCTCGCGGTGTCCGGCGAGGACGACGACGAAGACGATGTCTTCGCCTGTTTCGAGCGCCCCCGTCCGGTGGAAGAGGACGACCTCCTCGACGCCCTCGCGCTCCATCAGTTCCGACTCGATCGTTCGCATCCGCTCTTCGGCGACGCCCTCGTACTTCTCGAAAGTGAGTCGGAGCGTCTCCGGGTCGTCCTCGCCGTCCTTGGCGCGGACCCGACCCGTGAACGTCGCGATGGCCCCCGCACGGCCGGCCCGCGGCGACGCCTTCACCTGTTCGACCAGCGTGTCCAGCGTCACGTGGGGTTCGGCGTCCGCGAGCGCATCGAGGACAGCCTCGACGTCGACGTCGTCGACGGTTTCGGCTTCGATGGCGACGTTTTCTGCTTCCTCGCCACCGAGCGCAACGGTCGGGAACGTCGTGTCGGGAGCACCCGTGAGGAGAGCGTGGTCGTACTGTGGCGCGAGATCGTCGAGCACGTCTTCGAGGCTCCGCCCCTCGCCCGCAGCGGCCCAGACGCCGTCGCCACTGATTTCGTACGCCGCATCCGTCCCGTCCGGGCGCCCTTGAAAGCTCGAGCGGACCGACATATCCGCCTGTGACTGCCCGAATTCGCCCGGCTGCTGCTCGACGAGGGCGACGCGGCCGTCCAGATGCGGTGCAACGCGTTCACAGAGAGCGAGCGCGCCGGGTCCAACGACTCCGAGTACCTGCATACTCCGAATTCGGGGCGGGAAGCGGCTTTATCCTGTCGGCTACGGTGCTGCACGCAGCGGGGCGACCCACAGCAGATGTTACTCGCTCGTGGCGCTGCGGCCCCGCGTACGCGGTTGACAACCCTTAAGCCCGGTTCGCGGCAACGTCGGTGCAATGAGAGTCGTCGTCTCCATCGGTGGGAGCGTGCTCGCTCCGGACCTCGACGCCAGGCGCGTCGAGGGCCACGCAGCGGTCGTCGAGACACTCGCGGAGGAAGGCTGTGAGATCGGCGCCGTCGTCGGCGGCGGCGGCGTCGCGCGCGATTACATCGGCGCGGCCCGCGAGCTGGGAGCCAACGAGGTCCAGTTGGACCAGATCGGCATCGACGTGACCCGAATCAACGCTCGATTGCTCATCGCCGCACTCGGTCCCAGCGTCGACCCGAAAGTCGCCCACGACTACGAGGACGCCGGCGACGCGATCCGGCGCGGCGACGTCTCGGTGATGGGCGGCGTGATGCCCGGGCAGACGACCGACGCTGTCGCGGCGGCCCTCGCCGAGTACGTCGGAGCCGACCTGCTCGTCTACGCGACCAGCGTCGACGGCGTCTACAGCGCCGACCCGAGCACCGACGACGACGCCGAGAAGTACGAACAGTTGACTGGTGGGGAACTGGTCGACGTGATCGCCCCGATGAGTCGCGACGCCGGCGCGTCGGCCCCGGTCGATCTGCTGGCCGCGAAGCTCATCGAGCGCGCGGAGATGCGGACGATCGTGCTCGACGGAACCGACCCCAGTCGGATCGAGGACGCCGTCCTCCGCGGCGAGCACACCGGTACCGACATCGTCCCGACAGGCGTCGACGGCGAACCGAGCTACTGGACGCAGCGATAACCGATGAGCGAAGACAGAGAGACGCAAGACGCAGACGACGCGAGTGCGGAGCCGAAGCGCGCGTTCTGGGCCGACGAGGTCGCAGACGAGATCGAGGCACGCGATCCCGAGGACCCGATCGTGATCAAAGGCGGCGTCTCCCCCTCCGGCGTCGCCCACCTCGGGAACTTCAACGAGATTATGCGTGGCTACTTCGTCGCTGCGGTGCTCCGCGAGCGCGGTCACGAGGTCCGGCAGGTCTTCACCAGCGACGACCGCGACCCGCTCCGGAAACTCCCCCGAAAGCTCGCCGATACGGACGGGAACATCGTCGGTCTCGGCGACGTCGACGCCGGGGCACTCGGCCGGAACCTCGGGCGGCCGTACACGGACATCCCGGACCCGTTCGGGGAGTCTGAATCCTACGCCGCTCACTTCGCGGCGCTCCTGAAAGCCGACGCCGACCGCCTCGGTGTGCCGGTCGAGATGCTCTCGAACACCGAACTCTACGAAGACGGCACCTTCGACGAGGTCGTCGAGCACGTCCTCGAACACGCCGACACGGCGCGGGAGGTGCTCTCGGAGTACCAGGCGAAGGTCGACGCCGACTACGTTCCGTTCAACCCCATCTGCGAGGGGTGCGGGAAAATCACCGAGAGGGTCACGTCGATCAACCTCGAGGCCGGCACTGTCGACTACGTCTGTACCGATATGACCGTCGGCGACGAGACCATCGAAGGCTGCGGCCACGAGGGCACGGCAACGTTCCGGGAAGGGAAACTCCCCTGGCGCTTCGAGTGGCCCGGACAGTGGCAGGTGCTCGGCGTCGACTTCGAGCCGTTCGGCAAGGACCACGCCGAGGGATCGTGGCCGTCCGGTGAGGACATCGCCCGCAACGTCCTCGGCATCGAGCCACCCGTGCCGATGGTCTACGAGTGGTTCACGCTCAACGGCGAGGCGCTGTCGTCCTCGCAGGGCAACATCGTGACCGTCCCGGAGATGCTCGACCTCCTCGAACCCGAGGTACTCCGGTACTTCTTCGCGCTCAATCCCCGGAAGGCCCGGGACCTCGACATCTCCCGACTGGACCAACTCGTCGACGACTTCGACCGCTTCGAGCGGGCGTACTTCGGCGACGTCGACGACGAGACGCTGACCGCGTTCGCCGAGCGCGCGTACCCCTTCGTCGTCGACGAGGTGCGCGAGGACCGCGTGCGGCTTCCCTACACGTTCGCGGCCGTCCTCGGGATGACCGACGACCGCGACCTCCGGATCGAGATGGCCCGCAACGAGGGGTACTTCGACGACGACACGCCCGAGTGGGCGATCGAGGAGGCACTCGAACGCGTCGACAGAGCCCGGGCGTGGGCCGAACGCCTGGACAACGAGTACAACTACCGGATCCAGGAAGACCTCCCGGAGGTCGACGTCGACGACGCGGTCGCGACCGCACTCGACGAGCTCGCGGAGTTCGTCGCGGCGGGGCACGACGGCGAGGAGATCCAAGGGGAGATGTACGAGACGGCGCGCCGGCACGACATCGAGGTCGGCGACTTCTTCGAGGCGGGCTATCTGCTGTTCTTCGATCAGCCGCAGGGGCCGCGCCTCGGAGAGTTCCTCGGCGAACTCGACACCGAGTTCGTCGTCGCGCGGTTGCGGCGCGAGTCGTAGCGGTACAGCGCGGTGCAGTGCGGCGCGGCGCGGAGACGAGCGACCGAACCGCGAGGCGAGCGCAGCGAGCCGAGCGGGTTTTTTGGTCCACCTTTTTTCACCGGGGCCTCGCGCCGCCGAAGGCATCGCGAGGCCCCGGTGAAAAAAGGTGGGTGTTAATTCTCCTCGATCGCGTCGACCACGACCATCCCGACCACGAGCAGCCGGGGGTCGACCTCGTCGCCGTGGAGTTCGATCGAGTACTTATCGCGGAGCGAGAAGTGCTCGTGGGCCTCGCCGACGACGCGCCCGTCCGGCGTGACGACCTCGTAGGAGAACGGAATCAGCGTCGTGAGGAGGCGGCGGGCGATCGCCAGCGGGACGTTGTCCTCGCGGATACTCGCGACGACGGTCCCGTCGGGGGCGAGCAGCGAGTACTCGTGTTTGAAAAACGAGATCGCCTCGCGTTTGACCGCGCCGACGCGCTCGCCCGACTGGGAGTCGACGATGTCGTAGGCGGCCGCGATGTCGAGGATGCTGCTGGCTTTGACTCGAAAGCGCTCGGCACCCGTCTCGGGATCGGTGAAGCGAAAGTCCTCCTTGAGCCGGAACTTCTTCTGGGCTGATTCGAGGATCGGCGTGTCGTCCTCGTAGACGCGATACTTGTTTCCGATGGCGATCTTCTGGCGGACCTCATAAGAGCGGCTGTCGAACATTTACCGTGGATTGCGCGGCATCGGCAAAAGGGGTTCGCACGGGGAGAATCACAGACCAGAGGCTGCGTTTGCGACCGACTCTCGGTCGCAAAGCGTAGACCGCGAGTCTCGCGGTAGTTTTTGAACCAGCGTTTTGCAAGGAGGGTGCGCCTTCGGGACACTCGACGCAGTAAAAAGGTAGAGAGGGAACATCTTTCTGCGCGCGACCCTTGCGTTCCGACGATGAACACGCTTCTGTGGGTGCTCGTCGGGCTCGCCGCGTACTCGGCAGCCGCGCTTTTCCTCTCGCAGCGCGGACTCTTGCCCTCCTCCGTTCGAATCCAGGGACCGTTCACGACCGTCCACACGAAACGCGGCCGGGACTTCATCGACTGGATCGCGACGCCGAAGCGGTTCTGGCGCGCGTGGACCAATCTCGGCGTCGGCGCGACCCTCGTCGTGATGGCGGGGATGTTCTTCTTCCTGCTCGTGCAGGGGATCGCGATCGCGCGCAACCCGCCGCCGCCGTCCTCGGTGAATCAGCCACAGAACTTCCTCGTGATCCCCGGCGTCAACGACTTCCTACCGCTCTCTGTCGCCCCCGAGATCGTCTTCGGCCTGCTGGTCGGCCTCGTGGTGCACGAGGGAGGCCACGGCATCCTCTGTCGCGTCGAGGACATCGACATCGAGTCGATGGGCGTCTTCCTCTTCACCATCATTCCGCTGGGGGCGTTCGTCGAACCCAACGAGGAGAGCCAGCGAAACGCCAGCCGCGGCGGTCGGACCCGGATGTTCGCCGCGGGCGTGACGAACAACTTCTTCGTCACGTTCGTCGCGTTCGTCCTCCTCTTCGGCCCGATCATCGGGAGCATCGGCGTCGCGCCGGGGATGGCCGTTCAGGGCGCCTACGACGGCTCGCCCGCGTCGACCGCGGGGATCGCACAGGGCGATCGGATCACTGCCGTCGGTGGCGTCCCCGTGAGCAACGAGAGCTCACTCGATACGGCTCTGCTCGGCACCGACCAGCGAACAGTGACAGTCGAACTCGACAGCGGCGAGAGCGCGGCTGATCGGGAGGTGCGAACCGTCGACGTCCAGCGGTCGCTCGTCGTCGCGGGGTCGGTGGCTGGAAACCCGGCGAACCTCAGTATCGAGGGCGAACCGATCGCCGTCACCCAGGTGAACGGCTCGGCGGTCTACACGCGGACGGGCTTCGCCGAAGCCGTCGGTGAGAGTCGCTTCGCAGAGCTCACGACCGACCGCGGAACTGTCACGATCCCGGTCGGCGCGTACCTCACGCGAGTCGCTCAGGACGGACCGCTCGCACAGTCCGGCGCGCCGACCGATCCGGGCGTGATCGTGATGGCGATCGACGGCGAGCGCGTCGTCTCCTCGACGGAACTCACCCGCGCGCTCGACGCGACCGAGCCGGGCCAGACGGTCGCTGTCGAACTCTACCACGACGGGACGGTCGAGACCTACGAGGTGACGCTCGGCGAGAACCCCCGGGACGGCACCGGCTTCCTCGGCGTCAACATCTTCCCGGGGACGAGCGGGCTGCTAATAACTGACTTCGGCGTGCAGTCGTACCCGGCAGGGACGTACGTGGAACTCCTCGGCGGCGACGGCGGTCCCGACGCGACCGGGCTCACTGGCCCCGTCGCGGACTCGCCGCTCGCGACCGTCTACGTCGCGCTCGTGCTCCCCCTCGCGTCACTCGTGCTGGGAATCCCGAACTTCCCCGGCTTCACCGGAGCCGTGTTCAACTTCTACGCCATCACCGGACCGCTCGGCTTCCTCGGGACGGGCGTGTTCCTCCTCGCGAACGTCGCCTTCTGGATGGCGTGGATCAACCTCCAGCTCGGGCTGTTCAACTGCATCCCCGGCTACCCGCTCGACGGCGGGCGAATCCTCCGAGCGAGCGTCGAGGCGGTCGTCTCGCGACTGCCGATCTCGGACCGTGATCGGGTCGTGACAACCATCACGACCGGCATCGGACTGACGATGTTGGCGTCGCTGTTGCTGCTCGTGTTCGGCCCGACCGTCCTCGGCGGGTAAGGCAAATTTCGGCTGCGACCCCGCGGCCACGCCGCAGATCGATTCCCGTCGGCCGAGAACGACTCGCAACGCCCATACGGGTGGCGTGCTAACCCCGGCGTATGCCAGAGGCCCCACCGACAGACGAGGGCTGGTTCGTGCTGCACGACTTCCGCACCATCGACTGGGACGCGTGGCGCGACGCGCCCGAGCGCGAGCGAGAGCGCGCAGTCGAGGAGGGGACGGCGTACCTCGACCGTCACGAGGACGTCGCCGACATCGACGCCGACGAGGGGGCGTCGGCCGTCTTCTCCGTCCTCGGACACAAGGCCGACCTGCTCGTCGTCCACTTCCGGCCCACGCTCGACGACCTCTCGCGGGCCGAGCGTCAGTTCGAACAGACCGCACTCGCGGAGTTCACCGAACAGCCGACCTCCTACGTCTCTGTCGTCGAAATCTCGGGGTACACCGCACCCGAGTACTTCGAGGACCCAGAATCCGTCGACCAGGGAATCCGGACGTATATGGAAGACAAACTGACGCCGGAGATCCCCGACGACGAGTACGTCGCGTTCTACCCGATGTCGAAGCGGCGCGGAGAGGAGCACAACTGGTACGACCTCTCGATGGAGGACCGAGCGGAGATGATGGCGACGCACGCCGAGACCGGCAAGGAGTACGCCGGCAAAATAAAGCAGGTCATCGCCTCCTCGGTCGGCTTCGACGACTACGAGTGGGGCGTCACTCTCTTTGCCGGTGATCCGACCGACATCAAAGACATCGTCTACGATATGCGCTTCGACGAAGTCTCCTCGAAGTACGGGGAATTCGGCCAGTTCTACGTCGGCCGCCGCTTCCCGCCCGCAGACCTCGGCGCGTATCTCGACGGCGCGGCCGTCCCGACGAGCGAACACGAAGACGAGGGGCACGCCCACGGCGAGGGCGGCCACGGACACGCTCACGGCGAAGGTCACGAACACGGCCACGGCGAATCTGCCCACGGTGACGGGCACGGACACGGCGGCGAAGACGGCGACGGCCACCACGGCGGCGCTCACGCGACCGACTCCGAGAGCGACGACAGCGACATCCGCGCGGAACTCGCCGATCTGGACATCTACGCCGGTCAGCCGCACGGCGAAGACGTCTACGCGACGGTTCTCTACTCCGAGGCCGACACCGACGAACTGTTCGACGAAGTCGAGGGCCTGCGGGGGAACTTCGAGCACTACGGCACGCACGTCAAGACTGCGGTCTACGAGGCCCGCGGGCGCGACCGCAGCGCCGTCGTGAGCATCTGGGACACCCAATCTGCTGCCGAGACGGCCGCGGGCTTCCTCTCGGAACTCCCCGAGATCGTCTCCCGCGCCGGCGAGGAGTCCGGCTTCGGAACGATGGGGATGTTCTACACGGTCAAGCCCGAGCATCAGGAAGACTTCGTCGACACGTTCGACACCGTCGGAGAACTCCTCGAAGAGATGGAGGGTCACCAGGACACCGACCTGATGGTGAACGTCGAAGACGAGAACGATATGTTCATCTCCAGCCAGTGGGACGCCCGCGAGGACGCGATGGCGTTCTTCCGCTCCGACGAGTTCAGCGAGACGGTCCAGTGGGGTCGCGACATCCTCGCTGACCGGCCGCGACACGTCTTCTTGGCGTAACAGAACGTTCCGACCACTCACAGAGGGTCGCTTCCACTCCACGCCTTCCTGCGACTGCAGCGTATGACACACCGCAGTCATCCGGTTTCGAAGCGAAACGAGGGGGTTCGATTTTATTTCGCCCGCTCGTCGACGACAGACGGTCGCGAGCGGTGAATCCGGCGAGACGGTCAGTCAGCGCCGCCGCCGGTATCCGAGGACGCCGACGGCGCCCGTCAGGAGCGTCAGGGTATCCCACGGCGACGGGTCGACGTCGCGTTCGCGCGCATCACGCCGGACCCAGAGGGTCAATACGACGTGTGCGACCGCGGTCAGCACGAAAAACGCTGTTTTTCGATCGGTCACGGCGAGAGGTGAGGATCAGTCCGAGGACGCGGAGTTTCGCGGTCCGCTCGTCGCGCGCTTGTCGATCCCGGCGGCACGGATGTCCTCGCCGCCGACCGACGAGCGGAGTTCGTCCATCCCGTCGTCGCGGTCGACGCCGAAGTTGTCCGCATAGAGGTCGGCGACGCGCGCCATCTCCTCGTCGGAGAGTTTCGGCACCTCGGAGGCGGCGGCCCACTCGGTGATGTCTTCTTTCGTGTGGAACGTCGGCGTCACCGACGCGACCTCGTCGTAGGTGAGGAGGTAGGCGATGGCGGCCTGTCCCATCGTGCGCTCGCCGTCGCGTTCGAGGAAGCGCAGCGCGTCGACTTTCTCCCAGCCCGTCTCGTACCACGCGTCGGGGCGGAAGCCGCGGTGGTCGTCGAGGTCGTGACCGGTCTCGGGCGTCACCTGCTCGTTCAGGAGGCCCGAGGAGTGCGGCACGCGCGGGATGAGGCTGGTCGAGGAGCCGGTCTTCTCGATCGTGTCGAGGAAGTGGTTGCCGACCTCCTGCTCGAAGAGGTTCCAGACGAGTTGCAGGGAGTCGAACTCCTCTTCGATCGCCATATCGCCCTCGGCGAGCCAGCCGATCGAGGGGCCGAGCGCCCAGCCGATCGAGCGGACGAGCCCCTCTTCGCGGAGTTCATCGAGCGCTTCGAGAACGTCGGCGTCGACTTCCTCGACGTTCGCGTTGTGGAGCTGGAGAACGTCGACGTACTCCATATCGAGCCGATCGAGGCTCTTTTCGGTCGCCGAGCGGACCCACTCGCCGGACATCTCCTTCGGGAGTTCGCCGTGTCCAGCCTGGGGGTTGTTGTAGAAGTCGTAGCCGACTTTCGTGGCGACGGTGACCTCCTCGCGGTAGTCGGCGAGCGCCTCGCCGAGGACTTCTTCGCTTTCGCCGTGACCGTACACGTCGCCGGTGTCGAAGTACGTGATGCCCTCGTCGATGGCGTGGTGGATCATCTCGATCGCGTCCGATCGCGTCCGGTCGCCCCACCAGTCGGTGCCGACGACCCACGCGCCGAAGCCGACTTCGCTCACTTCGACGTCGGAATCGCCCAGTGTCCGATGGTTCATATCCCACGGTTAGGGGTCGATTCACTTATACTGTCTGCTACCGCGCTACAGAGTCACTCGCGCTCGTATCGGAAGACACCCGCAGGGTCGTATCGCTCGCGCACCCGGCGGAGTCGGTCTGCGTGCGTCGCGTACACGTCGTCGGCGTCGGGGGCGCTCCCGCCGGCGAAGTTCGGGAGCGTGCCCGGCGTGGAGTCGAGAGCGCGGAACTCTCGACAGGTCTCGCGCACCCACTGGACGTTCTCCGGCGTCGCCATCGGGTCGTCCCAGGCGGCTTCGACGTTCACGACGACCGCCGCGTCTCGGCCGACCACCGGACTCGTCTCGTCGGAGACGCGTTCGACCGCGCCGTGCATCGGCCAGACGACAACCGTCGAGAGTTCCGAGGGGGCGCTCGTCGCCGTGTCGGCGAGGAGATCGATCGCGTCGTCGCCGAGTTCCGGGAGCGGCACCGACTTCCAGAAGTAGTGACGGCCGTCGGGGAAGTCGTGGTCCATCATCGTCTGGAGGTCGGTGTACGCCATCGTGTCGGTCGACGCCGCGAAGGCGTCCGCCCGGTCGATGAACGGTGCACATTCGTCGCGCCCGGCCACAGGATCGCCCGCGTAGACCCCCGAGAGAACGAAAGCGAACTCGCCGTGCCGGTCGGCCGGAAACTCCGCCGTCGCCGGGACAGCAGCGAAGTACGGCGAGACACAGGACTCGTCGGGTGCGTCGCCTTGGTACTCGCGGTACGCTCGGAGCGCGTCGGGGGCGGCATCGATCGGCAGCCACGACTCGAAGTAGAGCACGTCGTGATCCAGCGGGTGGAGGTCGAACTCGAACGCGGTGACGATGCCGACGGTGCCACCGCCGCGGGCCGCCCAGAACAAGTCTGTGCGTTGGTCCGGACCCGCCGTTACGCGCTCGCCCTCGCCGGTGACGACGTCGATCGACCGGAGGTTGTCGGCCGTGAAACCGTGTTTCGGCGAGAGATAGCCCGTTCCGCCGCCGAGCGTGAGGCCGGCGACGCCAGTGTCCGAGAAGACCCCGCCGGGCGTCGCGAGGCCGAACGACTGAGTCGCGCGGTCGACTGTGCCCCAGGTCGCTCCCGGGCCGACGCGTGCCGTCCGGTCGTCGGGATCGACGCGCACCCACTCCATTCGGGAGCAGTCGACGACGAGCGCTCCGGACGCGACCGACGCACCCGAGACGCTGTGGCCGCCGCTTCGGACCGTGAGGTCGACGTCGTGCTCGCGAGCGAACGCGACGCTCGCTCGCACGTCGGCAGTGCTCTCGCAGTACGCGATGGCCGCGGGGTATTCGTTCACCATCCCGTTCCAGACGCGGCGCGCCGCCGCGTAGGAATCGTCCGTCGGCGTGACGAGCGACCCGTCGAGTCCCGACGAAAACTGATCGAACGGGAGCGAGGCGGCGATCGCTCGCGCCTCTCGATTCGCGTCCATATCGGGTCGAAGACGTGGTGTGGCTTACCGCTTGGGGCTGACGCCGCCTCCGAAACCGCGGCTTAGAGCAGGTCGGCCATCTGATCGAGGTAGTCGTCGTACACCGAGAGCGCGGATTCGATCGGTTCCGGCGAGGTCATATCGACCCCGGCGGTGTCGAGGACGTCCATCGGGTATTCGGCGCCGCCGAGCGCTAGCGCCTCGCGGTACGCCGCGGCGGCGTCCTCGCCCTCTTCGAGGATGCGCTCGACGATCGCGACGGCGGCCGAGATGCCGGTCGCGTACTGGTAGACGTAGTAGTTGTAGTAGAAGTGCGGAATGCGCATCCACTCGCGGGCGATCCGGTCGTCGAGTTCGGCCGGTTCGTAGAACTCCGCTTTGAGGTCGCGGTACGTCTCGTCGAAGCGGTCGGGCGTGAGCGCGCCCTCGGCCTCGGCGACCTCGTGGATCTGGAGTTCGAAATCTGCGAACATCGTCTGGCGGTACAGCGTCGAGCGGAAGCGTTCGAGGTACTCGTCGAGGACGTGCATCCGGAGTTCGTCGTCGTCGACAGTCTCGAGGAGGTGCTGCGTCAGAAGCGTCTCGTTGACCGTCGAGGCGACCTCCGCGACGAAGATCGTGTAGTCGGCGTACTGCCAAGGTTGCTGGTCTTTCGCGAGTTCGGAGTGCAGTGAGTGGCCGAGTTCGTGTGCCAGCGTGAACATCGAGGCGATGTCGTCCTGGTAGTTCATCAGGATGAACGGCTGGGTGTCGTAGGTGCCGGCCGAGAAGGCGCCCGAGCGCTTGCCGCGGTTCTCGTAGACGTCGACCCAGCGCGACTCCAGGCCTTCTTCGACCCGTTCTTGATACTCCTCGCCGAGCGGTTCGAGCGCGTCGACGATGTACTCGGTCGCCTGCTCGTAGGGAATCTCGGGCCCTTCGTCACCCGTCATCGACATATACAGGTCCCACATCCGGAGGTCGTCGACGCCCAGCGCCTCGCGCTTCAGTTCGCCGTGGCGGTGGAGACTGTCGAGGTTCTCCCGGACGGTCTCGACGAGGTTGTCGTACACCTCGACCGGGACGTTGGGGCCGTCGAGCGCGGCCTCGCGCGCGGTCTCGTAGTTGCGTGCGCGGGCGTACTTCACGTCTTTCTTGACGCTGTTCTTCAGCGAGGTGCCGACGGCGTTGCGGACGTCGGCCCACTCGTCGTAGAACTGTTCGTAGACCTCCCGGCGGAACGCACGGTCGGGGTGTTTCTGGAGTTTCGTGAAGTTCCCCTGCGTGATCTCGACGTCCTCGCCGTCGGGGCGCTCGACGGTCGGGAACGTCATATCGGCGTTCGAGAGCATCCCGTAGATGTCCGAGGAGGCGCCCGCGACTTCGCCCAGCTCGGCGAGCAGCTCTTCGACCTCCGCCGACCGGGTGTGCGGCTTCATTCGCAGGACGTCGTCGAAGTAATGCTCGTACTCCGCGAGCTCGGGCTCGGCGTCGACGAAGGACTCGACGTCGCTCTCGTCGAGTTCCTGTAGTTCGGGTTCGAGGAAACTCGTCGCCGACTGCGCCGACGACGAGAGGGACTCCGCTTTCGCCTGGAGCGCCTGGTACTCCTGATTTCGGGTGTCTTCGGCGCTCCGGAGGCTCGCGTAGCTGCTCACTTTCGAGACCTCTCGGAGGATCTCCTCGCGGAGTTCCAGCAGTTCGAGCAGCGTTTCGGGACTCTCTGTCGCGCGGCCCTCGTACGCCCGGAGGTCGTCGACGCGGTCGCTGACGGACTCGTAGGCGGCCTGCCAGGCCTCGTCGTCCTCGTAGATGCTCGCGAGGTCCCACTTGTCCTCGGTGTCGATTTCGCTCCGTTCGGGAACCTGACTCATACCTGGAGAAACAGCGGAGTGGTGGTAAGGCTTACTCACGCGGGGAAATTGGGGGACAGAGAAGAAGCGAGACGAGAGAACCCGAACGCGTTACTCGCGGAGCGAAGAGGCGATGTCCTGAAGCGACTCGTTCGGGCGCGCAGGGACGTCGTAGACGAGTCGGTCACCGGGTTCGCGGAGCCCATAGCAGAATCCCGGATCGAGTTCGTCGAGTTCGACCGCGTCGTCGGGGTCGCGGTCGTGTTCGTCACACCACTCGACGAGTCGGTTCTCGCCCTCGCGTGGCTCGCGGACCAGCCGTTCGTTGTCGTAGGACCCGCGAACGAGCAGCCCGGTCGAGTCAGAAACGACCCGCGCGTACGTCGTGATACCGTCGAGTAGCAGTCGGACGACGTCGCCCTCCTCGGCGGCGACGCCGTCGGGGAGGCGAAGACAGGGGCGTCTGGTGCCGCCGCTGCGGGCGAGCGTCGCGTGAAGGCTCGTCACCGAGGGGTGGTCGCTCGGGACGCGCTCGGACACGGTCGCTTACTCTTCGTCGGCTTCGTCGTCGGCTTCGTCGCCGGCTTCTTCGTCTTCCTCGTCGCCGCCGAGGACGTCTTCGATTGCGCCGTCGACGACGGAGGCGTTGACCTGCGCCGTCTCTTCGGAGACCTGCCGACCGCGGACGGTGATGCGCTTGCGCTCGCCGTCGCGGGAGGGCTTGTAACCGACGCCGCCCTCCAGGAGCAGTTCCTTCAGGTTCGATCCGGCGACGTTTTCGCGCATCGGGCGGCCAGCCTCGTCGGAGCCACCGGTGAGTTCGAGGGTGAGTCCGTCGAGACCGACGGCACCGCCGTCGACCTCGTCGCCGAGTTCGCGACCGAGGAATCGGTTCGCGTCCTGTCCGTCGACCTCGAACTGCTGGGTGTGTCCGGTCTCGTCGGAGACGACGACCTTGAATTCAGCCATAGGGGAGACGAGACGGCCGCCGATAAAAAGTACGTCGAAAGCGACTCTCGGGCGAACGCCGTACGGGGCGGCTCACGCCCCTGTGCTGGTCGGTGTTCTGTCGGCGCTGACAGTCTACGTCTCGGAGTCGGTCTCGAAGCCGTCCTCCCAGTAGAATCGCCCGTTCCGCTGGATCACGTCGCCGTCGACCTCCAGCCGGGAGTTTTCGCTAACGTCGGTGATGAGGTCGGTATGGATGGCCGAGTCGTTGCCGGATTCGCCCGCGGGCACGCAGGCGTCGTACGCGCGCCCGAGCGCGAGGTGGACGGTATCGCCCATCTTCTCGTCGAAGAGGATGTTGTCGGTGACGCGGTCGATGCCGCGGTTCATCCCGATGCCGAGTTCGCCGAGTCGACGCGCACCGGCGTCGGTATCGATGAGGTCGGCGAGAGTGTCTTCTCCAGCGGCGGCGGTGAAGTCGACGACCTCGCCGTCTTCGAATCGGAGCCAGACGTCGCGGACGCGTGCCCCGGAGATGGTCATCGGGACGTCGAATCGAACCTCGCCTTCGGTGTCGTAGGGAGCCGTGAAGACCTCTCCGGAGGGGAGATTGTGCGAGTCGTAAGCGACAGAGGCCGCAGAGTTCACCGCGTTCCGACCCTCGATCGACATCGTCAGGTCGGTGTCGCCGGACACCAGCCGCACTTCGCTGCCGGCGTCGAGAACGTCCTTCACGCGGCTCATCTCCTCGGCCAGGGACTCCCAATCGCGGAGGATCGCCTCGTAGACGAAGTCCTGGTAGGCCTCATACGACATCCCGGCCTGCTGGGCGAGCGAGCGGGTCGGGTGGACCGTCGAGACCCAGTCGGTCGCGAGGCGGGCCTCCCGAACTCGCTGGTTCGCGCGGGCGGCAGCCTGTCGGGTCTCGCCGTCGACGTCGGCCGTCGCGAACGTGTTGCGACCGCCGCCGAGAGCGAGGACCGAGTCGGCGTTCTCGTAGAGTGCGAGTTCGTGTGCCGGCGCTTCGTCGAAGTCTCCCGCGTGCGCGCGGAGGTACGCGCGAGAAACCTCTTCTGACGCGTACGTGGTGACGACGTTCGCGCCGCGTTCACCGAGCACCTCGGCGACGGCAACTGCGAGGTCGTGTGCGCCCTCGGCGACGCTGACGACGACGTCGTCTCCCTCTTCGATCCGAGCGCTCCAGTCGACAAGGATCTCCGCGTGTTCGCGGATGCGTTCGTCCATACTCGGTCCTCGCGCGGCGCGGTGAAAAACGCTTATCGCCCGGCGGGGGGGAACCTCGGGCGTGACCACTATCGCACTTGCCACCTGCGAGGAACTTCCGTCGCTCGTCGACGACGACGCCTCCTTCGTTTCTGCCCTCCGCGACCGCGACGTGACCGTCGAGCCGGTCGTCTGGTCCGACGACTCGGTCACGTGGGATCGGTTCGACGCCGTGCTCGTCCGATCGATCTGGGACTACTACCGCCACCCCGAGGAATTCGCGGCGTGGATCGACCGCCTGAAAGCGGCCTCGTGTCCGGTGTGGAATCACCCCGAGACGCTGCGGTGGAATCAGCACAAATTCTACCTCCGCGACCTCGAAGAACGCGGCGTCTCGACGCTCCCGACGGAGTACGTCGAACGCGGTCGCGACGTCGAACTATCGACCATCGTCGACGACCGCGAATGGGACGAGGTGGTCGTCAAGCCCGCCATCAGTGCGGGCGCATTCGAGACGAGACGGATCGCCCGTGCGGACGCTGCAGACGAGCAAGTCTGGTTCGACGACCTACTGGCGGAGCGAGATGTTCTCGTCCAGCAGTTCGCCGGCGGGATCACGGCAGGCGAGTGGTCGCTGGTGTTTTTCGACGGTGCATTCAGCCACGCCGTCGTCAAACGTCCGAAGGCGGGCGACTTCCGCGTACAGGAGGACCACGGCGGCAGCGTCGCGATCGAGAGACCGAGCGATTCGCTCCGCGCGCAGGCCAACGACGTCGTCGATGCAGTGACGGCAGAGATGGACGGCGAGCGCCCCCTGTACGCCCGCGTCGACGGCATCGAACGCGGAGAGTCGGGTCGTCTGGATCAGACCGAGCCCGGCGCTGGCGTCGGCACCGACTTTCATCTTCTCGAAGTCGAACTGATCGAACCGGAACTGTTCTTCCGCGTCGACGGCGACGCCGGCCCGCGGCTCGCTGAGGCGCTCGACGAACGGCTCTAAACCACAATCACTACCACCTCCGGCGGCGGAATCGGTCGTATGCAACTGGGCGTTATCGGACTCGGCCGGATGGGACAGATCGTCGTCGACCGCGTGCTAGACGCGGGCCACGACGTGGTGGCGTTCGACCTCGATGCGGAGGCAGTCGCGACCGCCGCCGACGCGGGGGCGACGCCCGCGGAGGACCTCGACGACCTCACCGACCGACTCGGCGCAGAGAAACGGATCTGGCTGATGGTGCCGGCGGGCGAGGCCGTCGACGCGACGCTCGAAGAACTCGAACCGCACCTCGGCGCAGACGACGTCGTCGTCGACGGCGGCAACTCACACTTCGAGGCGTCCGTCCGCAGAGGGGAATCGACCGACGCGGCGTACCTCGACTGTGGGACCTCCGGCGGTCCGGCGGGAGCCGAACTCGGCTTCTCGCTGATGGTCGGCGGCCCCGAGTGGGCCTACGAGGCAATGACGCCCGTCTTCGACGCCGTCGCGACCGGTCCCGACGGCCACGACCGGATGGGGCCGAGTGGGTCGGGCCACTACGTGAAGATGGTCCACAACGGCGTCGAGTACGCACTGATGCAGACGTACGGCGAAGGCTTCGAGTTGCTCGCGAACGGTCGCTACGACCTCGATCTGGAGTCGGTCGCGCGCACTTGGAACAACGGCGCGGTCATCCGCTCGTGGCTGCTCGAACTCTGCGAGGAGGCGTTCCGCGGGGAGGGCAGCGACCTGGGCGACGTTGCTGACCACGTCGCCGGCGGTTCGACCGGGACGTGGACGGTTCAAGAAGCGCTCGAACAGGAGATCCCGGTGCCGCTCATCTACCAGGCGCTCGCAGAGCGGTTCGGTAGTCGCGCGGACGACGGCCGGTTCGCCCGGCGACTCGCCAATCGGCTGCGGTACGGGTTCGGCCGCCACGAAGTGAAGCGGCGCGACTAGCACGACGGAGGTGAACTCCCTGTTCGTCGGGTTCGTTCGTCGCTGACGACCGCGGCGCGGCAATCACAATTTCCTTAACCCCCGACTCCGTAGCCGGCGATATGGTCGAAATCAACCTCGTGGGGCTGGGCACCGGGGTGGCCCTGGCGCTCCTCGCGGTGGCGCTGCACTACGCTCGCGGCACCGGATGGACGCCCACCGCGGACATCACCCAGGAGGTGCTCGAACAGCGGGCGAGCACCGTTTCGGAGACGGACTTCCCCGAACCGATGAACCGGTCCATCGGCGGCGGTGCCGCCCCCGCAGGGGCTGTCACCGGCGGCGAGGAAGGGGCCGAACTCGAAGAGAGCGGGGAAGCCGAGGAATCGAGTCCTGCCAACATTCCCGAAGACGAAATCGAGTACTTCGACGTCGAGTACGTCAAGCAGGGCGAGACCATCGAGGTCGCGAACAACGAGACAGTTCTCGAGGCCGGCGAAGACGAAGGCTGGGATATGCCGTACGCCTGCCGTCAGGGTCAGTGTGTCTCCTGTGCCGGCCAGATTACCTCCGGCGGCAACTCCGAGGACTACGTCGTCCACGACAACCAACAGATGCTCGACGACGCCGAGCTCGACGAGGGGTACACACTCACGTGCGTCGCGTACCCGCGCGCCGAGTTCTCGATCGAGACTGGCGAAGCTCCCTGAGACGGCCGCGCTTTTGATTCGACGTCACAGACCTGTTCACAACGGTTAAACCACCGGCCAGTCTATCCAATTTCGAGGGCCCGTAGCTCAGTGGACAGAGTCCCTGGTTCCGGACCAGGATGTCGCGGGTTCAAATCCCGTCGGGTCCGTTCGCTTCGCTCACTCCCCCGACGTAGTCACGTTCGCTGACGCTCACGTGACTCCCGTCGGGTCCGTTTTGTGGAGTTTACGTGTGAACGAGATCTGTCTCGCCTCGCACTGAATCCCTGTCGAGCCTGTTCTGTGAAATTTACGTATGAACGGGGCGTATTGAACTGTCGTCGAGTCCGCGATTGCCCGCTCGACGTTCTCCATCATACTTCAGCCGATCGTGACCGGCAGCCACACCCGTTGCCGCCACTAACGTCCCGTTTGCGCTCAGTATCTCCCCGTCGACGGAGTGCGGTCATTTATGCGACAGCAAATCGCCTGCCTACGCGTGAGTCAGGGAGAGAAGATCTTGCCGCGCGAACCTTCTTGCGAGGACCCAATAAAACACTAGTAGAGTTTAAATTGAGAAGGTGTGGAGTCTATCGTGAGTCAGACGAGTCACTCGACGTAACCCAACTCTCGAAGCCGCTCTTCGAGGTCGTCGTCGAGGTCGACATCGGACAAGGTATCGCTGATTCGCTCGTTCCGCACGCGAACCACGTCGAGGAGCTGCAAGGCCGTCCGGAGTTTGAAGTGAACGTCTGCGCCGTCCGTGTCTTCGATCACGCTCTCCAGGAGCGAAGCGAGGGCATCCGAAGTGTTCTGAGGCATAGAAGAGGCTTGTCGCAGTCGAGCAAAAATCGTCGGGTCCGTACAAATATAGTAGCATTTGAGAGTGAGTATACAGCCGATCGCACGCGTCGTGTGAGCGCGTGAAACCAGGAAACGCTGCGGGGGACGGTTACGGCTCCGTCTCGTCGGGGATTTTCCACGTGTTTCCGTCGAGTTCCAGCAGCCCGTAGTGCTTGAGCACTTGCAGAAGATCGACGAGCGACTCGGCGTCGTAATCGGCCGTCATCTCTGCAGGGAGTTCCGCGGCGATCGTACTCCGCGTCCCGGCCTGCATCCGCTCGACCGTTTCGAGGACCTGTTTGACGTCTCCGAGAAGAGGTTCGATGGAATCATCTGAGTCAGTTTTAGATCCTAATTTCTCCATAACGTCTTCGTACGGTCCAGATAGTTCCATAGAGACGTTGATTACATCGTCATTCACAGATTCTGAGTCTTCCATACGACAAAGTGAGAACAGAATGTACAAATTTGCTTCTATCTGGATTGTAGCAGAGCCATCAACCTCCGAGAAGGCGAGAATTTTCGGCCCACAGCAGTTCGGTAGCCGACTTGATGCGCGCCTAGCAGTTGCGGATCACACGTTCGATACGAGAGAACTATAACATACGTACGTATGTTAGGGGTTCGTTCGGAATAGAGACAGTAGAGTAGCGTTCGCAACTGATAGGGATTATCGTAACTGTTCGGAGATTCTCGCCGCACCGTCCGGCGGGAGATCTACGAGGACTTACGAGAGTCCCTATGAGTACCCAGCAGATCGCACGACAGTGTGTAATCGGTGAGTGAAGACTCGCAAATGCTACTATAGTCCGCCGAACCGTCGAATCACATCTCGATGTTGAAGCGCGCGAGGACGAGTCGACGGGTCGGGCTGGAGTCGCCGTAGAACGAGGTTTCGTTTGTTCGAACAACGCTCGTTTAGAAGGTATCTATACAAGTACAGATATTACATATATTATAGCGTATAGATTGTGGATAACTAAATTGAGTCCGTATAGCGGAACAGGGTCGAGCGTAAAACGCATTTAGACGGCGTCTGACGAGCGACAGCAGACTAATGTTCGTCCTGACCGAACTTTTATATTTACATCCGTTGACTAAACAGTATGAACGACGACGCGCGCCCGACCGTTCAGACGACGCAGACGTCGATCGAGATTCTCGATGTAGTCAGACGACGGGACAGCGCGCGGCTAACGGAGATTGCCGACGCGGTGGGGCTCGCGAAGAGCACGGCTTACAAGCACCTCGTGACTCTCGAACAGAACGGATTCCTCAGACGGGACGGCAACGCCTATCGGATCGGACTGGGGCTCCTCACCTACGGCGAGCACGTCAGGCATCACTGGCCGGGCTTCGAGGAAGCGACAGAAGCAGTAACGGAGCTAACCGAGCGAACCCAAGAAGAGGTCGACTTCGTCGTCGAGGACGGTGGTCGTGTGACCACCCTCGTCGAGTCGTATCACCCCTGGGTAAAGTACGACGATTCGGTCGATACCGACTCGTCAGCATCCTACCGAGCTCGGGTCGGCGACAGTTACGGGATGCACTCGACGGCCGCCGGGCTCGCGATTCTCGCCGAGTATTCGGAAGAACGGGTCGAGCGGATCCTCGATCGACGGGGGCTCCCGAGACGAACCGAACACACCATCACTGATCGAGCGACGCTGTTCGAGGCGCTCGAACGGATCCGTGAGGACGGATACGCCGTCAACGATCAGGGATACACCGAGGGGATGCGAAGCCTCGGAAAGGCGGTTTGCGGCCCCGACGGGACTGTCGCCGGCGCGCTCAGCGTCGCCGGACCGACGTACCGCATCGACGGCGCCGTCTTGGAAGAGCACCTCCCGAGAGCCCTCGAAGAGACGGTCCGCTCGCTCGAAGCAGCGCTCGCAGAGCGGTCGCGTCCGCCCCGGTAATCCAGCCGACTACCCGGAACCCGAAGCCGTCCAGCAGCTATTGTTTGGTACTGTGCTCTATATTCGCACGGATTGGGGGCGAGTACGCGGAAGATGGTAATAAATCAATGGTAGAATGGGTTGTTTTTCATAGAGAATCACGGTTGACTGCGGGTCCCTCCCGGCGTAACTGTGGGAAACAGAGTGATATATATAGAACATACCAAAGAATTATGTGGGTAAAATGTAATTTCCATCCGAGTGCAAATGAAGCCAATCAAATCCAGACGGACGTTTCTCAAAGGAGCAGGTGCGGCGACAGTTGCGGGACTCGCGGGCTGTTCCAGTCAGGGCGGCAACGGTGGGGGAGAAGAAACCACCGAGAGCGGCGGTTCAGGCGGCGGCGACTCGACCGGCACGACGGTGGGGTCCAGTGGTGACCAGTCGGTCACGATTCAGTTCTGGCACGCGATGGGCGGCGACCTCGCGCAGCGCATCGACGACATCGTGAATAGTTTCGAAGAGCAGAGCGACGGGATCACCGTCGAAACGACCTCGCGCAACAGTTACCGCGACAACCTCAACGCCACGACGTCGGCAGTGAGTTCCGGGAATCCGCCGGCGCTCTCCCAGATCTTCGAGATCGGGACCCAGTTGGCTATCGACAGCCAGGCGTTCGTGCCCGTCGAAGACATCATTCCGAGCGACCGAATCAACTTCGACAACTTCCTCGATCCGGTGCTGGACTTCTATCGCGTCGACGGAAAGCTGAACTCGATGCCGTTCAACTCCAGCAACGCGATTATGATGTACAACCGGGATGCCTTCGAGGAGGCCGGACTGGATCCGGACTCCCCGCCCACGACGTATCAGGGCATCACGGACGCCGCAAACACGCTCACCAGCGAGGGCGTCGTCGACCAGGGGATGACGTTCCCGAACCACTCGTGGTTCGTCGAGTCCTGGTTCGCACAGCAGAACACGACAGTCGTGAACAACGAGAACGGACGGAACGGGCGCGCCACGGAGTCGAACCTCGACAGCGAGGCCGCACAGAACATCTTCGAGTGGTGGACGGACCTCTACGAACAGGATCAGTACCTGAATCCCGGCATCGAAGCGTGGGGCGAAGCACAGCAGGCGTTCCTGACGCAGAAAACCGGGATGATCATCTACTCGACGTCGAGCATCGCGCCGATGAAGCAGGGCGCCGCCGACAACGGCTTCGAACTCGACACCGCGTACCTGCCCGCGCCCGGTGGCGACCGGACGGGGATTCCGATCGGCGGGGCGTCGCTGTGGGTCCCGCAGGGCCTCTCGGACGCGCAGCAGCAGGCCGCCGCGGAGTTGCTCCTGTTCATGACGCAACCGGAGCAGCAGGCGCAGTGGCACACGGGGACCGGTTACTTCCCGGTTCGTGAGGAGTCGATCACGCAGCTCGAAGACGAGGGCTTCTACGAGGAGAACCCGGCGTTCAGAACCGCGATCGACCAGCTCAACGAGACCGAGAGCACGCCCGCGACGAGCGGGGCGCTGATGGGTCCGTTCCCGGAAGTCCGTACCATCATCGAGGAAGGGTACGTCAGTATGATTCAGGGCAACACGAACGTCAGCGACGGGCTCTCACAGATGAAAAGCGACGTCGACGAGACCCTGCAGAGCTACAACGACCGCGTTGCATAATCGAGTCGTTCGAACGAACGCCCGCATAAGTTCATAATCACCCCCTTCGCATCGAGACTATGTCAGAATTCACGGAACCGTACGAATCGAAGTGGCAGGCGTTTCTGCTGCTCTTACCGACGTTCATCGTCCTAATCGCGTTTCTCTACTATCCCGGGTTGGAGACCTTCCGACTGAGCCTCTCACAGACGATTCTGCTGGGGAGTCAGAAGGTCTTCGTCGGGCTGGAGAACTACGTCACGCTCGCAACGTCTTCAGAGTACCATTCGAGTTTCGCGATCTCCGTCGCGTTCGCGGCTGTCGTCGTCATCGGGACGCTCGCCGTCTCGCTTTTCGTCTCGTATCTCTTGTTCGAGGTCGACGTCGGCTCGTCGACGTACCTGATCGCGGCCATCTGGCCCTACGCCCTCCCGACAGCCGTCGCCGCGTCGGTGCTCCTGTTCCTGCTTCACCCCTCGCTGGGAATCATCACCTACTACCTGGAACAACTCACCGGGACCTCACTCGACTGGTTCACGAACGGGCCGCAGGCGTTCGCCGTCGTCGCCGTCGTCGCCATCTGGAAGCAGTTGGGGTACAACATCATCTTCATGGTCGCAGCCCTCAACAACATCCCCGAGACGCTGACCGAATCGGCCGAGATCGACGGCGTCGGTCACCTGAAGATGTTGTACCGGGTCTACATCCCGCTGATGTCGCCGACGCTCGTCTTCTTGGTCGTGATGGACACGATCTACGCGTTCTTCTCGACGTTCCCGCTCGTCGATCTGATGACCAGCGGTGGTCCGAGCGGCGCGACGAATCTGCTGATCTTCAAACTCTACCGCGACGCGTTCGAGTTCAGCAGCCTCGGGCTGGCGTCGGCCGAGTCGGTCGTCCTGTTCGCCATCGTGGCGATACTGATGTACGTCCAACTGCGTCTCTCCGAGAGCTACGCGCACTACGGAGGATAATATGCGAGGCAAAGATCCAATACCCACTGTCGAGATGCGGGAGGTACAATAGATGGCGACACAGACAGGTCCGTCTTCGAAGTCCGTCCTCGGACGCCTGCTACCGGAGGGTGTCGAGACCGAACAGGTGATCGTCCACGGCGGACTGCTCCTATCGATTTTCCTGATGGGACTGCCACTGCTCTTGGCGCTCGTTATGAGCACGCAGAACACGACGGAGGTCTACCAGATCACTAATATCGGCGTGGGGAGCGAAGGGCTCTCGAACTACCAGACCGCGCTGAATCAGTACGGCTTCGGCGAGTATATGATCAACTCGGTCGTGATGTCGGTGATCATCGTCGTCGGCAAGGTGACGCTGTCGCTGTTCGCCGCGCTGGCGCTCGTCTACTACCGGTTCCCCTACGAGCGCGCGGTGTTTATGTTCATTCTGCTCACGCTCTTGCTGCCGGTCCCGGTCCGCATCGTGCCGCTTTTCGACCTGATGGCACGGCTGGGGTGGGGGAACACGCTGATGGCCATCACCGGCCCGTACATCGCGAGTGCGACGGCCGTCTTCCTGTTCAGACAGCACTTCATGTCGATCCCCGCCTCGCTGGTCGAGAACGCACACCTCGACGGCGTCGGTCCGCTGCGGTTCCTCTGGGAGGTGTTGATCCCGATGTCCAAGGGTATGATTGCGGGTGTCTCGGTGATCACGTTCATCTACGCGTGGAATCAGTACCTTTGGCCGCTCATCATCATCAACGACCAGAGTAAGCAGGTCGTGCAGGTCGGGTTGCGCTTCCTGCAGGCGGCGTCGCAGTCGGGGCTCACCCGGTGGGGACTCATCATGGCCGGCGCCGTGCTAGCGCTGCTTCCGCCGCTGGCCGTGCTCATCGTGTTGCACCGACCGCTGCTCAAGACGCTGGCAATCCAACAGAAGTGATTCACAATGTCTGATATAACTATCACCGGACTCACGAAACGGTTCGACGACGTAACGGCAGTCGACGACATCGACCTCGAAGTCGAGAACGGGGAGTTCCTCGTGCTCGTCGGCCCATCGGGCTGTGGGAAGTCGACGACGCTGCGAATGATCGCCGGACTGGAGGACATCACGAGCGGCGACCTCCACATCGGCGACCGGCGGGTCAACGATCTGGAGCCGAAAGAGCGCAGCATCGCGATGGTGTTCCAGAACTACGCGCTGTATCCGCACATGACGGGCGCGGAGAATATGAAGTTCGGAATGAAGTCCGTCAGCAACTACACCAGCGCGGAGATCGACGAGCGCGTCCGCGAAGCCGCCGAGATTCTCGACATCGAGGAACTGCTCGACCGGCGGCCCAGCGAACTGTCCGGCGGCGAACGCCAGCGCGTCGCAATCGGCCGCGCGCTCGTCCGCGAACCCGACGTGTTCCTGCTGGACGAACCGCTGAGCAACCTCGACGCGAAGCTCCGGGTGCAGATGCGGGCCGAACTCCTGCAACTGCACCGGGAACTCGACGCGACGACGCTGTACGTGACGCACGACCAGACCGAGGCGATGACGCTCGGCGATCGGGTCGCGGTCCTCAACGACGGCGAGATCGAACAGGTCGATCCCCCGCAGTTGCTCTACGACTACCCGGCGACGCGGTTCGTCGCGGAGTTCATCGGCAGCCCGGCGATGAACATCCTGCCCGTCGAACTCGTTTCAGACGGCTCCGACATCAGTGTGCGCCACGAGCAGTTCGAGCTTCCGCTCCCGAACGCCGACTCGTTCACGGCCCAGCCGAAATCGGCGTTCTTCGGGATACGGCCAGAGGACATCTCGCTCGCGAGGAACGTCGCCGGCGACGTCCCGACGTTCGAGGCGGAAGTCACCGTCACCGAACCGCTCGGAGAGTCGCTGCTCATCCACTGTCGGGTCGGCGACGACGAGATCCACGTGAAGGCTGCCGCGCGGAGTTCGATCGACCCAGGCGACAGACTCGAACTCGGCGTCGACGAAGAGCGCCTGCACGTGTTCGACGGGACGGGCGAGGCCATCTATCACTCCTCCCCGCGCGGGCACGCCTCGTCCGACGCGGTACCCACCCAGCCAGAGCCGTGAGCGGGGCGAAACCGCGTCGGCAGGGGCGGCGGTAGCGTGCGGCCGATCGCGCATCGCGGCTGTCTGACGCAGTACCCCGAGAACACGCTCCGGGCGTTCCGGCGCTCGGCGTCGGTCGTCGATATGATCGAAACCGACGTCCAACGGTGTGGGTCCGGCGAACTCGTGATCTTCCACGACGAGACGCTCGACCGGGTGACCGACGCCACCGGCGAGGTCGCATCGACGCCGCTGGCGGACCTCAAAGAAGTGTCAATCCTCGGCAGCGGCGAGTCGATCCCGACGTTGACGGAGGCGTTCGAGGCTGTACCCACAGACGTCGGGCTGAATCTGGAGCTGAAAGAGAAGGGGGTCGCCAACGAGACTGTCGAGGTCGCGAGTCGCTACGACCACGAAGTGATCGTCTCCTCGTTCCGACCGGCAGCGGTCGCCGCCGCTCGCGACGCCGGGGCAGCGTCGCTCGCGCTCTTGCTCTACGAGGACGAGGAAGCCGCCGCCGACTTCGATACGGACGCAGCGCTCGATGCGGCTGCCGAACTCGACTGTGACTACGTCCACCCGCACGTTGGACTCTGTCTCGAGACCGACGTCGTCGGCGACGCGCACGCTCGCGGCTTCGGCGTCAATGCCTGGACGGCCGCGGACGAAGCGGACCTCCGCGAACTTCGAGCGCGCGGGGTCGACGGCGTCGTGATCGACGATTGCGAACTCGCCGCCGTCTGCCGCGACGGAGAGACGGACTCCGAAAAAGAGAGTGAGAGTGATTCTCGGAAGTCCGTATAGATGCCCGCCAACGGTGTGGCGAGCGTCGATGAACAGGTACGACGATCACTACGAGTTGCACGGCAGGGGCACCGAGTAACTCGGGGCCCCGAACGACGCATCGAATCCGGATGTCGACCGGCGCGCCGCACAGAACGGTACCGTGACTGTTCACGGACGAGGCGCAGGCGACTCACGGAGACAGTGGTGCAAAACAGCATCCAAAGTAACGTGATGATTCGCTGTTAATTCTACAGCTGAATAGCGTCTAGAAACAGTTAGAACCACTCAGAATTGGTTTTAGACAAATATGCTATCCGATAGTCAACCGTGTATAAGTCACATAAATGTACTCTATAAGCCATACAAAATTTAACATATGTGTATTTAGAACCAATATAGATATATAATCCTGCAAAAGCATAAATAACAAAACGATCAATTATGATATTATGCGCCGGATAGACCGAAGGAAGTTCGTCAGCGGGATCAGTGCGGCTGCACTCGCGAGCGTCGCAGGATGCAGCGGCGGCAGTAGTGGTACTGAGACGCAAACGCAAACCGAAAGCGGAGAGAGTACGACCACGACCGCGGGTGGCAGTGATGAGACCACCACCAGCGGTGAGGAAGGCCTCGATCCGACAGATCCGTCGACGTTCCCCGAGTTCGACCCCACAGACCCGCAGTTCCCGCAGTTGACGAGTACGCTGCTCGAGGCGGGGTACGAGACCGGGTCGATGACGGACCTCGAACGGATGCGAGAGAACCCGCGCGAGGAACCGCGTTACGGCGAACCGGTTCCATCGACACCCGAGGACGAGAGCGAGTGGCTCGACCCCGACACGCTGCAGTTCTCGCTTGTCCCCACCGAAGACCCGACGGTGTACGAGAACACGCTGGAACCGCTCCTCAACAACATCGAAGAGGAGACCGGAAAGACCGTCGAGTACGCGACGCTCGACTCCTACGCGGCGCAGGTCGAGTCGATGCGATCGGAGCGGCTCCACCTCGCAGGATTCTCGACAGGGACAGTTCCGTTCGCCGTCAACATTGCAGGCGCGGTCCCGTTCTCGGTCCAGATCGACGGCAGCGGCGAGGGCGGCTCGTTCGGCTATCGGCTCTGGCTCATCACCCAACTGGACAACGGAGAGATCGTCGAACTCGAAGACCTGGAAGGAAAGACGATCGCACACGCCGACCCATCCTCGAACTCGGGGAACCTGGCCCCGCGGGCACTATTCGCCAATCAGGGCGTCGTGCCCGGCGAGGACTACGAGGTGGCATACTCCGGCGGCCACCAACAGAGTTCGCTCGGCGTCGCGAACGGAGATTACCCCGCCGCCCCGGTCTGTTCGACCTGTTATGGCCGCGTCGCGGCCGACGATCAGCTCGATCCGAGCGCGATCAAGTGCATCTGGGCGTCGGAACCGTTCCCGACGACTGCCTTCTCGTACGTCCACACGCTCCACCCCGACATCCAGGAGGGCGTTCGTGCGGCGTTCCTCGAGTACGACTACGAAGACACCACCATCGCCGAGGAGTTCGAGGGGCGTGGCACGTGGGTCGAGATCGATTACGCGACGGTCTGGGACATCATCCTCCAGATCCAGGAATCGCTCGAAGTCGAGTACGAGACGGGCAACATCGGCGAGTAGTCGATCCCCCGTCGTTCCGCTCTTCGCACCGTTGTGAGACTCACGATAATACACCAGATATGCTCTCAGTAACCGATCTACAGAAGACGTACTCCTCCGGCGACGAGGCGCTCAAAGGCGTCTCACTCGAAGTAACGGGCAACGAGACAGTCGCAGTCATCGGACCGAGCGGCGCCGGAAAGAGTACGTTCATCCGCTGTATCAACCGCCTCACCGAACCCTCGGGAGGCAGTGTCGAACTCGATGGACTGGAGGTGACAGATCTCTCCGGGAAGAAACTCCGCAACGCGCGGCGCGATATGGGGATGATCTTCCAGGAGTTCAATCTCGTCGAGCGGCTGACCGTGATGGAGAACGTGCTTTCGGGCCGCCTCGGCTACGTCAGTACGTGGGAGGCGTTTCGGCGAAAGTTCGGCGGCGACGACGTCGGGCGAGCCTACGAGGTCTTAGACCGAGTCGGTCTCGAAGGGCACGAAGACGACCGCGCCGACGAACTGTCCGGTGGACAACGGCAGCGCGTCGGCATCGCGCGAGCGATCCTGCAGCGCCCGAAGATCCTGCTCGTCGACGAGCCCACGAGCAGTCTCGACCCCGAAACCTCGCGCGCCGTGATGGAACTCCTCACCGAAATCGCCGCCGACGACGACATCCCGGTATTGATAAACATTCACGAGGTCAATCTGGCCGAAGAGTACGCCGATCGGATCGTCGGGCTCCGTAACGGGCAGAAAGTCTTCGAGGGCACGCCCGAAGGTCTCGACGAGACGGCTCGCGGGCAGATCTACCGCGGTGAGGAGATCCCCGAGGAGACGGACCCCAAACGATCGTCCGCCGAAGAAACGGCAGAGGACGCAGCCACACAAGAGGGCGCGCTGCGCCGGGGATAAAATGGCGACAGAACAATCTGACACGCGGTCGTGGCAGCGCCCGACGGCGTTCTACAACCGGTACGTAAAGTGGGCCGTGTACGTCGTCATCGGCGCGTTTCTGCTGTGGAGCGCCTGGAATATGCGGATCTCTCCCGCCCGGGCCGCACAGGGGTGGACCGCCGCCGCCGAACTCCTCGGCGGGATGTTCCCACCGGAGTTCACGCCGTTCAAGACCGACCTCCTGATCCAGGGACTGATCGAAAGCCTCGCGATGTCGGTCGTCGCGACGATCATCGGCGTCATCCTCTCGATCCCGGTCGCGTTTATGGCGGCCGAGAACATCGCACCCCAGCCGGTGTACTGGGTCGGTCGCGGGATCATCACCGTCTCACGAGCGTTCCACGAACTTATCATCGCGATCATCGCCGTCAAGGCGGTCGGGATCGGCGCACTCGCAGGCGTGATCGCGCTCTCGTACAAGACGGTCGGGTTCTTCGCGAAGTTGCTCGCCGAAGACATCGAAGACATCGACGCGGGACAGATGGAGGCTGTCGAAGCGACCGGCGCGAACCAGACGCAAACGATGCTGTTCGGCGTCGTTCCGCAGGTGATGCCGCGCGTCGTCGGCCTGACGATCTACCGCTGGGACATCAACATCCGTCACAGTACGATCGTGGGAATCGTCGGGGCCGGCGGCATCGGCTCAACGCTCCTCAACTCGTTCGACAAGTACGACTACGACTTTTTCCTGACCATCGTGCTCGCGATCATCGCGATCGTCATGGTCGGTGAGTTCGTCAGCACCTACATCAGGGGGCGGATACAATGACGGACTATCAGACCTGGGAGCGACGCACGCCGCGCCAGCGGTTGGTACGATACGTCCTGATACTGGTCACACTCGTCGCAGCGGCCATCTCCTGGCGACTCTTACAGATAAATTATAATTACGTCGGCAGTGCCCCCGTGGAGTTTATGGACCTCGTGAATCGGATGTATCCGCCGGACGTCGGGTACACGACCGACATCCTCGGCCCCCTCATCGAGACAGTCCACATCGCGATTCTCGGGACCGGACTGGCGTTACTGATGGCGATTCCAGTCGCGTTACTGGGTGCGGAAAACACGACGCCGAACAGACCCGGATTCGCTCTCGGGAAGTTCATCATCTCTGCGTCCCGGTCGGTGAACGTGATCATCTGGGCGCTGGTCTTCGTGATCATCTTCGGATCCGGCGCGCTCGCTGGAACGTTGGCTATCGCAGTGCGGTCGATCGGCTTCTGTTCGAAACTCCTCGCCGAGGCGATCGAGGAGATCGACGCCGGCCAGGTCGAGGCGATCACGGCCACAGGCGCGAACTCGATCGAGGCGGCGATATACGGCATCGCACCGCAGATCAAGCCGGCGTTCATCGGCGTCGCCACCTACCGCTGGGACATCAACGTCCGCGCCTCGACGATCATCGGGTTCGTTGGGGCCGGAGGAATCGGGGTCGAACTCAACACGTCGATCAACTTCTTCCGCTGGCAAGGCGTGCTGACGATCCTGCTTGCGATCCTGGGGATCGTCATCTTCAGCGAAGTCACGTCGGCGTATCTGCGCCGTAAAGTTCGCTAACTCGACATCTCGCGTTTTCGAATCGGGGTCGGAACAGCGAGCCGCTGGAACCCTGAGGTGGTGACCTGCCGTGGGCCAACTGATCCGAGCCACCGCTCACAGGAAGTGGACCGCGAGGACGCCAACCAATCCGAGCATCGAGAGGTAGGCCGATCGGAGGGTGACAGGGCGGAACAGTTTCCGATTGATGCCGACGGCGAGCCACACTTTCACGAGGATGCTCGCCAGCGTCCCGGCCAAGACGCCCTGCGCAGCGACGCTCGGCGAGATCTGTCCCGTGCTCGTGAGCGAAACCGCGGTCGTCGTCGTTGTCCCACTCGAAAGCAGTCCGCTGAGGAAACTCGTGACGAGGAAGCCCGCGGTGCCGAACATCTGCTGTGCGCCCGCGGTAGCCACGAGCACGATCAAGAACAGCACGCCGAAGGTCAGCGCGTTCGCGCTGCTGAACGGCGAATCGAGATCAAGATCCATCTCGCCGCGCCAGTTCCGTTCGTAGCCGGTCAGGAGGACGCCGCCGACGGCGATGAGTCCGAGCGGGAGGCCGACGCTGAACGCCGATTGGGGGACGAACGCGACGACGATGATGAGGTTTCGGATCGCCATCGCGGCGTCGGCGACGAGAATCGTCGCCACCGCTAAGTCGAGGACGCCGAGGTTGGCCTTCGCCCGGTTCGCGATCTCACCGATGACCGCCGTCGAGTTGACGAGGCCGCCGAAAAAGCCCGTGATGAGCATTCCACGGCCGCCGTAGCGTTGCATAATCGCGTAGTTCGCGAACCCGATGGCGCTGACGGCGATGACGAGCATCCAGATGAGTTGCGGATCGATGGCGTTCCACGGCCCGTAGGTCCCCGAAGGGAGCAGCGGGTAGACGACGAACGCGATGATCGCGAACTCGGCCGCCCCGCGGACCTCCTGGTGTGAGAGTTGTTTCGCGAACTGATGGAGTTCCCGGCGCAACACCAGGAGGAACGACGACGTGATCGCGATGACGACGCCCACGAGGACGTAGTCGCTCCCGACGAGGACGCCGACGACGTACGCGACGAGCAGCGACGTCGACGTCGTCAACGCGAGACCGCTTTCCTCGTCTGGGGATCCCTCACGGACGTCGGTCAGCACGCCGCGGAGCCCGAGAAGCATCCCCTGTGTGAGGACCAACAGTCCGCCGAGCGCCAGGAGGACAGTCTGCCCGATAGTCGCGGCCGCGACGCCGACGAGACTGGTCAGAGTGAACGTGCGGATGCCAGCGGACTTGTTCGACCACTCGCGCTCCAAGCCGAGCAGCATACCGAGCGCTCCCGCGACGAAGAGATTGAAGACGTTCGCGTCGATCGGGACGGTCTCGGGGCCAAACTGCATCGTCGTCACCTACTGCCCGGACGAGCCCGGGCGAATTGAACATATGAGTATATACGACTATGTTCTCTATTTAGGATATATAGACAGCCAGATATAATTCTTTCGTGCGTCCTGAGGGAGCCAGATGATAAATGTTATTTTTGTTTATAGTGAGATACTGCTCGAAAATGATCTCTCCTCTTTTGCTATATCAGACCATATAAAAGAAATAACTCTGACTAAGGCAGTATTTAATAAATCTATAGTTGTTTCTGGTATGCTGTCGGCGGCAGAGGCCTCTTTTTAGGTCTGCCAAAAGTTCGAAAGTGGTTTTACAGATTAGGGTGGCCTAAAAGGTATGGCGAGAAACACGGACGGGAACGCAACGCGACGAGACTATCTTCGGTACGGTGCTGGCGTCGTTACCGCAGGTCTCCTCGCAGGGTGCAGCGGCGGGTCGGGATCAGACACGACCGACACGGCGACACCAGAGACGGCGGCCGCAGACACCGAATCCGCCACGGCGACGCCCGAGGGAAGCGAATCCTACAGCGTCGAGATCGTGCCCGTCGGTGAGGTCACGTTCGAGTCGGTTCCCGAGACGTGGGTCGCGAACAACGGTAGCTGGGCCGATATGGGGATCGCGCTGGGGCTCGAAGCACCGAAGGGCGTCTGGCTCCCGAGTCGCTATCACACCCAGTACTACGACGAGATCCCGGGCGTGAGCGTCGACAAAGACGGAATCACGAAACTGTGGGGTGACGGCGGCGTCGGCAAAGAGCAGTTTCACGCGCTGGACGCGGACGTCCACGTCTTCGACCCGAACTTCCTCCTGAACCGCGGAACGTGGGAGCAGACCGACGTCGACGAACTGCGGAATCAGGTCGGGCCGATCTTCGGCAACAGCATCTTCTCGCGGAACTACACCTGGCACGACGACTACCGGTACTACACCCTGTACGAGGCCTTCGAGAAACTCGCGCAGGTGTTCCAGCGGACGGACCGCTACGAGGCGTTCGAACAGATCCACGAGGACTTCCAGGCGAACCTTGCGCCGGTCGTCCCCGGTCGCAGCGAGCGCCCGTCGGCTGCCGTCGTCTGGGGCGGCGGCGACCAGCCCGAGAAGTTCTACCCGTACGTCATCGACGAGGGCACGAGCTTCAAACACCTCAACGACCTGAAAGTGAAAGACGCGCTCGCGAACACCGAGGTCAAGGACTTCCACAGCAGCCGCGGATCCATCGACTTCGAGACGCTGCTGGAGGTCGACCCCGAGGTGCTTCTGGTCCGCGGACAGGAGGCGAAGACCGCGACGGAGTTTCAGGATACTGTGGTCGCGTTTATGGAGAATCACAACATCGCGAGCGAACTCACCGCCGTCTCGAACGGCGACGTGTACCGCGCGGGGCCGCTCTATCAGGGGCCGATCACGAACCTCCTCGTGACCGAGCGGCTCGCGGGCACACTCTACGACGTCGACGAAGAGTTGTTCGATAAACAGCGCGTCGCTGACGTCGTTCACGGGGACTTCTGAGTATGGAGAACGACGGCGATGGGCTCGCCACCGACCCCGACGTCGTCATCGTGGGTGGCGGTCCCGCCGGCTGTTCGGCGGGCGTGTTCCTCGCCCGGTACGGGCTGGACGCGGTCATCTTCGATCGCGGGCCCGCGTCGCTGCGACGGTGTGCGTATCTGGAGAACTACCTCGGGTTCCCGGCGGGGATCGACATCGAGACGATGTACGACCTGATGCACGACCACGCCGCGACGGCCGGGTGTGAGATCGTCTCGGACACGGTCGAAGCAGTGGCTCGGAGCGGCGACGGCGAGTTCGTCGTGCGGACCCAAGACGACCGCACCGTCACGACCGAGCGTGTCGTAGCCGCGGCGCGGTACGACGCCGATTTCCTCCGCTCGCTCGGCAGCGACGAGATGTTCGCGGTCCACGAGCACGAGGGCGAGCGGCGCGAACACTTCGATCGGGACTACCCGGACCCGGACGGGACGACGCCGATCGACGGCCTGTACGTGGCCTCGCCGGCGGGCGACGCCGAAGCACAGGCGATTATGTCCGCCGGTCGCGGCGCGCGCGGCGCGCGGACGCTTCTTGCCGACGTGCGGCGCGAGCGGGGGTTCCCGGAGGCGATCGCACCGCACTGGGACTGGCGCCGGAAGGAAGCGACGCTGACCGGCGAGTGGACCGACCGCGATCGGTGGGACGCGTGGTTCGACGAGCAGGTCGACGGCGACGACGACGTGGCCGAAGGGCAGCTTCTCGAACTCCGAGAGCAGGAGATCGACCGCCGAGTCGCGACGTACGTCTCCGAATCGGAGATCGAGCGGCGGACCGAGCGCGGACACAAGCGGCTGCTCGAACACGTCGACGACGAGTACATCCTCGAAGCCGCCCGCGAGATCGAGGGACGCGCGAAAGCGTCGGGCGGGGGTAGCGGCCAGTGAGTAACAGCGCGGTTCCCGGGGCGGAATCTACGAGTCGGGTACAGCAGTGGCTCGCCGGCGTCGACGGCGCGCTGCTCAGTCTCTGTCTCGGGAGCGTGCTGGTCGTCGTCGCCGGCGGCCTCGTGCAGGTGAGCTTCGGGACCTACTCGATGACCGTCGTGGAGGCGTGGCAGGCCGTCGTGAATCCGAACGTACTACTCAATCTGCAGGCGTGGGAGGCGTTCGTCTTCGGTGCGGACCTCCCGGAGATGAATCAGCGGAGCCTCATCGTCTGGAACATCCGACTGCCGCGCGTGTTCGTCGCGATGCTCGTCGGGATGAACCTCGCCGTCTCGGGGGCGATCTTTCAGGCCGTGACGCGGAACGAACTGGCGAGTCCGTTCATCCTCGGGGTCTCCTCGGGCGCGGGGCTCTTGATCCTCCTCACGCTGGTCGTGTTCTCCGGGCTGTCCGCGTTCCTGCCGCTCGTGGCCGCGCTCGGCGGCGCGATTGCGTTTCTCATCGTCTACGCGATCGCCTGGAAGAATGGGACCTCGCCCGTCCGCTTGGTCCTCGCAGGCGTGATCGTCGGGACCATCTTCCAGTCGCTCCAGACGGGACTGTTCTTCTTCGCCGGCGACATCGGGGTCGTCCAGTCAGCCATCGCCTGGACGACGGGGTCGCTGACCGGCACAGACTGGGAGCAGGTGCGGATGGCGCTCCCGTGGACGGCGCTCGCGATGCTGCTGTCGCTCGTCAGTTCCCGGCAGTTGAACGTCCTCTTGCTCGGCGAGAGCACCGCCCGAGCGCTCGGAATGTCGGTCGAGCGCGTCCGGTTCGCGCTCTCTGGGATCGCCGTCTTCGCGGCGGCCGCGAGCATCGCCGTCGCGGGGATCGTCGGCTTCGTCGGGCTGATCGTCCCGCATCTGGTTCGCAACATCGTCGGCAGCGAGTACAAGAAACTGGTCGTCGGCTGTCTCTTCGCCGGCCCGGCGCTGATGGTCGCCGCCGACGTCGGCGCGCGACTCGGGCTGCAGGTACTCGTCGGCGCGTCGACGCAGATCCCGGTCGGCATCGTCACGGGACTGATCGGCGGGCCGTACTTCCTCTATCTGATGCGGAAACAGGACGCGTTAGGTGAGATCTGATGTCCGAGCACGAACGCTTCGAGCGCGAATCGAACGGCAGATCGAACGGCGAATCGAACGCGGGCGGCACCGCGACGGACGCAGATGCATCGGCGGCTCACGGTTCGGCGGTCGAGCTTCGGGGCGAAGACCTCGAAATCGGCTATCCGTCGACCGACGAGCCGGTCGTCGAGTGCGAGACCGTCCTGTTACCAGCGGGCGAGGTAACGGCGCTCGTCGGGCCGAACGGGAGCGGCAAGAGCACGCTCCTGAAGTCGATGGCGAACCAGCTCGCGCCCGACTGCGGGCAGGTCAGACTCGACGGCGAACAGGTGCAGTCGCTCGAATCGAAGGAACTCGCGCGTCGCCTCGGCCTCCTCTCCCAAGAGAACGAGTCGCCCGCGAGCCTCACCGTGGAAGACCTGATCTACCACGGGCGGTACCCACACCGCGGGTTCTTCGAGTCTGTCGGCGACGAGGACCAGGCAGCCGTCGAGCGCGCGATCGACCTGGCGGGTGTCGAAGACCTTCGCGAGAAAGAGATGAAGAACCTCAGCGGCGGCCAGAAACAGCTGGCGTGGATCGCGATGGTCCTCGCCCAGGAGACGGACGTGCTCCTCTTGGACGAGCCGACGACGTATCTCGATTTACACCACCAACTGCGGGTGATGGAAGTCGTCCGCACGCTCAACCGCGAGCAGGGCGTGACCGTCGGCATCGTCCTCCACGACATCGGGCAGGCCGCGCGCTTCGCCGACAACCTCGTCGCGATGAAAGACGGCGAGCCCTACGACTGGGGGCCGCCGCGCGACGTCGTGACCGAAGAACTCCTCTCTGAGGTGTTCCACGTCGACGCCAGCGTCGACAGCGAGAGTCCGACTGGACCGCACATCGCTCCCCACCGCGCGCTCGACGACTGAGAATAGGCTTGGACGAAAAATATGGCTCGACGAAGACGCGGCCCCCTGTCGGCGAGCACACCGATACTCACCGCAGGGCACGAAGGGAGTAGTGGACTGCAGACGAGCACTGAGGGCACCGAGGCGGAAACGGAGAGCGCGGATAAGACGCCGATCCCGATGAGGTCACCGACGAACCGACACGCACACGCCAGAGGATGACAGAACCGTCGCTCACGGCGCTCCGCGCGCGGACCGAAGCACTCGCGAGCGACAGCGGGCGCTACGTAGTCGTCTGCGGGCGGACGGGCGAGCAGCCGATACCCGTCGCCGGTGATCGCTTCGTGACCCGAGAGGTGGCCGAACGCGCCGTCCGGGCGGCCAAGCAGTACCGGCGAACGCTCCGTCGCTACGACGACCGCCTCCCCTACTACGACCTGATCGCCGTGGAGGACGCTGCGTCTGATACTGTCGGACAGAAGTTCGTGAACTATGTTGGCACCCACGGGGTGCCGATAATTTTCACATCGTTCTGTCCGACAGTATGAGACAGCGACCACAGAGCGGGTCGTCGGACCGACCACGTAGCGGTGTCGTGACGGGCAGACCCGCGCCGTTAAGTACGTTCCCGCGGTTACAGACCACAATGGCCGAGAAGCGCGCGACGGTCACGTGCCCCGAGTGCGACCTGACAGAGACCTTCGACAAACTCGCGACGGCGCGGGGGTTCATCGAAACCCACCGTACCGAGACCGGCCACGACGCGACGTGGGAACTGCACCGCCTCGCGCCGGGCGTCGAGCGCGCGGGCGAGGAGGCGGGCGTCTGCGGGCGTCCCGCGTGCACGACCGAGGACTCGCCGCTGTATCAGGGCTAGCGGCCTGCTCGCCGGTCAGGCTGACGCGAATCTCCGACGCTCGATTTCTCCGCGGTCGTCGAACGGTTCGCGCTGCGTCCGAGAGTGTCGCCTGCCGTCGGCAGCGTGCCCTCATCAGCACGTAGTCATAGGGCCTATCGTAAGCCCTCATAGATTTCTCGCCGGACGGGACGGCGAGAATCTCCGAACAGTTACGATAATCCCTATCAGCTACAGTATCATTTGCAAGTCTTCACGCACCCGATCGTTCGACAGCGTCTGATCTAGTTCGCAATCAGTTGCAAATGCTACGATAGGAATTTCCGCACCGCCGGCGAACGCGATCCGGCCCACCGGGATCGAATACAACTAAATTTGTTCTATGGCAACTACGTTGGGAAACGTTTATGCAGGGGTCGTCGAATACGACATAGTGCGGCCGAGATAGCTGACCCACAATATATGGGATTAACCGCCTGGAGGGACGACGAGTGACAACTATGGAGTGCCCGGACTGCGGTCACGACCGGACGAGCGTGGTGGACACGAGAAGCGGCGCGGACGGGACGACCGTGCGGCGTCGCCGCGAGTGCAGTCGGTGTTCCTTCCGGTTCACCACCTACGAGCGCCCCGAGTGGGAGACGCTCCAGGTGAAAAAGCGGGACGGCTCGATCGAGCCGTTCGACCGCGAGAAGATCAGAGGCGGCATCGAGCGCGCCGTCGAGAAGCGCCCCGTCACAGACGACGAAGTCGACCGACTCGTCGCGGAGATTCACGCGGACATCCGGGATCGAGGGACGCGCATCGTCTCCTCGAAACTCGTCGGCGAGTTGGTCTCCGAGAAGCTTCGGGAGGTCGACTCCGTCGCGTACGTCCGATTCGTCTCGGTGTACAAGGCGTTCTCCGACCCCGAGGAGTTCGTCCGCGAGCTCGATCGAATCATAGACGAGGAACTCGACGGCGAGGAAGTGATCACAGACGATGCGGATTCGGGTCCGGATTCGCCACCCGACTCGGAGGCGGACTGAGGCCCGAGCGATACGCAACTCAGGAGTTAGATAAGATGGCTAGCGCAACAGCGACACAGGACGCAGCGATACGAGAACTACTCGACCGAGCGCGACGCGGACAGACCGACGTCGTCGACGACGACACCGCCGCCGACCTCGTGCGGGAAGCCGAACGCGACCTCTACGAGGGCGCCTCTCGAGACGAGGTCTACGAGGCGCTCATCAACGTGACGACCGCCCGGATCGAGCGCGACCCCGCGTACAAGCGCATCGGGGCCGTGCTCCACCTCGATCGGTACTTCGACGAGGTGACCGGACAGGAGCCGATCGACCTCCTCGGAACGGAGAGCGAGGAAACCACAGACGACGCGGGCACGAGCGACCGTGACGGCGCGGCCGACTACGACGCACTGTACCGGGACACGTTCGTCGCGAACGTCGAGCGCGGCGTCGAGGAAGACCTGCTGGACGAGCGGATGACCGACGGTCGGTTCGATCTGGACGAACTGGCGGACGCGCTCGTGCTCGACCGCGACGAGAAGTTCGAGTACCTCGCGGCGTCGACGCTGACCCAGCGGTACTTCATCCGGATCGAGCAGGACGGCGAACCGCTCGAACTGCCGCAGGCGTTCTGGATGCGCATCGCGATGGGCCTCGCGCTCGAAGAAGACGACCCCCAGGAGCGCGCGCTGGAGTTCTACGACGTCCTCTCGCGGCTGCTCTTTACGCCCTCGACGCCGACGCTGTTCCACAGCGGCACGACGCACCCACAGCTCTCCTCGTGTTACCTCACGACGGTCGAAGACGACCTCGAACACATCTTCGACTCCTACAAGCACCACGCACAGCTCTCGAAGTGGAGCGGCGGGCTCGGCAACGACTGGACGAACCTCCGTGCGGGGGGCGCTCTCATCGAGAGCACTGGCGTCGAATCCACCGGAACGGTGCCGTTCCTGAAGATCAGCAACGACGTCACGGCGGCGATCAACCGCTCGGGCAAGCGCCGCGGGGCCGCCTGCGCGTATCTGGAATCGTGGCACCTCGACTTCCCGGAGTTCCTCGACCTGCGGCGGAACACCGGCGACGAGCGCCGGCGGACCCACGACATGAACACCGCGGCGTGGGTGCCGGACCTGTTTATGAAGCGTGTCGAGGCCGACGAGGAGTGGACGCTCTTCTCGCCCGACGAGGTTCCCGACCTCCACAGTACGTACGGCGAGGAGTTCGAGGAACTGTACCGCGAGTACGAGGCGAAGGCCGAAGCCGGCGAACTCCGGCAGTACGAGCGCGTCGACGCCGCCGAACTCTGGCGGACGATGCTCACGCGGCTCTTCGAGACGGGCCACCCCTGGATCACGTTCAAGGATCCGAGCAACGTCCGCTCGCCGCAGGACCACGTCGGCACCGTCCACTCCTCGAACCTCTGTACGGAGATCACGCTCAACACCAGCGCCGACGAGCACGCGGTCTGTAACCTCGGAAGCGTCAACCTCTCGAATCACATTTCCGGAGACGGACTCGACCGCGACGCCCTCGCGGAGACGATCGAGACCGCGATGCGGATGCTCGACAACGTCGTCGACCTCTGTTTCTACCCGACCGACGAGGCCGAATACTCCAATATGCGCCACCGACCCATCGGCCTCGGCGTGATGGGCTTCCACGACGCGCTGATGCAGGTGGGCGTCCCGATGGGATCGGAAGATGCGATCGAGAAGTCGAACCGCTGGCAGGAGTTCGTCTCCTATCACGCGCTCCTGAACAGTTCGCGCCTGGCCAAAGAGCGCGGCACCTACGAGACCTACGAGGGGAGCAAGTGGGACCGCGGCATTCTCCCGCACGATACCGTCGACCTGCTGGAAGAAGAACGCGGCCGCGAGATCCCGACCGATCGCTCGGAGACCCTCGATTGGGACCGCGTGCGCGACCACATCGGCGAGCACGGGATGCGCAACTCGAACACGATGGCGGTCGCGCCGACGGCGACGGTCTCGACGATCAACGGGACGACCCCGTCGATCGAGCCGATCTACTCGAATCTGTACGTGAAGTCGAATATGAGCGGTGACTTCACGATCATCAACGACCAGCTCGTCGCGGATCTGAAAGCGCGGGGCCTCTGGGACTCGGAGATGCTCGATCGGCTCAAGTTCCACGACGGCTCGATCCAGGAGATCGACGAAATCCCCGAGGACCTGCAAGAGCTCTACCGCGGGGCGTTCGAGATCGACCCGCGACACCAACTCCAGTTGACCGCCCACCGCGGGCAGTGGATCGACCAGTCAGTCTCACACAACGTCTTCTTCCCCAGCACCGACGGCTCGCTGCTCGACGACGTCTACAAGACGGCGTGGCGGCTCGGCGTGAAGACGACCTACTACCTCCGGACGCTCGGCGCGTCCCAGATCGAGAAGTCGACGCTCGATATGGCCGAGTACGGCCGGACGCAGCGCCGAGACGTCGGGTCCGCCGGCGACGAAGATAGAGACGGATCCGCGGACGACGATCAGAACGGCGACAGCGACCTCGCACGTGTCGAGGATCCGACCTGCGAGGCCTGTCAGTGAGGTGACGAAGATGCCACTACTCAATCACGACGCGGAACACGACCCGAACAAGATCCTGCCGATCGACTACGACTGGGCGCGCGAGTACTACCGCGACGGCGTCGCCAACAACTGGGTCCCCGAGGAGATTCCGATGCAGGACGACATCTCCCAGTGGAACGGCGACGAACTCACCGACTCGGAGCGACAACTCGTCGAGTGGAACCTCGGGTTCTTCTCGACGGCGGAGTCGCTGACGGCGAACAACATCGTCCTCGCGATCTACGAGTACGTCACGGCGCCGGAGTGTCGGCAGTACCTCCTTCGACAGGCCTACGAGGAGGCGATCCACACGGATACCTTCATCTACTGCTGTGACTCGCTCGGCTTCGACCCCGAGTACCTCTACGGGATGTACGATCGCATCCCAACGATCAGCCAGAAAGACGAGTTCGTCGTCGAACTCACGCAGAACCTCGACGATCCGGAGTTCAGCCTCGACGAGACCGAGGACGTGCGCGATCTCCTCCGGGACCTCGTCGGCTTCTACGTCGTGATGGAGGGCGTGTTCTTCTATGCCGGCTTCGCGATGATGCTCGCGCTGAAGCGCCGGAACCGGATGGTCGGCATCGGCCAGCAGTTCGAGTACATTATGCGCGACGAGTCGCTGCACGTGGGCTTCGGCGTCGATCTGATCAACCAGATCCGCAGGGAACATCCCGACGCCTGGACCGAGGAGTTCGGCGCGGAGGTGCGCGACCTGATCGAGACGGCCGTCGACCTCGAACAGGAGTACGCGCGCGAGGCGTGTCCCGAGGACGTCCTCGGGATGGGCCCAGAGCAGTTCTCCGAGTACGTCGAACACGTCGCGGACCGCCGGCTCGGCCAGTTGGACCTCGAAGAGAGCTACGGGACGGACAACCCCTTCCCGTGGATGAGCGAAGCCGTCGACCTGAACAAAGAGAAGAACTTCTTCGAGACGCAGGTCACCGAGTACCAGAGCGGCGGGTCCCTCGACTGGTAGGACACCACTGGCGCGCGCAGGGCGACGTCACCTGTCACCGAGCGCGTCGTCGAGTTCGTCACGTCGCCGCCGACACTCCCGGACGCCACGGAGCAGCGCATCGAGGGCGGGGTAGGTAACCTCCCGCTCGCCGAACAGGTATTCGACGACCGTGTCGTGACCGATCCCGGCTTTCACCTCGGTCGCGGTCACGCTCTCCAGCGTGGACTGTCGCTCGCGGATCGCGGCGTCGAGGTCGTCTTCGAGGGAGGCGGCGCGCTCGCGACGCGTCCACAGATCCGCGTCCTCCGACAGGATCCGAACCGATGCGTCGACGGCCGGCAACGACTGTTCGACGTGTTTCAACGTCTCGATGGCGCTGTCGAGCGAGTCGAGTTCGATCGCCAGCGCGCGGCACATCACCCGACTCTCCGCGAGGCGCTGTTCGACGTGTTCGAGGATGGCTCGCTGGAGCGGTTGGGTGAACCGATTGCCGCCGCCCGTAGACGCGAGCGCGACGGCGACTTCCGTGCTCAACTCGGCGGCCAGCACCGCGCGGACCGTCGCCGATTCGTCGTCGACGTGCGGGACGACGTACTCCTCGAACGCGGCGCGGACGCGACGGCACCGATCGTCGGTCGTCGCCGCCGCGCCCGTCGTCCATCCGGGAGACGGCGATCCGAGACGCTCGGCGGTGCCACCGGCGCTCACGGGCTCGGTCTCGGCGACCGTCGCGCGGAACTGCTCGAAGCCGCGTCGCTGGCGCTGCGTCTCGCGCCGTTCGTCGCGGACGGCGCGACGGGCCGCGGTCAGATCGCGAATGGCGGCGTCGACGTCGGGCACGCTCGGTCACCTCCCCGCTTCCGATTCCAGTCCCGAATCGCCGGAGCCGCGAGGCCGACCGGAGCTCGAATGCTGTGGTAGTCGATCGCTACGCATATTTTAGGTATACCTAAACAATCGTCATAACCGTTACGGAGCGCCGACCGAATCCGCCGCGAACCCCGGCTTTTTCCTCGCGCCGGACGCAGAGCCGGTATGCGCGCAGCAGTGTATCACGGCCCCCGCGACGTCCGAGTCGAGGACGTACCCGAACCGGAACTGAGCGCTCCCACGGACGCGATCGTCCGCGTGACACACACCGCCGTCTGCGGCTCGGACCTCTGGTTCTATCGCGGCGAGAGCGACCGCGACCTGGGATCGAAGATCGGCCACGAGCCGATGGGAATCGTCGAAGCCGTCGGCGAGGAGGTCCGCTCGGTCGAACCGGGCGACCGCGTGTTCGCCCCGTTCAAGATCAGCTGTGGCTCCTGTGAGTTCTGCCGGAAGGGGCTCCACACCTCTTGCGTGAACGGCGACGGCTGGGGCGGCGACAACGGCGGCGCACAGGGTGAGAAGATCCGCTGTCCGCAGGCCGACGGCACACTCGTCCGCGTGCCGGACCGCTACGCCGACGACGAGGACGCGCTCCGGTCGCTGCTTCCGCTCACTGACGTGATGGGCACCGGCCACCACGCTGCGGTGAGCGCCGGCGTCGAGGCGGGCGAGACCGCCGTGGTCGTCGGCGACGGGGCCGTCGGGCTCTGCGGCGTCCTCGCGGCCCGCCGGCTCGGGGCGGAGCGCATCGTCGCCGTCGGCCATCACGAGGACCGATTGGAACTGGCCGAATCGTTCGGCGCGACCGACCTCGTCGCCGAGCGGGGCGATGAGGCGGTCGAGCGCGTCCGCGAGTTGACCGGCGGCGGCGCAAATCACGTGCTGGAGTGTGTTGGCGCGGCCTCGTCGATGGAGATGGCGGCAGAAGTCTGTCGCCCGGGCGGCACGATCGGCTACGTCGGCGTCCCGCACGGACTCGACGGCGGCCTCGATCTGTTCTCGTTCTTCGGGGACAACATCTCGCTCCGCGGCGGGATGGCTCCCGTTCGCGCGTACGCCGACGAACTGATGGCCGACGTCCTGCAGGGGACGCTCGACCCCGCGCCGGTGTTCACGAAGACGGTCGACCTCGAAAACATCGCCGAGGGCTACAGGGCGATGGACGAACGCGAAGCGATCAAAGTCCTCGTCGAGGTCTGAAACGAAGAACGCGGCGCGTCAGTTCACTCGACGCCGCCAACGCCCGAGGAGGCGTCGGGGAGGTCGTACGGAGTCGCGTCGAGGCCGAGTGCTTCGAGTGCGGCCGCGAGGTGTTCGTCCTGGGCGTACTCCGCGCCGTCCTCGACGCGCAGTTCCTGGGCCTTCGCGAGCACCTCGCCGCGGCGGTCCTCGGGGATGTCGTATTTGTCCGTCGAGAGTTCGATGACGAGACCGTTGTTGTCGTGGGTGTACAGCGAGAAGAAGATCCCCCGGTCGAAGACGTTGTAGCCGCGGCCGTCGTCCTCGAGTGCGGCCGCGACGTCCTCGAAGTCCTCGGGGGCGATGCTGAAACAGAGGTGGTGGACGGACCCGGTGCCGCCGCGCTGCGGGCCGCGGTTCGAATCCCGATCGCCGACGAACACCGTCAAAATGCGGCCGTCGCCGGTGTCGAAGAACAGGTGCGTCTGCGAGGGGTCGTCGAGGTTCGGCTGGCGGAGAACGAGCGGCATCCCGAGGAGGTCGCGATAGAACGCGAGCGTGTCTTCTTCGTTGCTCCCCCAGATGGTGATGTGGTCGGTCCCGGTCGTCTGAATCGGGCTGTCCGGCCGGTCCGCGGTGACGGGCGTTTCGTCGCTCATACCGGAGGTAGCATCGCGACCAGCATAAGTATCGGAGTGACACCGGTGTCACCACTGCGTCGTCCACGAAGCGCCCGAATCACGTCCGGCAGAATCAGCGATCGACGTCTGTCCCGACGAACGTGTCCCGGCGATAGCGACACTGCTCACAGAAGAACTGGGCGTAGCCCGCCGGCTGTACCCCGCTGAACGACATCTCGTCGCCACAGTCAGGGCACCACTCGGAGCCGATGCCGGACGGTCGCTGAATCGACATAGTACTGCGAAATGGGGGCTGCTACATTATCCTGTCGATCTTTCATTATAGATAGCCGACAGGCCGATCGATGGCGTCGGTGCACGCGGCAGACGTGCCAGTGCTCGGTGCGGGCGAACGGAAAAAGAAGCGGTCGAGTGCGGTTAGTACCGCGAGGGGAGGTACGCGAAGCCGACGAGGAAGATCACCGTCAGGAACGAGGCGATGCTGACGCCCCACAGGCCGTTTTTGTGGAGCGTGTGCTGGTCGATTTCGGCGTTCTGCTGCCGGAAGCTCTCGAAGTCCTGAGTGAGCTGAAGCGTCGATTCGTCGGCGAAGTGTGCGAGGTACGTCTCGCCGCCAAGCGTGACGTTCGAGTTGTCGCTGACGCCGATCGTGTTCGTCCGCGGGCCCGTCCACGCGAGCGTGACTTCGCTCGTGGTCACCGCGTCGATGGTGCTGGCGTTGCCCTCGTACTGAACGGTGTCGCCTTCGGCGTACGTCCGCGTTTCGGGCTCGGGGAAGTACTCGCTCGCGGGGACGAGTTCGGAGCCGTCGATGACGACGTACTGCGTGCCGTTCTGCGTCACCATCTCCTCACTCGCTGCGGGGTCCTCTTGGAGGATCGCGGTCTCGTTGATGTCCTCGCGCAGGGTGAACGTCGTGGGATCGTCGCCGCTACCGACGAGCACGCGCCACTCGTTCCCGTCGAATGACTGCGTGGAGTTGTTCTCCCACGCGGCGGTGTAGCGCGCGGATTCGTTCGTATACTGGAGTTCACCCTCGACGACGGTGGTCGCGATTCCGCCGTGACCGCCGCCCTGCTCGGTGGTCGTGATCGTTGAGACGGTATAGGTCTGTTCGCCGACCTGGAACTGATCGCCCTGAGCGAGTTCGTACTCCGGATTCTCGAACTCGACGTGTGGCGTCTGTGCGGTCGCGATGAGCGAATACGAGGCCGCACCGATGACGATGAAGAGTGCGACGTAAATCGCCGCGGCACGTCGTTGCATATCTCCGGATTTGGTCACGTGGCGTATAACGGTTACCGTTTTCCGGAAGGCGTTTCCGGGGGGCGTGCGCCGACCACGACGTCGACGGGGGCATCAGATCAGACAACGACCGCTCATCACTGCCGCTCGGTGTGCTGTTTCACGACCGCTGCCTCCGCTTTGCGTAACAGTTCTCCGGCCGTGCTCGACGAACAGTCGAGGGCGTCTGCGACGTCTGCCACGGATCCCTCCCGAGGTACCTCATAATAGCCGACGTCGACGGCTGCTGCGAGTGCGGCCCGCTGTCTGTCGGTGAGGCCCGATGGCGCTGCGCGCCGCTCGAACTCGTGGACGCGCTCGATAGAGAGCGTACCGAGCGCGGAGAGTCGCTCGTGGAACGTACTGAGTGCCGTCGGCTCGCCGACGGCCTCGAACCGAACCGCGCCCGTGTCGAGGAAGACGACCGGCGGAAGGAATATCACGCGCGCGTCCACGATCGTCTCCAAAATGGCCGCCGAAAACTCGTAGTCGTCCTGTTGGAGGAACGCGTACGTGCCGTCAGCTCCTTCGACGAAGTGACTCGCGAGGAGCGAGTCGATCGCCTCGGTGGCCGCCGCCGCAGCGTCGCGGTCGACGTCGAGCCAACAGAGGCTCGTCGCGTCCGCAGTCGGGCTCCACATCAGCAGCTCGGTCCGCGTGAGGGGCGTCTCTGCGACGACCTGTCGCTGGAGCGGGTGGACGAATTCGGGGTACCGGACGGCAAACTGGACGCGTTTCATCTCGCCGTTGGGCCACGTCGTGCTGCGGGACGTATCAATCACGGCGGTTCGCGGCGGGGGGCGCCCAGCCATCACGTCTCGGAGCGATGCGCCGCGAGAGCTTCTGGAACCGCCCGAAGCAACGTGCCGAGGTGGTCTTTACCCTCCAGGACGTGGATGTGAGCCGTCGAAAGTGTGGTTTCGAGGCGTCGAGCATCCGTGATCGGAACGTTCGTGTCGCGGTCGCCGTGCCAGAGATGCACCGGGACGTCGATATCCTCGAATCGGATCTCCCACTCGGTCGAGACGTTCTGAAAATCGGTTACGGCTCCGCACCGACTGTGAGCGAACGCTTCGAGAAAGTCGGCTTGCACGACCGTGGCGACCTCTTGCGGTATCGAGCCGGTGGCCTCCCCCGCAGTGTACTGATCGACGACAAACGCAGGATCGCGGCGGTGGGCCAGCCACGCGTGCCCGCGAAACAGCACCCCGAGGAGCGTCGGCGTCGTCGACGCCAGCCCCCCCAGGAGACGCTGTGTTAGTGGCACCGTCTCGCTGAGATGCGGCGGCGTCGCTCCGGCGACGAGATCGACGCGACTGACCCGGTCCGGTCGAGCGGCCGCAGTCGCGAGTGCATACGGACTCCCGCCCGAAAACGCGACGATCGAAGCCGATCCGGCGTCGGCGTCGTCGAGGATGGCACTGACATATGTTTCGGCGTCGGTAATCGACTGGTCCGGCCACGGCGTCGAGCGGCCGTATCCCGGTCGATCCGGGGCGAGCAATCGAACCCCGTGCTCCTGTGCGTCGGCGTCGAACAGCCGTCCCAACAAACGCGAACCGGGAGTTCCGTGCAAAAATACGACTGGTCGGCCGTCCGGGTCGCCGTACTCGCTGTAGGCGACCTGCTTGTCTGCGGCTATCGATACCGTTCGTGTGCGACCGTTCGTGGCCTCGGAACGACGTCGCGGCCGATTAGAGGTGGATGTCGCCATTGGGTGTCGATAGTCGTCTCCGCACCGAGAGGTTGGTGCCGGATCCATCCGGTGGTTTATGTATTTTTGGAGGGGCGCTCGACAACGCTGCCGCTCGTGATACTGAACGCGGTGAGAGGGTGCCCGCAAAATGCCAAGCCAAGGGCCGGATTTGAACCGGCGATGATCCGCTCTGCAGGCGGACGCGTTCGGCCAGACTCTGCCACCTTGGCGCACCTATCTCTATTCCGTTTCTGCGTTTAAGCCTAGCGGTCCGCTATCG
>NZ_JAVDDW010000008.1:0-162970 GCF_030848585.1 Halobellus sp. H-GB7 | reverse complement strand
GGTTCGCTGTCAGTTCGGTGTCTTCACGTAGTTGGTCGTAGAGAGCGCGTTCAGCTTTGGCTTTCGAGAGAATGTGGTAGCCGTCGTCGTCGCCGTGCCAACACCACTTGCTCGCGGTGTTGGCGCAGTATTTGAATTGCTCGACAGTCTCTCGAAGGTATGCATCCGCACCTTCGGGCGTGTCGAGCTTGATAACGGCAGTTCGACGGTGCTCCACAATATTTCACATATATACTTGTGGTTACTTAATGATTGGGAGTTAGTGGGCAACAGTCTGGCGGTTGGTCAGTGCCGGGTCGGCTTCCTCCCCACCCTACTCGCTTGTGCTTCCACCAGAGGCGGAAGCCCTGCGCTCCTTGAGGGTGGGGCCTCCGCCTTGACTTAGGTGAAAAGATCTGTCCGTCTACTGGCTTTCGGCGAGTGCGTGTGCGACGTCGAGCAACTGGAACACAGCAGTATCGCCGATTCGGTAGTACGTCCACTTGCCTTGCCGGCGTGTCTTCACGAGGCCGACGTCTTTGAGCTCGCGTAGGTGACTAGCGACCGTCGATTGCGGGGCATCCAAGACGACCTGGAGTTCACACGCACAGAGTTCACCGTCTCGGAGTGCTTCAAGAATTCGGAGCCGGTGCTCGTTCGCTAACGCTTTGAAGACTGAACGTTGTGCATCGACGTGCTGGTCGTCCGGAGCGAGCTCAAACAGTGATTTCAATCGGTTTTCGGGGTTCTCGTAGAGACGATCGAGCGTCTGTCGCGTCGATTCGGGTACTGAGTCACTCATTTTGTGGGTTGGTGCTTTACGGACGTTCTCGATTGGGGGCGTCGCTGTCGGTTACGGTTATTGGTTCCGTCGTGCTGAGATCGAAACGCCAACGGCCGTGTGTACTTTATAGATCGGTCGTCGTCGGTATGATACTGACGGTCAGGTAGTAGGCGATCTTCGAGTCGGGAGGTGGTGGCGACGCTGTACTACAGCAGGAGGTTGAACAGCAACCCAATCACCACGATTCCCGAGGCGACTGTCACCGCGAACGACGCGATGAGCTCTTTCTTCATTACTTTCTTGAGAATCATAAACTGCGGGAGCGAGAGTGCGGCGACGGACATCATAAACGCGAGTCCAGTCCCGACCGGCAGCCCCTTTCCGATGAGCGATTCGACGACCGGGATCACACCAAGAATATTGGTGTAGATCGGCACGCCGACAGCGACGGCGCCGAAGACACCAAGAGGCCCAGACAGGTACTCGGTAACGATCGTCTGCGGAACGAAGCCGTGAATGACGGCCCCGATTCCGACACCGACCACGACGTACGGCACGATGTCGGTGATGATGTCTTTCGCCTCCACATACGCTTGCCGTGCGCGCTCCCGGTGCGTCGGCTCGTCGACGTCGACGTCAGAGTTGCCAAAGTCGAACTCCTTGATGTACCGATCGAGGCCGGCCTTGTTCAGGACGAACCCGCTCGTCATCCCGATCGTGATGCCGCTCACAGCGTACAGCGCGGTCAGCTCGAAGCCGACCACGCCAGGAAGCACGACGAGTGCGGCCTCGTTGATCATCGGCGAGACGGCAAGGAACGTCATCGTGACGCCGAATGGAAGCCCGGCCCCGACCATTCCGAGAAAGATCGGAATCGTCGAGCACGAACAGAATGGCGAGACGATGCCGAGCAGTGCCGCGAGGACGTAGCCCGTAATCGCCCGCTTGCCAGAAAGATAGTCTCTGATCTTCTCGGGCGGGAAGTACGTCCGCAGGTAGCCGACGCCGAAGATCACCGTCACGAGCAAGGCGAGGATCTTCAGCGTGTCGTAGACCCAGAAGTGGACTGCTGCTCTGGGGGCCCCGGTCAGACCGAGCGCATCGACGACCCAGGTCGCGAACTGCTCGAAGACCATCCTATTACAGGTGCTCCTCGATGTACGCTTTCAGCTCGGCTTCAGGCGGGTTCGAGCCGGTGAACACCATCTCATCGTCGATCTCGAATCCGGGCGTGGACATGATGCCCTTCTCAGCGAGCGCCACGGTGTCGCCAACTTTCTCGACGTCGGCGTCGAATCCGTGTTCGTCGACGACGTTCTGCGTCTTGTCTCTCAGGTTCGCACAGTTGCTACAACCGTCTGGTCCGTAGATCGTGATTTGCATAAGTCACCTCTGACAGCCCGACACCGACCCAATGACTGCAGACAGACGTTCTCACCTGTCGATTGGACCGGCCTCTGGCTGCCATTCATATCGATAATACTCGGTATGGCACAAGTACGTTTCGATAATTTTCGATTTGTAGGTGGCTGAGGGGCGTCCGCCAGTTGCGCTCGCAAGAGATGCGCTTCCGCTATCAGGGCGTCTCAACGATCTAGACTCCGTGAAATCAGTATATGCCGATCAAAGTGGATTCTGTTCTGGTGGGTATTGTTAGTAGATGTATTGACCAGATCCGATTCGTATATCGGAGTGTTAGAAAGCTAATCGGTCTGTTCAGAGTCGAGAGGTGGCTGGACCTGAAGAAATCGCTCGTTCGTCAACAGCGATCAGCGACTGTCACACACCCGTCTGTGAGGGCTTCAGTCCGACACTCCGTGCTGCTGGTGCAGTCCTCGCTGTGGGTCGCACGCTCGGGCCGTTCTTTGAGTTCGACGAGCGATTCTAGCTGTTGCAGGTGTCCAGCAATTTCGGCCCCCTGATCAGTGAGTGCGTACGTCGTGGTCGGCGGCGTCGTGTCCGTGACAGTGCGCTCTACGAGCCCGTGGCAGGTGAGTTCTTTGAGTCGCTGCGAGCACATCGGCGCTGTGAGACCATCGAGTGCGTCCACGATTGCGTTGAACCCGTGTGAGTCCTCGGACAGCAACCGGAGGATGTGAAACGTCCACTTCGGCCCTAGGATGTCCTGTAAGCCGTGCCACGTCTGTTGCCACCGCTCAGTCTCGGCCATCATCTCTATCCCAACACCTGCATTGAAATATACGTTCCCGATGATCCTCGCTTCGTTGCAAGAGGCGGTTTCCATACGCTAACTGCCTTTGTGTCTATTTACTGAACAATATATGGCGGGTCGGGGCGTACCGGTGAGTGCAATGGACGTCCCAACTGACAGTGCTGCTATCTCGATCGTCGATTCGCCGGCCGAATCGTATACACGACGAACAGTGACAGTAGACTTTCTGTACCTCGATACCGAGTCCTGTGACCGATGTATCGGCACCGAAGCAGCCCTCGAGACGGCGCTCGAACGGGTTGCTCCGATTCTCGACGTGCTTGATGTGGAGGTCGTCGTCCGCGATATCCACGTTTCGACGCTGGCCGCTGCCGAAGCGACGCAGCTTGCGGTATCACCGACGATCCGCATCAACGGACAGGACATCCAGCCCGACTATCTCGAGAACACCTGTGAATCGTGTGGTGACCTCTGTGCGTGCTCGGGTGACGTCGACTGCCGACTCTGGCGATACCGTGGCGAAGAACACACGGCAGCGCCCGTCGGGTTGCTCGTCGAGGCACTCACTGTAGCCATCGTGTCACCACAGCCGTCGGCGGTCGACGCCCCCGACAGACAGACTGACGGAGTCTCAGCAAATGTTCGAGCGTTCTTCGAGGATCCGGAGACTGACGACACGAGTTGTGGCTGCGAGTGTTGACCGCGTTTTCCACCGCGTGGTTGGGCCTCACGCACACGCAAAAGCCCACCGTGGGTGCTGTCCGTCTACTTACGAGACGGTGGTCCGGATAGTGACCGAGGCTCGTCGACGTCGCTCCTGCTATAGTAGCGTTTGCAACTGATTACACAGCCAATCGCACGACCACGTACGATTAGGTGCGTGAAGACTTGCAAACGCTACTATAATTCCAGGCGAACTATCTTCCAATATTGTCGCTTACTACGCCCTCGACAGCAGACCGAATCACCAACAGACCGTCGCTGAGCCTCTGTCGAAACAGTTCGTGGTTTGGACTGTCGACTGTCTATCAATCGGCTACAATTGGGGATGGCCGTCTGCTTACTGCGAGTCTGCCCGTGTGCAAAAATGGAGATATCCACTATGACTATCGAAAACGGCATTGATATGGAGAAGTTCGAAGGACTCACTGCTGCGGCACAGTCGGATGCTGAGAACGCACAATTTCGGTTCTTTGCTGAGACAGAGTGGACCGGCGAGACGACCTGTACCACGTCGGTAAGCGATATCGAGAAGGGCGGCGAAATGGTTTCGTCGCCTGAATTCACGATGGAGGGTGCGCTGTTTGGCCACCGGGAGGCACCCAACGCTTTAGAGCAGTTACTCGGATCGATCGGTACCTGCCTCTCGATTACGTACGCCGCTCACGGAGCAGCGATGGATATCGAACTCTCGGAGATGCGCTTCGAGTTCGAAGGCAGTGTCGATATGCGAGGGCTCCTCGGCCTTGGAGACGACGTCCGCCCGGGGTTCGAGACGATCGAGTGTACGGCACATATCGAGTCGCCGGCCTCGACCGAACAGCTTGAGGAACTCAAGGAGGTTGCCCGTGCGCGGTCTCCGCTGTTAGATAACCTGGAGAACGAAGTCACTGTCTCTATCGAGCACGAACACTAATCGTACCGCATCTGTACTGCACACGATCGAGTGGCGACAACTGCGTTGGGTTTCTCCGTTGCCACATCGCTTCTTGCCAGGCGAATCGGGCGACGCAACCTCGGAGTGGCTCAGTGGGTCGGTGGCGCGTTACGTTTGGCTCTGATAGAGGAGCACCAGAATGGCGATACTAATGAACAGATCGGGGATGAACACGAACGCGCCGATATTCGGCCGGGGGCGAAACCCGAGGATGCTGTGGACAAGCGGATTTGAGGAGAACGCATACAACAGCAGCGCGAGGCTCAGTACGACGAGACTCACCGTGTACTTGTTCGGGAGATCCCGATACAGCTTCAGGTAGATCCCACTGAGTACGAGAAGTAACACTAGATTGACCGTCGTGAGCAGTATCTCCAGACGGATCAGCAGGACAATCTCCGCTGCAAGGCGGGACGGCGGCCCGTGAGATGGGATCTGAGCCAACCCCGCGACTGCTGCGGCGACGAGACCAGCACCGATAGCCGCGCCGACGGTATTTCTGAGCGGTGTGTAATTACGACTCATTCGTATCGATCTCTGCCTGAGCAGCTATCTCCTCGAGCACATCGAGGTTCTGTTCCATTCGCGCAGTAAGGAAATACAACTGTCCATAGCTGTCTCCTTCTGTCGTCACGATATCGTTTTCTGTGAGTATTTCGAGGTGATGCTGCACGGTCTTGTAGTTCAAATCCAGATGGTTCGAGAGCTGGTTGGTGTTCCTGGGCCGGTCCTCGAGTGCGTGCACGATCCGAAGGCGGTTCCGACCGCCTCGTGACCCCCCAATGAGCCACCAGAGCACCTGCCGCATCTCCCGGAGTTACGCCCCAGCCGTTGGAAATACATTCTGTTTTGATGTCCTGTCCACGAGTTGCCGCTCGCTTCGGTACGTCGGCCAGTCTCCTCGCGTCATTATTCAGATAACCACGACAGAATCCGGTTCGCGATCGCGTCATTGTTCGTGTCCTGCATCAGGAGATGGGTATTCCCGTGGATCCCTTCACCCGGAAGACTCAGCAGTGTCGAGTCAGCATTCGACTGCCTCGCTAGTTCGACGGTCGTCTCACAGGCTGTTTTGCGACCGGTCTGTCCGCGTGCATCGAATAATCTCCGTACACAGCAAGCACCGGGGCGTTTCCACCCATCTTCGCGACAGTCTCCTCGTCGGTAGGGCAGCCGACTGGTTCGACAGCTACGATATTCTCCACAAGGCTTGGGGACGATTGTGCGACTGCAAAGCCGGCTGCGCCGCTTGCTGAGTGAACGAGCAGTGTCGCGGGTCCAACGCGCTCTAGCAGATCTGTCAACGCAGCCGTCTCGCGAGCAGATGCAAATCGGCTCCCGCCTCGTTGTCCGCCACCACTGCCTTGTCTTTGACCTCCCTCGTCGGGCTGCGACTGTGTGGGAGTCGCCGTTGTTTCAGGCTCTTCAGCAGTCGTTCTCTGTGCCCGATTTCGGCTGTCACCATTGCCACCACTGCCGCCCGTACTCACGTACGCCGGAAACGACGCCACGAGTTGGTCGACGTCGTCGATCGGATACCGGACATCCTCGTATGGCTCGCCGACTTCTGGCCCGAAGCCCCACGTTGGCCACGCACGATCGAGTGACCACCGCGAGAGCGTCGGAGGGTCGGCACGCTCGAATGCGCTCGTGTTGAGACCGCCGGAATCGACGTTCCGTGGCGGGGAGACCACGTGCACTGGATATCCAGCAGCAGCAAAGAGGCTCGCCCACCCTGGCCGTCCATCAGGGGTCGTGAGATAGATGTACGGTGACAGTCCCAGCCCGGGGATCATCACGACAGGCCGCTTCTCAGTGGCGGTGGGTGGGGATATCGAGAGTACCTTTGCTCGGCTATCGATTGCTGCATCGGCTGAGGTATCCACCGTGCCGACGTACGAGACTCCGATCGAGTGTCTCTCCCCTGATTGGTCGGATGCTATGGACTGCGATCCCGATTCGGACTCCGTAGATAGACTACTGCAACCAGCAACGGCTGCGGCAAGCGAGACGCCGCTGGCGTGGAGGAACTGCTTGCGAGAGAGTTTGAGATCCATCGAATGCAGTTTCCGAGACGATTGGCTTATCGATTTGCCGAAATCGGCCACACATTAGGCACAAATTGCGGCTGCGAGTTCACCAGCAGCGACTTCCCCATCGCCGCCGCCTTTGGAGGGCGGACGAGAGTTGACCGATCGACAACTCCTGTCCCATAGCGAACATCGTCGAGAGTACGAAGATGGTCGTGGCGTATTCGACGACTACGTCCGCCGATATTCCTGCTATTAGGCGATGGATTCTGGTCGGAGGCTCATACTGTCGGACAGAACGATGTGAAGATTATCGGAACCCCGTGGGTGCCAACATAGTTCACGAACTGCTGTTCGACAGTATCAAACTGTTCTCGTTTGTGTCGGAGCGTCACCGCGTTGCTGGTGTCGCCAGCAGTGAACACTCTGAGGAGACCGCAGAGACTACTCCTGTACGTTCAAGAAGGGCGACTGTCTGGTATAGACGTAATGTCGTCGCTCGATGTCGTCACGGTCGGCAGTGCTGTCCTCGACCACATTTACTCGGTCTCCAATTTGCCGGAGCCTGACGGCGGTGCGTTCGTCCGCGAACACACGACCGACGTTGGCGGTGTCGCTGCGAACGTTGCCGCTGGACTCGTCGAATTCGGGAACCGAACCGGAATCGTTACACGTGTCGGTGCGGATGCCGCCGCCGAGATCGAAGACGACCTCCAGGCCCGTGATCTCGACTGCACCCGAGTTCGCTCTGGGCCCGAAGAATCGTCGTACACCCTAATTCTGCGTGGTCCCGACGGAGACCGGATGATCGTCGCTGATGGCCAAAGCGTCCCGAATCTGCGACTCGACGAGGACGATATCGAGTACGTGAGTGACGCCAGTGTCGTGTTCACGAGTGCTTACGCTCCTGACGAGGTGGTTTCCAGACTCGTCCGCGCTCGTGAACGCGGTGAGATTTCGGCCCTCGTCTTCGACCTCGCTGGCCCGCTGGCGGAACTCGAAGGGCGGGGTACGGCACCAGCCACTATCGATCATCTGCTCTCCGTCGTAGACCTGTTCGTGGTCGGGACGGTCGCAGCGCGGTCGTATTTCGGGAGTGGGGCCGAGGAAACTATCGCTGCTCTTGCACAGAAGAACGTGTCTCGGGCCGCCGTGACACAGGGTGCCAAGGGAGCGCTCCTTCTCGACGGCGACACAGTGACCGAGGTTCCGGCCTTCGACGTGGACGTCGCAGATACGACGGGCGCCGGCGATGCCTTCACGGCGGGACTGATCCACACGTGGGTACTCGACGACGATTCCGCACGGGAAGCAGGACGATTTGCTGCGGCCACGGCCGCTCTCAACTGCACGACGACGGGCGCACGCGACATTCTCCCACCCGAATCCGACGTTCGGGCGTTCTTGGACGATCAGTGAGATGCGGACTCGACGAGACGCTCGACGGCCGCTTCATCCACGGGATTCGTCGTCTCGGTACCGTGTTTGAGGGCCGTCCCAACGATCGCGCCATCGGCGAGCGAGAGCAGGTCGGGTGCTGTCTCGGGTGTCACACCGCTTCCGATCAAGATCGGTGCGTCGAGGTCGCGAGCATCCCGGGCCTCGATCACCTGCTCGAGGACGGTCGTATCGACTGCTTCACCCGTGCCAGCCCCGCTCACGACGACGGCGTCGGCACCGCCGCGCTCGACGAGTTCGCTCACCACTTCCGCGTAGGATCGTTCGGCAAGTGGCGCGGAATGTTTCACGTCGATGTCGGCCAGAATCGAGACATCGGCATCGAGCTGGTCACGGAGTCGCAACGTTTCGTGGGCCATCCCCTCGATGATACCCTGATCGGTCAGTCGGGCCCCGGTGTGGACGTTCACCCTGACGAATGAACCACCCGTCGCGGCGGCGATGCCGAGTGCACTTTGCACGTCGTTTCTGAGGATGTTCACACCAAACGGGATCGACACTTCCTCGCGGAGCGCGGTTGCGAGTGCTGTAACGTCGGCCACGACGTGGCGCGGCACGCGGTCCGGATAGAAGGGAGCGTCACCGAAGTTTTCGACCATTATCCCGTCGACGCCGCCCGACTCGAGTGCTGTCGCGTCTCGTCGGAGTCGCCTGCGAATATCGCTTCGGTCGCCCTCGAAACCGGGTGACCCCGGCAACGGCGGTAGGTGAACCATTCCGATGATCGGTGTTTCGGTACTAAAGACGTCCATACGCCTCCTTGACCGCCCCGTACGCTTAATCCTACAGATCTGCTCACACTTGGTGTCCACACGATAGAACTCGCTGATCGAGGTGGTGTAGACTTTGACCCGTGGCGTGACCGCTCGAGAGCCATATTCGTGACGGCGTAGCGGCCAGCGGAATGGACTGACATCCCCCAACGGCTAAACCCGGAGGATCCTCGGTCACAGACTGGGCATTCCACGACGGGATGTGCCCCACTTGTCCGTGGTGGGATCGCGTGCCGTGCCAGTACGGCCATCAACCGAGATGGTGGGCTTCATCATCCGGCTGAGGTAGGGTAGGATAGGGTCGTTTACTCCTTTTCATCTCGCCGCCGCAATCACCACTCCGAACGAGGAGACAATCCGGGAAGTACCGTGCTCACGGTGTGAGCAGAGTTCTATGACACCCTCTACTCCTCAGGTTTGCTTCCGTCACCAGGTTCTTGTCCTTGATCAAGCAGCGTCTTCGAGATGCGGACTGATTCGGCGTCTCCGGAGTCAAGAAACCGGTTGAGTGTCCCCAAGCTGATCTGACCGTCGAGATATCGGTCAAAAACGTCTTTCTTGAACGCCTCTTCGTCTTCGAGTTCTGCAAGATGGTCGCGGAGGGCTTCGGTCACGATCTCTCCCCGGCTTTTTTGGGTGACCTTGGCGGCGATGTTGGCTCTCTGGATGAGGTCTTTTGGGATCCGGACACTGACTTTCATCTTGCTCATTAGTCCAGTATATGTTAGATGTACTTCTACGGTCTTTGTCCTTTGGGCGGTGTCCCTCTATCCGGATTCAGGTGTGGGGCCTCTCCTATGATCTCCCGGACGTTGTCGTACTTAGGCCGCAGAATCCTCGTTCTCGTCGGGTTCGAGTCGAATGCGATTCACATTACTAAGCCCGTCGTATCCCAGGTCACTAGAGATAATAGTGCCACCAGAGAGTGCTGCGTGGAATGCGTCGAACGTATTCAGGCCGGCCTCGATGTTCTCTGAAGCTTGATATACAACATTCGGATCGCCGTCGTACGCGGCCAGTTCGAGTATCGCCGTCACAGCACGTTCTCGGTCGAACGTGAAGCGCTCCTCAACGAGGAACAGTTCGATGAATGTCGTCAGCGAGACCTCAAGATCGCCCTCGTATTCGTCTAGCAGTGACTCAGCACGATCAGCCAACCAGTCGTCGTCTTTCAGTAACGCCAGCCAGAAGTCGAGATCAGCGTACATTCTCTCCAGCCTGTTCGCGTGCCTCCTCACGTGCTGCTTCTTCGAGCTCCTCAAGTGTCGCCTCGCGAAGTTCATCGGAAGCCGCCGCTCGCAGTTCTTCGAGTGGATCGTCGGGAATTGGCACCAGTTTGATACCGCTATCCAACTCGACGAGGCGGAACTTCTCGCCGTAACGGTCGCGTACCTCCTTCGGAATCGTCACACGGCCACGCTGGTCTGTTCGTACTTCTCCACTCATATCCGAACCAATGCCGTGGGAATATTTAACTGTTATTCCCATTTTTTCTTTTAAGATGGGTGCTGACTACAGATAGGACAAATGGAGCACCACAGAATAACTAAAGCGATCTGAACTTAGCGGCTCTATTAAACAAGCCGTCTCGATCGCACGAAAACTCTCTGATGTGGCGCTGATGCAGATCAGCCATCCCGCCGGCAACGGGAGTGATCACTGATAGGGATTATCGTAACTGTTCGGAGAGTCTCGCCGTACCGTCCGGCGAGAAATCTATGGAGACTTACGATAACTCCTATGAAACAATTGAATATGCAGCGAGGTGTGGTGCAGACTCCCCGCTCCGAGTGAAACACCTCTATTCGTTCACTGGGTCTCTTACTCGTTTCAGTGCTGTATTCAGCTCTTACGCATATCACTCTACGGCGAGGAGGATGTCATATGCGGCCGTGCATACGCGGATGCTTCGCTCCCAAGTTTTCAGCTGTAGGGGAAATGTCATTACTTAACCACAGCGCGTCCGAAACGCACTACAGGTGTCTCACTATGGTTTCCGCACCCCGCCCCGTCGTCCGATCGGCTCCGTTCGTCAGTACTGTGTACTGTCGACAGACTGCGGCTGCCCACCTCGAATAAATGTTCGAACTCCTCCACCGCTACCTCTCGGTCGTGGCCCGCTTTCTGCCTTTCGCGCTGGCGTTCCTTCGTGACCGTCACCGATTCCTCCTGCTTGGGCCCGGATGTCGCGTTGACGAGACGGCCCACCGCCAGCGAGCAGAGCGGATCCGGGACACACTGTTGGATCTCGGGCCGGCGTTCATCAAGATCGGCCAGGTGCTCTCTACGCGACCGGACCTCGTTCCGCAGACGTACGCCGAGGTGTTCGGCACGTTGCAAGACGAGATTCCGGAGGACGCCGGCGGCGACCCACAGACCGTCCTTCGAGAGGAACTCGGCGACGACGTCGACCTCTCGACCCTCGAACCGATCGCCGGTGGCTCACTCGCCTTCGTGTACACGGTCCGCTACGAGGGCGAACGGATCGCACTCAAAGTGCGTCGTCCAGGTGTGAAACCGCTCATCGAACGCGACCTCCGCGTGATTCGGCGATTGTTGCCCCTCATTAGCCTCTTTGTCGACGAGCGGCAGCGCTACTCGCTCCGCAATGCCGCCGACGACTTCGAGGAGATCATTCTAGACGAACTCGACTTCGACCGGGAGGGAGCCATCATGTCCGAAATTCGCTCGAATTTCGCGGACGACGACCGAGTCGTCATTCCCGCGGTTCACGAGCACCTGTCGTCCGAACGCGTGCTCGCGATGGAGTATCTGACCGGCCGGAAACTGACTGACGACGAGGCGTTCGAGGGGACCGACGTCGCACCGCACGAGATGGCGACGCGCATTATGCAGGTTTACCTGCAGATGGGCGTCGTCGACGGCGTGTTTCACGCGGACCCCCATCCGGGGAACCTCGCTGTGACAGCAGACGGTCGACTGTTGATCTTCGATTTCGGAATGAGCGAGCGCCTCCCGCCGGCCGTTCAGGAGGACATCGTCGAACTCTACCGCGCACTCGTGCGGCGGGACGTCGAGACGCTCGTCGACGCGCTCATCGCGTTGGACGTCCTCGACGCGAGCGCAGACCGGACGGAGGTGCGACGCGTGCTCGAACTCGTCATCGAGAACCTCGAAGGCCAGTCCGAGGTCTCCTGGCAGACGATCATCACCGAACTGACGATGCACCTCCGGGACTTTCCGTTCCGCATTCCGCCGGACGTGATGTTGCTCATCCGTGTCGGTACCGTCGGCGAGGGCGTCTGTCGCCAGCTCGATCCGGAGTTCGACTTCCTCGCCGCCGTCCAGTCGTTCCTCGTCGAACAGGGGCTTCTCGGGAGCGAACTGGAAGCGTTCCTCGCGGAGTCGTGGACGGATGTCCGGCAGTCATTTCCCGCGTTGACGCGACTCCCGTCGCGCATCGACCGCACGCTCGATCGCGTCGAACGAGGCACGTTGACCGTTCGAACCGAGCCCACCGACGCGAGTGCGACGGGAGATCGCTACCTTGGTTACGCGGCACTCGCTGGCTCGCTAATCGTCGCCGCCGCGGTCCTCACGTTTCACGAACAGCCCTACGAGGTCCCCGCGATAGTCTTCGCATCACTCTTCCTCGTCGTGTACCTCACACAGCGACGACGGTGAGACTGCGTCTCCGAGCGTGGCAGTACGAAAGACTCGAAGACGCCGTGTACAGGAGCGGCGATTCGCGATACGAGTGTCGGGTGGTTCTATCGCAAATACCTTTGACGCCGACCCATTTGATTATAAACCATCTATGAAGTCGAAGCTCGATTCGGACTCGGACCCACACGTGGCGCAGCCTCGAACCAGCAGCACACTACAGACGCACAGCCCCGTGGCGACCGAATAATCGTGTCTTCTACAGCTGTACTTGATTCGTCGACCGTCTTGCTTGTCGGGACGAGCGAGTGGCTCACGCGGTTCGCAGCGACGCTCGAAGCACGGACTAACGCGACCGTCGACTCGGTTGCATCCAAAACGGCGGCACTGCGTGCTGTCAAAGCGCGGGCGATTGACTGTCTCGTTAGCGAGTATACACTGCCGGGAAGTACCGGAATCGACCTCCTCGAGGAGATCCGCACTGAAACGACGACGCTTCCGGTCCTGCTCTGCGCCACCAACGGAAGCGAAGCGATCGCCAGTGAGGCCATCGGAGCCGGCGTCACCGACTACATCGCACTCACGGACCCTGCCGAGCAGATGACCGACGGGCTCGTCGAACGCACCGAACGGGCGATTCGATCCGCACGACGGTCGGCTACCCAGCGGGAGCGCGCTCGCCAATTCGATGCGAGCTTCCACGATGCGCGGACCGCGACGTGGGTTCTGGACGCGGATGGGACTCTCGCTCGGGTGAATCAGACAGCAAGAGAAATGATCGACGAGCAGATCGACGCGATCGTCGGCGAGCCGTTCTGGACGCTCCCGTGGTGGTCGCAGTCGGATGCGGTGAACGCGGACGTCCAACAACTGGTAGACCGAGCCCTCGACGGGCGATTCGGCAAGGCGGTCGTCCTACAGCCCCCACACGGTGACGATCCGCGCGTTATCGACCTCTCGGTACGCCCCGTCAAGAACGAACGCGGGGACCTCGCCTCGGTCGTGGTCGAAGGCGTCGACATCTCCGAACGGGTCGATCTCGAACGTGATCTCCGGCAGTCAGAAGAGCTCCACCGCGTCACGCTCAACAATATGACCGACACGGTCCTCATAACGGACGAGGCCGGCGAGTACACCTACGTCTGCCCCAACGTTCACTTCATTTTCGGGTACACAGCCGAGGAGATCCGAGAGCTCGGGACGATCGAGGAACTGCTCGGCGAGGACCTCTTCGACCGGGCGGAACTCGCGGCCGACGGCGTCCTCAAGAACATCGAAACGACAGCGACGGATAAAGCCGGGCGCGAACATACACTCCTCGTCAACGTTCGCGAGGTCTCGATTCAGGACGGGACAGTTCTCTTCAGCTGTCGGGACGTCACGAAACGCAAACAGCGCGAAGAAGCACTCGCTACGCTCCAAGAGACGGCGCGTGACTTTCTCTACGCCGAAACGCATCAGGAAATCGCCCAGCACGTCGTCGACGATACGTCCAGCGTCCTCAATCTCGAGGCGAGTGCCGTCTATCTCTTCGATGCAGACGCCAACGACCTCCGACCCGCCGCACACTCGGCGACGATGGCCGAACTGAACGGCCCGCTCCCCACCGTTCACGCCGACGGCGAAACGCTCCCGGGCTACAGTTTCGTCGAGGACGAAGTGCTGTTTTTCGACGACGTCCACGACGCCGCTCGGCTGGAAAACCGCGCTACCGACCTCCGGAGTACGGCTTACATTCCACTCGGCAACCACGGTGTGTTCGTCGTCGGCTCGAACCAGGTCGGGATCTTCGACGACGTGACGCGGGAACTGGCCGACCTGCTCGCGGCGACTGCCGAGGCGGCTCTCGACCGCGTCACACGAGAATCTCGACTCCGGGAGCAAGACCGAACGCTGCAGGCGCAAAACGAGCAACTGACGGCGCTGAACCGCGTCAACGAGACGATTCGAGAGATCGATCAGGCACTCGTGCAAGCGGAGAAGCGCGAAGAGATCTACCACACAGTCTGTGAACTGTTAACCACTGGTGATCGATTCCGGTTCGCCTGGATCGGGACAACTGACCCAGCGACCGATACGCTCGAACCCCGGGCCTGGGCAGGCACCGAACGGGGATACCTGGATAGTCAGTCGTTTGCCATCCAAGCGTCGGGGACAGAGCCAGCCGGCCAGGCCGCAGCGACTGGCGATGTCACGATTGTGGCCAACGTCGCTGCCGGTCTCCGCGAGGAAGTCTGGCGGAAGGACGCGCTCTCTCGTGACTACCTCTCCGTACTGAGCATCCCACTGGTGTACAACGATCTCACACACGGCGTGTTGACCGTCTATGCCCCGACTCAGGATGCGTTCGGTGAGACGACGAGGGCAGTCCTCGCCGAACTCGGCGACACGATCGCCTCTGCTCTCAGTGCGATCGAACGCAAGAACGCCTTGCTCACGACGTCGATGACGCGTGTCGAGTTCACCATCGACGACCCGACGTTCGTCCTCTCACGGCTCGCACGGGACGCGGGCTGTACTCTCTCCTATCAAGGTGGCGTCCAGCAATCTACAGAAGGGAGTTACGTGTTCGTGACCGTCGAAGACGGGGCGGTCACGAACGTGGCAAGCGCCGCCTCGCAGTCGGCCGGCATCGACGAAGTACAGCAGATCAGTACCGACGGTGATGGTGGCGTCCTGCGACTTCGGCTCACACAACCGTTCCTCGCCTTGGACCTGGCCGACCACGGCGCCGTCTTCCGTAAGGCGACTGCGGACCCGACCACAACGACGCTCGTCATCGATATCCCGGATAGCATCGACGTCCGAACGGTGATGCAACTCGTCCGCGGGACGTTCAGCAACGTCGAACTCCGTGCCAAGCAGACGCTCGATCAGGCCACAGAACACACGCTCTACTCGAAGTTCCTGGACAAACTGACGGATCGACAACTGGAGGTGATTCAAATGGCGTACTACAGCGGCTTCTTCGAGTCGCCGCGCGAAAGCACGGGCGAAGAAATCGCGGAGAAACTCGGCATCTCTCCGCCCGCGTTCTATCAGCACGCCCGGACCGTACAGCGCAAACTGTTCACAACGCTCTTCGAGGAGAATAGTCTCCCCACAGCCCCCTCCACAGAGGTGGTTGAATAACGAACCATATTCTTAGCTATTGGTTTCATACTTAACCATCGAGTATACCGGCCTCCGTGTACTACGTCCGGGTAGAGTGCGCCACTTCACCGGCCGCACTCGTGAACTCACAATGAAAGACGTCGACATCAAACCGGCCGCAGAAGCCGTCTACGAGTGCTTCGAGTGTGGCAACATCCTTCTCACAGAGGAGAACCCCGGCACGTGCCCAGACTGTAGCGGACCAATGCGAAACCGCCAGATGCCGCTTGAGTGAAGTACCTCGGGGACAAGCCCCGAGGCTTCACCGTTTTGTCCAGACCGTCCAGAAACGGACGGATGGACGCAGGCGAATTTAATTCCCCTCGACCTTCCCGAGATGGGTCGGCTGGAATTCACACCCGAACGTGCGATGCGTCCGTGAGGGTCGGCGGCTCCACCCCGCCCGACAACTCCCGTCGCACCGCGCCAAAGACGCGGGTTTTGAGAGGAGTCGCATTTCCAAATTGTCTCAGTCAGCGTTGGGTTAAGATCTTTAACCCGTCTTTGTGGGTTTCTGACTGTATCAACTGTACGAACCGTGATTTGGTTAATCTTTCGACGGCCTTCACCCTCAGGGTCAAGCCCCGAGGCACTCGGCCTGCTCCGCCTGTAGATATTCGATCTGACTGTCGCTATTCCACCTGAATAGCGAAGAACCCCGGGCTAGTAGCGAAATCGACCAATGTCAGGGACGGTGGTGCGTTAGCTTGTGTTCTGGGTCACGCTCGAGTCAGCCTCGACGGTGACGCTCACTTCTGACTCTCCGGCAGGAGTCCGAACGCCGTAGTTCAGTTCTCTCCCCGGATCGGCGTTTTTGCTGGTCGCCGAGACTGTTCCCTCCCCAGATTCCATCGGATCGAGTACGATATCGAACCCTTTCGGCCGGTACAGAGGGTATGAGAAGTTCACCGCGCCGCGGAACGTCCCGGGGCCATCGCCCACGTTCTCGGCGGACACCGTAATGTCGAAGGTTTCCTCAGGCGCAACTGTGTCGGGGGTGCTCGCAGTCCACTCCCACGCCGGTGGCGGCGTCGTCGCCTTCTCTGTGTCGAGTCTCCACTCCCAGGAGTCGGTACCGCGTTCCATTCGGAGCGACGGCGCTGTGTCGAGTTGGGCTGGGGTTTCGAATACGAGCCACCCCCGAGATTCGCCACCCCTTTGTTCGGATGGGTACGGTTCGCCGGGCACGTCGAGGCCGACCGGATAGCGCTCTTGGATGTCTACGGGGTCGTGGGTCTCGTCAGCGGTGACAAGCGTGAATGCGTCTCGATCCGGGGCGGGATCCGCCTCACGGGCGTCGACAGTGACGAACACGAACTGGCCGTCCGCTGTCCGGATCGCGTTCCAGTCGACGTTTTCGATGTGGCGGTACGCGTACTGGACAGCCGCAGCTTCGATAGTCATCGCGGGGCGAGCGGGCGTGCCGGGCATCGTCGTAGCCGTGTCAGCCGAAGACTCGGTCCTCGTACTGGGTGTGTTGCCGACACAGCCGACGAGGCCGGTGGTTGTCAGACTCACGAGAAACGCGCGTCTGGAGGGCATCGTACAGCGACTCGTCCGTTCGTGGTAAATGTTTTCTGCGTGGTCTATTTGATCGAGGTCGCATTCGAACTACGGGTTGCGCGGATAATCGCTAGACGAGCGAGACGATCCAAAACAGTACTGCGAGGGTCCCGGCCGTGAGCGTCGCCGACCCATTGTCCAACCCCTGGCTGTGTACGAGCCCGGACCGCCAGATGATCGCACTCCAGAGCGTTGTCGCACCGGTGAAAAGCGGCTGCCACGTCAGTAGCGGTGCCATCTCCGCTTGGATCCACTCGGCCATCACCGCGGGGTCGTCGCTCGTCGTCACTGTGAGCGGGTCGAGGACTACGAAGAGGACGGCCACCCCGACGACCAGACCGACGAGTGACGGGAGCAGCCCCCACAGCGCGACGGCGAAGGAGGTCCCAACTCCATTCTCGCCGTTGAACGCCCAGGCGCCGACGTGAAGTGCGCCTCCAACCAGCACGAGCACGATCCCCACACCGAGAAGCGCGGGACCGATGAGCTGACCGATGGCGTCTGCGAGGATCGCGTCGATGTTTCGTTCGATCTGCGCTGGCGCATCACACCCGACGTCCATCGAGGCTGCTGCGTGCTCGCAGAACTGCTCGGATGGTCGGTTCGGGTTGTCGACCATCACGGTGCCGTCGACCCGCGCTTTGAGGACCTGCCCGACGCCCCAGACCGCGAGTGGGACCGAGATCAGGTGGAGAAGTATGAGGATCAGCGCGTGCCCGCCCTCGGGATCTCGTTTGGTGAAGAACTGACCAGGTCGGAGGAGTGGCGTCACAGGGGGCATACGCCCCGTTTGGCGGTCGCCTGCGGAAATAGTACTGGTAATTGCAACGCGTGTTTGAGTGTTAGAGGCGCTAAGTCCCCTTCCTCAGATCGAGAAAATGCCCAGTAGCGCGAGCACAGCGACACCAAATCCGGGGATACCGAGCAGTCCGAGGTATTTCAGTTTCTCCCACCGGTAGCCGAAGAACGAAAAGAACCCAGCGAAGGCAAACCAGAACAGAAACAGGGCATTGTGCTGCTCGATTCCTCGGACCCCGATCAGGGAGAGAAAGCCGAGAAAACCGAGCGGCCACACCGGCGGGTCCTCGTTCAGGGGGGACGTATCCGTCGTCATATCGTCGAAAATGTCGGCAGTATATAATAAATGCCGGGTCGTCTCCCATCCAACGGTTCCAGTTCCTCGGGGAGACCGGTATACCTTGTTACGGACTGTCATTCCCTGCCCGTCCGATTCGAGTGCGATTTTGCCTCGGTTTGAGCCCCCAGCGGAAGGCCCGCCACTACAGTGCCGTTAGAGTTCGTCGGGATTCTCGTCTTCGAAGATGACCGCTTCGAGTTTGTCCAGCAGCCCTTCGGGGTCTTCGCGCTGGAAGATGTTCCGCCCGACTGCGAGGCCGTTTCCGCCGACTTCGATCGTCGAGAACACATCTTCGAGGAATGCCTCGTCGCTGCGCTTCGAGCCACCACTCATCACCGTCTTCATCCCGCCCACGACGTCTTCGAGCTGCTGCCAGCCGTCCTGCGTCCCCGGGTACTTACACTTGACCACGTCGGCGCCGAGTTCGAGACCCAGGCGGGCGCCGTATGCGACGACCTTCGGATCCGTCTGCCCGCTGTACTCCTCGCTGTTCTGGATGCCCTTGCCACGCGGGTAACTCCACATCACCACGGGGATGCCGTATTTCCGCGCTGCCTCCTGGACATCGCGGAACTCCTTCCACATCTCGTCTTCGTGGGTTGAGCCCGCGTACATCGTGTATCCGATTGCGTCGGCGCCGAGTTCTTCGACAGCGTACCGCACCGAGCACTGTTTTGGCGAGTAGTAGTCGTCACGTGCCGCCAGGTTCGAGTTACCGTTCAGCTTTACGAGCAGTGGTGCGCCATCGTCGATGCCGTTTGCTTTCTCCCACGATCGATAGTACTCGGCGTTGCCTTTCTGCAGCGCGATCGCCGTCACTGCATCGTGCCGTCCGACGTCGAAGACGTGCGTTGGATCGGCGCTTTTCGGCATCGGCTCGAAGTCCACAGGGCCGTGTTCGGTTCCGTGATCGTAGGCGAGGATGAGGGAGTTGCCGTTTCTGACGATCGGACTGTCGTTGATATCTTCCATATTCGGGAATCTACCCATAGCGGGTTTTAATTTTCGCTATTGGACAGCGTCTCGAAAATCGCGTCTCTGTCTTCCGAAGCTGCCGCCTCGCTGACGTACACGGGCAAAGCTTGCTCTCTATAGTAGCGTTTGCAAGTCTTTACCCACCTAATCCAACGCAGTCGTGCGATTGGCTGTGTAATCATAGGGATTATCGTAACTGTTCGGAGATTCTCGCCGTACCGTCCGGCGAGACATCTATGGAGACTTACGATAATCCCTATCAGTTGCAAACGCTACTATAGCTCCTATCGGCCGCTGGATCGGTTCCCGTGTTACTCGGTGTCGACCCCTCCTGGCGTTCAGATTTCGTCGATAACCTCGTCGGCGAACGTCGTCATCGCTTGCTGTGGGTTTTCGGCTTCCAACCCGACGATCACGTGATCGAGACCGAACGCTTCGAGTCGTCGGAAATACTGTCTGAACCATTCGACGCCGGCACGGTAACCGAGGTGGAGATGTTCGGGGTCGGCCGCTGGATCATCGGCGAGCCCGACGCGAACTGCGATCACGAACGGCTTGTCGCCGGCCAGCCCTCGCCAGTCGTCTAGGTGACTCTGGAGCGTGTCGTCCGGGAGGTGATAGAACAGCCAGCCGTCGCCGTGCTCGGCGATCCACTCGATAGATTGGCGGGCGTACCCCGTCGGGAGTAGCGGCAGCGTCTCGGTCGTCGGTTTCGGCACGACGTCTAGGTTGCCATCCATACGCCCCCACGACCCTTCGAGTGTCGGATACTCCTCGCCCCAGAGCGCCCGGAGCGCGTCGACGTGTTCGCGAACCAGCGCGCCTCGATCGTCGGGGTCGACATCGAATGCGGGATACTCGGGATCACGATCCCCGGAGGCGACTCCGAGGACGAGTCGCCCCGCCGACAGTTGATCGACGGTTGCGGCGGACTTCGCGACGTGGATCGGATGGCGTAAGGGGAGGACGATGCTTGACGTCCCGAGCGCGACGTCGTCCGTGTGTGCGGCGACGTGCGAGAGTAACGGCCACGTGTCGAAAGCGCCGCCGGCGTCACCGAACCGCGGCCAGTACGTCGGGACGTCCCGCGCCCAGAGTCCGTCGAACCCGACCGCTTCGGCGTGGCTTGCGAGCCGGACTTCGTCCTCGATGGCTGGGGTTCCCGTCCGTTCGCCGGTGAGCGGGAATCCGACCCCGAAGGAGAGTCCGGTGGAGTCGAATAGTCGTCTGTAGCCGGCGTTCGCACACGCGAGATCCGTCATTAGCGTGTCTTGCCGGTGGAGACGAATGTGCGTTTCTCTCCCGGCGTACGTCACGCCAGTTCGCGCTTGACGAGGGTCACATCCGACGACGTCGCACCCTGCTGCATCCGGCGGATGCAACATGACCCGGGAATGGACAGCGGTCTGTCCGTGACTCAGAGGGACGTTTGAGCTATCCGAAACTTGATACAGTCAGTTCACCATCGTTCGTGTATGGAACCCGACACTGATCGTGGTTGTCCGAAGTGCGGACACACAGAGACCGATGTCGGCACGATTTCGACGACCGGCGGTGGTCTCTCGAAGATGTTCGACATCCAGACGAACAGCTTTAAAGTCGTCTCCTGTACGAACTGCGGCTACTCTGAGCTGTACCGAGACACGACCTCTGGGACGAGCGACATCGTTGACGTCTTCCTCGGATGATGACCACTGGCTTCGTGTTCGCCATCTTCTTTCTGCTCAGTATCCTCGGTGCCTTCATCCTCTACTCCCTCGTCAGGTCCGAACACGACCAGCGCGAAACGATGGATCGTGAGCGTGCTGAACAGGCAGCACGCCGTGACACTGATGACAAAGAGTACTGACCACGCGGGAAGACGGCTGCACAGCGGGCCGCGATTCGAGACGACTCGGTACGGACTTGAGCCGGCATGACCTTACACAACCATCTCTTCTCGCGCCCCTTTCCCTAGGGTGGGATAGGCATAACTAGCTTGCACTCCTTGCACTAGAGAGATACTTATGGACATATCCGAGATACTCTCGACGAAGTTCACCGAGTTCGACATCGGAACTCCTCTCTCGAAAGTCGCTGGGGCATTCGAGAATCAGGAACTCGATGCCGTCGTCGTAACGGACGGCGACGAGTATCGTGGCGTCGTCAGTCGCCGACAGTTGGCGTCCTCGTCGAACCAACCGTCTGCGAAGGTCGGCTCACAGGTACAGCACGTGCCGACTGTCGACCGTACCGAGGACGTCCGAGAGGTCGCACGCCTTATGATCGGGAGCGACGCCAAGACGCTTCCCGTCCTCGACGACGACCGTGTCGTCGGTGTGGTGACTGGCGATGCCGTGCTCGAGGCGGTCCGGCCATTTCTCGACGCGGCAACTGTCGACGACGCCTACACGGCGGAGTTGATCAGTGCGACTCCCAAAACCACGATCGGGAAAGCGCTCAATATGCTTCGAGAAGCCGGAGTCGCCCATCTCCCGGTCGTCGACGAGAACGAGCTTGTGGGTATGTTGAGCCTGTACGACGTCATCGAGTTCACGACCCGGGGCGGCAGCAAGAGCCAAGGCGGGTCGTCGAGTGGCTCCGGTGGCCGCGGCGGTGGCAGGCAGAACCGGGGTGGGTTCGGCTCGCGCGAGGGCGATTCCGACCGGATGCTCGACCTTCCGATACGGAACCTGATGTCCGACGCAGTCGTGACGGTCAAGCGGAGCGCACCGCTCGACGAGGCCGTCGGGATGATGTTCGACCGGGAGATCTCCTCGCTCGTCGTCACGGCCGACGACAACGACGAGCCAGTCGGTATCATCACGAAGACGGACGTCATCGAGGCACTCACCTGGGAGCGCGAGGACCGGAACGCAGTCCAAGTGTTCGGACTCGACTTGCTGGAGGGAATGGACTACGACGACGTCTCCGCATTAATCGAGAGTATGGCCTCGAAGTACGGCGATATGAGTGTCATCAAAGCCAGCATCGAACTGCAGGAGCACAAGGAACAGAGCCGGGGCGTGCCACTCGTGCTCGCACGGATTCGACTGGTCACCGACCGCGGCTACTTTACTGCCGATGGGGAGGGGTACGGCGCCTCCCACGCCCTCCGTCTCGCAGCGAACGCTGTCGAACGCCAACTCCTCAAGGGGAAGACCTACGGCCAGTCGAAGAAGCATCCAGATAGAGACGAGCAGGAACAGCTCTACGGCTGGTGGCTCGGTGGGTAAATACACGACGTCTAGCCCACCTATCGATGGCTTTCCCATCGCTGGGTTCCCTCCAGCGGAAAGGCTTTTTCCGACAGCAATCGTTTGTGAGTCTACATATGTTTGAGGCCTCGACTTGCGAAACCCACGCGTGGGCGTCTGTCGGGGCCGTGACCCGAGACAGAACGGTTTACCGCTTCTGCGGGTGCGAGAGCTGGCCAGTCTGGGCCCTCGAACCGTTTACCCCCCACCACGAACGAGACTGGGATGATACCAGGCTGGCCGAGCGTTAATATGGCCGTCTCGGGCGAGTTGCTGACGCAGGTTTCGATTGGGGCGGTCGCGCTGTACACGCTTGTGACTGCGGCGAGTCGAGCGATCGGCCGGCTGCTGGCGCTCGCCGAGTACTACGACGTCGACGAAGTCCTCGTCGGGATGACCGTCCTCGCGTTGGGTACGAGTCTGCCGGAACTCAGCTCTCACCTCGTCGCGTCACTCGGGATACTCTCTGGCGTCCTCGACTACCAGGTTACCTCGGCTGTCGTCATCGGCGGGAACACCGGCTCTTCAACCGTCCAGCAGTTCCTCCTCGTCGGCGTTCTTCTCATCGGATATGGGACGGTTCACGTTTCTCGGGCGTTCGTCTACGAGAGTTATCTGCCAATGCTGGGTGCGATTGGGGTGACGATGCTGCTCGCTTGGGATGGGACGATTAGTCGGCTTGACGGGTTCCTGCTACTGGGTATCTATTTGGTGTACGTCGGAGTGATAATCTCCCGTCGGGAACGAACCCAATCACTCCGAGAGCCCCCGAGTAAAAACCCTCGCCGAGACGCTGTGGTTGCCGCGGCTCTGCTCGTCCTCGTCCTGCTCTCTGCCTCTCTTATGCTCTCGGTCGTCGAGATAGTCGTCGATACGCTTGCCATCGGTGGATCGATGGTCGGTATCGTGACTATCGGCGTGGCCGCCGCGTTACCGGAACTGACAGCCGTGATGGACGCCATTCGCCGGCGGTCGCCCCACGTCGCGCTCGGCACCCTCGTCGGGAGTAATATCGTCAACCCCCTCGTCGGTATCGGTCTCGGTGGCGCGCTCTCGACTTACTCCGTTCCGTCGGCCGTCATTCTTTGGGATCTCCCGTTCAAGCTAATTGCCGGCGTGGGACTGCTCGGCTGGGCGCTGTACTGGCGAGAGGGGCAGTTCACACGGACCGAGGGGGGCTATATGTTGGGGCTGTACTTTGCTTTCCTGGCAGGACGGCTGCTGTTGTTCCCAGGGCAGTAGACGGCCGAAACGTCACCGTTGCATAGAAAGACGTGACGAGGACGGTCTCCACTTCGTGCACCTGTCCAGAGTGTGAGACAGAGGACGACGTGTTTCTCAACCTCGCCCGGAAAACGAGCGTTTTCGAGGGTAACAGGGTGATGCGTCAGCGGTTTTCGGGGGCGCGGATGGGAGCCTCGGGCATTTCGATTCCTTCGCTGGCGAAGGCGGCCATCGAGCGCTCTGTCACGTCCGAGGCGAACGCGAACTCGTCGCGCAGGTCGGCCACATAAGCCTTGCCGCGAATCGTCCGATAGTAGGATTCGTCCTCAACCAGGACCGTGAACGGGTGGTCGTCGTCGACGTAGACGTACTTCGAAGTCATCATTGCCTCCTCGACGATCGCACTCGCTCGATCGACATCGGCAGAGGCGGTGACCGCGAGCTCGACGACAACCATCATCTCTGACTGGCCGGCGTTGGCGTTCGAGACGTTCGCAGTGAACATCGTCGCGTTCGGGATACTGACGGCGCTGTCGTCGGGCGTCCTCAGCGTCGTCGCCCGGAGGTCGATATCTGTTACCTCGCCGTAGTCGCCGCCGATGGAGACCTTGTCGCCGACTTGGTAGGGGCGCTCGGTGACGAGCACCAATCCACCAATTATCGCCGCGAAGAGGTCCTTCAGGCCGAACCCCAGAGCCGCCCCGAACAGTCCCGACACTGCGAGCAACTGTGCGGTCGATAGTTGGAGCAACGGTCCCAAGATCAGATACGCCGCAGTTCCGTAGATGAGAACCCGCGCGATCGGAACAACAATCTTGATTCTGATCCGCCGGTGGGGAAGGCGCTCGGCGACAGCCGTGAGCACGTACCCGACGACCTGAGTGGTCAGGTACGCGGCTACGACCACCCCCACCATTCTCGTGAGCGTCTCCTGGGCTATCCCCAGGTCTACCAGCGCCTGGAGCGCGGTCACAGTATCCGCCCCCGTTCGGTCGCCGGCGCGGCGGCCGGCACTGCCGCCGGTACCAGTTCCACGAGATCGTCCTCAACCGTGACGAGACCGTCGCGCGAGAGGCGCCCGAGGACCCGGTCGAGTCCGTCAACAATTCCCGCGAGCTGTGCCCGGTTGACCCTCTCTTTCGCGAGCACGATCCGCAGACAGAATGCCTCCTCGCGGTCCAAGTCCCGATCGGACGCGGGGACCGCGATGTCGCTCGGGCGTACCTCCGCCCCCTGACGGGTCTCCCAGATCGCCGTGGCGACACCGAGGTTCCCGTTCGAGACCGCAGCGAGCCGGCCGAACGTCACGTCCTTTGGATCCAGATCTCCATCCGAAAACAGGCCCCTGACTGCAACTGGACTTAGCATAGGGACCGGCACCGATACCGACCAGTCCCGCCAGCTAATTTCGTGGTGCGTCGTGACGACCAAGCCGCCCTGATCGGGGTCGTCGGCGACGAATGCTGGCATCCCGTCGTACCGATCTAGCACGAGTTCCGCGATCCGTTCTGCGGGGAGGGGCTGGACCCCAACGGTGACGGGAAACTCCCGGTCGAGGGCCTGCACCGCCGTGAGATACGCCCACGCGTACCGGTTCCAGCCGGTCACTACCGTCGCATCGACGCTTGCAAGGTCGTTGAGGAACGCAGACAGCCCCTCGAAGCCGCTGATACGGCGCTCGTACAGGTGCTGGCAATCCTCGACCACGACCGGTCCGCCTTTGATCTCTCCCCGGACCCGGTCGACGCTGTCGCTCGGGTCGAGGGCGACTCGGGTCGCGTCCAGTTCCTGCACTGCCCGGTCAAGAACGGTCCCGCGTCCGGAGAAGGGACCGCCGACGACGGCGACCGGCCCGGCTACCTCGCCGGAGAGGACCGCCTCGAACGCCTCGTGGTCGTCACCGAGGAGCGATAGGGTATCCGGTCCCCTCATCGGACAGAGAGCGTTGGTTGGCTGGACGTTCGGATGACGCGCTCGGTGGGACTCCCGAGCTGGACCTCGATCGTGCGACCATATGTGCCCAGAGTGACGAGGTCAACGTCGTTCTCGTCGACGTAGGCAAGGAGTTCTCGGGACGGCCATCCACGCTGGATAGGTGTCTCCACACTGAATCCCCGTTCTCGACCCATCGCACTCTCGTCTAGCGCGGTGTCCCCGCTTTCTTTGAGGAGTCCGACGCTGCTCCGGGGGACGTCCTCGTAGGCGTATGTGTTCGTGTCCTCGACGTAGCGGATGTGCACCGCCGCGTTGTCGGTCCGGGCGAGTTCGATCCCGTGGCTGCCGGCCTGTTCGATTTCGCCACTTCCGTCCGTCGGGATGAGAATGTGGTCGTACATAGGCTCCCCTATTGGTATCTACAGTTCGCGTTAGTAAGTACTCACGCGGAGGTCACTCGCCTCGTTTGCCGTACGTCTCTTCCCCCCAGCCAAAATCGGAGGCTTCGTCGTTCCGGTCGAGGTAGTCCTCCAGCGTCTCGTGGATGGCTCGGCCGAGATCCCGTAACGCGGCGTCGATCATCGAAACCGTGCTCGAGTCGAGCGACTCGGTCGCGTCTCGCTCCCGCCAGTCATCCGGTATAGTCGGGGCGTCGAAGCGGAGACGGTCTTCGGTCGGATCCCAGTAGAAGTCGAACGATTGGAACAGGCCGAGGTCGCTGACGATTCGAACGTGCTCTTCGTCGAGGTCCGTGTACTCGGCCCATTCGTTGAACCCCTCCTTCCATGCACCCTCCTGGAGCAGGTCTTCGAGATCTTCGCGGTAGAAGTCCTCTGACCCGAGTGTCTCGTCTTGCAACTCGAACTCCCGTGGCATCCCTCGGTTCGAGAGGTCTGGTGGTTCCGGAACCTCTACATTGAGTACCATACCACATATTACACCTTGAATACAATAAAGGCAAGTAACAATTCCCGGCACCTCCGACTTCTGCGCTCGCGTTGAGTTCTAGGATCATTCTCGACCACGTGCGTTTTGCCTTCCCCACCGTTGAACACGCTCTACAGCACCATCTCTTGACGCTGTGAGCGTACTCAACGCGATGATGATACTGTCGGACAGAACTAGGTGAAGAATTCCGGCCTCCCGTGAGTGCCAACATAATTCACGAACGTCTGACCGACAGTATGAGATTCTGTGACACCTCCCTCACCCGGTCGTTCTTGCTGACGGCCTGTTTTATTGCGCTGGGCCGACAACTGTTCACGTATGCGAGGATTCCGAATCGGTTCGGCGTTTGGTATCCCTATCAGGCTCAACTGGACTTTCCTGATCGTCCTTCCGCTCTTCGCCGTATTCATCGCCTGGGACATCGCTGAGTTAGTAGTGGTGATAAACCAGACGTTCGGCGCCACGATGGACCCGAACCAGTTGACGGACGGGACCCTCCCGTGGATACTCGGACTGGCTTCGGCGCTGGGACTGTTTACCGGCGTCCTATTGCACGAGTTCGGACACTCGTTGGTCGCGTTGCGATACGGATACGAGATCGATTCGATCACACTCTGGTTACTCGGCGGCGTGGCTAGCTTCACCGAGTTCCCCGAAGACTGGCGTCACGAGCTGGTGATCGCTATCGCTGGTCCCGTCGTGAGCGTCCTCCTCGGCGTGGGCTCCTATGTGGCATTTACCAGTCTCCCATCGAGTGTCGACGCAGCCCGGTTCGTCTTCGGCTATCTTGCAATCCTGAATATAGTGCTCGCTGCGTTCAATCTGCTCCCTGGCTTTCCGATGGATGGCGGACGTATTCTACGAGCACTCCTCGCTCGAAACCAGCCACACGCAAAGGCGACCCAACAGGCTGCTGCCGTCGGGAAACTGTTCGCGTTCGGTCTGGGACTTCTCGGGTTGTTCACCAACTGGTTTCTCATTATACTGGCGTTTTTCATCTACATTGCTGCATCCGGCGAGGCCCAACAGACCACGATCAAGGCAGCTTTCGAAGACATCACCGTGAACGACGTGATGACGCCTGGAGAGAACCTCAAGACGGTTCCCGAGGGGACCACTATCTCTGATCTCCTCACGAAAATGTTTACTGAGCGCCATATCGGGTATCCAGTACTGCGAAACGGCAATCTCGTTGGGATGGTGACGCTGGATGATGCAGGTGCTATCGAAGAAGTCGAACGCGATGCATATCGCGTCGAGGACGTGATGTCGACCGACCTCCATACGGTCACCCCTGACACCGACGCAATGACCGCCTTCCAGCAGATGCAGCAGAACGGCGTTGGACGCTTGCCGGTCGTCGACGGGTCCGGTGACCTCGTCGGGATCGTTTCTCGGACAGATATGATGCGGGCGTTCAACGTCATCCAGAGCGGCGGGTCGCCAGGTACACTCGGCCAACCGGTCGAACCAAGTCTCCAGTGAGATCCAGTTCTCACGAGTCTGGGGCTCGTCCGTGAGACGGTCGCGGCTTCAGACGCGGACTCCCCAGAAGAACGCGATCCCGAGGACGGTGACGATCGAGAGGAGGAATTGTAAGGGTGCGCCGACTCGAATGAAGTCAGAAAACCTGTACCCTCCGGGGCCGTAGACGAAGAGATTCGTCTGGTAGCCGACCGGCGTCATAAACGCCGTCGAGGCGGCGAACGTGACCGCCAGGACGAACGCAAACGCGTTCGCCCCGATCGACTGGGCCGCGTTGGCAGCCACCGGAATCATCAACACGACGCTCGCGTTGTTACTGATGACGCTCGTCAACAGCCCGGTCGCGAGGTAGAAGACCCACAGGACGCCGATCGGGGGCAGGAACACCGACGTCGCAGCGACGGCATCGCCAAGCAGCGCCGCAGCGCCCGTTTGCTGCAGGGCGATACCGAGCGGGATGACGCCGGCAAGGAGGAAGATCACGTTCCACTCGACAGACGAGTAGAGTTCTGTCGGCTTGAGGACGCCGGTGAAGATCATCGCCACGACACCAGCAAGTGCTGAGACGACGATCGGGAGGATGTTCAGTGCCGGCAGTGCGACCACGCCGGCGATGATGCCGACTGCGAACGGGATCTTCTCGCTCCGATAAGTCATCTCGTCGAACTCGTGGGCGACGATGAAATCCTCGTTCTCGACGAGTCGCGTAAGGCTATCTGGCGGAGCCTGGACTAATAGCGTGTCACCGACGCGAATACGGATGTCCTCGAATCGGTCCCTGACGACGTCTCCGCGGGTGCGGAAGGCCAGCACGTTCGCGTCGTAGCGCTGTCGAAACGAGGAACTCGCCAGCGTTTCGCCAACGAGAAACGAGCCCGACGGGACGACGACTTCGACGAGCACCGGTTCTTCCTCCTCCGGATGCAGATCGTCCTCTGTTTGCGGGCCGCCCGACAGTGTGAGCCCCTCCGCGTCCATAATGTATTCGAGTGTCTCTCGGTTCGTCCTGAGTCGGAGCGTATCGTGTTCGTGAATCTCCTTTCGAGCGAGAGGTTCGTCGAATTGTTCGCCATAGCGGATCAACTGTAACACGTCGATATCGAGGTCGTCGTCGCCGAGCGCCTCCCCCACGGTCTGGCCGACCAGTGGTGAGTTCTCCGGGACGACGACGTCAGCGAGGTACTCCTGAAGCGCGTACTCCTCGACGAGGTCCTCGTCAGCCGGAATCCGTTCGGGAAGGAGTCGAACGCCGACCGTCATGAGGTAGAGGGAACCGACAGCGAAGACGACGACACCGAGTTTGGTGAACTCGAACATCCCAAACGCGTGTAGTCCGAGGCCGGGCGATTCCGCGCCGAGTTGGGCCGCGATATCGCTCGCGAGGATGTTCGTCGACGTCCCGATGAGTGTGAGCGTTCCCCCGAGCATCGACGCGAACGACAGCGGCATCAGAAGCTTCGACGGCGATGTTCTCCCCTCGTGTGCGAGATCAGCGATGACCGGGACCAGAATCGCGACCACCGGCGTGTTGTTGACGAAGCCAGAGACTGGACCGGTGACGCCAACCGTCGCGGCGAGTTGCTTCCGTCGGTCGGTCCCGGCGAAGACAGCCATCTTGCGGCCGATCAACTGGACGATGCCGGTTCGGTTGACCCCCGTACTCAGGATGAGCATCGCCAAGACCGTGATCGTCGCCGGATTCGCGAACCCCGAGATTCCCTCCCGCGGCGAGATCTGCGTCCACGGCTCGAGCATCATCAACAGGACCATTATCAAGATGGCGGTGACGTCGATCGGAAACCGTTCGGTCGCAAAGAGTACGAGAGCGAGGAGAATGAGGGCAAAGACGACGAACATCTCCGCTGTCACCGGTGTCGAAGCCAAGCTCTGGGTTGCCAGCGGAAGTAAAAACGAGGACACACTGTATAGAGGCAGTTACGCGGGAAAAGGTCTGGTATCCCGACTCGCTGGACGACTAGTGGTCCAGTTGCGACCTGATCGGCTATAGTAGCATTTGCAACTGATTGCTCATCCGATCACACGACAGCGTACGATCGGATGAGTGAAGACTTGCAAATGCTGCTAGAGTCCTACTCGCCGCCCGACAAATGTCGTCCAGGGGGCAGAACGCTTCTTTGTCTCGCTCTTCTATCTGATTGATAGTGGTTGACGCTATCAGAACGTACGCTGACTACGACTCTTTCGCTCGCAGGTGGCACTCAGAGACGCTCAGAGACCGCGATGTGACTCTGGAGACGGCCCGAGAGCGGGGCCTCCTCAACGAACAAGATACGCATCGGCTGTGGCAGTTGTTGGGTCTCCTGGACGAAGACGACGTGTTCATCCAACTTCCGGAGTGGCTCGTCAACGAGAAAACAGACGACGGGCGGGGAAGCCTGGCTACCACATTTGTCGGGTACATCTCCCGGGAAACCGAGGACGCAATTCTCTTCAAGGACTCGTCGCCGGGTCGTCGTCTGATGCAGATCGCACACCAGATACACTCGATCGAACACGGAATAGAGAATGCAGTCGATAGCGACCGTCGAAAGCGGTTGAATGAACGGCTACAGGAAGAGCACCGGAGGTTCGAGGAGCGGGACGACGTCCCGTATCTCTCTGACGAGTGGCTTCCGAAGTCCCAACTGATCACCATCATTCAACGGAGAGAGTAACCTCAACCCCGGTCTGTTCACCGGGCTCCACGTGTGGGGCTCGACCCGACACCTACGTGTATACGTAGGTTCTCAAAGGCACTCAGGGCGCCCCCGACGAAGAGTCCACCACATCAGTCCTCGAATTCACCGTCGTATTGTTCGTAGGTAATGGTCAGTCGCCCCGGTGTAGGCTGCTTCGCTGCGTCTCGAAGCGTCCGGAATTCTTCCAAGAGCTCATCGGCGTCGTCCATTCCTTCTCGAACGACCCGTGATTCTTCTCGAATTGTATCGTATACCTGCTCTAGCATACGTCGCGTGGCGTACGAATCAGTCTTCGAGTCTATCTCGAAGGAAGCCTTGTATTGGGACATAGTCGTGGTTGGATCTCCATCGAGATAACTTCCCATCACGGTGAGAATCGTTCGTTTGATCCGAGACGATTCTCGTCCCCTCATATTTACCAGTCCTGACAGCAGTAAGAACGCTCTCGGGGTCACCTTCTTCGAGGACGATCGTCTCGCACTGCGCCCGTTGAAGCTCTTGAACCGTCTCCCGAGAGTGCTTGCGGCAGGAGTGACGGACGGTAATATTGAGATTTGAGTCATTCGAGGACTTTTGAATACTCTCGCTGTAGTCGCCAGTGATGGCCCTCCAGCTATCGAGAGCGTTCACAGACGGTATCGATCGCGTTACGACGCGAACCGGCGGCATCCTGTTCGCACTGTTGCTCGTACAGCAGTTTCTGCTCTTGGCGTCGCTCAACACGGTGCTCGGCGCTCAGGTCCCGCCGGCAGCGGCTGACGCCCTCGGCCTGTCGCTTCCGGTCCCGACCGCTGTCGCCGGTGTGGTCTTGATCGGCGCATTCCTGTTCAGCGCTGTCTACTTCGTGATGCTCTCGCGGGCACTGACACGGCCGAAAGCACAACTCGCCTCGTTCCCGAGTGAACTGTACACTCGCCGTATCGGCTGGGCGAGTCTCACGATGCTCGTCGCCGGAGTCGTCTCCGCTGTGGCAACGATGATCGGCTTCTTCTTGCTGATCCTGCCGGGGCTGTTCCTCGCTCCCCATTTCGTGTTTCTCATCTTCGCGGTCGGCGTCGAAGACCGCGGTGTCGTCGGGTCGCTGAAACGTTCCTGGGGGCTCGCAAAGGGGAACCGGCTTCGGCTGTTCGTGATCGTCCTCCTCGTCGCGGTCAGCGGGATGCTCATTGGAGTCGTGCCGACGGTCTTCCAACTCGCTGGCGCGCCCGCACTCGGCGACATCGCCTCCGTCTTGATCAACGGCATCCTGTATACGTTCGTCTACGGCATCATCGCCGCAGCGTACGTGCAACTCGCCGACGACACCGGCGATCGCGGTCCTGAGAGCACTGCTTCGTCCACCACCCCGAGTGGACGAAGCAGCGCAGAACTCTGAAACAGTCCTCTGACCCTTCGCCGTCTATTTACTACCCGGGTGGGACCCAGAAACGATGCCCTCCGACACACCGCGGTCCACCAGGCGGCGCGTCCTCGCCTCGACGGTTGCCGCGCTGGGCTTGACCGCCCTCGCCGGGTGCAGCGGCAGCGGCTCTGGTTCCGCGTCCTCGCGTGCGGGACCCGACGCCGAACCGCCCGAAGACGCGCTCGTCAGCCCACCACACGTCACACTCCGCGGCCCGGCTACAGAGCCGAACGTCGTGCGCGAGACGGCGGCCGAGAACGAAACACCGTCGCCCGGCACGGAAATCGACGACTGGGCCCACTACGTCCTCGCCAACGGGGCTGACGCCGACGCAGTCACGTTCGCCGACGTTGACGGGGCCGACGAGGCCAAGCGGTTCCTTGAAGCGACGAACTTCGACTCCGAAACCGTCTACGTCGAGCGCCACCTCGTCGGCGAGTGCTACCGCCACCAACTCTGCTGGGTCCGCTGGACCGACGAGGAGATTGAGACTGACTATGCGCGGACCCTCCGCGACGCCGACGTTGCCTGCGAGGCCGACACTCGCGTCGCCGTGACGAACCTGATCCGGCTGCCGGTCGCGCTCGATCCCGACCAGATCTCCGGTTACAGCTCGGGTAGCGGTGGCGGGGCCTGCCGCCGCCCCAAGGGTGAGCGCCGGGAGGAGAGCGGATCGTGACTCACGAACACTGCGAGTCGGCCGTCACTCGACGGCGACTGCTCGCGCTCTCGGGCGTCGGGACGCTGGCGTCGCTGGCCGGCTGTTCGGGACTCCTCCACGGAGGGAGCGAGCGGACCGTCGCTGCCGACGCGCTCGCCGATGCCGTCGCCGATGACCCGCCGACGGTTCCGGAGACGCTCCCGATCGAAATCGAGGCGTCGTTCGTCGACGAGCAGCGATCGATGGCAGAGTCCGACCTGGCGGCGGTCCCGGCTCCGTTCGACCGCGAGGAGATCCCGAACGGCGTGATTCGAGCGCGACTGAACGACACCTACGAGTCCGCCACCGACTCGATCGACCGGATCGGCGAGGCGGAGACGCTATATGGCCGTCTCGGGCGAGCGAACAGTGCGCGTGTCGACGCACACCAGGTCCGGGCGGCGTGGCGAGCCATCGCAGCAGACCTGACGCTGTCGGATCTCGCAGCGGAGGCCGCAGCCGTCGAGGGCGCGATCGACGAAGTCCTCGCACAGTGGTCGTACGTCGGCGACGATCCTGTCCGCGCAGTCGTTGTCCACGAGGAGATCGAGACAGAGATCCAGTCCGCGCGGAACTGGATCTCCGCGGAACCTCGACGGCCCCCTCGGGATGGGGGCACAGCGCTCGACGTGGCGGACCTCGCCGAAGACCACGAGCGAGCCCGGACGAGTGTCGCGGTCGCTTCCTATGTCTTCGATCGCTTTCGGACGAGTCTCGATGCGACTGCGGAGCAGCGCTCGCGTTTCGAGGCCGCCCGTGCGGAACTCCGACAGCGGGTCCGGGCGCGGATGGGGTCGCTTCCGGCCGAAGACGTCGACAACCCCACGGCACTCGTCGATCGGGACGTCGGCGAGACGACGGGGGTACGGGCGCTCGCCAACTTGGGCTCCGAAGCCAGATACCGCGCAGATGACGCGCTCGAAGCCGACGACGGCTCAACCCTCGCGAGCAGTATCCTCGGCGCAGCTGATGCACTGGTGTACACGCGAGCGTTCAACACGCTGCGCGAGCGGATCGACGGCGGCGACGACGTCGCCGTCGAGAGTGTTACTGACGTCGCCCACCTCCGGGCTGATGCAATCGATGCCGTCGAGCAAGCACGCACTGCCGACCGCGGTGAACTACTCATCCGCGCGATGCTGCCGTGGTACGCCAACGAGATCAGGTGGACAGACGATCAGTTCGAGCGGGAGTCGGGATCAGTCAGCCTCGATTCGGTATCGTTTGATGCCATCGACTACGTCGTCGCGGCCGCGACCTGCCGGGCGGTCGCGCCAGTGAGTGCTGACGTGGCGGCCACGCTTCGGGACCCCTGATCGGGGGTTGCCCGCCCCGACGCCTCCCCAAGAACCCAGACCGCCCGTGACTATCCCGCTCGCACTGTTGATCTGATGACTTCTCGATTGGGTGGCAATCGCCAAAGATCCGATAGTGCCAATCTCCGTCGGATTGAAGCGACTATGTTGTTGGGGTGCTTGTGGATACTGTCTTCTCACAAGTACAATCGACGTGGACAATCAGCCCACCCCCGCAAATTATCCATCCGAGTATGTTTATCTACCGGTGGTTATCCCTGGCTGGGAGAGGTCGCTATATTGTAAGATCACCGGAATTCAATACCGGGTGATGGCGACGAAATCATCATCGACGAGTGGCGGCTCGATCGTCAGCCTTCCATCCCACCCGATTGGATACGTGACCATCCTCGCGGCACTGGTCACCGGAGTGGTCCACCTACTGTTAGGGCCCCAGGTGATGGGGTTCAGTCAGACGATGGGAATACTGTTTATACTGAACGGACTTGGATTCCTTGGGGGTATTGCCCTCTATTTGAGCCGGTACTGGAATCAAACGCTCTATCTGGTCGCCGCGGGCTACGCACTGCTCACCATCATCGCCCTGTTCGGATTCCAAGGCTTCAGCGTCGAGGCATTCTATATGCGCGGTGAGCTCAATCCGATGGCCGTCGCCGCCAAGGTGGCAGAACTAGTCGTGGCTGTGGGCGCGCTCTACCTGTATTCGGAATCCGGAGCGTAAGCGACTCCCACCGCGTACTTCGCCACGAATAGGGTCTTTCGCCGTCGGTTGCAACCGGGCGAGTGCCCGTCTGGCCAGCGCAGATGTGGCCCCGAACTCCAAACCAACGCCTCGACGGCGAGCGCTTCGTGTTCGATAGCCCTGTTGAAACCCTTAGAAATTGATATATCTGCTCAGATTGCGGTCAGGGTGGAGAGCGGTTACAGCACGCACGGAGCGCCCTTTTTCTCCTCTCGCTCTGACTCTGCCGCTACGTCTGCGTATGTATCGTCTCGTCAGAGTGATATAATGCGGGCCGGAGACTACAGGAAGGGAATAGTGAATGCCGCCGTGAAACAGCTGATGAGGAGCCAGCCGAGATAATTCCACCACGGGACTCCACGGTAGCGCGGCCCAGCGAGGTCGTCTGTATACGTCCAGTGGCCGTCTTCGACACCACGGTGGTCGGTTAGTATGTCGTAGGTGGTGGCGATGACACCGGTTGCGACGACTGCCGCCCAACCATCGGTTACGAGGAGTGCGATTCGGAGTGCAAAATAGATGACTGCCGTCCAGCCGAACAGGACATAGAGTGGGACGTCACTAACCTTCGGTTCGATATGATGTTCGAGCCACCCGAGAGTAATGACGAGGGCCTCGGCGACGAACGCGACTACTGCTCCTCCTCCGAACAGTACGAGCGTTGCGGAGACTGGCCACGTGATCGCCGCGTGGGCGAGCGCGACGATGCCCAATGCAACGGTCGTGGTGGCAAAGGCACGACTGCTCGTCATAGCAGTAGTCCAAAGTGATGGGGCAAAGAATTGTTGATTGTCTATCCTTTTGTTCGGGGATCTTCACCAGGCGTGATAGCTATGCACGCTGTATGCAGCACGCATCATAGCGTAGGAGGGCGAAAATCCCCCCGAACGAGGAACGAGCCGATCGCTCAGATGCAGTTTTCATCCTCCCGGATTTTTATACGCACATTGACCGAATCAACGTAGTATGCCCTCCGTCATACGACGAAAAACCCTGGCACCGCTCACAGAGAGTGTTGCACTCGGAGCGATTGGCGGTGTCACAGCACGTTCGACACGCAATGGTGCTCGATCTGCGCGTGGCCAGTCAAACGGAGACTGTTCAGGATGACCTCGAAATACCAACGCGGCTTCGATATCACTCGTGACAGTCTCCGCATCTTCACCCAGCGGCCGACGCTTTTGGTCCTTCCGGCCTTGAGTCTTCTCGCGGTCGGGAGTGCCTTCGCCGTCCTCGGAGCGATCGTCTTCCAGCAGGGACTCGTCGGGTCACTGCTCACCAACGACCTCTACAAGTACAGCGTGTTGTTCTGTGCGATTGCGATCTCCTCGAGCGTGGCGACGTTTTTCAACGCCGCGGTGGTGCACTGCGCAGCGCAACTGTTCGATGGGAATCCCACATCTGTTCGGGAAGGCCTCGCTGCGGCGTGGCGCGCTCGCCGGCAGATCGCCCTGTGGGCAGTCGTCGCCGCGACGCTCGGCACGGTCTTGTACATTCTCGACGAGAAGTTCGGCGCGGTCGGGAGTTTGACGCGGATGGTCTTCGATGTCGCGTGGGCGCTGCTGACGTTCTTCATCGTGCCGGTCATCGTCCTCGACGAGCGACGGAGTCTACGTCGTCAGCTCCGTCGGAGTGGGTCGCTCTTCAGAGACACGTGGGGCGAAAGCGTCTCCGCTACGCTCGGCGTGAGTTTCGTCTTCCTGATCGTTGCGCTGCCAGGTGTCGCGTTGGGGGCGGCTGGATACTTCGTTCTCGATGGTGTGGTCGCTATGGGTGCGCTCGTCGGTGGTGGCGGAATCGTCGTCACAGCAATCGTGGGTTCGCAGACGGCCGCTGCGATCGTCCGGACGGCGCTGTACCGCTACGCGACGACGGATGAACACGTCGGCCCGTTCGAGGGTCGGAATCCGGACACGGTCTTCCCCGAAAGCTGACGATGCCAATTTACGACCGGCATACCCCTTCGAGGTACGAGGTAGTCGATCGGTGGGACGGCGGGATCAGCTGGTTCGCACACCCGAACGAAACCGGTCGCCGGACGAGTCACGCCGTCGTCGGCACAGACGGTGGCGTGTGGGTCATCGACCCACTCGATGCCCCAGGGATCGACGAGGAGCTCGCAGCGCTTGGCGACATACGCGGCGTTCTCGTCTGTTCGAACTACCACGTCCGTGATGCGGACCGTTTCGCGACACGTCATAATGTCCCGGTGTACTGTCCCTCGTGGCTTTCCCGCGCAGTATCCAAACTCGATGCTCCAATCGATCCAGAGACGGGTGCGGTCGGTACCTCTGGGTTCGAGTTGCGTTGTTGCTGCCCGTTTCCGGGGTGGTCCGAAGCAGTTGCATATCGTGAATCCGACGAGACACTCTACGTCCCCGACGTACTCGGGACTGCACCGTTGTTCACAGTCGGTGCGGAGCAACTCGGGATGTACCTCCTGTGTCGATTCTTCCCTCCCCGAGCCGTGTTTGATGACCTCTCTCCGCGCCGGATTCTCGTCGGACACGGGGCTGGCATCTTCGAAAACGCCTCAACTGCTCTGAGGACGGCACTCGATGGAGCACGCCGACGGATGCCGGCGGCACTCCGTTCGAACGGATGGGGACAACTCCGAGCGCTCACAGCGGCACTAGTGGACTGATAATCTCCTACCCCGGGAAATAGCGGATACAGGCCCCATTATCGCTTAAATTTGGTTTTGATACTCCATTCGATCTAATATGAGACAACAGTATGTCGTAGACACGATGGTACTGGTCTCCGCATTCAAAGATGGATTCGCCGCCCTCCAAGCAAATCCGATCCTGCTCGTCGCCGGCCTCCTCGTCGGGGGTGGGAGCCAACTCCAGAACGTCGAACACCTGATCGACTCACCGTTGGTCTCTGCGGGTGCATCGCTCGCGTGGTTGATCGTCTTCCCATTCGTTCTCGGTGGCTTCATCGACACCGCCCGAGCTGCGATCGAAGGAACAGAAACGTCGGTCACTCAGTTTGTGACGGCAGCACAGACACATTACCTCCGGCTGCTACTCGGAACGGTGGTGTTCGTGCTTCTCGTCCTCGGAACCGCCATCGGGCTCGGCCTCGTCGGATTCATACTCGGTATCGGGACTCTGGCACTCGCCGCGATTCACGAGATGGCCGCCTTCGCCGCAGGCGTCGGTTCGCTGCTCGTCTGGCTGTTGTCCATCCTCCTCGTCATTATGTTCGTGCAATTTTACGATGTTGCGATCGTCATCGAAGACCAGGGCATCACGGATGCATTTCGGAGGAGCGTTTCGCTCGTCCGCTCGAACCTCAAAAGCGTCGCCGGGTTCTCGCTGGTGTGGGTCATCCTGTTGAACGCCTTTTTTATCCCCGAGTACCTGCTCCAGTTGACGTTGACGGATGCCGGGCCTGCTGACGTATTACCGATCGACCCCGGTATTCCGGTAGCTGTCCTCCTTCCGATCGGAATCGTCCTGTCGGCGGTTGGCTTCGCGTACTTCTATACGGTGTACACGGCGTACTACCTACGACTGATCGCTGCATCACCTGTCTCCATAGAGTCAGTATGACTGCCGACCGACAAATATGACTATCCGACAACAACTACGTACGATGGTATCAAGCGGCCGCTGATCAGAACAGATCTCGATCCACAGCAGTCAACAGCAACTATGTCACGACTCCTTCCGACACAAACGAACGCCGCCGTCAAACGAAGTGACAACCCCTCAGTCTTGAGCCTCGACGACGACGCGACACGAGACGTGATCGAAGCGTTGTCCTCCGAAACCGCCTACGAAATATTCCGGTTGCTCAACGAGACACCGGCGACTCCGTCGCGGATCGCTGACCAACTTGGCCAGAGCGTGCAGAACGTCCACTATCACTTGGAGAATCTCGAAGCAGCTGGAGTAATCGAAGTCACCGACACCTGCTATTCGGAGAAAGGCCGTGAGATGAGTGTGTATGTCGTTTCGGAGGATCCGACGCTCCTCTTCCTTGGCACTGAGGACGACCGGCCGAGCCTCAAACGCGCGTTCAAGGCCTTCGCGTCGCTACTTGGCCCTCCATCGGTCCTGCTCGCAGTCGGTGAATCCATCTCCCAATTCGTCACTGCGGAATGAGCGAACACACCGACTCAGCGGGCAGAAGCGCTTCTACCGGTGGCGACACAACCACGTGTGGCGTGGCACCGACAATCAAAGCCCGAGAAGATGTCGATGGCTGTGGTTGTCTCGAATGCCGAAACATTGAGACAACCACCACCAATCGGACCGTCCTCGACGCGCTCGTTTGGTCGGTTCGCCTGTTTCGGTCCTACCCGTCGATCCTCGCCTTCGCTGGCGTGATTATTTTCACCAATCGACTTCTCGAGATCGACAGTATCACTGTGCTTCCGACGCCAGCAATCGGCGTCATCGAGGCTGTGACGGCGTTCGCGTTTATCATTTCGATTCGCGCCTACGTGGGAACGATAGTTGCTGGAGAATTGACCGGCGAGTCTGTCACGGTACGTGAGGGACTACGGCGAAGCATCGTTCGAACTCCGGCGTTAGTCGGCGTCATCGTTGTCATCGTATTCGTCGTGATGACGGTTCCGTTCTTCGTGTCATTTCCACTCTTCCTTCTGGTCGGCATGATCCCGGCCCCGGTGGAGATGGTTAGTTTCCCTGTCGCCGCAGCAGTCGGTGGGATTATTTTTGCCGTGCCGTTTCTCTTTCTCCTGTTCAAATTCTGGTTCGCGCCCGAGGCGTGCGTTATCGGTCAGTACGGGCCTATCGAATCACTCTGGGTGAGTTGGCGCATCACAACGAACTACCGTCGAAAAATCTTGCTCATCGCCGTAATCGCTATTGGCAGTGCACTCAGCCTGTATTTGCCAACCGTTTTCCCCGAGATCGGTACGAGACTAGCACTCGTATCGCCCGTTATAGACATAATCTCATCGAGCGTCAGTGAACTGCTTTCAGTCGTGTGGGCAAGCGCGTACGCACACATCTACGTCCAAGAGATCGTATCGTGAACCGAAAGCCATAGCTGAGGATTTGTCCCTCTACTCGGATTGCTCACGCCTGCCTCGATGCCTCGTCAGTTCCCGATCGCTTCTCGAAGTACCCCCACAGATGGCGGAGTCCGGTCCCGATCAAGAACCCCGTCACTCCCAGTGGGAGACCGATCACCACAGCGATCATCAGACCGATGGCTGTCGCGTCGGGGATTCCGACTGTGCCATAGTACTCCGCTGTGAGCCCGTAACGTGCGAACCCGATACCGAATGTCGGTGCCATCGCGAGGACAGTGGATGGAATCAACCCCGAATTGAAGCCCGTGAACAGAGTAGCAACAGCGACGATTGCGGCGACGCTGACGAAGACGAGCGGTTCCGGATTCGCCCCCGTCCAGGTGCCGACGGCCATCGACTCGATTTGCCGGTAACTGGTGGTGGTCACGACCCACCACTCGGTTCCAAAGGCAAGGAAGGGCGCACTCAGGAGGGCCACAACCGAGATATCCTGTCGAACCCCGAAGAGACCTTTTGTTGCGCGTTCCAGCACATATCTCGTTCTCTCGGCTCCGAGAGCGGCGCTGAAGTAGCCCCACAGAGCGCCCGTTACTGAGCCAGCCCAGCGTCCCCCCTCTCGAATTGTGTCTCTGGTCTGTCCCACTACCCACGTGCAACCGCTGTATATCCAGGCAAACAGGGCGAACAGGTAGCGCAAGATTGCTCGCAAGCTATTACGAGCAGTGGTTCCGTCGAATTCTATCTGCATAGTGCATAATGAAGGTGGTATCTTCATCAAAGAAGGGATAACTATAATGATCATCGTAGTCTGACGATTCACTCGCCTTCGGATTCGCACGTCCGCCTGCGTAGCTCAGGGTGGTGTCCGTCTTACCGACGCTGGGAGTCGTCGCCACCGTCCGCGCGGTCGGATACGCCGTTCATCCGTGTAGCGGTGACATTCTACAGTAGCGTTTGCTCACCCAACCGCACGTAGTCGCACGATCGGTTGTATAATCGGTTACAAACGCTACAATAGGATGCCCCTATACGAGCAAAGTTCGGCCGGTCGCTACTCGTGGAGTTCAGTTATTCGATCACTGACGGCGATATCGTCCCACGCGCGCCGAATAGTGGCTACTCATCTCGGAGATGAGTACGAAAACCGATCGATAATCCTACGGGTGGACCAGAGTCAGGGAATATACCCATTTGTGAAATAGTGTTCAATAGATTTACAACCATCCCCGCTATTGGTTCAATTGCGGGTGGGTCAGAGGCACAACCGGTTCTTTACTCCACCCCACTTTCCCTTCCGGCAGTACTCCACGTCTGAACACCGTTGGCTTGTCTGTAAGCCCTCCTTTTTGTCTCCGTGAGCCACTCACTTGGCGTGGTGCCGTCCCTCCGAGTTCACAACTGGTTCTGAGGGAGGGTTACGTCGTCTATAATTATACTATTCCGACACGAGTATTCTCGGAGGTCAAATCGGATATGACACTCCTCGATGGAAAGACCGCGGTGGTCACCGGTGGTAGTTCTGGGATCGGGCGTGGAATCGCACGTGAGTTCGCCGACCACGGCGCGAGTGCGGTCGTGGTCGCCGACGTTCGTGAGGACCCGAAAGAGAGTGGGCCGCCGACGCACGAACTGCTGGCAGACGAGACCGACGCGGCCGCGACGTTCGTGGAGTGCGACGTCACAAATACCGACGACCTCGAGGCCGCTGCCGATGCAGCCGCGGAGTTCGGCGGTCTCGACATATGGGTGAACAACGCCGGTATTTGGCACGCCGAGGATTTTCTTGACGTGACTGAGGCGGAGTACCAGCAGCTGATGGATATCAACACGAAGGGGGCGTACTTTGGGTCCCAGGTCGCCGCAGCACGGCTCCGCGACCGTGGAAGTGGCTCCATCATCAACATCTCGAGTATTGCGGGGCTGTTCGGGAACGGAAACTGGCCCACGTACGCCACGTCCAAGGGCGGGTTGACGTTGCTGACGTATTCACTCGCGCACGAACTCGGCGAGCACGGAATCCGTGTCAACGCCATCCATCCCGGCGCTATCCAGACGATGATCGGTGGGGAACCGACCGATTCGGAAGCGGCGGCGGCGGGGGCCGAGCAGTTCACCCAAATGGTCCCGCTCGGCCGGTACGGCCAGCCCGAAGATGTCGCCGGTGCGGCGGTCTTCCTCGCGAGCGACCTGGCAGGGTACGTGACCGGCGAATCCCTCGTCGTCGATGGCGGGTGGACGAGCTGGCGATGAGTGACTCAGCTCAGAGCCGCGGATCGGCAGCCGCCGCTCGCACGGGTTGCAGCCGATGAAGGTCGGTGTCCCCGGAGAGACGGTCACGGGCGAGACCCGCGTCGCGCTCGTTCCACCGGTTGCGCGCAAGCTTGTCGATCGTGGCATCGAGGTCCTCGTTGCCGAAGGTGTCGGAGCGGGGAGCAACTGGAGCGACGACGAGTACGCGGCGGTCGGCTGTGAAGTGCTCGCCGACCGGACAGCAGTGTTCGAGCGTGCTGAGGTCATCCTTCAGGTCCGTGGTCTCGGTAGCCGTCCCGACGGCGAACTGGACCCGTACCGCGAAGGACAGACAGTTATCGGGATGCTCGGGCCGTACGCCGTCGACGACGCGATACTCGAGGTGCTCGCCGAAAGACAACTCACGCTGTTTTCGCTCGAACTCCTCCCTCGGACGGGTCGGGCCCAAGCGATGGACGTGCTCACGTCGATGGCGAGTCTCGGGGGGTACAAGGCCGCCGTTATGGCGGCAGACGAACTGCCGAAGCTCTTTCCGATGCAGATGACCGCGGCCGGGACTATCTCGCCCGCCTCGGTTTTCGTCGTCGGTGCGGGTGTCGCGGGATTGCAGGCGATCGCGACCGCGAAACGCCTCGGCGCTCGGGTCCGAGCCTACGACATCAGACCCGCCGTCAAAGAGGAGGTCGAGAGTCTCGGGGCGGATTTCGTAGCGCTTGATCTCGAAACGTCTGATTCCGCCACTGCGGGCGGATACGCCAGAGAACAGGACCCCGAGTTCTATCGGAAGCAACGTGAAGCGATGACTAGCGCTGTCGGCGCGGCGGACGTCGTCATCACCTCGGCGGCGGTCCCGGGTCGGCCCGCCCCGACGCTCGTGACCGAGGCGATGCTCGATGGGATGGCGCCTGGTTCTGTCGTCGTCGACCTCGCGGCCGAAGGCGGGGGGAATTGCGAGCCGACACGTCCCGACGAGACGGTCGAATACGGTGACGTCACTATCTTCGGGCCGACGAACCTCCCGAGTTCCGTCCCTCAGACAGCCAGTCGACTCTTCGCGAACAACGTCACCAACTTCTTGGAGCACGTTCTCCGGGAGGGAACTATCGCCACCGACACGACAGACGAAATAATCGACGCCACACTCCTCACCCACGAGGGCGCGGTCCGTTCCCCACACCGTCGCAGTGAGCCGAACCCGCCGTCGAGTCCTGCCGACACAGACAGTACCGATGCCAGTGACAGCACCGACCAGGAGCCAATTGACGGAGAAACCGATGCCTGAAACACGGGAGTGGTGGTGAATGGGGTTCGTCGAGAATCTGACGCTGTTCGTCCTCGCCGCGTTCGTCGGCTACGAGGTGATCACGAAGATCCCGGCCACGTTGCATACGCCGCTCATCTCGGGGACGAACGCCATCTCCGGCATCACGCTCATTGGCTCGGTCGTCGTCGCGGGAGCGGGCCAGTCGACGCTCGCGACGGTGTTGGGCTTTCTCGCCGTCGTGATGGCGACGACGAACGTCGTCGGCGGCTACCTGGTGAGCCACCGGATGCTCCGACGCTTCCGAGGCCGGGAGGACTGATCTGTGCCGGGAATCGCGGCCGGGCTCCCGCCGGCGGCCCTCTCGCTCGCGTACCTCGCCGCTGCGGTCCTGTTCATCCACGGGCTCCGACAGCTGACACACCCCCGGACAGCACGCCGGGGGAATATATTCTCGGCGGCCGGGATGGTCGTCGCAGTCGGTGTCACCGTCCTCTGGTTCGAGATCCTCTCACCGATGGTTCTGTTCGCCGGTCTTCTCGTCGGCGCGGCGATCGGCAGCTGGCTCGCGGTCACTGTCGACACGACGGATATGCCCCAGCTCGTCGGCCTATTCAACGGCTTCGGCGGGGGCGCCTCAGCACTCGTGGCCGGCGCGGAACTCGTCGACCTCTTTGGGCCGTCGGGGCCGACAGTAGCTCCAGTCGAGACGACGACGGCAGCGGCCGCCACCGGGCTCATCGGCGGTGTCACGTTCTGGGGCAGTCTCGTGGCTGCCGGGAAGCTCCAGGGATACGTCGAGGACCCCATCCACTACCCAGGTGAGAATACACTCAAGGCCGCCTTCTTCGGCCTCGCCGTCCTTGCGGGCGTGGCGCTCGTCACGCAGATTGGGATAAGCGTGCTTTCGGCGGCAACGTGGGTACCATCGTACTGGGTGTTGGTCGCAGCCGCGTCGATACTGGGCATCCTGCTGGTCGTCCCCATCGGCGGTGCGGATATGCCGGTCGTCATCGCGCTGTTGAACGCCTGCTCCGGGCTGGCAGCCGCTGCGACCGGGTTTGCGCTCGACAACAGCGTCCTCATCGTCGCCGGGACACTCGTCGGCGCCTCCGGTCTGATTCTCACATTCATTATGTGCGAATCGATGAACCGGACGCTCACGAACGTCCTTTTCGGCGGGTACAGCGCCGATGAGCCAAGTGGCGACGTCGCGGATATCTACACGGGGAACGTGATGTCGACCTCTCCCGAGGAGGTGGCGATGTTGCTCGACGTCGCCCGACGCGTGGTCATCGTCCCCGGCTACGGGATGGCTGTTGGAAAGGCCCAGCACGCCGTCGCCGAACTCGCGGCGCTTCTGGAGGCGAACGATGTCGAAGTGATCTTCGGCGTTCACCCGGTGGCCGGTCGGATGCCCGGTCATATGAACGTCCTCCTCGCTGAGGCGAACGTCCCGTACGAACAGATGGCGGAACTGGAAGCGGTCAACCCGATGTTCTCCCAGACCGACGTCGTCATCGTTACAGGCGCAAACGACGTGGTGAATCCGAGTGCCCTCTCGGAGACGTCGAGTCCCATCGCGGGTATGCCTGTTCTCCACGTCTGGGACGCTCAGACGGTAATCGTGAACAAGCGCAGCCTCAGCCCCGGCTACGCTGGGATCCCGAACCCGCTGTTCACGTACGACAACACGTATATGCTGTTCGGGGATGCGCGAGAGGCGATGCAGGCGCTCGTCACGGAGTACAAGGACACCCACAGGTGACGTTCACCTCGCCGCTTACGGCTCCGGTTTCGGGCTCGCTTCGAGGCCTTCGGTGTTTCGGAAAAACGACTACTGCACATATACTCCTATCTCGGTGGCTGTATCTGACTGAAGCGGTGCGGAGTAGGAACACGTGGTCGCACGGCCCGAGAACTCCGATGGACGAATCCGATTCCCAAGCTATCTTTAGGTCTCGTTGCCGAAAGCCACTTCGTGCATCGACGTGCCCTCCTCACGACACTCGTCCCTGCCCTTGCTGGGTGCTCACTCGCACCGAGCAGTCCCTCGACGGACCCTTACCCGACTAGTGGACCGAATGTCTTCGTTTCGTTCGACTGGAATCCCGATCGGTCAGCACTGACCGTGACGTTTGACCGCGGCAACCGTGTCACGGCCGAGAACACGAGTCGCTTGTCTGTCGTCACCCCCGACGCTGACGACACCGAGACCGTGTGGGTCGATCGCGATAGCACGGACTCGGCTGCGGCGTTCCCGCTTGCGCCGGGAGCGACACTGACTCACGAGATTCCTGAACCAGCGATGACCCGCATGGTCTGGGTCGCGCCCGAACGGAATACCTCGAGAGCGGTCGCCGTCTGGCGACCGGGGACAACCACACCGGAGGCGAGCGAATGAACCGCCGTACGTTGCTCGCCGGTGCAGGTACGGCGATCCTCGGCGCAGCTACGGGCTACGGCAGTCTTCGAGTCGCTGACGTTCGTCCCTACGACCCGGCGCTCCCAACAGGTGATGCGCCGCGCGAGCGCATCGTTGCGGCGGCTCGACACCGCCACGCCGTCGATCACCGGGCCACCACGAGGGTGCGAGTGCTGGAGGACTGGACCAGCGAGGCACCGTACGATCTCGACGTGCGCAGACAGTGGCACGAACACTCCCGACGACGGCACCTCCACACCTTGACGACGTTTGCAGCCCCGTTGACCCGGAATGACAGCATCGCGGACGAGGCGGACAGGGAGTTCGTCACGCCGCACCAGCTACTGTGGGCGCTGTTTCACTACAACCGGGTCTACAGCGACAGCTACGACCTCCCGTTGACCAACGTGCTGTACGTGACCGACGGGACGATGCTGTATGACTTCGATGCGCCGACGCCGGAAGACGGGCGGGTGCGCATCTCGAAAGGCGACAGCGGAACCGACGTCGTCGCCGACGACGATGACGCTGCCAGAGCGGTCCGCGGCGATTTCGTCCGCCCGCACCGGACTGACTGGACGAAAACTGCGGAGAGAGATGGAACGGTCACGTACCGCGTTTCCGGACCGGACGCGTACGCACAGGTCGTTCCGCTCCTGTTCGCGCCCATTTCAGAATTCGGTGACTGCTGGATCGAAGTGACGCTGAACAGGAAGACGGGGCGGCTCCGGCGTATCGTCGACAACCGAGCCCTCGTCGTCGACCTCTGGGAGGGTGCGGTCGAGAAGTCGCTGACGTATCGTATCGAGACCGAATTCGATCAATACGGAGTTGCAACCGCTCGCCGGCCGATTGGGCCTGTCGACCGAAGTCTCGAATCGCGCGCGAAGGCGCTGTTCTTCGATTTGATGACCTACTGATTTCGGTTGCGCTTGCTACGGACTCCCTGCAGGGTTCGGGACGGCCAGATACGCTTATCTCCTCAGAGCGCCAATATGATGTGATCAATATGGAAAAGAATGTCGGCGGTTACGATCGCATCGCTCGCCTCGTCCTCGGGCCAGTCCTTGGTATCATCTCGCTGGCTGCCCTTGCTGGGTATCTCAGCTTAGGCTTCGGTCCGCTCTCGACGGGAGTTGTCGCCGCCCTGTTCGGTGTACTCAGCCTCGTGTTCATCATCACCGGAGCCACCCAACAGTGCGTCCTCAACCGCGTGCTCGGGCTCAACACCTATCGACCCGAACGCTCGACTGACACCGACGAGCCTATTGAGTCGCGGAAGTCGATCTGAGACCACGACTTCGACTCACACCAGGACGTCCAATTTTTCGCCGTGGGGAGCTCACTCAGCCACTCGGACGACCTGCTTCCCGATGTTGTCGCCAGAGAACAGCCCGAGGAACGCATCCGGTGCGTTCTCTAAGCCCTCAACGACTGATTCACGATGGTCGATTTCCCCGCTCGCCACCCACGCTGCGAGCTGTTCGGTCGCTTCCCCAAATCGAGTCGCGTAATCGCCGACGAGCAGACCCTGGACTTTCGCGCGCGGTGCGATGAGCAGGGGCAGCTTTCGCGGTCCTGTCGGCACACTCTCGTCGTTGTAGTGCGCGATCTGTCCGCAAACGGCCACGCGAGCATCGAGGTTCAGTTTCGTGAATACAGCATCCGTAATCGGTCCGCCGACGTTGTCGAAGTAGACGTCGACGCCCTCGGGTGCGGCGTCGTCCAGCGCGGCTCCGTAATCGTCGGTCTCTTTGTAGTTGATCGCGGCGTCGAATCCGAGATCGTCTGTGAGCCAGCGCGTCTTCTCGTCGGACCCGGCGAATCCGACGACGCGGCAGCCGTTCAGCTTCGCGATTTGTCCGACAACCGATCCAACTGCGCCGGCTGCCCCCGAGACGACGACGGTATCGCCGGGCTTGGGCTCGCCGACGTCGAGCAACCCGAAGTACGCCGTCCGACCCGGCATTCCGAGGACGCCGAGATAGGCCGGCAGGTCAGCGACCTCGGGGTCGACGGGAGCGACGTCACCCGCATCGAGCACGCTGTAGTCTGCCCACGTGCCCTCACCGGTCACGAAGTCGCCTTCGTCGAACTGTGCACTGTTGCTTTCGACGACTTCGCCGACGACACCGCCTTTGAGGACGTCTCCGACGTCCCACGGCTCCGCGTACGATTCGCTGTCGCGCATCCGGCCGCGCATATACGGATCGACGGAGAGGTACTCGACACGGACGAGCAGCTCACCGTCGCCCGGCTCTGGTACGTTCTCTTCTCTGAGCTCGAAGCAGTCCGCGTCTGGTTCACCTGCTGGTCGCTCTGCGAAGTACCAACTGCGGTTTGTATTTGCCACACCAACGATTTACTCGTTGCATCAAAAAGACTTCGGAACGCGGTATGCTTATCTGCTAACTTCGAGCAGTTGAGGCGCTGAAACAGCCAAAATCATTCAGGACTCGGCTTGTGATCAGGCGCAGGATGCTGTCACAGTGCCGGATTTCTCTGTGACGGTTCTGTCTCTGTTGGACGTTCCTCGGCTTTTTGCAACTCGATCGTGAACACTGCGCCCTCAGGGTCGTTATCCTCCACCCGGACTGCTCCATTAAATTGTTCGACCAGCGTCTGCACGAGATACAGCCCAATGCCGCTTCCTTCACTCTCCAGACCTTTCTCTCCCTTCCCAAAGATCGCTTCTTTTTGCTTGTCCGGAATCCCAGGGCCGTTGTCTGCAATCTGAACGACGGCTGACTCGTCTCGTTCCTCGACGCGCACCGTTATTTTAGCGGTGGCCTTGTCGTTGTGCTGTACGGCATTGCTGAGGAGATTGCGAAACACCGACGGTAGCATCTCGGTTGCACAGACCCCGACTGCTGGGATATTCCCGCTGATCTGAATCTCCGCGTCAGGATGGGACTCTTGGGCTGTGTCGACCTCCGCTTTGAGGTGGCTTCGGAGTGTAACGGATTTCAATTCCGGCTGCTGCTCGCCAGCAATCGCTTCGATGTAATCACGCGCATCTTTTGTCAGTTTCATCGTATGATCAGCAGCCCGAAGCACTCGTTCGAGCGCGTCTCGTCCCTCGTCATCGACACGCCCTTCGAGTGTTTCCGCCCAGCCGCGAATAACAGTCATATCGTTTCGAATGTCGTGGCGAACAATGCGGTTCAGCACTTCGAGTTGTTCTGTTTTCCGTTCGAGGTCCCGACGATATTGCTCCGCCTCGGAAACGTCAGAAATCACAATTGAACGGCCAGTTTCTGAGTTGCCAGCAATAAACGGCGCTGACGCGATACGATAGTATTTCGTGTCTCCGTCACGGGTGAGCGTGACTGTTTCAGGAGGTGTTTCGTTTCCGTCGATCATCGGGAGTACCGTCTCCAGTGACTTCCCGGTCGTACCGGATAATTGGGGAAACAGATCACAGGCGGTCTGATTATAGTCGCGGATTTGGTTGTCTTGGTCGAGGAAGAGAACCGCATCGTCGATTTCGCCTGCACGATGTGCTCTCTGAAACCGGTCGAAATAGACGAAGACGACGCCGAGCGCGAAAGTTGCAACGCCAATTGGCTCGTACGTTATCGCAAGCAACCACGGACTCGTCACCCCGATGATGTTCGCACCGACTGGCAGTGCGGTCAGCATAACCAACACGGCAAGCGGGCGCGTGTCCGTTCCAGCATAGTGGAAATGTTCAAGTAGCATATAGAACCCGACAAAGGACAGCGCATACGCGAGACCGAGCACAGTCCAATGCATAATTCCGTGCTGGATTTCGAGATGAGGGAACGGTGTCGCAACCATCGCAGCGGTGAAATACAGGTGATGGAGTGGGTTGGTGAGCTTCACCGCGATGAGTACGAGAATGATACCGCTCACGAGTCTGGCGTACGGCAGTTGCCGCGGTGAGCGCCCCGTGTACGCAGCACAGAAGGACAACCACGCGGCGACGGCGATGAGTCCTACGACGAGTCCAAACACGTAGAACGCCCGTTTTGCTAGTGGGGAAGCAGCGACAAGATATCCGAGATTCGCCCCAGCCCAAAGCCCACTGGTGAGGAGAAACACCGTAAGTCCACGGCGGGTCCCATCGTGCGCAATAGCTTGGACACGCTTGAGGCTCACAAAACATCCGAGAGCGGCAAGTACGAACGCCAGAACGTGTCCCAGAAAGAGCAGGTTCACAGACACGTACCTGCCTTCGTGAGAGCTGTGGCGTTTTGCAACTCTATCACACTTCCCTCACATATCTCATCCGCGATAATAGTTTGTATCTCTCTAGGTGCAGGGAGCGACACCCAGTGCTTTCTTTCTCAGTAGTTGACAGAAGGGCAGGTGTTCCGACGACCCCCACTCAACGAGCCGGGAAAGAAACAGAGGGGGACCTTCAAGCCGCCGCTGGGGGCCGTAGCTGTGGATGGACTTGATCAGAGGCGGGAAACGGAGTCAGATTGTTACCACTTGTTGACATTACGCCGAGTGAAACAGAAAATGATTCCCGTGTGGAAAACAGCCTAGAGAATGTCCCGAAAGGGACAGATCCGAGCCCCACTACCTGGTTGCTCGGTATATTGCCGGGCTTGCATCCCGACACCACTGCTTTCGATAATGCTACTCCTTCCGAGTCCGCTCGGAACTTGCCCAGGTCACTCTATAGACGGGGTGGATTCGACAATGTCCTCTTTCACCTACCGTTCGATGGCATACCCGAATATTTCTCGAACCATTTACTTCCGCTTGCTTCGTGCTTCCCGTACACCGTTGCCATCTCGGACGAGATCTTCACAGTTTGGGCAGACACGAACCGTCTCCGCGTCTCCGGGGGCGAACACGTTCACGTAGCGCTGTGTGACGAACCCATCACAGTTGTTGCAGGTTGGCATATCTCGTGTTCTTGATGCGTCTAGTATAGGCTTTCTGCCCAGAAGTGGCTGAAAAACCCCTACGACTGCCGCCAGGACGCCACAGCACGTGCCCCGAGCGCACCGATAACAGTGCCGGCGACCAACGGCGTCGTCCAGTCTGGGAGTGTGGGTAGAGAAAGGACGTCCTCTGCTGTCGTTCCTGATGTAGGATCACCGCCGACCTTCGCCAACCAGGCTACTTCACCCGCGTGTCCATCGGTAGACGCTGCGCCACCGACGAGCAGGCCACCGTCTTCGAGGGGCTGAACAGCGAACCCCCCGGTCCCGGGCTCGGCCTGGTGCTCCCAGACGACCTGTCCCTCGGCATCGACGCGAAGTAGCCACGCACCGCGAGCGTCGGCATCCGTGTCTGGCTCCGCCGCCCGCGTCCCCACGAGAACGTACCCGGTGTCGACCGACGCAATGCCGTGGTGCCAGTTCCATCCGTCCTGTGGGTAGGTCTGCTCCCAGCTTTTCTGTCCGTCGCTATCGAGCGCGACCAGCCAACCGACACCCCGATCGTCAGCACTGAAGCCACGGCGCCCGACGGCGACCACGCCTCCGTTCGGGGCGGGCGCTAGGTCTTCGATGCGCTCTCCCGCGTTGTGATCGACGTGCCACTGCCAAGTGAGGCTCCCGCTGTTGGTGAGTTTGCCGATCCAGGCGACCTCCTGTCGACCACTGGGGGCAGGCGAATCGGCGCCTACTGGCCCGGTCGAGCCAGCAATGATGACACCCCCCGGGACGCTAGTTATCGCGTTGACGCTGCCCGCGCGCTCGCTGTGCCACGTCCAGCTACGAGTGCCGTGAGAGTCGAGGTGGGCTGCCCACAGTCGCTCGTCGTTCCCGACAGTCTCGTTGCCGGAGACGACGTATCCATCAGTCACGTTTGCTATTGCGGTCGCTCGTCCATCTGCTGCACTTGGCTGATAGGTGTGTGTCCACGAGACGTCGCCGTCTGCTCCGACGCGAAGAGCGTACGGATCAGCGTGTCTGGGTGCTAGGTGACTCGCTGTGAGGTTGGTACCGCCGGCGGCAACGATTCCATCGGCGTCGTCCCTCGATGGAGTCCCCGCGAGGAGTGTACTCTGTCCCGTCTCATCGAGGAAATGCCAGCGTGAACGGCCCGCTGCGTCCACGCGTCCAATCCAGCCGTGATAGTGGTCAGAACCACCAGCGAGGCCGACGAGTGCGACGCCGTTTGTCATCGGGACGATGTCACGAACGAGCGCACGCCCCTCATTCGTGACGGCCGTTGCTGGGGCGTAGGTGCGCGTCCAGGTGCGTGTTGGAGCGGTGGTCGCGGCGGCTGAAGCAGTGGTCGTGTTGGCGAGGGGGACCGAACCGGCCACGCCGCCAACACCGAGGAGGAAGTCGCGTCTGGAGGGCATCTTCCCGTGATTGAGGAGCGAGAAATATATGCGCTGTCCTCGGGGGCCCACGAACTCCTCGATGAAACGTTCGAACAGTTCGGAAAAAAGGCTCAGCACGTCGCAGACCACGGATAGAACGAAAGGCCTCTACTCTGTGTGATGAGATGTCAAAACCGTCTCGAACCACTTGACTCTGAGGCAGTTGGCCGTGTGAGTGGTGGCTCGCTTAGCACAGAAAGCGCGCTGTGCATATCTCACACTGACGCTCGTCAGCTCGATGAAGACCGACGCCGTGCGTACATCAGCGGAACCGACGTGAATACTCCAGCGATGGCAGCAACCCCGAGGACGATCGCGATGAGTAATGCGACTTCAGGCACCAGTACCATCTCGAAGCCCCAGACCCGAATAAATTGAGTCGTCCACAGAATCCCCGTGACCAACGCCGTGGTGAGGCCGAAGAGGGCCCCGGGGAAATACGTGTACAGCGCTCGCCGTTCGACGATCACCCACCAGACGACTGCTCCGATCACGAACGCTGGGCTTGCTACGATGATCGGCCAGTACGCTGTCGAGAGGCTAATCACTTCTGTGAATAGCGAGAGTATGTCGGAAAGGACGAGACCCACCACTGTTGCACAGATGAACATATAGCTGCCTGCGCAGAGCGCCCATCTTCTTGCGGGGCGTCCGCTTGATACAAGGGGCTCACTATCCATCGCTAGTCGTATCTCTCGTTCGAGGAAAAGTTGGTATGCCGGGTGGAAAACTACGCGCCACAGATCGGGCAGGTCAACGACTCCTTACGTCACGACTCCCGAACTGCACGACGAGTTCCTCAGTCGTGAGGGCGTAGACAGTCATCTCTCTGCCCTTTTCAGAGTACCACGTATCAACACCTTCGACCAATCCAGCCTCCGAAAGCCGGGAGAGATGATACCTAACGTTTTGGATGGATGTATCCACCGCTTCAGCGACATCTGATGCGGTTAGTGGCTCCGTTTCGAGGCGGCAGATGATTGCTTGAGCAGTTTCTGAGGATATGGCTTGGAGTATCTCTACTGACTCCCCGTCTGGAACCACGACATCAGTCCGCTTGTCGGGGACGTGTTCAACTGACGATTGCCGTGGAAAGGCGCTTGACATAGTGGATGGTGTGTATCGGCTTACTCGTTCACTTTGTTCGGTTCATCTCGAACAAACGAATCAAACAACTTAACACTAACGAACTACAATAGCGAGATATGTCTTCCCGGCGTATCCAGCACCGTACCGGAGCCACTATTGATCTATGAGTAGCGAGGACGTCGCCCAAGCGCGTGAGCGCGTTATCGAGTCGATGGAGCAGTCTGCGGAAGTATACGGACTGAGCCGAAGCGCCGGCCGCATCTACGGCGTTTTATATTTCGCTGAAGAGCCGCTCTCGATCCCGACTCTCGTTGAAGCGACCGGCTATGCCAAATCCACGGTCAGTAACGTGACTCGCAAGTTGAGCCGGCTCGGCCTTATTCATCGTCGATCGTCAGATGGAGGCGGTCGGCGTGTTCGCTTCGAGGCCGAGCGCGAGGTCTGGTTTATCATTCAGGATGTCTTCCAGCAGTACATTGACCGGGAGATCCAGGCGTCACTTCGCACGTTGCAACGGGCTGAAAGGCAACTTCCAGCCGAGAGGGGAGGTCACGAGGCAGAACGCATTCAAGACCTCCGTGACACTTACGAAGATCTGCAAGAAATCGTCGCGCTCACATCTGGGTTATCGGTGTCAGAACTCCGTGAAGCACTCGAAGCCTACGAGTAAAGAGATCACGCAGCTCTCACCAGTGGACGGTGTAGGTGCACGCATCGGCTCCTTCTCGGCGGCAAGCGTCACCCGTCTCTTCGATGAAGACGAACTCATCGACAGTCGCATACTGTTGGGCGACACCGCGGATGAGTCCGCGGTCGAACGGGCACGGGTACGGATTATAACAGACGACCTCACCTGATTGATCGTCGGTTCGGGAGAACTGGTAGTATCCAATGTCGCCGCCACGGTGATTCCGCTGATATGCGTCGTCGATCGAGCGAAGGCCTTCCGAAATCGTCTCGATAGCAGTGGGCCAATCGGCCACCTCCGGGATTTGTGCTCCAAGTCGATCCAATATGTGCGGTTCCAGGTCTGTCGCAATGGTCTCGAAGGCGTTCAGCCACGCCTGCTGCGGATACCATTCATCAGGAGTCGGGTCAGTGATTCCTTCCTCGGCAAGCGCGTTGATTGCGTGTTGCCGATAGTGCGCTGAGAACTTCCCCATCGCTTCTTCAATAACAGTCAGTACCGTCTTCCCGTTGACTTCGACATTCTCATCAAATGCCTCGTAGGTGGCCATTGTGTGAAACACTGAAACTGCGAAGAAATAAAGTCCCTGTAAATAGGCCGTCATATGCCTCCGCTTCAGATCTCTGAACAACCCAAAGTGGAGTGTCCATATCCAAAAGAACGAGATTGACGCAAGATCCGTCGAGGAGAAGAGGTGAATGTAGCAGTCTCAGATCCCACCCATAGCACACAAAAGACGAATAGCGACCAATACTGGCGACGTCTATCGGGGGCGCACTGGATCCGGGAGTGGCCGAAGTTCTGGCATCGTTCCCGACCGCTCGATCCGTTGGATTTCGACACCGTTCACCGCGACAATGAGCGTTTCCCAGTCACTCGGCACATTGGCTCCACCGACAAGGTGAGTTACAGCACTGCATTGCGATTCTTCGGTCTGTCCACTGGACGACGTTTCACTCCTGAATCCAGCCGTGACGTTGAATCGTAAGACGAACTCATTCGAGTTCGAATGGGTCAGTTCCGGTTCGACTTCTCCCAACGCACTACAGAACCGTACATCAAACGTCAAATCCGCTGACTCGCCGTCGCTCACGATGTGGACCCACCCGCTGTGGGAGTCCTCCTCGCTCGGAAACGATCCACGACTCGTTGAGTACGCGAGCCCGAGGGAGTTGTCGTCGCCGTCAGTGTCGGTGCCAGTCGCTGTCCTCGCACGCTTAGGAGTCGGCCACCCTTGACAGCCGGCGAGACAGCTCACACCGGCGAGAGAACTCACAGCCAATAGTTCGCGACGGGATACTGGAGGGCGCATTACGCAATGACGATGCGGCCGCGACAAGTACTTTTCCGACGATTGGTTCGTGTCAGGCAGTCATAGAAGAGAATTCTCACCCCGGGAATCTCTCACCTATGGAAATTCTGCTAACCGGGCAATCCACCGCCGAGAGTATAGTTGTTTGGACGGACGGGTCGTAGATCGGTATAATCGACGGAAAACCGACACACAGCGAAGAGATAGCTGAGGAACCAGCCGACAGGCGGTCGGAACGTGATTATCTATAGCTGTCGCTCACGCTGGCTCTGCCAGCCTCTGAGCACCGCCGATTCGGCGGTGCTCAGGAACTCACCCCCGGTGGATCGTACACCTCATCTCTGTCGAGCATATGGTATATTGACACGAGCAGCTTCCGGGCCGTTGCGACGATTGCCTTCTGTGAACCCTTTTTCCCTGCTAACCGATCGTAGAAACTGCTCAGATACTCGTCGTTACAGGTATGAACTGCTGTCTGCGCACACTGGACGAGGATCCATCGAACACGTCCTGATCCGCGTTTCGAGATTCCCCCTTCGAAACGCGAGTCGCCAGACTCGCGTATCACCGGGTTCAATCCCACGTAACTCACGGCTTCTTTGTCCCGGTCAAACCGGTCGATCTCGCCCAACTCGGCGTAGATCATCAACGCTGAGTAGTAACTTACGCCAGGAATCGACATCAAGAGCTGGGTCTCCTTCAGAGACCCAGCTCGCTCTTCGATCGCTTCATCGAGTTGTGCGATCTCGTCGGTCAGCGTCTCGATCATCTCTATGTACGATTCCAACAACGTATCCCACGGTGTCGGGAGCGAGAGTTCCCGCAGGAACTCTCGCCCCTTCACACTCAGCGGCTTCACTTTCTGGGTGATGCCGTGATCCGACAGCAGTCCGTGGATCTTGTTCGCGTACTCGGTACGGTTCTCGACCAACTTCTGTCGCCCGCGCACGAGTGCGCGGGCTTCCCTGATCTCATCGGTTGGAACGTAACTTTCCGGCACCGAATTCAACCGAACCATCCGCGCCAACTCTTTGGCATCGACGCGATCAGTCTTCTTGTCCGTGTCAGCGATTAGATTCAGCTTCTTCGGGTGAGCGACGGTTACGTCCAGCTGCTCCGACAGCGTGTCGTAGATGTGGTAGTAATTGCTGGTGGCCTCAATAGCGGCTTTAGCTCCAGCGTATCGCTGGGCGAGGTCGTCGAGGTTCGCGTTTTCGACGCGAACCTCTTCGACGAGCTCTCCAGCTTCGTTCATTACTGCCACTTGCGCGTACCGTTTGTGGATGTCAATTCCAAGATACATAGCTTGTCACTCCGGGACGCTGGTGCGTGAAACAGAGAGTCACCTATACGGGCTTTCCCGGCTGCCGCGGGTAGTACCTAGCGTAACTTCTGGAGGTATCCGCCGAGATACTTGTCGATCCACGAGGCTGCGAAACTCAGCTGAGTTGTAAGTTGCTCAAAGAGCTCAGTGAGGAGAGCGCGGTATTCTGCCGCGCTCTCCACAATTAGCGGTGATGCTTCCCACTTGAGGCTCTTCCAGACCTGCTCGATTGGGTTGAGATCCGGAGAGCCAACCGGGAGAAACACGAGACTGATGCCGAGTTGGTGGGCTCGCCTACGTGTGTGCTCGCACACGTGCGAAGAGAAGTTGTCCAAGACGAGCAGAATCCGCTGGCCCGGATTCTGCTCGCGGACCCCTTCGAGACACTCGCAGATCCGCTCTTTCGTCTGATCTTCAGGGAAGCTGACGACGCTGTGGCCGTTGAGTGCATAGAACCCGACCGCTGGTTCGTCTAACTTCACCAGCGGTCGAGTAATGTGGGGATCATCCACGGTGTAGAGTCGCTGTGAGTTATCCCACGGCTGCGGATGGGATGTGTCGAGAAATCCAAGGACGGTTCCGCCGTCCGTCCGGATTTCCTCGTCAACGACCCAGCCTTTCTCTTCGTCTCCGTCGCGTTTGTTGTGCGGAGCGTCGTCAGGTTCCTCGTCGAACGCGTCAGCGACGCGTTCGTCGAGAACCTCTTCAGCGTTCTCCGCGCGTGATGGGCGCTTAGTCCGCGGAATTGCGTAGGAAAGACCGAGCTTATCGAGGAAGGCACTCAGGTAGACCGGGTGAAATTCTACGTCGAATTCTTCGTTGATGAGGTGCTGTATTTCTTGTTTCTTCCACGGCTGGCCGTCACGAAGGAGTTCCAAGAGGCGTTCGCGTTGGTCCTCGCCGAGCTTCGGGGGCCTGCCGCCCCCGAAGTTCGGCATCAAGAGACCGAGACCACCTTCGTTCCACCGGCGGGCCCAGCGTGTTCCTGTCCCGGAGGACCTGCCGACATCGTCGGCAGCGTCCTCCAGCGTCGCTCCCTTGTAGAGACGCTTGATGAAGATCAGCCGCTCAGTGAGTTTCTCATCAGTCGACTCCGCTAGGAGTCGGTTGAGATCGTCCTCACTGAGGTGACGGACGATCTCTTTGCGGCGATCTTCAGACATACTCTCATATCGGACGCCACCTCCATAACTTCCCCTAACCACTAGCGCGGCAGCCGGGCTGTAGCGCCCAGAATTCGGCTTCTTACGCACTCGGACCAATCAGTACAACGTGCTCTGTGGCACGGAGCGATTCTCGGTCTCTTGCGCCCCATACTTGTTTCACGCTCGCTGGGAATAGCAGAATTTCCATCGAATCAGTACAGAGGATGTACTGAGTGCTTATGGAGAACAGATTCGGAAACGGGATGAGAATATGATATCTGTCTTGATGTCCACTGACAAACGTGGGTGATTACTCACCCGACTGCCGTGGCGGGAGCCTGTAGTTCTCTTCGTATTGCTCGATGAAGATTTGCCGCAAGCTCCTGAGGTGAGGGATTACGGCAAACTGAGGAGATGACGTAACAGATCCCTATTGGTGAAATATTGCCGCACACCCGAATTTCCGCGTCCGAGAAACGCTCTATCGAAGATAGCACATCCGTTACGGCAAAAAATAACTAGTATAGAACGGGGGTCCCCGTTGGAATCATGGGGTCTGATGGAGAGATGAGGCGAGGTACGGTCTGTTCAGACCAGAGGCGATACGGGCCAACGAGGTGACGAGCAACAGAGCGGTACCTTGATCGAAGACTGCGAGACATCCATCTGTTGTCTCTCATCGGGATTGCCGGCGGACAGATTTCTAATAATGTAGCGTCTGCGTCAGAGACTCCGAACTGGCCTGAACCAAATACTTATTCCGTCCATCACGTATACCATTCGTAATGGCAACCTCAACGCGGGACGGCGACGATCACAAGGATGAGATCCGTCTCTGGCGTGAGGACGACGGATGGATCGCAAAAGATGTCGAAACAGGAGTGACGACACAGGGTCCGTCACGATCTGCGGCACTGGAAAACCTCGATGACGCTGTTGCCCTTCGTACGGGCGCAGCTGGACACGAACCGACAGACGCGGAACTCAAAGAGATGGGAATCGACCCAGAGGATAATACGACGGGCGATCAGGAACCTCCGGACGTCCTGAAATAGATGGGGAGACGGACATTCTCCGGACGAGAGGTGGTCAAAGTCCTAGTCAACGTTGGTGGATTCGAGTGGCGTCGAACGACTGGTGATCACGCTCAACTGTACTACGCGCACCCGACGAATGAAGCAGACCGACGACAGGTAACTGTGCCACTCCACGAGGAACTCCGAATCGGAACTCTTCGAGCGATTGCCGAAGATGCAGGTGCGCAGAATTTTGACGACTTCTGTTCTTGGATTGACCGAAATTCGTAGGACGGTTGCAATAGACCACTCTCTGTGGCTGTCATACAAGAAGTCTGGTAACCAGTCGTGCATCCGCCGATTTGCTCAATAGGTGACCGGTGTTGAGCGACTCCTGTGTAGGTATGGGAAGCCGTCTATGATTCGCTCTCGCGTGGCTGACTGTCGCTACTCGTTCGGGCGCTGCATCACGAGGCGAGCCGCCGCTAAATCGCGTTCTGAAGCGCCGAGAAATCCCTTCGTGAATCCCCCACCGAACGTCGTGTCGACGAGGACGGTCCCTGCCGTAGAATTCTGCGCACGGTTGATGACAGTGGCGAAACGGTAGGTCCGGGCGTCCCCAATCGCGTCCTCGAAGGTCAGCTGCCACCGGTATCGTCCCGTCGATCGATCGGTGTGCAAATAGAGATTCGAGTCGGCATCGCCAGTGTCTGTCGACACCACGTCTCCGGAGTGAGAGACAAGCGACCCCGAACGCCACCTGTGTTCGACCGTTAGCGAGTCCGTTTTCCACTCCGTGCCCGCGTTGTAGTTTGACCCCGGGATGAGTCGATACTGGGTGACAAGAGCGTAGCGACTTGGAGACTCGAGATCCAGGACCGACGCGTCCTGTCGAACAGTGCCGTATGTCTCGTGCCCCGCGGTCGTCGTGTCCGCGGCCACAACGGGGCTCTTTCGTTCACCGACTGGGGGAACCGGCTCGTCAGCGTGCGTAGCTGGTGGCACGGAAGGTTGTTCGGTGATCTTGACGCCCGCCCCGAGGACACCGAGGGCTCCGGCGCTGGCGGTAAGTCCGAAAAGCGTGCGACGCCGCATTGTTTTGGGAGAGAATTTCGAAGGGCTAATATTTTCCGTACACACAGCGTGCGGACGGAAGTTGCTTAATCTGTCCAGAGCCGAGGTCGTCGTCCTAGGTCATTGGTTTGATACAAAACAGCGAATTTGACCTACGAGAGATTATACCCCACCTCACACAGGCTATCGGGCTTGGATCAGGCGAAACAGCTGTCGTGAGGTTTGAAGTGAGCTGCCGGATAGTCAGAGACCAGCGGAGGCTGGAATCTGTACAATGCTCCTCCGGCAGGCTACGCTAGTTCGTATGCCTTCCTGTTAGGTTTCGTTTCCTCCATTCGGCGTCATCGTCCCGTTTCCGTCGGGTGTTATCGTTTCGTTACCATCGGGAGTCATCGTCTCGTTGCCGTCTGGTGTCGTCGTTCCATCATCAGGCGTCGTCGTGCCGTCGTCATCGCCCGGCGTCGGCGTCTCGTCGTCTCCAGAATCGATGAATCCACTGACGGCGTTCAAGACGTCCTCCTGTGACTGTGCTGGATCGTAAGTATCTGGGAACGGCGACGCTCCGTTGTATTGATTCAACAGTGCGGCGTGGCGTGCCTCCACGCTATGGATCGAAAGTGCGGCCGACAGCAGATCCGGACTCTCGACAAAGGGGGCTGCCCCGGCGTAGGCTGCGACACCAGTATTCTCGATTACTTGCGCGAGTTCGAGGAATTCGGGGACAGTATCGAACCCGAAATCGTAACTAGCCTCTTCAGTGGGAGTCCCGCCCAGGAGTTCGACCGCCTGAGTGAGGAGTTCTACGTGGGACGCCTCCTGTTGACTGATCGTTTCGATTCTACTGTACACCTCGCTGTGGTCCTGCAGCATCTCTGCATTGGCGAAGGCGTTTTCATCGAACTTTTCGAGAGCAGTCCGGTAGAAGGCGTTCTCGAGATGTTCCAGCGACAGGGCGTAATTGAGGACGTCTATGTCGGTGCCCTCGACGTCGTCGTAGGCCGCCATACCTCCGCCATTCATTTCGCTTTCGTCATCGCTGTCCTGTGCAAGGACGGTCCCGACGCCACCACCAAGCGCCAGCAGCGTCCCACCGGCGAGCACGGATCGACTCAGGAAGCTCCGACGGGAACGTTCACTTTCCTCAGCGCGATCGGTAAGTGAGGATACGATCTCTTCTGCACGCGTATCTGGGTCTGTTGGTCCTGTCATTAGTTCGTTGGATCTCCCAACGCTCCCATCGTTGGCTCACTCGGGGATTGTTATGTGCTCTCCATCGCGCGGTATGATTGACTGAAGTAAAGTAACACCAATCTATTGGCTGCCGTGTAACGAAACGGAGTGAGGTAACGGAGCGTTGATAGCGGCTATCTCGTCTGAATCGAGTCATACTTTTTACTCGATAGGAGACGAATCCGAGGGTATGGCACCAATTCTCGTACTGTTTGGGACGGGTGAGGGACAGACCGCGAAGGTCGCCGCCCGGATCGAAAATACCCTGCTGGAACGTGGACACGACGTGACGACGGTCGACGTCGAATCACTCCCGGCCGATTTGGACTTTGAGACGTTCGATGCAATCCTCGTCGGGTCATCGATCCACATCGGGAAACATCACGAAGCTATCCGCGAGTTCGTCGATTCGAACAACGAGATTCTGAACGTGCGACCCACAGGATTCTTCCAACTATCGTTATCTTCTGCAGTTGACGAACCAGAGCGGCAAGCCGAAGCCGCCCAGTACGTGGATGAACTGCTTGAGCGCTCCAACTGGCATCCCGATAAGATTGGCTTGTTCGGTGGCGCACTGCGCTACTCCAAGTACGGGTTCCTCAAGCGGTTGCTGCTGAAGCGTATTGCCAAGGATGCGACCGGTGATGTGGACACGTCGCGTGATTACGAGTATACGGACTGGGACGAAGTCGACGCGTTCACCGCCGACTTCGCCGGCTTCCTCGAACAGCGCCTCGACGGGTGAGCTCCCCCTCTGAGAGCCCTCGACGAGTTCTCCGATGACGTCGAGCACCGTCCGAGCGGCCCGGGGATCGAGACCGCTCGTCGGCTCATCGAGGAAGACCACCGCGGCCCGTGGAGCAGTGCTTGTATCAACCCGATCTTCTGACGCATCCCCTTCGAGTATGTCGAGATGCGCCGGTCGGCGTCGTCGGTCATATCAAAGCGGGCCAGAAGATCCTCGATACGCTCGGGGCCGACGTCGTCCGGGATATCGTGGAGGAAGGCCGCGTACGACAGCTGGTCGTGCCCCGTGAGTTCCTCGTAGACTGGCGGGTCCTCCGGGAGGTAGCCGAGATGTCTCGTGACCGCCTCGCGGTCGGTGAGTGGCGTTCGCATTATCGTGGCAGTTCCCTCTCTCGGAGGCAACAAGGTCGTCAGCATCCGCATCGTCGTCGTCTTGCCGGCACCGTTCGGCCCGAGAAAGCCGTAAACGTGTCCTTGGGGGATAGAGAGATCGAGGTGGTCGACGGCGACGTGGTCGCCGAAGCGCTTGGTCAGATCAGTCGTCCGGATGGCGAGAGTGGTATCGTTCCCGCGCTCTCGGTCGCGTTCGTCCGGAAGAGGGTCGTTATTCATATTGGTGAGATGTCCGTGAAGCTCAAAACTATCGGGTCAACTGCCTCGGGGTCAAGCCCCGAGGCTTGTCAGTGGACTCCCGCTCTAACCGAGTAACTCGGTAGGTCGGAATCGACCGTTCGCGTTCAACGTCCCTGACTTCAGAGCCAGTTGACTCGTGGCTCGTCCAGCACCAGACTTGAGCCAGTGCTGGATAAGACGCCACCCGATATTTCGAGCGGCGTTGTAATCGCTGTGCAACTGCTTCCCGCACTTCAGACACTCGAAATCGTCACCGTCGCGGTTATCTTCGTGCGTGAACCCGCACTCGCTGTGACTGCACCGTTGACTCGTGTACGCGGGATTCACGTCATCCACGGCGATACCGTATTCTTCAGCCTTGTATTCAACGTGACGTTGGAGTTCTTTGAATGCCCACTGCTGAAACTTACTGGCATTCGAGATGCGCTTCCTGATATGCTTCAAGTTCTCGAACGCAATCGCCGTACAGTCGTTCTTCACAGCCTCTTGAACGATTGCTTTGGAGATACGGTGGAGGTAGTCGGCGCTCCACCGGGCGAAGCGTGACCCGATGCTTTTGATGGTGAGGTGCGCTGACCGAGTGCCTGTCTGTTGTAGGTTGCCACGCCGACGCTCGTACTCGTTGCGTCGGTGATTGAGGGAGTCTGCGTTACCGAAGAACGCTCCCGTGCTGGTGACGGCGACGTACCCATCCACGTTCAAATCCACACCGAGAACCACTCCGTTCTCGGATTGTTCGTCGCAAGAATCAGAATCAGGTTCAACGTCTTTCTTCACAGCGACGTGAAGGTAGTACGTGCCATCACGCTTGTGGAGCGTTGCTTCGGCTTTCTCCCATTCGTCAGTCCAGTAGTGCTCAAACGGCGTTCCTTCCTCGTTGACCGGTGTGACGTATTCAGCGGTCACGCGCTTGTCGGTCGTAGCGAGGGAAACGTGGTCGTCGTTGTACGTAATGGTTCGGCCGTGTACACGACGACGCTCCCTCGGAACTCGGGCTTACTGGCTTTCTCGCCATCGAACTTGCGGTCTTTGCAGTTCCCGAGTGCGGTGGCCGCAAGATTACGGGCTGATTGAACGAGGCTGGATTGTAGGGAGAGTTCGTCACGAACGTCAGAGTACGTCTCTTTGTGGAGCGTGTTCTTGGTGTCCGTGATGTTGTGGGGGTTGTCGTCCCATCCGTGGTCAGCGACGTGTTGCGCCGCCTGTCGGAACTGATCGAACGTCTCATCGAGAACTTTAGAGTCCTCTTGGGGAACGTCGAGTTTTACTTGGATGTTCCGAACAACCTCCATACTTCATTAGAAATGGTAGAGATACTTAAAGATACATATTGAAATTGGGGAGTCAGTCTTGCCATCGGGCGTGGTTTGTGAAGGGTAGTGTCGGTTTCCTCCCCGAGGTCAAGCCTCGGGGTATCCGCCTTGTATTTTGGATGAAATTCCCGTCAGTCGAGAATACCGATCGCTCCCGATCACCACTCGTTGTAGCTGACATTCGTGACACGTCCTCGCCAGGCGTTCAGATCTCCCTCGGGAAGATGCCAGACGACTTCGCCCGCCATCGGGATCCGCATCCCGTTCCGTGTCTGGTAATCGTACCAGTACCCCGACCAGGGTGTCGGTTCGAATCCGTCGTCCACTCGTCGATGCCGCTCCTCGGCGTACACTCGAGTCACTTCGTCGGCCTCGTTGAACGAGAACTCGAGTGATGCAGAGACGTCCCCGTGTTCGATGGTCGCCGTCGCCGTACTGTCGTCGATCGGTTCCCAAGTGACGCCCTCGCTCGGAAGTAACGCCGTCGGATACCAGACCGCCTCGGCGAGATACCGAAGCAGTTCCGCCTCGTTCAACTCCGGACTCGGCTCGGCGCCGTCGACCGGAACGACACCGAACAGGGAGACGCTCGCAGACCCGTCTTCGTCCCGATACAGATCGTGGACGGCCACCGAAACGAGCGGCGCAAGACGGATCGACGCGTTCCAGAAGAATCCCGGCGGATCGACCGTAATGTGCTGTGTCGCAGTGAACGACTTCCAGGGTGAGGACGCGTCGCCGAGACGCAACTCTCCAGCCTGTTCGAGCCGAACTGAGTCGATGCACGGATGGTCGGTCGGGAGCGCACTGGACAGGTAGCGGCGAACGGGATCCGGCAGGTCGTTGATCTCGCTCGTCGGGACTGGCTGCTCGCGTCCGACTGCTGCCGCCCGCCGCAGGTCCTCGATTCGAAGGGCAGACACCTGCCGGCGTCGAACGCGTCCGGCGAGGACGATCGCGAGGACGAGGACTGTCACACCCCCAAGGAGTTTGGGTGCACGAACGAGGCGCATAGCTATGAATCGTCCGCCTGCATCAAAAACATCACTACGCCGCTATAGGATGCACAGCGATGCCCCGCATTCCATAGAATGCGGCGTTGGCCCGTTTCTGATATACGCCGTGAAGTGCTCGCTGCACAGTTCTGCAAGCCTTGTCCCTGACACTACGACCTGTTCATTCCTCAAATTGGCCTAAGTGGACAGGGCCTCCGGACTTGTAATGACAGCTTAGTAAATTATACAAAAATATTATGTTAGTTGCTTAAATACCTGAAATAGATCTGAAAAGCTTCATAACGAGGGTATTAGATGTTTACTACAATTTACTATTTATTGTTTATATCAATCTCCGCGGACGAAAGTGACAGGACATGGTGCCGAAAGCATCACTTCTTGCGCCGTTGATCCGAAGACAGCCTTCCCTGTGGGCGATCGTTTCCGTCCCCCTACGATGACGAGGTCCGAATTGGCCTCAGTCGCAAGGCGGATGATCTCGTCACCGTGTGATCCGATAGCACCTTTGATCTCGTACGTGAGATCCTCGTCGTCGAGTCTCTCTGCGATCGTTTTTATCGTCGCGTGTTGACGTGCGACAGTATCGGCTGGGACGTCCGCGCTGTCCTCGATATTCATTCGCTCAAGCGTCGAGTCGAATTCGTCTTGCGTAAAGACGTGTGCGAGAAGGACAGTTGCATCAGAAGGCCCGGCGATATCGACGAGCGTCTGTGCCATCTGCTCGATACGGTCTTTGTCTCCGGGGCCGACTGCGAGTAAGACGTTGTTCAACGACATACAAATACTCTCTGAGCCGACTACTATAAATCTGCAGACTACTGTGCGACAGCGTTTGATGGTCGCTCCGCAGCGACAGCGCTGCCCCAGCGCGGCTTTCACCCCTCCAGCGCCCGACGGTTCGAGGGACAATCATTTATCACACCAGAAAGAGTTGGACCACTATGGACCTCGACAGCCTTCTCGCGAACAGCTGCAAGCGTGACTGGCAGACGGTCGATCCGACAGATATCGAACCAGTTCGATTCGCCGTCGTCGGTCTCGGGTGGTTCACTAAGGGTCGGGCTCTCCCTGCGCTCGAACAATCCAACCTGTGTGAGCCCTCCGTACTGGTCAGTAGTTCGTCTGCAAAGGCCGAACGTATCGCGGCCGAAACCGACGGCGCGGCGCTCGGAATCACCTACGACGAGTTCCACGGCGGGGCAGCACGCGATGCATACGACGCCGTCTATATCGTCACCCCGAATGCCCTACACCTAGAGTACGTCGAAACGGCGGCCGAGTTCGGCAAGGACGTCTTGTGTGAGAAGCCGATGGAACGGGACAGCGAACGGGCTGTCGAACTCAGAGAGACCGCTGCCGAAGCCAACATCGAGTTGATGATCGGGTACCGGATGCATACTGAGCCCACGGTTCGGCGCGCTCGCGAACTCATCGCGAACGGTTATATCGGCGAGCCGATGTCGGTGACTGGAAATATGTCCCAACGGCTGCTCGACCGGATCGATCCCAACCCCGATCAGTGGCGTCTCAACGAAGCGCTGGCTGGCGGCGGCGCGCTGTTCGACATCGGGATCTATCCGCTGAACACGGCCCGATTCCTGCTCGATGCAGAGCCCGTTTCCGTCACGGGCAACACCTCGAGCACGCACGACGCCTTCGACGGGGTCGACGAGACGGTTGCTTTTACAGTCGAGTTCCCACACGAGGTGTACGCGCAGTGTTATGCCAGTCACAACGCGCGTCAGTCGTCGGGAATCACTGTCACTGGCACTGAAGGACAGGTCCGCGTGGAACCGGCGTTCTTCCAGGACCAGACGCGGCAGCTGCACGTGTCACGCGGTGACGGCCGGGCGACGATTGGAGTGGAGAAAGTGGATCAAATGCTGGAGGAATTCGACTACTTTGCCGACCGTATCCGGGGGTCGAAATCGATCTACCCAGACGGCGATCACGGCCTCGTCGATATGCGCGCGATGGAGGCCGTGTACGAGGCCGCCGAGTCAGATAGCTGGGTCTCCCTGGAGTGACAGCGACCGCGAGAACTACCCGTTGAACCCCTGATGGAATCCGACGAGTTTCTCCCGAGAGAAGTGCTCGACGGCGTATTTGATTCCCTCTTTTCCGACACCGGAGTCTTTGAATCCACCGTACGGCATATGATCGGTGCGGAAGCCACTGACAGTGTTGATGTTGACGCCGCCCGCATCGATCTCGTCAGCCGCTCGCTTGGCCCGGTCGATGTCCTGGGTGAAGAGGCCGGCTTCGAGTCCGTAATTCGTATTGTTGGCCTCCTCGATAGCGGCATCGAAGTCCTCGACGACGACGACGGGGACGAGCGGACCGAACGTCTCCTCCTTTACCGCGGGCATATCGGGAGTCACGTCTGAGAGCACAGTGGGTTCGAAGGTCCGCGGGCCAAGGTCGCCGCCGTAGTTCCCGCCGCACTCGACGGTCGCACCGGCCTCGACGCTCTCTTCGAACAGGTCGACGAGATTCTCGAACTGTTCGTCGTCGACCATCGATGCAACATCGGTTCCAGGCTCGAGAGGGTCGCCGACCGAGAGTGCCTCTGCCGCTTCGACAATGGCCTCGATGGCCTCTGCTTCGATCTCCTCGGGGACGATGACGCGCTCGACGCTGTTGCAGACCTGGCCGGCGTTCGAGCACGCCCCACCGACGACTTGCGCGGCCGCCGCTTCGATGTCCGTATCGCTCCAGATGATCGTGGGATCGTTGCCGCCGAGTTCCAGCGTCACTTCCTTCATTCCGCTGTTGTTCGCGAGGTACTTTCCGACCGGTGTCGAGCCGGTGAACGAGATGGCTTCGATAGCGTCGTGGTCGAGGATCACGTCACCGATGGTTGAACCCGACCCGGTTACGATGTTGAACAGTCCATCAGGGACCGTAGCGTCGATGGCGTCGGCGGCGTCGTCGAGGCACTCGAACAATGCGATGGCGGACAACGGCGTGTTCGTCGCGGGTTTCCCGACGACGCTGTTGCCGGCCGCGAGTGCGGGGCCGATCTTGTGTACCATCAGGTTCAGCGGGAAATTGAACGGCGTGATGGCTGCGACGACGCCCATCGGTTCACGCTGCGTGAAACAATGATCCCGTGCGAAGCCTTTCTGGGCGTCCATCGGGACGAACTCACCGAAGAGACGCTTGGCCTGCTCGGCCGAGAGATCGAGCGTCTGGACGGCGCGGTCGACCTCACCACGGGCCTCCGTCAGCGGTTTCCCTTGCTCGCTGGTGAGGATGTGAGCGATTTCGTCGGCGCGCTCTTCGACGAGTCTGGCTGTTTCAGAGAGCAGTTCGTATCGTTGGTACGCAGAGAGGTCTGTGGCGTGGAAGGCCTCCGCTGCTGCATCGATCGCTTCGACGACTGTCTCCTCGCTCGCCATCGGAACTGACCCGACGAGTTGGCCGTCGTATGGGTGTATGACGTCGGTTCGCTCCTGAGCACCGATCCAGTTGCCGCCGACGAGCATCTGTCTATCCAGACTTGTAGCTACTTGCTGGCTCATATCGGATTCGTTGCAGATTAGAATGATAAGTGTTACGCAGGCTTCGGAGACAACTCCGCGATGGCGGCACTACAGTAGCATTTGCAAGCCTTCACCCATCGGACCATACGCTGTCGTGCGATCGGATGCGCGATAAGTTGTAAATGCTACTATAGCAAACGTTCTGGGTGCCGTCGTTCGGATTCTCGCAACCAGCCGGTTGTACACGTTCCGCTCGGTCAGTCTTGGAGACATAGCGCTGCTCGCGTTGCGAAGACGACCGAATGACCCCGGTGAAAAATATGAACTAATCCATCGAAGTCGATACGGCTGTGTGTGACCTCATCCCAAGTTATAACTGAGTGGTGCTCGGTACGGTAATTATGAATCTTGCAGGAACAGTGGTTCCTATGGCGACGCCTACCCGCCGGTCACGGCGGTCGGTCGACGATACAGCCCTCAGGAAGTTTACCCGGGGCCTCGTGGAGGCGGGCGTGCACGGGCTCTTCCCGGGAAGTTCGATCGGTGAGTTTCCGAGTCTGACGGCGGCGCAGAACCGACAAGTCATCGAGACGGTAGCCGAAGTGGCCGACGGAAGAACGAACGTTCTCGCCGGCTGTTGTGACACGAGTGTGGGTGCGGTACTCGACAAAATCTCGTCTGCAGAGGAAGCGGGTGCGGATGCCGCAGTCGTGGTCTCACCGTACTATCTGACGACGACCCAACCCGGCCTCGAACGGTTTTTCACGACGATCGCCGATCAGTCCGCACTTCCGCTGCTCCTGTACAACATTCCGCCGCTGACAGGCAACGAGATCGGAATCGATCTGGTAGGAGATCTCGCCGAACACGACAATATCGTCGGTCTCAAGGACACGTCTGGTGACCTGAACTACCACTACCGCGCCGTCAGCGAAACGCCGGAGGACTTCCTCGTGTTCCAGGGAGCGACCCAGTTGGCGACGGCTTCCCTGGGCGTCGGAACGGACGGCCTCATCGCCGGTCCGGCGAACGTCTTTCCGCGAGTGATGACTGATCTCTACGAGGCCTACGACCGCGGTGATCTCGTGGAAGCCCAACGACTGATGCAGACCGTGGTCACACCGTTCGTGGGGGCTACGAGCGATGTCCCCACAGCAGCGGCGTTGAAGTACCTCGTGAAACTCGACGGACTCGACATCGGCTCGCCGCTGCCGCCGCTTCCCCAACTCACTGACGAGGAGCAGACGGCGCTGACGGCGGCATATCGGCGGATTACGGACCAGTTCGATAAACAGACCCTATAGGCTGCGGCTCTCTTTTCTTCGCACTCGTACGGACCGCTACGGTGATGGCCCCTCAAATAGACGCGAAGCGATCGCTCCTCGAGGAGCGCCAGTATCGACAAAAATCCGGATACAGATAGCTCGGGACTCGTCGTGGTGGCTGGAATGCGTCGCAGTCAGGCGTTGTTGACTTCGCTGTCGATTTCTTCTTGAGCGTCGTTGAGTGCTTCTTCGGGCGTCTTCTCTTGGACGAGAGCGGCATTGCAGTTGGTGTAGACGATCTCCGAGAACGTCGAATACTGTGGCGTCGCCGGTCGAGCGCTGGTCTGATCGACGATCTTGGCGAACGTCTCCAGTTGGGAGGCCTGCTCGTAGTACTCGTCAGAGTACAGTTCCTGGCGGACGGGGAGACGGCTGTGTTCCAGCGCCATTTTCTCTTGGGCTTCCATCGACGACATATAGCTCGCGAACCGCTGTGCGGCCTCTTTGTTCTCCGAGTTGGCGTTGATGAACAGATTCCACCCGCCAAGACAGGAGTTCTTGGCGTCAGGGTTGCCCTCAGCTTTGGGCATCGGTGCGACGTCGAACTTCCCTTTGACAGGTGACCCGTCCTCGTTCATCAGTGCAACCGCGTAAGGCCAGTTACGCATAAAGATGGTATTGCCCTGTTGGAACGTCTGGCGGTTCTGGTCCGTTGAGGACGCCGGAATAGACTCGGGGGTGACGCCGTATTCGTGGATGAGATCGACGGCGTGCGCGAGGGCATCGATACCCTCCTGGGAGTTGACCACGAGGTTCCCATCCTGACGGAGTTCACCGCCCATCCCCCAGAACCAGTTGAGCCACATAATCGTCAGTCCCTCGTTGGAACCGCCTTGCCAGATGTAGCCATTGAGGTCTTTATCCGACTGGTCCATAATGTCCTGCGCCATATTGACCAGTTCCATATACGTCGTGGGCGGACTGTCGTAGCCGTGCTCCTCGAGGAGGTCCGTCCGGTAGTACAGCGCGTTCGCGTCCGTGTGGATCGGCATCCCGTACATCGTCCCGTCGACGGTCACCGAGTCAATCGGCGTCTGGAGCATATTCTCGGTGTGGCCTTCGGGATCGTTGACCTCGGCTGCCCAGCCGTTCTGGGCGAACTCCGCGGGCCAGATGACGTCCATATTCCCGACGTCGAAGGACGACGACCCCGAGACGAACTGGTTGACGTAGTAGTTACGGGTCGAAGACGCGTTCGACGGCGTCTGCTGAGACTCGACGGTGATGCCCGAGGCCTGCTCTTCGAACATCGGAACGAGGCTCTGGGCGTCGTTGCTGAAGTAGCCGGGGTAGACGTAGGTCATCTCCAGTGACTCGCCACTCTCGGTACTCCCGCCGCTCTCGGTACTTCCATCGGTTTGGTCGGTCGCATCCGAGTCGGTGTTGCTGTCAGTGCCGTCGCCACCAGAGTCGCTGGTACCGCTACAGCCAGCAAGCAGCGCGATGCTGCCACCAGCCATCGTCTTGAGAACCGTTCGCCTACGCTGGTTCGTGACCTTCCGTGTCATACACCCAACGATTGGGACATCCCCTATTAATAATTATTGTTATATAGTAGAGGTGTTGTGGGGTAAGGAGAGTTACTCGTCGGCTGCGAGTTCCCGTACTTCAGTCCAGAGTTCCTCGTCGACTTCGATTGCCGTCGCCGAGCGGTCGCGCTCGACGGAGCGTTGGCCGGGCAGTCGGATCTCGTCTACGTGAGCGGCTGGCTCTCTCTCAGTCAGATCTGCTAGGAAGTCGCTTGCCCGCTCACTGAAATCCGACGCGCCCATCGCGTCGGGATCGATCGCGAGGAACAGATCGCCCTTCGTACAGGGATCTGTCGTGTGATACGTTCCCGTGACGTCGGAGCCCATCGCCGCACCGACGAGCCCACCGGCCAAGACCTCGACGGCGATGGCTAGTCCCGAACCCTTCGCGCCCCCGAACGGGAGGATGGTTCCTTCGAGAGCTGCGGTGGGATCGGTGGTCGGCTGGCCGTCGGCGTCGAGAGCGACTCCGCTGGGAAGTTCCTCGCTAGTCTCTTTCTTGTGGAGGACGGTGCCGCGAGCGATCGCCGACGTCGACATATCCAGATTGAAGACCGGCTCCGTTGGGAGGCCGATAGCGATGGGGTTGGTTCCTAATACGGGCTCTGAACCGCCGTGTGGCGGCATCGCCGGTTCCGTGTTCGTGATCGCGATGCCGACGTATCCCTCTCGCTGGAGCTGATCGGTGTAATACCCGAGCATCCCCAGGTGGTTCGAGTCGTGGACGCCGACGACGCCAACCCCGAACTCGTCGGCACGGTCCATCGCTTCGGCAGCCGCTGCGCTTGCGACGACGGGGCCGAGTCGGGACCCACCACTGATCGTAGCTGCGCCGCCCGTCTCGGAGACGACGTCGATCGAGCCCGTCGGGTCGACGTTCCCCGACTCGATGCCTCGAACGAACCGCGGGAGCCGTAACAGCCCATGAGAGTGCTTTCCACGTGCATCGGCACTCACGAGGACTTCGGCCGTCTGCGCTGCGTCCGCGTCAGTGATTCCGTGCGCGCGGAAGGCGTCGGCGGCAACCGCGACCGCGCGTTGCCTGTCGACCTCCATTATGTGGAGGGGCCGATCCGGTGAATGGCGAACTGGCTTTCGCCCATCGCCTCGCTCATCGTCAGTTTCCCGTTGACGACGTCTTCGATTTCGTCCCAGAGTTGGTCGCTGGCCCAGTCGAAGCTCTGGTCGCCGACGAGCGCCTCACTGACGTCGACGTCGGTTTGCTCGGGAACGCGCTCGGCGCTCCCGGGGTTTCCGGTGATCTTGATCGTCGGCATAATCGCGTTCGAGAGCGTGTGGCCCTGCCCGGTCGAGATCACCATAAAGTGCGCGCCGCCCGCGCCGATACCCGTAACCGACTCGGCACCGTGCCCCGGCGTGTCCATAATGTACATCCCGGAGTCGTCAGGGATCTGCGCACCGTAGTCCACGATGTCCTGGATGGGCCCGTCACCGGACTTCACGAGTGCACCGAGGGACTTCTCCTCGATCGTGGTCAGGCCGCCGTCCATATTATCCGGCGTCGGCTGGGCGCCTCGGACGTCGTAGCCGGTCGCCTGCAGGCGCTGGTCCCAGTTCTCGACGCGATCGAGGATCTCCTGTTTGACTTCGTCGTTGACCGCACGCTCGGCGAGCTCGTGCTCGCCGCCGAAGAACTCGGGCGTTTCGGCGAAGCACGCCCGCCCGTCGTGGTCGTCGATAAGTCGCCACGCAGCCCGTGCTGTCGCTTTGTGCTGACAGAGGCCACTCGTCGTGTCCGACGTCGCGCAGTTGATCCCGAACGTCAGATTCGACATATCCGCGGGCACGCGACGCTGGTCGCTGGCTTCCTGCACCATCTCACGAGCGGAGTTCACCGTCCGCTGGAGCGCGTTCATCACGCCTTTCTCGCCGTGGATGTTGACGGAATCGCTCGGACGGCCGGTTTCGGCGACGTCAGAAGCGAGTTCGTCGCCGTCGACGATCTCGCCGGCGTGGGCGACGACGACTGTCCCGTAGACGTTCGGATGGGTGCCGTATCCGAGCAGCGTCCGATAGGTCTGGAAGACGTCGGGCTTGGTCTGACAGCGGCCAAGCGGATGGGTTATCGGAACCGTGTTCTCGACTATCTCCGCTGCGCGCTTGACCGTGTCGTTGGCGTAGGGTGCCGTCGAGATGATCGCGACGTGATTTCGAATGCCGACGCTCCCGTCGTCTCGTTCGTAACCGAGGAATTCACTCATTTCAATCACTCACTCACTGCTGCAGTTTGTTCGCCGTCCGCGAGGTCGCCGCGACCGTAGTTGCTCTCGACGTTGTGGACGTGGACCCACGTTCCTGCGGGGATGTCCTCCGTCGCGTTGCCGATACTCTTGCCGTACTTCGTGATCGTCTCGCCATCGGCGATGTCCTCGATGGCGATTTTGTGCCCGAACACAACGTCTTCGGACACCTCGACGGTGCGCTCCTCGTCGCCGACGGCGACCGCGACCGTCTCACCGGCTTCGAGTTCACGGAGGGCCGTCGCGACGTTGTCGTCAGGTTCGACTACCTCTAGGTATCTGTCTGCCATGCGTTTCGGTCAACGGATGTCACAGTTTATAATGTTTTCTCCTAGTCAAACGCCGTTCGGGGATCGACAACTCATACTGTCGGACATCAATCCGTGAAGCAGTGTGGTACCCTGTGGGCCAAGAATATTCACATCGTTCTGTCCGACAGTATTACTGCCAGAGCTCCCCCACAGTCAACGTGATCGACTGAGTGGAGACTCGTCTGACGGAGGCGACGGAGATTCGTCGGTGCAGGTGTCCCTGTAGTTTTATAGTGAAAGACTCTCGTTAGAGCATACGAATGGCAGATACAGTTGAAAGCTCGTCCGGCGCTACTTACGGAGAGAGCCCGGAACGGCAAAACAGACTGCAGCGGTATCGTGACCTCAGGTTCTCCGAAGAGGAACTGGCAGTGATCCTGCTGACGCCAGTGGTCTCTTTTCTGCTCGCGGTGTCGTTTTACCCGATTTTCGATACCGTGGTAGGGAGCCTGCATACGGGATACGTACTGGAAATCAATCCGCAGGAGTTCGTCGGTCTCGAGAATTACCGTGAGCTGTACGGCAGCGGCCCGCTGCTGGATCAGTTCCTCAACGGAGACGGCTTCTGGAACGCCCTCCGGGTGTCGCTCATCTACACGTTCGTCAGCGTCCCCATCGAACTGGTGCTCGGGTTGGGGCTCGCACTCTTGCTCAACCGCGAGTTCAAGGGCAAATACTTCGCACAGGCGGCGATCTTGTTTCCGTGGGCGATTCCGACCGTGATCAACGCACGCATCTGGGCGTGGATGTTCAACGGGCAGTACGGCGTCATCAACGACCTGCTGATTCGTGTCGGGATCCTTCAGCAGCCGTTCCCCTTCCTGGCGAAGCCGGACACCGCGCTGTATGCGATGCTCTTTATCACGATCTGGAAGACGAGTTCGTTCATGGCGCTGATCTTACTCGCCGGCCTCCAGTCGATCCCGGACCACCTCTACGAGGCCGCACGGATGGACGGCGCTTCCCGGATCCGGCAGTTTTGGGACATCACGCTGCCGCTCCTGAAGCCGACGCTCCTCGTGGCGCTCATCTTCCGGACGCTGCCGGCGTTCCAGGCGTTCGGTCTGCCCTTCGGACTGACCGGCGGCGGGCCGGCCTCAGCGACGACCACGCTCGTGCTGTTCGATCACCAGTTGACGTTCAACCGACTCAACTTCGGCGAGGGCGCGGCGACGGCGACCATCATCACTCTCATCGCCCTCGCGATCGCGATGGTGTACGTCGGGACTCTCTACGAACCGGAGGTGCGCTGAGATGAGCTACGACTCGAACACCCTCGAAATCGAACGGTTCCAGTGGGTCGGTAAGAAGGTCGGCTTCTACGGGAGTATCTTCATCATTGCTCTCGTCTCTGTGTTCCCCATCCTCTGGATGTTTATTACGTCACTCAAACAACCGGGGAACGTCGTCACCTTCCCCGTCGAGTACATTCCGCGGAATCCGACGCTCGCGAATTACCGCGCAGCTATCGAGGGCGCACCGTTCTTCCGGTACCTCCTCAACAGTGCGATCGTCGCGACCGGCACCGCCGTCTTGGACGTGTTGCTCGGCTCGCTCGCCGGATACGCGCTTTCGCGGCTCCGCTTCCGGTTCAAGCTTCCCGTTCTCTTGCTCATCCTCGGGACGGCGATGCTCCCCTTCATCGCGCGACTGATTCCGCTGTTCAGCCTTGCGCGCTCGTGGGGGCTTCTCAACAACTATCTCGGTCTCATCATTCCCTACGCCGCATTCCAGTTGCCCTTCGCCGTCTGGATCTTCCAGGCGTACTTCAAGGAGTTGCCTGACTCGCTCGAAGAAGCCGGGCTGATGGACGGTCTGTCACGGATCGGCGTGCTGTTCCGAATCATCTTGCCGGTGTCCGCGCCGGCGATGGCGACCGCGGCGATTATCGTGTTCATCTACGCGTGGAACGAGTTCCTCTTCGCGCTGACGTTTATGACGGAGGATTCGATGCGGACGATCACCGTCGGCATCGCGCTCTATCAAGGTGAGTTCCAGTACCCCTGGGGTACGATCTCGGCGGCCGTGTTTATGTCCGTGATACCGCTCATCCTGTTTATGCTGTTCTTCCAGCGGAAGGTCGTGGAAGGGCTTACGGCGACAGGAAAAGCCTGAATCGGTCAGGCGCTGCGTTTTTTCGACATTCTGAGTCGCGTACTCTGTGTCAGAGCGTCGCGATCGGGGAGGCAGGAGAGACGGACCGACAAAGAGCGCCGACGTCGAAGAGAGAGACAGCCGAGTTAGTCGTTGACGACGTTCTCAGGCTCGCCGCCCTCCAAGACGGTCCGAACGATGTCGGTGACTGTGTGGCGACGCTGCTCGTTGGCTTCCTCGCTGTACCACGCGACGTGGGGCGTCGTAATCACGTCGGGATGATCGCGGAGCGGGTGGTCCGGTGTGGGTGGTTCCTCGGGGAACACATCGAGTCCGGCACCGGCGATTTCGTCGTCATACAGCGCGTCGAGGAGGGCATCGTCGTCTACGATCGGCCCCCGGGCGACGTTGACGAAGTACGCCGAATCGGCCATCTGGGCGAAGGCGTCGGCGTCGAAGAGACCTCGTGTCTCAGGCGTCAGCGGAGAGTGGACGGTGATGAAATCTGACCGTGCCAGCACTTCCTCGAACTCCAGCAAGGTCGCGGGGTCGTCTGCGACGTCGTCTTGGGTGAGGAACGGGTCGCTAGCGACGACATCGGCACCCAGTGCGGCCGCGCGCTCGCCGACGGCGCGGCCGATTGCCCCATAGCCGACGACGCCGACGGTCTGCGTCGAGAACCGGTGGATCGGAACCGCGGCGTCGCGGTCCCAGCCCCCGACCGCAACATTGGAGTCGTAGTTTGTGAGTCCCCGCGAGAGGGCGAGGAACATCGAAAGAGCGTGCATCGAGACTTCCTCCAGACAGTAGTCCGGGACGTTCGTGACGGGGATGTCACGCTCGGCGGCGGCCTCGGTGTCGATGTTATCGACGCCGATCCCGTAGCGCGAGATGACCTGACAGCTATCGAACGCATCGATCGCGGCCGCATCGAGGTCGTAGCGGAGGTTGATCACGGCGTCCGCCTCAGCGAGCGTCGCGTGTGGGTTTGCGGCTTCCTTGCCGACTCCCTCGGTCAATTCGACCACCTCAGCAATGTCCGACAACCCGTCCCGCTCGATCGAGAGATCCGCGAAATCGTGATCCGTAACGACGACAGTGTACTTCGACATCAGTGGACTCAGACGATGAGATCGTAGCCGTCGACGAGGTACTGCTCACAGAGGTCGCGGTTCAACTCGACACCGAGGCCGGGACCCTCGGGCACGTCGATGTAGCCGTCTTCGAGGATCGGGCCAGAGCCCTCGACTCGCGTGCACATCTCGTTCCACCACGGAACGTCGCGGGAGTGCCACTCCATACACAGGAAGTTGGGGATCGCTGCCGAGACGTGCGCGCCGGCGATCGTCCCGAGCGGGCTCGAGATATTGTGTGAGGCGATCGGAATGCCGTACAGGTCACACACCGTCGCGATGTCGACGTACTCGCCGAGGCCACCGCACTTGTTCACGTCGGGGGCTGCGATGTCCATCATCCCTTCGCGCGCAGCATCGTTGAACTGACTGGTCGTGACGAGATTCTCGCCGGTCAAAACCGGCGTGTTGAGCGCCTGGGTGACGCGCTTTTGCGATTCGGTCTTCTCCGGTGGGACAGGGTCTTCGATCCACGCGAGATCGAACCGTTCCAGTTTCTTCCCCAGTCGAATGGCCGTCTCAGTGGTGAAGTTCCAATGGAGGTCCATTCCGAGGTCGACGTCGTAGCCGATCTCGTCGCGGACAGCCTCGACGAGGCTGACCTTGTGTTCGAGCGCCGCGTTGTCCATCCGTCGGTTGGCTTCGTCGTATTCGGCGTGCGTCGGGACGTCCAAGTCGAACTTCAGCGCCTCGAACCCCTCGTCGACGACCTCCCGGGCCGCGCGGGCGTACGACTCCGGCGTGTAGACGTCGGTCGGTTCGTGTTCGCTCGCTTCGCCGAGGGACTCGCCGCCGTGCGTATCGCAGTAGATCTTGATCTCGTCGCGGTACTTCCCGCCCAGCAGTTCGTACACCGGGACGTCGAACAGTTTTCCCTTGATGTCGTAACAGGCCGTCTCGATCGCAGTGAAGGCGGCTTGTCCGATGCGGCCAGTGCCTGTGTACCGCTGTTCGAGGAGTTCGCGAATCCGGTCGGTGTCGAGCGGGTTCTCCCCTTCCAGGTCGACCTCCATCCGCCCGGCCATATCGAGTGCGGCCTCCGCGCGGAACGTCTCCCCGAGCCCGTAGACGTCGGCGTCGGTCTCGACCTTGACGATGCCCCACGTGAAGTTGCCCGCGATAGCCATCGTCTCGATCGCCGTAATCTCGATGTCGCGTTCGGGCGGTCGGTGCGTCTCCTCCATCCCCATATCTCGCCAGGGTACACCGCCACCCTGAGGAATGCGGTAGTCCGGTTGGTCGTCTTGCGTCATCGCCTTGGCAATCGTGGATTGCCCGATTAAAGATTGTGGTGAACTACGGGAAGGCAACACTGGCGTCAGCGAGTGGCGACCGACGGCGCAACACAGTCGTCTCACCAGTCACTTCGATCGACTCGCGTGTTCGCAGATCTGTGACAGATCGCCCGACAGCGAGTTCGACGCGCCCCGGTTCGAGAACGAACCGTCCGTCAGCGTCGTGTGCGCCGAGCGTCGCAGCCGACAGCTCGAAGGAGACGGTCGCACGTTCGTCTGCGTCGAGGTCGACACGAGCGAATCCGACCAGCTCACGAGTCGGCCGAACGGTGTGTCCGCCTCGATGGCGTGCGTACAGTTGTACCACCTCCGTCCCCTTCCGGTCGGCGATGTTCTGCACGCCGACCGACGCGGTGATCGGAGATTCGGGTGCCAGCGCGGACGTGGAAACGGTGAGTGATTCGTACTCGAAGTCGGCGTAGCTCTGGCCGTGTCCGAACGGGAACAGCGGACCGCCGGGCGTGAAGACGTACTCGCCACGAGAGACGGAATCCTGTCGATACTCGACCGGAAGTTGCCCGACAGTGCGAGGCACAGACACCGGGAGTCGGCCACCGGGATCTGTCCCGAGGATCACGTCAGCGATGGCGGCGCCTCCCTCGTGACCCGGAAGCCACGCGGCGATCGTCGCTGCCGCGCGGTCGACCACTTCGGGGACGGCCAGTGGCCGGCCGCTGACGAGGACAGCGACGACGGGTGTTCCCGTCGCTGCCACCCGGCGCACTAACTCCGTCTGCCGGCCGGGGAGACCGAGTTCGGCGCGGTCCAGCGCTTCGCCCGCCGTCCCAGGCGAGTCGCGTTCGACGTCGATGCCAGACTGCCCACCGATACAGGCGACGACGACGTCTGCTTCGCGAGCCACTGTGACGGCCGCGTCGATGTCGTCCTCGGCGGTCGCTCGGACCCCACAACCCGGAGCGTATTTGACGGCCGCGACGCGGTCCCGCAGTGCCGCGCGTGGCGTCACGATGTCGACGCCTCCGTCGGCGTTCTCCGCGCCAGCGTACGAATAATTCCCCAAGAGGTTCCGCGGGGCGTCCGCGTTCGGCCCGACGAGTGCTACAGTTGCATCGGCCGACACCGGGAGCGTGCCGTCGTTATCGAGGAGGACCTGCGAGCGTCTGGCGGCACGCCGAGTCAGTCGTCGGACCGCGTCTGTCTCGAACGCATCAGTGGCACTCGCGGGCTCCGGCGAGTCGTCGGTGAACAGTCCGGCTTCGACTTTCTGCCGGAGATGCCGCCGAAGCGCTCTGTCGACGAGCGATTCGTCGACGTCGCCGTCTCGAACGGCAGCGACGAGTCGGTCGCCGAAGCACTCCGTCTCGGGGAGTTCGACGTCGACGCCCGCCGTCAAGGCGCGGACGCCAGCCTCCCGTCGAGTCGAAGCGACTTCGTAGTCGTCGGCGAGCATCTCGATTCCCCGACCGTCAGAGACGACAGTACCTCGGAACCCCCACTGCTCGCGCACCAGATCGGTGAGCAACCGCTCGTTAGCGTGACACGGGACGCCGTCGACGGTGTTGTACGCGGCCATTACGGACGCCGCCCCGGCGTCGATGCCCGCACGAAACGGGACGAGGTCTGCATCGCGCATCTCGTTGAGCGACGCGGTCGGTCGAGCGCGGTTCCGCCCGCCCGCGGGTCGGCCGTGACCGACGAAGTGCTTGAGCGTCGCATCGACGTTCGCGTCTGCCAGACCGTCGACCACGTGCTGGGTCATCGTGGCCGCCAGAGCGGGGTCTTCCCCGAACGTCTCCTCGATTCGACCCCAGCGCGGCTCGACGCCCAAGTCCGCCACCGGCGAGAGCGTGAGTTGACACCCGACGGCCCGCAGTTGGTCACCGACGGCCGACGCGACCTCGCGTGCGAGCGTGGGGTCCCAACTGCTCGCGATGCCGATCGCCTGCGGAACCGTCGCACCCTTGCGGCCGGCGTACCCGCAGAGACTCTCTTCGCGCACGAACGCGGGAATACCGTGTGGCGTCTCAGTGCGCAGGAACGATTGGAGGTCCGCGATGGCGGCGGCGAGTGCACGCGGTGGGAGTCCGCTCTCGCGACCGATTCGAGTGACTCGGCCGACACCGTGAGGAATCACCTCGCGTGCCAGCGCTGGGGAGAATGCACTATCCTCCAGCAGCGATCCGATCCGAACGGTCCCGAGCTGTGCGACTTTCGATTCCAGCGCCATCTCGCCGACGAGCGTGTCGAGATCAGGTGGAGCAGTCATCGATGAATATCCAACCGTTCGCCCGGAGACGGCAAAAACCCCCACTCCGGACGGGGTAGTTTTAATAACCAGAGAGACCCCCTCCAGGGTAGGATGACAAGCGAGCGCATTACCGTCGACTCGGTGGCGGCGTACACCGTCGGCGACCAAACCGTCCGTTTCGACTGTGAGATAGCAGCCCCCGAAACCGTCACGCAGCGGACTGTCCCGGTTGAATTGACGATCTACGGCCCGCGAACCTTCCGATTCGAGTTGCAGGCGAACCCGGAGGTCGCGACCGACAGCGACTACCCGCGGCTGAACTCCGATGCGCTCTCGGAGTCGCCCGACTTCGAGGTGACCGAGGTCGAGGAGACGCTCACGATCGACACGGGAGCACTGCGAATCGCGGTCGGACTCGATACGTGGTCGTTCGTCGTCTCGGACGCGGACACCGACGAGACCGTCTTCGAGGAACAACGGTTCGACCCGGACGTGTTTGGGCGGCAACGCGTCGATCCCCTCGGGTTCACCCAAGAGGAGATCAACCACAACCCACGAAAGGTGACGCAGACGGGTACTGCGTTCCGCCTCTCGCCGGACGAGAAAATCTACGGTGCGGGCGAGCAGTTCGTCGAGTTCGACCGGCGCGGGCGCGAACTGGATCTGTGGCACGAGGAACCGCTCGGAACCGAAACCGAGCGGGCGTACAAGAATATCCCGTTTCACCTCTCGACAAACGGATACGGGCTCTTGGTCGATACCACGGCGCGCGTCCACTACGACTTCGGCAAAACCTCTGTGGCGTCGGGAACGATGTCGGTTTCCGACGACGAATTCGCGTTCGTATTCTTCTATGGGCCGGAGTTCCGCGACATCATCCAGCGATACACCGCCGTCACGGGACGGCCCGCCCGCCCGCCGAAGTGGTCTTTTGGCACCTGGATGTCACGGCTAGGGTATGAGTCTCGGGAGGAGCTCGAATCCGTCGCCGAGCGACTGCGTGCGGAGTCGATCCCCAGCGACGTCCTCCACTTAGATCCCTTCTGGATGCGTGAGAACAAGTCGACGGACCTCGAGTGGGACACCGACCAGTTCCCCGAGCCCGAAGAGATGATCTCGCAACTCCGCGAGAGCGACTTTCGCCTCTCGCTGTGGGAGCATCCGCACGTACCTGTCGAGACCGACGCATTCGAGGCGGGCGCCCAGGAAGGGTACTTCGTCACCGACGGCTCCGGGAAACCCTACGTGATGGACCACACGTGTCAGGGCGACTACCGCGGGGCGCTGGTGGACTTCACAGATCCCGAGGCAGTGGAGTGGTGGAAAGACAAACACCGGCGGCTGCTGGAACAAGGCGTGTCCGTGTTCAAGACCGACTACGGCGAGTACGTGCCCGAGGACGCCGTCTTCGAGAACGGAAAGACCGGGACGACGATGCACAACCTATACCCGTACCTCTACAACGAGGCCGTATACGAGGTCGTCGGCGAGGTCAACGGGCCTGAGGAAGCCCTCGTCTGGGGTCGTTCCGCCTGGACCGGAAGTCAAGCGTTCCCGATGCACTGGGGTGGCGATCCGCAGACGAGTTGGAACGGGATGGGTGCCGCCCTCCGTGGCGGGCTCTCGGCGTCGCTCTCGGGAATCGCATTTTGGAGCCACGACATCGGCGGCTTCCGCGGAACGCCGAGTACGGCAGTCTACACTCGCTGGGCGCAGTTCGGGTTGCTCTCCTCGAACGCCCGCTGCCACGGAACGACCCCACGGGAGCCGTGGGAGTTCGGCGACGAGGCCCTCGACATCTTCAGAGAGTACGCGGAACTGCGCTACCGGCTGATTCCCTACCTCTATACGTACGCCGAGATCGCCGCACGAACCGGTTTGCCCGTCGTTCGACCCCTCGTGTTGGAATACCAGGACGATCCGGCTGTCCACCGAATGGACACACAGTATCTGCTCGGCGAGGACATACTCGTGGCACCAGTCTTCACGAACGCCGGCACTCGCTCGGTGTACCTACCGGACGGAGAGTGGCGCGAGTACCGGAGCGGAGAGCGCTACGCTGGCGAACGAACCGTCGAGATCGACGTCGCACTCGACGAGATGCCGATCTTCGTGCGTGCCGGCAGCGTCGTGCCGCAGCGTGAACCCACGCAGTCTATCCAGCCGGGGACGCCTGCGGCGCTCGAACTGGAGGCGACGCTCGCGGAGGCGAAAGCGAGCGGGCGGTTCTACGACGTCGACGCCGACGAGCTACTGGAGATCACAGTCGAGGAAGCGGCGGGAACGCTGTCGGTCGACACCGGCGGAGTCACCGCAGCCCGGACGACGATCACGGTGCAGGATGCCGATCCAGACGAGGTCGTTGTCGACGGTTCTCAGCACACTGCAGTCGGTTCAGAGCCAGAGCCGGGCGAGTGGACGGGTGACGGGACGCGGCTCACGATCGTCGTGTGAGGCCGCCGCTGAGGGGTGAATTTATTAGGGGAGGTCCTAAATTGTGCCACAACGAACCACGGTGACACAATGGGACGCTTACAACTCAACGAACTGACGAAGGTCTTCGAATCGGGCGGTAACGAGATCGTCGCTGTCAACGATCTCGACCTCGACATCCAAGACGGCGAGTTCCTCGTACTGGTCGGTCCATCCGGCTGTGGAAAGTCGACGACGCTGCGGTGTATCGCCGGCCTCGAACAGACGACCTCCGGCCAGATACTACTCGAGGATCGCGACATCACCCACCGCAAGCCCAAAGAGCGGGATATGGCGATGGTGTTCCAGAACTACGCACTCTACCCGCATATGTCCGTGCGAAAGAACATCGGCTACGGGCTGAAGATTACGACTGATCTATCGAAAGGCGAAATCAACGAGCGTGTCGAAGAGACCGCGGAACTGCTCGAAATTGGTGAGCTGTTGGAGAAAGAACCCGGAGACCTCTCCGGCGGTCAGCAGCAGCGAGTCGCGCTCGGCCGCGCGATCATCCGGGAGCCGGAAGTGTTCCTGATGGACGAGCCGCTCTCGAACCTTGACGCGAAGCTTCGGACGACGATGCGCACCGAGATCCAGCAACTCCAACAGGATATGGGGATCACGACGATCTACGTCACCCACGACCAGACCGAGGCGATGACGATGGGCGACCGCATCGCCATCCTTGACGGCGGCGAGCTCCAGCAGATCGGCGAGCCACTGGAGTGCTACCACCGCCCGAAGAACCGGTTCGTCGCTGGCTTCATCGGGTCGCCGTCGATGAACTTCCTCTCGGTCAAACACGACGGTGAGACGCTCGAACACGACGAGTTCAGCTACCAGATCTCAGCGACGACGTCAGACGAACTGGAAACCGCCAGTCAAGACCTCACGCTCGGAATTCGTCCCGAACACATCCAGATCGCCGATGCCGACGCGGAGAACGCCATTCAGACGACAATCGAGGTCGTCGAGCCGATGGGGGAGGTCACCTACGCCTACTTCGAGATTGGCGACCAGACGTACACGGCCAGCATCGACGGCGAGATAAGAATCTCCTCAGGCGAGGACGTGCACGTCGTCTTCCCCGAGGGGAAGATTCACATCTTCGACGGCCGGACCGGAGCCGCCGTCAAGAACAGCGAACTCGACGAAAAAGCAGACACGATCACGGCCTGAGCGTCCGTTTGTCACCGCTGGACCAGCCGTTTGCTTCTCGCGAACAATTAAGTGAAACCTCTTCATAGCACACTATATGAGCAAGATCCCAACCGAGGCCGGATCGGGCCGGCACGTACAGGCGGTACAGATATCCTGTGATATCCTCGAAGCGTTGCGTGAAATGGACGGGGCGGGTGTCTCCGAGTTGGCCGAAGCGTTAGACCGCTCGAAGGCCACTATCCACAGCCACCTGTCGACGCTCGCGGCCAACGAGTTCGTCGTCAAGAACGACGGCGTCTACGAAGTGAGTCTTCGGTTCGTCGACATCGGAGAGTACGCGAAAGGGCAAGTCGACATCTACGAAGTCGCAAAAGAAGAAGTCGAGCGGTTGGCCGAGGAGACGGGGGAGGTAGCGCAGTTTATGGTCGAAGAACACGGTCGCGGCGTCTATCTCCACAAGGCACGCGGAGAGAACGCGATCCAGACGGCCTCCTACACGGGGAACCGGAAGCTCCTCCACTGCACCGCACTCGGGAAATCGATTCTCTCGCAGCTCTCGGCCGACGAAATTGACGCCATCATCGCCCGACACGGGCTCCCTCAACGGACGAACAAGACCATCTCCTCACGCGAGGAGCTGTTCGACGAGTTAGAGACGATCCGTGAGGAAGGCGTCGCGTTCGACGACGAGGAGATTCTCCAGGGTCTGCGATGCATCGCGGCACCGATCAAACATCCCAACGGCAGCGTCTGTGGCGCGATCAGCATATCAGGCCCAACGAGCCGATTTAAGGGAGATCGGTTTCACGAGGAACTGCCGGAGATCGTAGAGGGGGCAGCGAACGTTATCGAAGTTAACGCGACGCAAGTCTGATCGTTCGCACTTGCCGAATGTTCGGAGCAGGCCGCTTCTTTCCCCGGTTTTCGTGGTCTATTTTGATTCAGGACGAACCGCGATCATAGTTGAATGTTCGCGAGGACCAAATACCTCGTACGGGACTCGAAGCGAGATGGGATAGTAGCAATTCGCATAAAGCAGGAAATCAGGCCTTCTAGCGCTCTCTTTTTGCAACAGTACGCCATCCTTGGAATGTACAACGGATTCTTCCTGCCGTATCCGGACGCGATATACGTTTGGCCTTGGTGAACAGTTCCAGTCGTCGCCGATCGATCGCCGTCCAGGGCCGATTATCCTCCGTCGTGTCCAATTCGAGGTGTGTCTAGTGGCTTCCACTCGCCCTTATCGCACTATACGTACGAGGAAGGAAAACATCTGTACACTTGTTAGAGCAGCGGGGGAACACTTTATAGAGGCGATATAAGGGTAACATACGTACGAGTGTTATTTTAGAATAGAGAGGGGGGTAAGCAGCGGTCCAGCAAGTCTTAGGTCGAATGGTTCGGCGGTTGCGAGAGCCAAACGTGCATTAGTAGTGTCAGCCACTTATTTATATTTTTACTGTCTTATAGTATTAATAATACTAATTCTATTATATCTATACACATTCTAAAGCTGTTGTAAAGCTATTTTCTATGGCTCTCTTAGAAAATATGTCTTCTTAGAATATATGATAAAGCAGCTATCTTTTATGCCCTGCGACTCGTTTTGATCTTGGCGGGGACGATGTACGGGCACGAGGGGAGCACGGCAGAGTCTTGACCCGCAGCCCATAACTGCAGGCAGAAGGCTCCGACTCGTTATCACCACAACAGTAGCGTCGTTATTATTGCAGAGCGCGTGTAGAGGATCCCCTCCTGAAGCAGGATTCGCTCAATACGGTCAAATCATCGCGACGTATCGCCCCGATGAATCCGAATCAGATACTGATGGAGTAGCTATCCGAGCCGTTCGACCACGAACTCGGCCGCGGCGGGAACAGCGCGCGCGTAGAGTTCAGCCCAAGCTAAATCGCCTTCAACACGCACGGCGTCGGCGTAATGCTCCGCGGTGAGATCGGTGACGTACTCGAAGGTCCCGATCGTCGGTCGAACGATCTGGGCTGCCACTCTCGGATTTTCACTCTCTCCGATCGCGGTAATTGCTTCCCGCGCCCGATCGGCCGTTCGCGAGACCGACTCAGTCGTCACTTCACCCAGATATGCACCGTCACGAATTCCGTTGATCGTCGCTCGAAGCGCCTCGACGCCCGCCAGTATTTGCCCGGCTTCGATAACGGCGGCCGCGAATTGGCCGTCGTCTCGATGCTCCCGCGCTTCCTCGGTCTTCGCCTCGAGGTATCCGCTGGCCCGTCTGAACAACCACCGACCTGCCGTTCCGTCGAGGTCGGTGCGGAACGGTGATTCCTCGCGGTCGAGAAAGTCGGTAACAGACGAGCGTGTGCGCGACGCCGCGTATTCGAAGCGCCTCGACGCGTCGATCAGTGCTGTCCACTGCGCGGTCGTCTCGGAGCGCTCGCCCAGGTACGCTTCCCGCAGCCGACGGGCGTCCGCGAGCGTTGCACGGGCGAGTTCAACGCGTCCGACGGCGTCCCCCGCCTGGAACGGACTGGCGACCGGATCGGACGGATACGCCGGGGCGGGACGGACGTGTCGGCGACAGTCTCCTACCAATTCTTCTATTGGTGCGTGTGCGAGCACCGCTTCTAACGGTGACGACGCGCGGTACTCGTGGTCGGCAACGAAGGACGCGAGATCGTCGCGCACCCCCTGCTGCCGTTCTGTGAGCGCCTCTGCGTCGTCTTTGCCTGTCGCGGCGCGGTAGGTTCCCAGAACGCACGCGGCCTCGTTCCGCCGCTCGCGCCACGTCGAGAGTTTCTCGGTCGGCCAAGACTCGTCCGGTTCATCATCAAGCTGATTCGCGGTGCGTTCGCGGTCCGATTGCACCTCCTCAGAGACGGCCCCATTGGGTACAGACGGGTCGGACGGAACTGCGGCGAGTAACTCCCGGGTTCGATCGCGGTGTGCGTTCACCAGGCTCGGTGGAACTGCGACTGGGAACGGCGACTCGGGCCACGCGAGCGACCCGATATCCTCAGTTGACAGCGACACGTCCTCGTTGTCGGAGTGGTCGTTCCCGAACGGCAGGGCTGCACACCCGGCCAGCCCGGTGACGCCGATAGTTCCGAGTCCGGCGAGCACGTTTCGACGCGACCTCATTCGCCGCCACCCCCGCTTGCGGGCGTCACCGTGGCGTTGAAATACTCTCCGCGGGGAGAGGGTCGACAAGAACTCGACATCCCCCGCCCCATTCCCGAGGACTGCTCGGCGGCGACGGGCAGTCGGATCGCGAATCCGACAGTGTGGGTTTCCTCGACGCTGCATTCGACGTCAGCAGGGCGGTGCGTTCGGCAGAAGTCGGCGTGCGGCTGGAGGTCGTCACGTTTCAGCTCGTCCCACTCGACTGTCGCCGACTGGAGGCGGATCTCATAGCAGGCCTCAACGGGCATCGAGAGCAGGTATACCGACGACGAGCCGAAGTCCGTCTCCGTGACGAACGAGCGGAGTCGTTCGGCCTCTTGCACGTCGCCGAACCTGAGTTCGGCGAGGTCGTCTTCGGAGACGATGACGCTTCGACCGTGACGGGCAGACCGACCACGCCCTTCGTCGCTCGGCGTCGGCAACTCCGCTCCGTGGGCGAACAATACGACACCATCCTCGTTGCGGACCTGGCGCACTTCGTAGTCCTCGATCGTGTTGTGATCGCTCTGGGGGTCGATCATCGGGGGATCAGCCTCGCTGGAACACCCAGCGAGTGCGGCGACCCCGGATGCAACCGCGAGGAGGGCCCGGCGGCGTGTCAGGGAGGGCATCACCGTTGCCATCGGGTAGCGGTGTAAAACATTTTCTGGAACCTCCGTCTCTCTGACTACATTACGTTAGGTGTAGGCGGCTCTGTGGGGGAATCGCTCTGGACGATGGTTCTTGTAGCACACGGGATGAATTCTACTGCACGACGGCACAAATATCTGATTCGTGACTGTTTCCCCGGCCGTGGCTGACCGGCAAGACTTAATCACTGCCGGTCACAGCACGTAGTTGTACGACTAGCACCCTATGAGCACCGATGCCCTCCCAGTGAGCCGACGCACACTCATCGCCCTCCTGCTGTTTGCTGCTGTACTCTCCTCAGGATTGTGGGCGTCTGGAGTGGCGGTCACTGACAGTGAACCGCAGGTCACCGCGAACGTGAGCGACCGATATCAATCGGTCGAGAGTGTCAGTGCAACTCGTTCTGTCGTTGTTGAGCAGAACAACGCCACTACACGAACTGTTGCGGATGTGATCCTCGTCCCAGGGACAGACCGCGAGCGCGTCCAGTTCCGCGAGACTGGGCCTCACCGAAACGAACGACGTATCTCAAACGGCTCGGTGCTCTGGCTCTACGACAATGATAGAGAGCGTGTCACGGTCATCAACCTCACCGGTCCACCGACCACAGGGAGGGCTGCCCGTCTGCAGGCGATCGTTGCAGCGGCTGGGTTGACTGATGCAGCAGGCCGCCCGCAGCAACCCGACGTCGCCCCGCTTCCCACGGTGCCGCGTCGCGGTAGTCTGCGACCCGCGCCAGCCGCCGACGGCTACCGCGTCCAGTATATCGAACGTGACTCGATCGACGGCCGAGACACCTTCGTGGTGGAGCTTTCTCCCCCAACAAATCGCAGCGAGACGGCATACCGACAGCGGATCTGGCTCGACTCGGAGCGGTTCTATCCGCTCCGGACTCAGACGGTTTGGCGAACCGATAGCGTCCAGCGATCGGTTACGACCACCTATACGAACGTCACGTTCGACGCGCAGGTGTCTGCAGACACGTTCCAACCGGAGTTCGGAGCTGACACCTCGGTCGATCGGCTACAGACCCCTGACACGGAGTGGTTCCGTAGTGTCGACCGTCTCAAGGCAGAAAGCTCGATCGCGGTCCCCGACCCAACGGTCCCATCGCCGTTCCGCGTAACGTACGCCACTCGAACCACCGGCCGGGTGCACGGCGTCGGCCTCCGGTACGCGACCGAGGGCCGTCAACTCACGATAGCGAAATACAATTTCACGTATGCCCCCGATCCGGACGAACGTGATCTGACTATCGACGGTCGGCCTGCAACGCTCGACCGTGGGCCCACGACCTCGCTGTCGTGGACGTGTGATCAGTATCGATACACCGTCCGTGGGACTAGCGTCGAGACGGATCAACTGATCACTGTTGCTCGCTCGGTTGGTTGTCCAACGTCCTGAGATAGCTCTCATAGGGATTATCGTACGTCTCCATAGATTTCTCGCCGGACGATACGGCGAGAATCTCCGAACAGTTACGATAATCCCTATCAGTACATAGCGGGGCTCTGTTCCCAGTCAGCCGGCAAACTCTGTGTGCTCTCTTCAGTTTCCACACGGATTCTCTGGATCAGAAATCTGTGGGGGTTTTTATACAGCCGGTCGTCATGCTGTCAACACGTGAGTGAGGACCCGGACCTCGGTGCCCTTCTGGATGTTCTCAGTGACGAGTACGCCCGGGAGATCCTCTCCGCAACGAGTGTCAAGCCAATGTCTGCACAGCAACTCGCCGAGCAGTGTGAAATGTCCAAGCCCACCGTCTACCGGCGGATCGAACGGCTCAAAAAACAGGATTTCCTCGAAGAACGGACGGAACTCCAACCCGATGGTAATCACTACAGCGTGTACGCCGCCACACTCGACGAGGTGTCTGTATCGCTGGATGACGGTGACTTCGAGGCTGCCGTAACGCGAGCCGACCCCGAAACATTCCCTGGACAGCACGAAGACGATACTGCTGATCGCTTCGCAAAGATGTGGGAGAATCTCTGATATGCTGGCGGCTTCAGCTCTCGTCGAGTGGCTGATCGTCGCGCTGGCGTTTGCATCGACACTCCTTGGTGGCTACGTCGGCTACCAGGCGTATCGGGGCTACCGACGTCACGATAGCCGAGCGATGCAAGCGCTCTCGTTGGGCCTCCTCTTGTTGACGACGGCCGCATTCAGCATCGCCTTCCTCGGATCACTACTCCTTCGTGAAGGCTACCTTGGCCTCCAGTACCAGCAGCCGTTGACACTCATAACGCGGAGTCTGCAGTTTCTCGGTGTCTTGCTCATCGCGTACTCGCTTCACTCACGCGCTTGAGCTTGTGGCTCTTCCCGTGTTTGCACCCGTCTTTAATCCTCGCTCGCACGTTGCAGTCTGGTCTTGCCCCTCTCACCGGGGGAATTTCAGGCTGAGAAACTCCGCCTGCCATCTCATATATCCGAGTCCCCAAACGTGAGTTGAAATGAGAGACAGAGAAACTGCGGGAGGTGTACCGCGCGCGTTGTCGCGGGGAGACACGTCCCTGCAAGCGGCGACGTTGATCAGACGCATCCCATTCGGCAGGATCCGAACGACGGGCCCCCGACACTGCTAGCCTAATGGCGAGTCTATTACCGACCCGAAAACCGGTCGAGCATTCCTGCTCAACTCGGACTGAGATTGTCGTCGACGGGACGGGCTCAGGAGCGGCGCTTTCGGCGATCGCGTCGGAGACAGCCCAGCAAATCCTCCGGACGCTCCGAGACGGCCCGAAACCCGTCTCTGCGATTGCGGAAGATGCGGGGACGTCGCTCCAGAACGTGCGTTACCACATTGACCAGCTCTGTGAGGCGGAATTCGTCGAGCCCGTCGATACGTGGTATTCTGAAAAGGGCAGAAAGATGACTGTGTATGGATTGGCAGTCGACCACCTCGTCATCCGGTTCGAGCCCTGAATCACTCTGTATAGGTATGCGAGGCATCCAGCTTCTGGAGCTATTCTCCGAGCCAAGTGGGTGGGAAGTGGCTCGAATACATCTTATTAGCTCACTTGCTTTTTTCAGTATGTACGCATATTATACGCGGAACAGGCGCAATACCACGGCCTCCAGGCCGTGGATACGCGCCGTCACACCGGGCAACAGACCACTGTTCAAACGGTTTTCCTGAGTTCCCCACGGTGACGTTTAAGTGACAGGCCAACCTATATCGAGGTAGGAATCGGTCGGAACGGAGCGGATTCCGAACCGTCCTTCGGAGGCGGCCTGTCCGCCCACCTAACGAGGCAGTATCCGAAAGGGCAGTCGGTGAACACATATGCTCGAAGCGTGTGCCCGTGCCGACTGCTCGAAGCAAACCAGACGATACCCCCGAGTCTGCTGACGCCTGCTGGCGCCCCCGTGGCAAAAACAACACCGAGACGCCAAACACGGTCGAGGATAGGGGTACCGGCGGCTTGGCACCGCCAGCGGTCCACCAGTCCGATGCTGTGGGACTACCCGTGCCCGAAAGGTCTGGTAGTCCGGTGATTGGACTCCAAACCTGAAACTCCCACCGCTCGGGATTCCTCCGCGTGAACGCGAGGAGGATGTCAACGATGTATCAGTCCCAGTAACCGGCTTCGAACATCATCGGCGGAGTCGTACGTTTGATCTTCGGTTGGAGCAAGCACTTCTTCGAGGGATTCCGTCCCACCTTGCGTTTCGATCTCGTAGTCGCCGAAGGCCTCGACCAGTTCATCCGTCGTGGTTGGATAGCCTTGAGTTTCGAGTGCCTCATCGAGGTCACCAAGCCTTCCACCAGGCTCACCGCTCATCGCTCGATCTTCATTGGCGCGGTCGCGCACATCCTCTCGCTTCCGCTCTGGCTGTTTTCGCTGTTCGTCGTCTGAGTTCTCGTCTCGGCCCCGTTCGTCGTCTGGCATACTCTGAGATAGGCGCCCAATTCGGATAACTGTGTGGACGCTCGTCGGTGTGGCCATCGAGCTCGGAGCAGTCGTCGGGTATTCGGACGACGTACTGGCGCCTAGTCCGCGCAGTTTAGCTCACGAACGAGATTGACCACCTCTGCGTTACCCAACGGCCGACCTACCCGGCAATGGTGAGGATTGTTGTACGTCATTTCGGTAAGTCGCCGACCCCGGATCGGCGACAACTGGTACACTGTTACAATAGTCCACATTCACCTAAGTCAAGGCGGAGGCGTCCCCAGAAATCAGAGATTTCTGGTGTGCGAACGAGACGCTCGAGTGGTCTGCGCTAGTTGTGAATATCAAATAGGGGTGCCAGCAGACGGCGAGTGAAGCAGTGCAGTAATCCAGTTTCAAGGGCTTCCATATCCAGCAAGAACGGTGTTTACTCATATTCAGCAGTTACAGTGATCACTCCCGCGTCTCGTCAACGTCGGCAAAACGCAGACGATGGAGGCGCACCCGTAGACGTGCGCTTGAATCGAGGGACGCTGAACGTGAGTGGGGAGTACAACTCTCCTGCCTCTGGTGAGGCGTAGAACGGGAGTCCACGCGAAAGCCCTTCCCTCAACGAGCGAGCGGGTCCTTAGATCCCGAGCGAAGTAGGGGAGGGTAGGTTACAGGCGGCCGAGGCGAATGCCCCGGGGCCTGACCCCGAGGCGATTCACACTGTCACCGTCAACGAGGTGAGAAGCCAAGTGACTCGGTTAATCAAAAAGCGTCTCGATTAGTAAAATGCTGTCAATTGAGGTGGCCGAGAAACGGTAGTTTAGCTGTCCTATGAAAATAAGTCACCTGCTCGCATCTCTCGAAGAGGAACTCACGTTTCCGATCGGCCAAGATTCAGTCATCAGGCGTATCGGAGCGGTCGAAATCGAGGCACCCGACGCTCAGGGAACTGAAACGATCTCTACGATTATTGGACCCGTCGGACAGGAGACGTACGCGTCGGCCGACGAGTTGTTCACGACCATCATCGGTAACGTAAGCGACGAGTACATCGGACGCAAATTCTACGACGACCGTGGTGCTAACCCTCCCAGAGGAGAGTTAGGGCCTAGGGACGAATCCAACATTTCGTTCTGATGGGCTCGCCGTCGATGCCGAGGTAAGTGCTTGTTGCCGACCGCGTCGGGGCCGTCTTCGCTTCTTCTTGACACCTCTGGTGGACGGTGTGTCTGCGGCCGACCGCGACCAGTCGTGATACGGTCGGCGGATGCGCACACGGGACGGCTGAAGAGCCACGAGTCTGGGGGCGTTCGTGTTTCCCACATAATCAAAAGCCGGACGAGTGTGAAAATGGCGTCTCTTGATACGGTTGCGGACTGAACACAGACCATATGAATGACCTGATCACGCTGCAGATCTCTACTCTTGGATTCGGGATCGTCGGCCTGCTCGTACTGCTGCTTGCAGTGGTGACGGTCTGGCAGATGGTGCGGTTCGTGGACGCCTACGACAAACAGGCGCTCACCGTGTTCGGCGAGTATCGCAGCCTGCTCGAACCGGGCATCAACTTCATTCCCCCGTTCGTCTCGCGCACGTACACGTTCGATATGCGTACTCAGACGATGGACGTGCCTCGCCAGGAGGCGATCACACGGGACAACTCTCCCGTGACTGCGGATGCGGTCGTCTATCTCCGTGTGATGGATGCGAAGAGGGCGTTTCTGGAGGTCGAAGACTACAAGACGGCGGTCTCGAATCTCGCTCAGACCACGCTCCGGGCAGTAATCGGCGATATGGAACTGGACGACACGCTTAACAAGCGTCAGGAGATCAACACTCGCATCCGCAAGGAACTAGACGAACCCACCGACGAATGGGGAATCCGCGTCGAGTCCGTCGAGGTTCGAGAGGTCAACCCCAGCCAGGAGGTTCAGCAGGCGATGGAACAGCAAACCGGCGCGGAGCGGAGACGCCGGGCGACGATCCTCGAAGCACAGGGCCAGCGTCGGAGTGCGGTCGAGAAGGCCGAAGGGGACAAACAGTCAAACATCATTCGAGCGCAAGGCGAAAAACAGAGCCAGATCCTCGAAGCACAGGGCGACGCGATTTCGACGGTGCTGCGCGCAAAATCCGCCGAGTCGATGGGCGAGCGTGCGATCATCGACAAGGGAATGGAGACGCTCGAAGCGATCGGTCAGGGAGAGTCGACGACGTTCGTCCTCCCGCAGGAACTCACCTCGCTGGTCGGACGCTACGGCAAACACCTCACTGGGAGCGATGTGGCGGCCAGTGGGCAGCGGTTGGACAGCCTGGAATTCGACCCCGAAACTCGCGAACTCCTCGGACTCGACGACATCAAGGAGATTCTTGGCGAGATCGAGAAGGCCGCCGAGATGGACGTCGCAGGGCTAGAACAGCAGGCCAAGGCGGTCAAGGACGGTGAGCCGAACTTCGAGAGAGCCGACGATGCCGTCGAGGACGAACCTGCCGCGGAACCGGAAGAACAAACGTCGGTTTCGTCGTAGATCGGTGTACTCCCGCGGCTCGCTGCTGAGTGACTTACAACAGACCTTACTCGGGTAGGGCAGCCTAATTCAACGGCGCGCTCGACAGAAACTGTGGTTGCAGCAGGAACGCTCATCGCGGCCGAGCGTCTCTCATCCGACCAGACCCAGCAGTCCCAGGGCCCACCGTCCGACCTCCGACACAGCGAACAACGCTCCCTCCGGCCGCGAGAGCTGTCGGCCCGTCCACAGCGCAGCGACTATGACCACGGTGACGACGATAAGCCATGCGATGGACTCGAGCGCGACGGACCCAAACGACAGCGGCCGGATGACTGCCGCCACGCCTAACACACCGAGCACGTTGAAGACGCTGCTCCCGACGACGTTCCCGACGGACACTCCGAGCCGTCGTTGCCGCATCGCCACCAGCGAGACGGCGAATTCCGGCGTCGAGGTGCCCGCAGCGACGATGGTGCCGCCGATGACCGAGTCGGGGATACCCGCTGCCCACGCCAGCGTGGAGGCTGCCCCCACCATCAGGTCGCCGCTCACCAGAACCACGGCGACCCCCAGCACCAGCAGGACCGCATCGCGTCCACGGAACGTCACACGTTCGGTCAGCGCCGTCGGTATGCCCTGTTTCTCGGGACCGGGATCCGTGTCCGAGGGGCCGGCATCAGTCAGGAGCAGGTACGCCGTGTAGGCGACGAACGAGACGAGGAGTACGGTACCCTCGACACGGAACACCGTGCGGTCGAACATAACTGCGGCACCGAGGAGTGTGCTTGCGACCAGAGCCACACCGTCGCGGTGGACCAGCGACCGCTCGATCGGGATGACCCGAACCAGCGAAACGACGCCAAGTATGAACGCGAGATTGTAGATGTTCGACCCGACGACGTTGCCGACTGCGATCGCCCCCAGATCGGCCAGTGCCGCGTCAGCGGTGACCACCAACTCCGGAGTGGAGGTGCCGGCGGCGACGATGGTGAGGCCGATAGTGAGCTCCGACAACCCGAATCGACGGGCCAGCCGGACCACGGAGTCGACGAGGAGTCGGGCCCCGATCCAGAGTCCCGCAACTGTCGCAACAAGAATACCGACTTGAACAGCGGCTCCGTTGCCCACCATCGCGTATCGTGATAGACATCCTCATTTAGCACGATAAAACCAGTCGCCGACTGGGTCGTGAAGCCACCGTGAAAAGACGGTATGTCTTCTCGTAACGCAACTACTGTACGGTGAGAGCCAATCGACAAAATCACCGCTACTGGTAGGTACAGAGCCCAAGGTACAGAGCCCACGCCGGAGCAGTGGCGGCGTCATTACAGCCGTGACGATGGCGACGAGTACAACGACGCAGAGATGGTAGGCGTGAGAATCCTAGTTGCCAACCCCAAAGCCGCCACGACGAGAGTCAGCCCGCCGAGAAACGTGAGTAACAAGCCCGAATCGACGGCTGCGGGGATTCACAATCGTAGGTCAGTCACTCACACGGCCCTCTCCGTCACCTATGTCCGTTGATAGTCCTCGAACCCATCGTCAATGAACGTCGTCACTCGTCCGTCCTCCTCGCTGAGCGTGATCGCCGCGACCACTTCCTCGCGGGTCGCGGTTTCCAGCGCACTCATATGGCGGGTCCCCATCCATCCCGCATAGGGAAGTTCGCCGGTCTGTGCCCGTTCAGCTGTCGATAGCTGATTGACCCGGACCATCTCCTCTTGGATCGTCCCGTCGTTGTGGATGATAACTGCGCCGTCGCAGGAAAAGGCGACACCTCGTGCCGTCTTGAGGAATGCATCGGCTTCATCGAATACACTGGCACAGTCTTCGACCGGCCAGCGGTTCGTCCCCATCGGGTCCGTGAACTCGGCGACTGAACCACGCTCAACGACGAAATAGAGACCCGGTCCCCGGGCGTAGGGGTCGTCCCATCGTTCAAACCCGCGACTGATTTCCTTGACGCAACCCTCAATCCTATCGAGCACTGCGACAACCTCCGAAGATTCGCGTTCCGAAGCTGGTATTTTCATACTCTCTACGAGATTGGTCATTCGCCAGTAAGTAGGGCCGTCAGGTGGATAGTGTTCTCGAATTTTATAACGGGGCGGATTTTGATTATGTGGGTGAAAGCTACTTTGGACCCAAGCTGATACTGTCGGACAGCAGTTCGTGAATCATATTGGCACCCACGGGGTGCCGATGATTTTCACAGAGTTCTGTCCGACAGTATGACGAACCCGCGACCATTCGTTGAGCCGCCGTCCAGAGGTTCCGCAGAGAACCCTTAGCGGACGAGTCTATGTCCCGAGGACGACGATGAATGTGTGAGCTTCCGCAAGATTCTACAGGCGGAGCAGGCCGAGTGCCTCGGGGCTTGACCGCGAGGGTGAAGGCCGTCGAAAGATTAACCAAATCACGGTTCGTACAGTTGATACAGTCAGAAACCCACAAAGATGGGTTAAAGATCTTAACCCAACGCTGACTGAGACAATTTGGAAATGCGACTCCTCTCAAAACCCGCGTCTTTGGCGCGGTGCGACGGGAGTTGTCGGGCGGGGTGGAGCCGCCGACCCTCACGGACGCATCGCACGTTCGGGTGTGAATTCCAGCCGACCCATCTCGGGAAGGTCGAGGGGAATTAAATTCGCCTGCGTCCATCCGTCCGTTTCTGGACGGTCTGGACAAAACGGTGAAGCCTCGGGGCTTGTCCCCGAGGTACTTCACTACTAATCGTGCGGGACTGTACTGTTCACCAACGGTCCACCACAGTGAGGACAGTTGTTCGTGTTGGGATCTTCGATGCCGTCTCCACAATCACGGCATACGTAGAGCGTTGATTCTGAAACGAAGTTGCGTGGGTTTGTCATTATTGGTGGTGATTACCGCACCGACACCGGGCGTCGATCGAGATCGGAAGCATTCATCGGCGTCACGAGGTATCCCGTGACGCATGTCCCTCGACCAGTGCTGTGACTGGCAGGCAGGCGCGGCAGCCATAGATGTTGTCCTCGTTGTCCCCGAAGACACGGGCAAATCGTGACGTTACGAACGCGCCGCAGTCGTTGCATTCTGGCATCGTTTAGTCGCTCGGGAGGACCTGGCGGGGATGTGATTGGTCGTTATCGGCGCCGCCCACGTTCTTCGCGGTCTTGATGTCGTTCGTTCGCCTGTGCAACGTCCTCGGAAGTGATGTTTTTTCGACCGCGGCGGCGGGCGCGGCGCGCCGCCGATTCGGCGACTTCGGCTGTTTCCTCGGCTGCCGCCTCTCTCAGTGCCTCTGCAGCCTCAGCATCTGGCTCGACATCTTCCTCGGCGGCTTCCGAAAGAACGTTTTTCGCCTTCTCGGCGTCAACCGCTTCTCGTGCTCGGCGCCGCGTTTTTCGACGCGATCGGAACGGATTTCGTACCATATGTGATCTCTCCGCTGATGAGCGGATACCGGAACGAACGCTCTCCCACTGAATCAAGTAACGACATTTTAACGAGTAGACATTTTTTGATTAACTGAGTGACGTAGGCTTCGAGAGCCTACGACGATCAATGTACTACTACTGCAGATATGTGCACTCAGTGAGTGTAACTCACATAATCAAAATTTTCTCACGTGTAAAAATCGGCATAATTGATCGACCTCGGTAGAGAGTAGTGTATTATGACGAACCACGATCTCGACAGGTGTCTCCAGCTCGTTGCCGACCAGCATCGACGTCGGATCATTCACCACCTGCGCCACGAGGCTAACGGAACCACGACGTTCGACGACCTCGTCGAGCAGATATCCAGTCGAGCTTCCGACTCCAAAAACGGTCCACAGCAGGACCGTGAAGAACTCGCCATCCAACTCCAACATTCCCACCTGCCGAAGTTAGCGGACTACGGTGTCGTCGAGTTCGAACATACAACCGGTGCCGTCCGGTACCACCCTGACGAACAGGTCGAAACAGTACTCGATTCGCTCCTTGAAGAAGTGTCGCTGCCGAGTCCCTGACGTCAATGTCTCCCACGAGAGACATCGAGTCTTCCGAGTCGATGATTCGGTATCGGATTCGTCCGGTGTTACTCCGATTCGTGTCGCGGCTCGGTCGGCTGGACGACGACTACCCCGTTGTTCTGAACAGTTACATCATAGCCAGCGAACGCGAACGAAACGGTAGTGACTCTGCCAGTCGAATGGAACCCGTCGGAAGCGAGCAGCGCATCTAACGCGTCCACATCGACTGACTTGTACAACGGTTCGAGTGCCGTGGGCTCCCTGTTCGTCGCGATTGCGACGGTCTCGATGACCGCTGTACTCGGGGTTACCGACGACCAGTCGTACTCAGCCTGAATGTCACCGTCCGCGTCGGTAACCGAGCCGTGATCTTCCCCTCTATCGGAGGTAGTCATGAGTGATTCCGCCAGTACGTTGATGCGGGTACCCGGCCACGTCGGTTCTGATGGTATGGATTCATATGGATGGTTTATCTACGGATTGGATTCCGTCAAGTTCGCTCCTCCGCGTCGAGTCGCCAGGTGAAGATCGCCTTCAAAATCACGACCAGACTGTTCGTGTCACCCTCGCCCCAGATGGCGGTCTCCGACCGCGGATCGGACAGACTCGCGTCCGCGCCGTTGACGAGCGCGCTCACGAGGGTTTTTCGCCCGTCGACCATCATGAGCCGTCCCGCCGACGTGTCTGACCAGACCCAGAGCGACTCGAACATCGTCGCGCCGGGGATCTCGTCCTGAATGCGTTCCTGGACCTCCGTCGACACCCCGGCCAGTTTGATCGAAACGCCCCGCTCTGCGGCTTCACCTAACCCCTCGATCAGGTCCTCGGTAAGCAGCCCTTCGACGGTCATATAGACGATTTCATCGTCCGCGTTGGAGAAGAACTCCAGGACCCGTTCCGTAACCGCCGTCTGCCCGTTTACTGTCCAGACGCCACGCTGTTCGGCCCGTCGTTCGATGGGTTCGAGTTCACTCAGCGCCGTCCGGAGGATTTCCGTGCGGTGCTGTAGCTCGTGTTCGAACGTCCGACTCGCGGTTTCGGCGGAGATCGCCCAGAACTGCTTAGGCGACGACTGGAGGATATCGACGAGTCCCCGGTCGTGTAACTCGTCGATGGCGTCGTATACTCGAGTGCGTGGCACCTCCGACACTTGGCTGACGTCTCTGGCTGTCCCCGTGCCGAGGCTCGCAAGCGCGACGAACGTCCGTGCGGCGTAGGCACTCAACCCGAACCGTTCGAGTTGCTCGATCGCGGCGGTCTGTGGGTCTTCGACTGGATCATTGCTCATCGATGTGGGTCATTGTGAGCCCAGCCACGGAGAGCGGCCGGGCCGACACGCAACAGTACGGTAGTTGGGACACAGAACTGGACTGCGTGCCGATGAAGAGTTTAGCTTCCACCCCGTATATCTCTTTTGTGATTAAACGGGTGACTATTCTAATCTCCCGTTTATTTGTGCTCTCACGCGGTGAAATCTGGAGTTATCTGCTGTAACTAGATTCATCACAACAAATTCTAGAGGGCAATCTATGCGGCGAGTTCAGACGCTTATATTGCCCGTATCACGTCGCATCCGCACTAGCCGTTATGAAAGGAGTGACAATACCTATCCGTGTCGGGAGTAAATTATCAGAGAGTCACTGGGGCACTCCCCCGTGAGGTTGGGACACATGACCAATAATAATAGTCTGGAGGAAGGAATCGAAGTCCTCCAGCAACTCGGCTTGAAAGAATACGAGGCGCGATGCTTCGTTGGCTTGTCCCGTCTCCACACGGGTACAGCGAAGCAATTGAGTGAGATGACAGAGGTTCCGCGAACACGGGTATACGACGCGATTCGAGTACTGGAGGCACAAGGTCTCGTCGAGATCCAGCATTCGAGCCCGCAGCAGTTCCGGGCGGTTCCGCTCGACGAGGCGACCGAGACCCTGCGCGACCAGTACGAAGACCGCGTCGAGCGACTCCACGATGCGCTGGACACGGTCGAAATCATCGAGCAGGACGACGAGACGCCTGTCCAGCAGATATGGGCGATGTCTGGGCGGGACGCGATCGAAAATCGGACGGACCAACTCATCGAGGACGCGGCCGATGAGGTCGTTCTCGTCGTCGGCGACGAGTCACTGCTGACCGAGGATCTCGTTGCCAGACTCAACGACGTCGGTAACGGGGTCGACCTTCTCATCGGCGCGCTGACGGAGTCGATTCAAGAGCAGATCCAGACGGCCGTGCCGGGCGCTACGACGTTCATCTCTGGCCTCGAGTGGCTACACGGCGAGGAAGCTACTGAAAACGAGACGGCGATCGGCCGGCTCCTTCTGATCGACCGCTCGACGATTCTTGTGAGTTCGCTTATGCCCGACACTAAGGAGGAACAAGCGATATTCGGTGAAGGATTCGGGAATGGCCTGGTCGTTATCGCCCGGCGACTTATGGCACAGGGGTTGTTGACCGCCCGTGATCCCAAGCAGTAATCCCCCGACGAGCGACTGTTAGCTACTCCGTCAGCGGACGCAACTGTCAGAGAGTTTGTGATCGCGTTCATCGCAGATACGGTCTTCGAGCAACTGGAGAGTGAGATACTCACCATTGTCAATCGTGATGCAACAATCGTTGTACACGAACGAGAGGCGTCCGCCTGTCCGAGGTGTACCGTCGTACTGCGGGTCGAACAACGTATCTAACGCAGTCGGATCGATTACATCCGCCAGCGGTCGGAGAGAGTGTGTTTCACAGCCAACAACTGCACTCACCGCGCGTACGACGGCTGTGCTGACCGATTCCTCCGGCCCGATTTCGTACTCCACAGTTCTGATTCGGGCTGGACGCGCAAAAGATCCGAAGTTTTTCACCCGGTTTATCAAAACAGATTTCGGATGGGCGGGCTGGATACGCATATTGGCCTCACTCGGGTCAATGGAGTGATATAATACCTGAAGATGTTTGTGGCAGCAGTGAGAGAAACAACGCCACCGCAAAGCTGCCCTCAGAACTTCGAGCTGGTCAACAGCTACGCTTATCTCAACCGAGGTTCACTTCGCGAGTCACCGCACAGGCTCGTTGTGGAAGCGGCCGTCAGTCGTCACTCGGTTTGGCGTCGCTTACGTCGATGCTGCCCATCTCAGGGGTGTCTTCCTCACCGGTGGCCGCCTGTAGTTTTCCGAGCACGACGGCGGCCACGTAGATCGCGACTGCGAGCAGGACGATCACGCCCCCAGCAGTCGCCTCGGCATAGTAGGAGACACCGATGCCGAGGACGACGGCCAGTTCGGCGAGTACGACCGACACGAGTATCGATTCGTTGAAGCTCCGAGAGACCTGTGACGCGCCAGCGACAGGCACGACGAGCATCGCGGCCACGAGGATGACCCCCATAATCTGCATTGCGCCGACCACGACCATCGCTGTCAGCAACACCATAATGCGGTTGTACCAACTGACCGAGAGGCCAGACACAGCTGCTGCCGTCTCGTCGAAGGTGACGTACAGTAATTGGTTGCGCGTCAGTCCGACCACGCCGATGATGATGACGAATAACAGCAGGAGTATCGCTGCACTGTCCTGCGAGACCGTCGCGAGGTTCCCGAAGAGGAACTGATTCACGCCGACGGCGAGCCCACCGGCGTTGATGCTGATTAGGACCGTCCCCAACGCGAAGCCCGTCGAGAGCACAATTGCCATCGAAACGTCATTGTAAGCGTCTGTCGCCTCCGAAATGAGTTCGATAAACAGGGCCGCGATCATCGAAACGACCACTGCAGTCAGATATGGCGAGACGCCGAGGTCGAGGACCGCGTTGAGGAATAATCCCACAGCGACACCAGCAAAGCCAGTGTGGGCGAGTGCGTCACCGATCAGCGCCAGTTGCCGGTGAACGAGGAACGTCCCGATCAGGGGTGCCATCACCCCGATACAGAGACCGACCAAGATTGCCCGGTGCATAAAGCCGTACTGGAGTATTTCGAGGCCTGTCTGGCCGGCAACCCACGACATAACCTCCGACCAGTAATTCAGGAACCAGTAAAATGGACCGAACACACCGTCCAACAGCCCCGCTTGAAGCGGAACAACAGATAGGTAAGTCATCGAGACCCACCCAGCAGATTCGCTGTGGTGCCAAATGCGCGAGCCAGGGCGTCACTCTCGACGAACTCGTTGGCTGATCCGTCGAAGTATATCTCCCGGTTGAGACAGATGACGCGGTCGGCGTGTTCGGTAACTGCGCCCAAGTCGTGTTCGATGAGCAGGACCGTGATACCGTTGCTGTTCAGTGAATCCAAGAGATTGTAGAACGCCTCAACTGATTCCATATCGACCCCGACAGTCGGCTCGTCGAGGACGAGCAGGTCGGCCTCGCTGGCGAGCGCACGGGCGATGAATGCCCGCTGGCGCTGACCGCCCGACAACTGTGTCACACGACGATTGGAAAACGCCGCCATACCGACCGTATCAAGCGCCCGATCTACGATATCCCAGTCCTCACTGGAGAGGCGACCAAAGCCGACATGCGGGAACCGACCCATCTTTACGACTTCGCGGACGGTGATCGGCATCTCTTTCGAGGCGCTGGCATGCTGGGCGACGTAGCCGATCCGCTCGCCGTCGTCGAACTGATGTGAGGGTTCGCCAAAGAGCCGAGCAACTCCCTCGTCCGGTCGGAGCAACCCTAACATCAACTGCATCAGCGTCGATTTCCCCGACCCGTTCGGACCGACGACCGCAACGTACTCGCCGGGGTCGATCCGAAGAGAGATCTCCTCGACCACCGGGGAAGAGGTGTATCCGAAGTCGACATCGGATAGTTCGATGGCCGACTCGGTGCTGCTTGCCGTTCCCGAACTCGTGGGGCTCGCAGAGGTTTGTGTGCGCATTAGAGGTTCACTCGAAGTTCATCCACTCGTCTGCCCAGCCATCGGGACCGGCTTCCTCGGGCTGTTTGTTGCCGAGCACAACCTCGAACGTGGGCATATTGATGTTGTAGGCGATTTCCTTGTACCCCCAGTTGTTCTCGACCCAGTCCTCTCGGACCCCCGCGTACGGGGTAACAGGAAGGTACCCCTCTACCTGTGTTTCATCGAGTAGTTGCTTCGCTGGCTTCCGCGACTCGAAGACACCGTTGGCGATGTACTGGATATCGTTCTCCTTGATGACTCCCTTCGCATCGGCGATGTCCGAGGGCTTGACGTCGCCACTGGCTGCGAGGTTCGTCACAAGTGGAACCATCTGTACGTCGTACGTGACGCCGATGTACTGGAAGGCGTTGTGCGCCGCCAGTTGCACCACATCTCGGTCTGCCGCGTCGAAAATGGCCTGGTAGTCCTGATCAATTTGTTCGAGGACGTCGGATTTGTACGTCTCGGCGTTCGCCTGAAGCGACCGTTCCTGGTCGGGAGCGAGTCTAGCGAATCCATCGGCGATGTTGTCGACCGATTTCTTCGCCCGGTCGGGATCAAGCCAGAAGTGCGGATCTTTACCCTGTTGCTTCCCGACGCCTTCCTCCTCGGGGTCCAGAGTCGCCGCGAGCTCGACCAGTTCGACGCCCTCGCGGACGTTGATCAATTGCGTGTCGACGTCGTCGTCTTTGAGCGTCTGAATCGCACGGTCGGCCCACGGCTGGAATCCCGGACCAACGTGGAGAAACGCATCCGCTTCGATGATGTCTTTCGTGACGCTCGCGTTCGGCTCCCACCCGTGACCGTGCAATCCGGTCGGAACGAGATTGTTCACTTGGATGGGCGTCCCGTCGACGATATTCCGAGCAAAGTCGTAGAAACTGAAAAAGGACGCAACTGCGACGGCAGGGCCGTCGCCATTCGCGCCATCGTTTCCTGAGCCGTTCGTAGGTTCGGTATCGTTGCTACTGGACCTACCAGTACATCCGGCGAGGCTAGCGGCGAGAAGTCCTGTACCCCCAGTAATGGCTCTTCTGCGTGAGACGCTGTACTTCGGTTGCGACTGTCCCGTGTCATTCATTGTCGGCTAGTCGGTGTGCGGCAAAATATATAGTAGTTTGTATCAAAAATAGAGATTAGACAAGTCTAATTTTGTGGTCGTCGGATCTCGCGTCGAAACCCTGCTGCTAGCAATATTGTTGGTGTCGTGAGGAAAACAGATTCTACAACGATAGCCACGGATCTATTCTCAAGGGGACCTCGACTGCTGGACCTCGTTGAATGGAAGTGCTGCGTTCCCGTGCGAGCCTTCGGAATGAAGACGTACAAGTAGTACTATCGTCTCAACTACTAGCAATATGGGTTCTGAGCGGTAACTGCTTCACGAAGAGATCCTAGCGAGTCACACTACAAGATCAGAAACACGGGGTAGGAGGCGCCCACCGCCAGCGAGGGCGTCAAGACCCACATCGAAACGATGCGTTTGGCCGCCGCTGGGTCGAAGAGGCTCTTTTGATCGAGGTCGACCGACCCCTTTTCACCAACCTCTGGCACCTCCGGTAACTCCGCTGGCTTCTCCGCCGGTGCTTCGTGTCGAGCGATATCCCCGATCGTTGGACTAGCGGGTACCTCCTCGGCCCGTGACGTGGCCAACGCCCCCGTGGCGATCTCGACGTCCTCCGCCGCAGGCCTGGGTTTCGGCGTCGCTAGCTCCGCCAGTGTCGCCGCCCGACTCGCTCGCCCCCAGCCGAGTCCGATGATCGTCGAGGTCGTACTCACTGCGAGACTCGCAGGGATGCCGAGGTAGGACAGCATCGTGATGACCGTCGCGCCCACCACGGAGACAATGAGTGATGCGAGGATCGGGAGTTCGGTAATGTCGTCGCCCACCGTCTCCAGCGTGCGGCGAGCGATGGTGAAACTGCCCACCCCGAAAGCCGCCACCGCGAGTAGGATTCCCTGATCAACCGTGAGCGACCCGCCCGAGCCAACAAGCGGGGCGACAGCGTTCGCCGCATTCGAGGCGCCCGCAGAAAAGGCCATATAGCAGGCAATGAGAATTACCGAGAGCGACCCGACGATGTCCTGCAGGGTGGCATTGTTGTTCAAGTACGGGCGTGGAATCATCCCCGAGCGATCGAGTTGGATGAAGTGAAGATCGAACTCCGTGAATGCGACGTAGCGATCGAAATACGGATAGATGTACCGTCCGATCACGAGTCCGACAACGAAACTCAACAGCGGTGCGACAATCCACGCCGAGACGATGACGAACATCAGCGCCTGGTTGAGCGTCCCCGATGCAAGGCCCAGTCCGACGATAGCTCCGACGGCCGTCATCGACGTCGAGGCCGGAACACCGTACAGATTCGACACGAGCAACGAAAGTCCAGTGAAGAACAGGACGACGACGCTCGCGATAGGCGTGAACTGGACCGCTGGAACGATACTGCTGCTCATAGTCGTGATGACTTTTCGACCGACGGTCCACGCACCGAGGAATGAGAACCCGACGAACAGCGCCGCGGCAGTCGCTTTCCGAGTGAGACGCGAACCGACCGCCGGCCCGAATGCTACGCCTGTCGATGAACCGCCGATATTGAACCCCACGAACACTGCTACGGCGATTCCAGCGATCAGCAACAGTGAGACCATTCAGCCTATCGAACGACGCCGTTCGGATATAATGTGCGGTATCATACTCAAGTTATCCCAACCGAACTATGTTACAGCCAGGTCAGCTCTCCGTCCAGAGTCTTCCGACCGTTTCTCGTGGTACAGCGGTTCTGATTGCTGCACGTACCGCAATGTCTTGCAGGCGGACCCTGATCTGATTCGGATAGATTTGACCTGTACTGGGTGAGATCCTGCTGTGGACAAGAACCAGGTCAGAAGCGCCACTCGGGAAGAACGTCGACGAGTCCACCTCAACAGAAAGCGCTCACCAGTATATTATTTCACACGTCGAATCCGTTCCGCCTGAGTGCCTCTGCCAGCTCACTGTCAGGGTCGACGGTAAACTCAACCAACGATGACTCTGGTCTGGTTGTCGTATACAGTTCTGAGTCAATATTGTCCGGGATCTCGTTCGCGTGTGTCTTATCAACGACTGCAACTGATATTTTTGGCCCGGCGTCCGTGTCTTTTGACTCGCTCATAACTGTTTGTAGGGGGGAGCGACGTTTGTCCTTTGGGATTCGAGTATACAATTAGGGCTTTCGAGAAGAGCTCTTGTCGGCGGTGAGAGACTCCGTATCTGCCATTTACACGAGGTCAAGGAGAAAGTCAACGACTTTACTCGTGGGAGAAGTCACAAGCGCCCGAGCCGACGAGATAGCCACCTCGGTGCGTCGCAACCTGTTGCACAACGCTGTCCGACACAGCGACAAGAAGACGCCAGACGTGTCCGTCTCAGCTGAAGAACGAGACGATGACGACAACGAGTCCGAATGCGCAGTCTTCGTCGTGGAGCTATCAGTGGTGACCGAGTCGGACGTGATCGCGGCCGTACAGGCCGATCTTACGTCTCGGGACCGAGACCCGCCGCGCGCATATACCCATCCAGTGTCTCCACGAGTGTCTCCGCGAATGCCTCGTCGTTGATGTCGGTGTCCATCTCGACGAGTTCGACATCCGAGTCGAGGTTCTCGCGCAGGGCGTCGAACAGCGCCGCGTCGGCTTCGGGATCGTAGAAGTCCTCGCCCTCGACGTCGATCATCGAGACGCCCGCCATCGGCAGGACGAGCGCGGTCGGACCGGTCGCAGCGTTGAGTTTGTCGGCGATGATCTCGCCGAGTTCGGCGTTTTCCTCGGGCGTCGTCCGCATAAGTGTCACCTGCGGGTTGTGGACGTGGAACTGCCGCCCCTCGAACTCCTCGGGTACGGACTCACGCGGCCCGAAGTTCACCATATCGAGTGCCCCGGTCGAGACCACCTGCGGGATGCCCGCCTTGCCCGCGGCATCGAGTCGCTCAGGGCCGGCACTGAGAACACCGCCGACAAGTTCGTCGGCCCACTCCGTGGTGGTGACGTCCAGCACGCCGTCGATGATGCCCTCCTCAATCAGCGACTCCATCGCCTTGCCCCCGGTTCCAGTTGCGTGGAAGACGATGGTCTCGTAGCCCTTCGCTTCGAGGATCTTGCGGGCCGCCTGGACGCAGGGCGTCGTGACGCCGAACATCGTCATTCCGATGGTCGGTCGGTCCTCGACCTCGACGTCCGGTTCGTTGGCAACCATCCCGACTACCCCGAGTGCGGCGTTGGCGATGACCTGTCGGGATAGTTGGTTCAGTCCCTCGATGTCGGCGACCGAGTACATCATCGCGATGTCGCGGGACCCGACGTAGGGTTCGGTGTCGCCCGAAGCCATCGTTGAGACCATCAGTTTGGGCACGCCGACGGGCAGCGCCCGCATAGCTGTCGTCGCGATGGAGGTGTTACCCGACCCACCGAGGCCGAGGACGCCGTCGAGGACGCCCTCATCGTGGAGTTGTTCGGCGACAGCAGCTGCACCGTCGCCCATCGCTTCCATCGCTTCGCCGCGGTCTGCATTGTCCCGGAGGTGATCCAGCGTCGTGCCGGCGGCTTCAGCCACCTCGCTCGCTGACGTGTCCGGCTCGAATGCGGGATCTCCCATCACGCCGACGTCGACGATGTGAACGTCGACGCCTTGCGCTTTGATCACGTCGCGGGCGAAGCCGAGTTCTTCGCTCTTTGTGTCCAGCGTGCCGATGATAACGACGGCCATACTAGAACTCGATCTCCTTGAACTCGCGGGCCTGGTTCTGGATGGCCTCTTCGGTGGGGAGGCGTTCGAGACTGGACGCGCCGAAGAAACCGACCACACCCTCGGTGTTGTTGAGGACGTACTCGGCGTCGTCAGGCCAGGCAATCGGGCCGCCGTGGCAGATGACCATCACATCGTCGTTTACGTCTTTGGCGGCATCGTGGTGAGCCTGCACGCGCTCGGCCGCCGTTTCGAGATCGAGCGCTGTCTCCGCGCCGATGTCCCCGGAAGTGGTCAGGCCCATATGCGAGACGATGACGTCCGCGCCAGCCTCGGCCATCTCGCGGGCCTGCGCCTCGCTGAAGACGTACGGACAGGTCAGCATATCCTGCTCGGCGGCCTCCTGGATCATATCGACCTCCTTGTCGTAGCCCATACCCGTCTCCTCGATGTTCTGACGGAACTGGCTATCTTCGTCGATGAGGCCAACTGTCGGGAAGTTCTGGACGCCCGAGAAGCCCCGCCGCTTGAGGTCCTCGATGAACACGTCCATCTCGCGGAACGGATCTGTCCCGTTGACGCCCGCCAGAACAGGTGTATCCTCGACGACCGGGATGACCTCGTGGCCCATATCGACGACGATCTCGTTGGCGTCACCGTAGGGTAGGAGACCGGCCAGCGATCCGCGACCGTTCATCCGGTAACGGCCGCTGTTGTAGATGATGAGCAAGTCGACACCGCCGCGCTCGGCAAACTTCGCAGAGATGCCCGTCCCCGCCCCCGCACCGATGATCGGTTCGCCACCCGATACCGTTGCTTCGAGTCGTGTGAGCGACTCCTCACGTGTGAACTTCATAGCCAATTGATACCAACCGACGGACAGATATTGAATATTGTGGTGAAAAAGCAAGATTGAGTTATCTCGATGGAATGAGCTATGACCTTGACTAATAAGTCTCGTTACCTATCGCTCGTAACTAGACTCACACTGGTCAAAAATCCGGATCAGGTCCCTAACCGTCGGTAGAATTATACTTCACTGGCAACACATAGCATTTCGTAGTAATGCCAGAAGAGAACTTCATCAGTAGCGGAGACGTCTCGACACAGTTGTTCGACTGGGGGACCCTGAAGTGGATGGCGACCCCGGACGTGAACGGATCGGAACGACTCAGTGCCGGCGTGGTAAACCTCGAACCCGGCAAGGGTCACGATATCCACACTCACCCCGACAGCGACGAGATCCTCTACTTCATCAGCGGCGAAGGCGAGCAGACCGTCGCCGGTGAAACGAAGGAGGTTGGGCCCGGCGAGATGATCTACATTCCGGCGGGCGTCGAGCACGGAACCACAAACACCGGCTGGGAGACGCTGCAACTGCTTGCGGTGTACGCCCCGCCAGGCCCCGAAGACGTGCTGGCTGATCTACCCGAATGTGAAATCGTGCCGGCCGGTGAGATTCCCACCCGAAACGACTGAGCCGTCGCCGAACTAGTTTTTCCGTCGGCTTATAGAGATTCGAGGAAAATACTGGTGGCTTCAGCCACCAGATGAATCCGACGATTTAAGTCACAAGCCACGTACTACGCACTGTGCGTGGAGAACTGGCAGTTGACTCGGTGTTTGCCACGGTTCGTAGCCGAAATCAAAAGGTAAGCCGCCCACGCCGACAGTCGTTAAACAACAGGTAGCTCGAAGCCCTTTACAGGGTACGAGTAACGGCTTCGTGGCAAAGCCACTGCTGACTGTCCAGCAAACCTTAGACTCCCAACCTTCAGGATTGACCTGCCCGGCCAACACCGGGTGGGAGGCCCGCGTCTTTAGGCGCGGGAGGATGTCACCAATCCTAACCCGCAGCTCAGCGAGCGGACCGGCTACAGTGAAGCAGAACTGACTGATATGGCCGTGTGGGATCTTGACACAGAACTTGAACCGGACGAAGCGACATCACTCTGGAAACAAATGCGGCCCGGAGAAAGCAAACGAGTGGACAGCACCTACCGATGTCGTGATGGATCGACGTTCCCCGTAGAGATCAATATCAGGCGTCTCGATCAGGGGCACACTGAACACTTCGTTGTCATCAGTCGTGACGTGGAACAGTTAGGTGCTGATCATCCTGAATAGGCTCGCTAACTGGCGATCGACGATCAGAACACCGCCCACTTTCCAGCGATAGCGACATCTAGAACCCACTCACGCGCCTGACTGCGATCTCCTGAGAAGGCAAATTTGGACTGACTGCTTCTACTCTGATCGTGGTGGAGCAATGAGCAGGTAATCATGTTTTGCTTCGATTCGATCAGCCGGAATGAGGAGCTGTCCCTCGTCGTTTCGCTTGAAGCCGCGAGTCTGCTGACCGTCCGGATCAAGACGGAGGTGCTCAAGATTTCCCGTCTTGACGTTGACTGTGATGTTCTCTACGGTACCGAGTTCGACACCGTCAGTCGTCATCACACTACAACCAGCTACGGAGGAGGCGAGTGCTGAATCCATATTGGACAGTGCTCATATCAATATCTTAATCTTGACAAAACTGAAATGACCACTTCAGTCACCTTTCCTCGGCCGGCCCCCATCGGATTATAACCTCCAGGCTGGGCGCATCCCTGACCTGGACTAGATAAGTTACTCCACGGGTTGCGCGAGGCCGACTTTGAGGCAGCTACAGCCAAACGGCAGATTTGAGAGATAGCAGCTTAATTTGAGATCACTGGCAGATAGAATTTTCATATCTGATTCTTGCAGGCCTAGGTTGATCAGTGAGACATCCTTTCCACCTATGACTATGTCGAATGACGGGAGCTCTTCGGCAGCACTCGACCAACAGATTTCCGACGACATCGGGGACGATCTCGATACAGAGATCGACGACATTGAGGAAGGCATCGACGCAGAAGAAGGATACGATCACGAGGGTGCGAGCGAAGTCCAAACCTCTCTGGCAGAATTACACGAGTCATCTGTCGAAATTGCCAGGCGTATCGGTGAAATTCGGGATGGAACCGCCGAGCAGTACGAAGGAATGGAAGAGGTTGCCGAGGAAGTCTCCAACCTCTCGGCAGCCGTCGAAGAAATCGCCTCCTCTTCGGAAGAGGTTTCAGCAGCCAGTCAACAGGCGAAAGAGCTCGCTGACGACGGGCAGGACGCCGCCTCGGAAGTCAAAGCATCGATGGCCGAGATACAGCAAGCCGCCACTGACGTCTCTGACGACGTTGGACAGATTCAGAATAGTGTCGTCGAAATTGACGAGATTGTAGAGGTAATCAACGATATTGCAGACCAAACGAATATATTGGCATTGAACGCCTCCATTGAGGCCGCGCGAGCCGGCGACGCAGGCGAGGGGTTCGCAGTCGTCGCGAACGAGGTCAAAGAACTCGCTGAAGAATCACAGGAGCACGCCAGCGAGATCGAAGAAATGGTTTACGACGTGCAGGAGAACACCCAGAGCGCAGTGAAGTCACTCGAAGAAAACAACGCCCGCATTGAGGATGGAATCGCAACGGTTGACGAAGCCGTCGAAATTCTTGACGACATCCACGGGGCCGTGTCGGAGGTCAGCGAGGGTATCACTGAGGTTGCCAATGCAACTGATCAGCAAGCGGCATCGACGGAGGAAGTTGCCAGTATGGTCGACCAGACGACGGCCGCAGCCGATCAAATCGCATCATCCACTGCAGAAATCGCAGACACTATCGACGACCAAACTGACCAAATTGCAGATATCGACGACGCTGTCGATGCACTAGTCGAGGACCTCGCTCGAAATACTGACGCTAAGACCACAGAGACTGCCGAGTCCGCAGCGGACGATTGAACTACTCTACTTCCAAGACGCACTGAGCATCGACCGACTCACGCATATCACACATTCATCAAAGCGAACGCCCGAAATGCATTGAACTGGCCCGTCTCAGTGTTGCTTCTCAGTCTCGCCGCCTTCCTGACGTTCCTCTTGGGTGCCGATACGATGACAGTTGGCGGGGAGATGGTCTCGTGGTCTCCCCTCCCCGGACCACTCGCCAATATCGTCGGCCTGCTGGGGACGGTGTTACTGTTCGCTGCCGGCCTGACGTGGCTTCGGACAAGCCTCTTCACACTCGTCGCAACGATCAACGATCTTCTGAACGCCGTGGGAGTACCCGCTTGCCCGAGAGTTCATCAATTGATTTGTACAATGAGTCTGCCAATTTACCAGGAAGTCATCGTAGATGTCTAAGCAGGGTCCCTCAAATCGGCCCGTCCGTGCGCTGAAAGCGGGTGGCCCGCCAGCCCTCATCACGGCCGGCATCGCGATCGCATCGACTGGGATCGCTGGCCAAGGCCTTGAGAACGAGACACGCCCAATCGCGACAGCGGTCGCATCGGTTCTCGGCATTGATCCACAGTTCGGGCCGCTATTGCTGTTGGGTATCACGGTGCTCATCCTCCCGGTCGCAGTGGTGATGCCTGGCTTGTTTGAGACAGGAAGGGCGTGACCGATATAGCATCTATGCAGCACTATTAATAAGTGTAAACCGACAATCACGCTGGGTGCGACCTGCAACTTTACAGTTAACCGACTATACAAGAGTCGAGAAATAACAATTCAATGTCTAATCGTCGTCTCCCGGGATATCGATAAATCCTCGGATCAAGTACACTACAAGAGAACTTAGGTATATATAACTGGGATATCAACTCCAGACTATGACCGATGAGGAGACGTATCGAGACCGGTTACTGATTGAAATTATCGCAGAGAAGTTTGGGTTCGGCAGGCTTTCAGAAGCACTCCCCGGACCGAGTTTCTATCCACCGTACCTGTTAGTTGCAGTCGGACTCGTCATCGAGTATGGCCTGTTTGACGTGTACAACTACCTCGTCTCCGGCAAGAGTTCGTGGCTCGCACAGCCGAACTCACTAGCAATCCCGGCGATGACAATTCTTGGTGTCATCGGACTCAGGTATATCCACCGCAGTTATTCCGACGCCGTGATCAATCTCGGAATCGCCGACGGCGATCTTGATATCGACCCATCGATTCGGAGTCAGTTTGACGGACTCGTTTCGTTCCGGATCAGAGTCATAGGATACGTCGCTACACTCATCATCTACTACACATTCCTCGTGTTCGTGATGGGAATTCCCCGGCTTCTCGATATCAGTGGCATTGGCCTGGTGCTGTACGCACAGACGGTCAGTTTTCCGCTCATCATCATCCCGATCCTGTTCGAACTCGGGATCTCCTACGTCGCTGTGCATCTCGTCATCCCACGGCGGATTGCGAAAGCTGATTTCGGCCTCTTTTATTATGACCCCCGGAATCTGGGTGGGTTCGAACCGGTCGGGGAACTCCTCAAACGCTCGTACTACATCTACACGGCAATCCTGCTCCTCTGGTTCCTGCAAACGCACACGCCGGTGCTCCTCTCGCAGTTTCTGTCCACACCGTATCCACCGCCGGGTCCGGTCTTCCAAGTGGCGCTCTCGGCTGTCTGGATTGTCGGCGTGGTGACAATCGCCTATTCAATGTACCGGACGCATTCGATTATGAAACAGAAAAAAGAAGAGAAAATTCGGTCGCTAGAGCAAGAACTCAAGGAGGCCGTAGACGACCCGTATGACGCCAAGCTCTCGAACATCGATGATCGAGAGCGATACGAAGAGGCTCAGGAAACGCTCTCACACGTCAAAAACACGAAAACGTACCCGACGACGTTCGCAATGTGGACCCAGATCTTCATCAGTGTCCTGCTCCCACAAGCGTTGAATATGGCCGTCCAGCTGCCTGGATAGGGCACGTTCCGTTCGTGGGCCGTTCCCGTCGCACTGCATCAAACCTCTACGTCTTGCACCCCCGGCCCACATTTTGTAATAGGCCTCGACGGTAACTATGTATATCAACTTCACAAGCGATTCAGGGCGAATCGCTCTGCAACATACGCACGCTGTATTCAGCAGACTGTTCATAAAAATATATCTTATCTGACAAAAAGTCAGCGGTCAATTCGCACCCTGTATCTTGCACGGCGTCAGAGAAGTTCCTCGTATTTGGTATGAATATCAGCCACGAGAACTCACACGTTCAGGCTTGAAGCTACACTGGTCGTGGATGCCTCTCTCGCGTGTGTAACACCATTATGCACCTATTTCTCGCCCACAGCACCCCGGCGCCAGACCCGCAACCAGCCAGTCGGCGAGAAATCTTTAGGCGAGTGGAATGGGATCTCTGATATAGTGAGACGCCTCGACGACACGGAAATCGATGAAGTGCTCATTCGAAATGGCATCGGCGTGCTGGCACTGGTCGACGGCACACAACCGTATGCGATTCCGATCTCCTTCGGCTACGATGCAGAAGAGATGGTCTTTCCGATGCAGTGGGGTGGCGGCTACAGCAGCCGGAAGAGTGAAGCGATCGAATCCAACCCGAACGTCTGTCTCACAGTGTACGAGCAAGACGCAGACGACCCCGCGATCTGGCGGAGTGTCGTTGTGACGGGCGAGATCTACGAGATCGAGGACGCCGACACAGAGCAAGCATACGCCAGCCTAGCCGCAAACGCAGAGTTCCCGCCTGATCTCGGTGTCTGGGGGATTCCCTTCGAGGACGTTGAGTTCCGCTTGTTTGGGTTGACTCCTGACGAGTGCACCGGACGTGAGTTTGCCACGGAGTATGGCGGCTGGGACGGCTGAAATACATCCAACCCGACAGTAACCCTGCTACACAAGAGCGAAGGACTAATTCCTCTGAGTGAGCCAATGGAATCAAGAGTAATTCGGGATGTGGCTCAGACAATCAGAGATTGGGTGCTTACAGGCCCAAATCCAGTGTCGCTCAGGCTCTACACAAAAATACACGTTGATTAGTGAAATTATATTAAAATTTACATATTTTCAAACCTTCAATTTAGTTATAGATATGTGGACAGGAAAGTCGGGTTCATTACTGGATGCAGACGGCAAGTCAATTGAGTAATGATATCAAGAATACGAGCTGATTGGCGGGCAGCTACTAGTCTAACAGGGAGTGTTATAAAGTGGCTCACCATTCCGTTACTGTTTCCTGTCATACTCTCGCTTTATTATGGCCGTGGGCTCTCGACATTTCTCGCGACGATCGTTATTGCGTTTAGCGTGGGCTGGGGGCTGGAACAGACGCATAACGATCCTGCAGATGCTCTCGGACCGCGCGAAGCGTTCCTTATGGTGGCGCTGACGTGGCTCCTAGTTAGCGTAGTTGGTGCGGTCCCCTACGTGATCGAAGGGGCTTTCACGTCCTATGGGGCGAGTTCGACACTCCGTTTCCCAGTTAACGCGCTGTTCGAGACGATGAGTGGATTCACAACCACGGGGTCCACAGTTATGGGGAGTATCTCCTTCGAGAACCATTCCCGCGCACTGATGATGTGGAGACAGGAGACTCAGTGGCTTGGAGGGATGGGAATCGTCATTCTTGCGATCGCGATTCTCCCAGAACTCTCCGTTGGCGGAGCCCAGCTGATGGATGCGGAAGCTCCTGGCCCTGGACTTGAGAAACTTACCCCCCGAATCGCTGAAACAGCACGCGCACTCTGGGGACTATATGTCGGTCTTACAATCCTCGAAATCGTCGGACTATACGCGTTTCACCGTGTGGGACTAGCCCCCGAGATGACGCTGTACAATGCGATCGCACACGGCTTCACCACGATGCCGACAGGCGGGTTCTCACCGGAAGCCCGATCGATTGAGGCGTTCACCGCAATTGTCCAGTGGTTCATTATTCCGTTTATGATCGCAGCGGGGACGAACTTTGCATTGTTCTGGCATCTCTGGAACCGCGACCTCCAGACCGTGAGGAACGATGTCGAAGTGAAGGGCTATATTGGCGTTATCGGTATCCTCACCGCACTCGTTGCAGGGCTACTATTCACGAATTTTGGGAGCGAGATGCTCACAGGAGGCGTTGAGCCGGCCGTCCGGCATGCAGCCTTTCAGATTGCATCTATCGTCACGACGACTGGCTACGCAAGTATGGACTTCAATCTCTGGGGACAACAGACCAAGTTCGTTCTCTTGTTCGCGATGTTCATTGGCGGCTCAGCGGGGAGTACCGGCGGTAGTATCAAAGTAATCAGGTGGATCGTAATGCTGAAAGCGCTTCGCCGGGAGCTGGTTACTGCGGCCCATCCGGAAGTCGTCAAGCCTGTTCGGCTTGGAAGTCAAGTTATCGATGAGACAGCGATTCGAGGGATTTTCACGTTTACTGTCCTCTATCTCGTTATCTTCGCCCTCGGGACTCTCATAATAATCACCATCGGCATTTCAGGTGAAAGTCTGACAGCGTTCGAAGCGACAAGTGCAGTCGCCGCGACGTTGGGCAACGTCGGGCCGGGCATAGGATTGGTCGGACCGATGAACAGCTTTCTGCCGTTCCCCCGGAGTTCGAAACTCTTGATGGTATTCCTGATGTGGGTGGGCCGACTAGAGATATTCCCTGTCTTTGTACTCCTCACTCGTTCCTATTGGCAGACCTGATGGAACAGGTTCCAACACTCAGTTCCTTCAGACGCTCTGCTGACCCGTGAACACCGAGAATCACCCGATACGACCGCGGCGAGCCCACTATTGACCTCGTTACGCGGGCGGACAGGCCGCCTCCATAGGACGGTTCGGAATCCGCTCCGACCGATTCCTACCCGTTAGTAGGGTTGCCTGTCACTTACACGCCAGTATTCTGAAACTCAGAGTGCTGTCGAACGTTGATGCTCTCCCAAGTGACGGCGCGTATCCACGGCGTGAACGCCGTGGTATTGCGCCTGTTCAGCCTATAACACGGTCCACTGCGCCCGTGGTAGTTGACTAGAAACACTCTTGCTGGTCACAGAAGGTGGAGGATAAACTCGATCGACTGTGGGAGAGTAAACCGGAGGGCTGCCCCTCCAGAACCCAATCCGATATAACTCATTAAAATAACGAACTGAGACCGCTGGTCCTCGATACCGGTGAGGAATTTATACAAGATCAGCGAGCCGGTCGCTTGGACGATGAATATCGAGACGATAGCTGCTGAGAGATAAAAATATGGATCACTCTCGATAGATAAAAAGGCATCTGGTGCCAGCGGGCTATTTATGACAGTGAGCACACTGCCGATGAATAGGCAGCCAACCGCCACTGTCCCGGCCACAAGCATCCCTCGGATACCGATGAAGACAGATCTTTTGAGGCCTCTCTCTAGAGCACCCGCAATTCGGGCAGTACGAGATGACGAAGGTCCCATATTACCTTTCCCTTAAGACAGGTAAACTATCGCAAGAGTTGAATCATTTGTTTCTCCAAGCGTTACCTCACTTATCTGCTATTCGAGGCGAAAACCCCGCCCGCGAGGCGAGAGTGTTCCGACGCCGAGTCGGAACCAAGGAGTGAACAGGCGGGGACCAAGCGGACACTCTGTGGGAAAAACCACCGGACTGTGGTCGGGCTGGGTGACCGACCGAAAGTTTTGCCGTGGCCCGACCTACCAGAAACTGCTACGGAATCGGTGAGATGCTGGCCCCCAACAGACAAGGGGCAGTGACGAACGCGGTCTGTTCGTCACACGGCAATGACATCGATTCCGATGGGACCTGCGTGACCGGGCCACAGCCCTACAGCGAGAGAGAAAACGAGAGTTTCGCCGGTCTGCTGCTGGTTCCCTCTGAGTGCGGGTTGGAACCGTCACGTCCTGCTTCGGCAGGCCGGTCATCCAGTGGCCGGATGCCACGGCCTGAAGGCCGTGGAGGAGGTCACCGAGTGATTCCCTTCCGAACTTCGGCATCTACTGTGAAGGGATGGGCTTTCGCCTCGCTACCACTGTAACGGATCACTGGCCAGTGAACGTAGTCAACGTCTCTTCAGTAACCCCGGACCGGGAGTGGATTGTAACAAAATCGTTCTCTTTAATCACGGTCTGTCCTGTTGGCGTAATAGTCCCTTCATCACGATTGATTCTGACGACCAACACATCTGAAGGAATGAGTCCCTCTTCGTTCGCTTCTTGGAGCGTCTTTTCCGCAATTGGCGCTTCTTTTCTGACAATAACTTCAATGACATCTGTATCGCCAGCAAGCCCTGCAACACCAGTGACTGGTGATGCCAACTCTTCATCACGGGGGCCGAAGGGGGAATAGGGGCGAAAATACTCTCGGTGGATTAGATCCTCGTCGTCAATCTCGATACCAAGTGATGTAATTTCTTGTGCAATTCGCGTGAGATCGTCGGTATCTGTCCCAACAACTGTAATCCGGAGATCGCCTTTGCCAGACATAATCTCTCGGATATTTATCACGCCTGGTACATCGAGGACTCGTTGGGCCATCTCCTCCCGGTCACGAGATCCCGTACTGCAGACGTAATGGTTTGTGAGCCGTCCTCCAACCTTCTGATAATTAATATCGGTATGATATCCTTGGATTACGCCCGCTTCTTCGAGACGACGAATTCGATTCCGCACAGTCGGCGCTGAAACATCGACTTTCTCCGCGATATCGGGTGCAGATGTGTGGCGGGCCTCCTGCGACAGATAATACAGAATTCGTTCGTCGACGGTATCGATCTGAAGAGACATATTTATACTCCAGGATTAGGTCCGTATCGTCTTTTAAATTACCGTTTGGTGTCTGATTAATTTCTGGCACAGTTTCCGATTCTAGCAAGATTTTGATAGCCAGAAGTCCGCTATACCCGCGATAGAATCCGTAACACACTAGAAGAACGAATAGAAATATTTCTCCACTTCATCTACTGAATCGTTTGTAAAAGCGGAGAATATTTATCTTATCGTAGTATGGCAACCAATATGGTCTCACAGTTCACGCTTGCTGCAACGTCAATTGGGATCGGTACACGGGCTAGTCCGAGCCACAGAACCATCCGCCAACTTGCTTCCTTCACCGAAAGTACGTCTAAACCGTACTTATGGCAGTACTCACACGGTTTGCGTCGTGCACTAGACAAGCACCAGGTTGCTTTTGAACAATGGTGATGTGAGTATGAGTGATCCGCACGATGAACCAGAGGTACCGGATACCTTACCTGAGGCGCTAATCCAACGGATCGACTCGTTAGAACTCCCTGAGCTGAAAGCCGTTCTCTCGTACGTTGAACGCCGTATTGACGCGCTTCGTGTCCCCATTGAAGAGGAGATTGAGGCGACCGCGGCTGGAGAGGTCCTCCAAATTGAGAACTATGGAGTGTACGCACTCGTGCGTAAGCATCCACCGAATCCGGATGGTCCTGGAGTTAACACGGATATTGTCTCACTATACCACGTCCACCGAGAATCGCAGCCAGATGGAGCAGAATCACTGCACTGGGCGTACCTCGGAGATGTCCATAATTCGGAACAAATTCGCTGTGATTCCTGCGGGGCCCGCCTCGATAAAAATGCATCTGTCTGCCCTCATTGTGGCAATAAGCACATCTCCCAGTCTGAGACGGGGGAGTAAGCGATGACAAAGTCACTGACAAAGCGTCTTCTCGTCCCGGTTGTAGACGAAGAGGATGCACGTGAAACGGCCCAGATACTCGATGACTATGACTATGGCCACGTAACCGTCGTCCACGTAATCGAGAAAGGAGAAGGAGTTCCCGACAAGCTCCCTCTCGAACAGGCTGAACAACGGGCTTCGGAGGCATATGGTGCGTTTCGTGGAACCATCCCGGAGATTGACACCGAAACTGCATACCGTCGAGATGTCGTTGCTGCGATCCTCGACGTCGCAGCGGATGTGGATGCCAGCGCTATCGCGTTTCGTCCTCGTGGTGGAAACCGTCTCGTCCAGTTCTTGTCCGGTGACACGGCGCTCAAACTGATCACGGAGGCAGATCTGCCCGTTATTGCACTCCCAGAAGAGACCGAAAACAAATGATCGGAGAGCTAATTTGAATATGCATACACGTAGCGACGCGCGTAACACTGGTGGTATCGTATGAGTGAGACCGAGCAAGAACTCGCCCGTGATCTCGGCTTCCTCGAGGCCTACACGATCGGTCTCGGGACAATGATTGGTGCAGGGATTTTCGTTCTCCCGAGCATCGCTGCCGAGCAGGCCGGTCCCGCTAGTATGGTCTCCTTCTTCGGTGGAGGGTTGGTGTCGTTGTTAGCGGCTCTCTCCCTCTCGGAATTGGCGACCGGAATGCCGAAAGCAGGCGGCAGTTACTACTACGTCAATCGAGCGCTCGGCCCATTCTTCGGAAGTATCGTCGGCTGGGGGATGTGGGCTGGGCTGACGTTCGCTTCAGCATTCTATATGATTGGCTTCGGCCAATACCTTCTGCCGGGACTCGGCCAGTACATTGGGTTCCTTGCTGGCTGGGGGCAGATCGGCATTACTGTCGCAGCACTCGTAATGGCAGCGTTGCTGACTGGCGTCAACTACTATGGCGTCAAAGAAACCGGTGCGCTCCAGAACGTCATCGTCCTATCGCTTGTTGGACTTATTCTCGCCTTCCTCGCTCTGGGTATCATCAGTGGGCCGACGCTCGGTGAATTCAACCCTAATGGGTGGCCCGCAGTTGCAGCGACGATCGGAACAGTCTATGTTTCGTTCATCGGCTTCGAGGTCATTGCGACGAGTGCCGAGGAGATCAAAAACCCGAGCCGAAACCTTCCGCTCGCGATGATCGCAGCCGTGGTAACGCCGACGCTGATGTACGTGGGCGTGATGTTCGTTTCGACGGGAACGCTTTCGATTGAAGCTCTTGCGACATCCCAGATTCCGGTTGCCGATGTTGCGACCGAATTTATGGGGGCAATCGGAGCGCTGGTAATGATCGTCGGAGCTGTGCTTGCGACGGTTTCGAGTGCGAATGCCAGCATTCTTTCAGCTGCTCGAGTCAACTTCGCGATGGGTCGTGATCGGATCCTCGTCAACTGGCTCAACGAGGTTCACGAACGGTTCCGGACGCCGTACCGGGCGATTACGGTTACGGGAATTATCACGCTCGTCCTGATCGCGGTCGGCGTTGGGGTCGGAACACTCGCCGAGGTGGCGAGTTTTATGTACCTCGTGACGTACGCCCTCGTCCACGTTGCTGTCGTCGTGTTGCGCCGGGCAAACCCAGATGCGTACGATCCGTCGTTCAAGATCCCGATAGGTCTGTATCCTATTGTGCCAATTCTGGGATTCGTGGCCTGTCTTGTGATTCTGGTACAAATGAACTTTATTGTCCAGGCTATCGGTACTGTTATCGTCGTCTTCGGTGTGCTCTGGTATTTCGGATATGCACGCAATCGGGCACTCAGTGCGAGCTTGGTCGGTGAAGCAATTGCTCCTGAACCAGAAGCAATGGAAGGCGGCGAAGGTCGCTATCGCGTCGTCGTCCCGGTCGCGAATCCGGAGACCGAACGCGATCTCCTCAAAATGGCAGCAGCGAGCGCACACGCTCACGAAGACGAACGCGCCGAGGTAATCGCCGTGAACGTCATTGAGGTTCCACCCCAGACGTCGCTCTCTCAGGATCTAACATTCGAGGAGGAACGGGTTGAGCGACAGCAGGCATTGCTTGATTCTGCCCGCGATATCGCATCTGAACTCGATATCGGGCTCCGAACCCGGGCAATTGCGGGGCGAAGTGCTGGGTCCGTCATTCTGGATGTGATTGAAGAAGAAAACGCCGATCACGTCCTTCTTGGCTGGCAAGGGACGCGAAGTCGGCGTGAACACGTCCTCGGATCGACAATCGATCCTGTCATTGGACGTGCCCCGTGTGATGCGACGCTGGTAAAGCTCGGATCCGAAGGTGGGCGCGGAGAAGGGGATATTATTGCGCTCGCTGGCGAGGGCCCACACGCGCCGGTCGCAGCCCGGCGTGCTGCCGAATTCGTCTCTGCAGCTGATGATGCCTCGTTGACGCTGCTTAATGTGCAATCTCCCGAGAACGACAGTGATGAAGACCTCTCGCCAACTGAGCGTGGTGAAGCAGTGATTGCCGAGTTAGCTGAACGCGCCGGAATTGAATATATGTCGTACGATACCAAAGTGGAAGTTGCCGAAGATACCGAACAGGCTATTATCGAGGTCGCTCAGGAATACGACACGGTCTGCGTCGGTGCGACACGTTCGGGGACGGTTTCGCAGGCTGTATTTGGATCGCTCCCGGAGAAAATCGGCGCAGAACTATCGCAAACGGTCGTGATGGCACGCGGAGAGGAGGAATCTCCGATGTCAATTCGTGAAGCACTGATGCGGAGATTGGAGGTCTAACCACTATGTACATCATCGTCATCGGCGCCGGAGATATTGGCACACCGCTTATTGATATTGCGACGCAGTTTGGAAACGAAGTCGTCGCTATCGAGCGCGATGAAAAGCGCGCGAATCAGGCGGCAGATCAGTTTGATTGCTTGGTATTGAATGCTGACGCCACAACAAAAGAAACGCTAGAGGATGCTGGTGCTGAGCGGGCTGACGCACTCATCTCGACGACTGATCAAGATGCAACTAACGTGATGACCTGCCTGCTCGCAAAAGAGTTCGAAATTCCTGCGATCCTCTCGGTCGTCCACAACCCGGAGCATATGGGGTTGTTCAAACAGATTGGTGTCAACACAATGGAAAATCCTCAACAGCTCATTGCTGAGTATCTCTACCGGGCTGTAGCGCGGCCGGCAATTGTCGATTATATGCGTATTGGTGAAAATGCAGAGGTGTTCGAAATCGAGGTCACCGAAGAGGCACCTATCGCAGGGAAGACGCTCCAAGAAGCTACACAGGAGGGACTGATTACTGCCGAGATGCTCGTTGTTGCGATCGAACGTGAAGGCGATGATCACCCGATCACTCCTCGCGGGAATACAACCATCAAGAAAGGCGACCTGCTGACAGTGTACTCTGGTGTCGGTGCTGATCCAGAGGTTACGGACATCTTTGGGCACTATGAAGATCACTCCCAGTAGGCTGATAATGTCGAATTCCGAGAACATCTCGGCAACTCTGATCGCAAATACGGAGAACGAATGAACGGAGCCATTGCAACTGTCGGCCGAGATATCGGTCGCATCTTGGAAGCGCTTGGCGGGCTGATGCTAGTCTCGCTCGCTGTACCTCTCCTCTGGGGAGAGTACTATGCGCTCCCGGCATTGCTGGTCTCCGCTATCATTCCGTTAGGAATTGGCTGGCTGCTCTTTCGACGATTCAAGGACGCTGAAGCACCGAGCCGGTTCCACGGGATGATTGTCGCCGCGTTAGGATGGTTTTCCGTTGGCCTCTTCGGCTCGTTGCCATTCCTGTTGATTGCCTGGAGCGTCCAACTCGGCGTATCAGGATTTACAACACCCGCTCAGACAGCGACTCTGGCAGCGTTTACCGAGCCGCTCAACGCCGTCTTCGAGAGTATGAGTGGCTTCACGGGTACAGGACTCACGATGACCGATAATGAGGAAGTGCTCCCACGCACACTCCAGTGGTGGCGGACGTTCACCGAATGGGTCGGTGGGGTCGGAGTAATCGTTTTGACGACAGCGATCCTCTCACGCCCTGGGAGCGGGTCACTGACGCTTTATGAAAGCGAGGCTCGCTCGGAGAAGATTCACCCAAGCATTGTCTCGACGGTTAGGACGATCTGGTGGATTTTCATTCTGTTCACGTTCGTTTCTATCCTCGCGCTGTGGCTCGCGGGGATGCCGATCTGGGGGGCGATCAATCACGGGATGACCGGCCTCGCAACCGGTGGGTTCTCAATTACAGACAACTCGATTGCGACCTACGATAGCGCCCTGATCGACTTCGTGTTGATTCCGGTTATGCTGCTGGGCAGCATCGCGTTTCCGGTACATTATCTCATCCTCCGAGGAGATCTCCGAAACTTCTATTCGGATCTTCAGACGCGGTGGGTATTTGGTTATATGAGTATTGGGTCGGCGTTGTTGTGGGGCTTCCTCTACTACGCTGGTCCCTATGGGACACCCTTCGCTGCTTTGCGCTATGGCCTGTTCCAGTTCGTCTCGGCTGCCACCTGTACCGGATTCCAGACGGCTGTCGATTCGACCAATGTTGCACTTGGCCGGTGGCCCTCGTACGCTCAATTGACGGTCACATTCGGGATGTTTGTTGGTGGTGCTGCTGGATCAACTGCCGGCGGCATCAAACTCATTCGTGGACTGACGCTCGCGAAGGGAATTCGGTATCAGATTGCGGATGTCTTCTACCCCGAGACTGCCGTGCGCCGACTGCAAATTAACGGCCGGCGACTGAATGAGGATGAAGCGAGCCGCGAATTTATGGAGGCAGCAATCATCGTCGTCCTTTGGATTACCTTCCTGGTCGTCGGTACCTTCATACTACTTCTCACGCTCCCGTCAGGAGAGTATTCACTCGCCAACGTCGTGTTCGAGGTAGCTAGCGCACAGGGGAACGTGGGTCTCTCGTCGGGAATTACGGGGCCTGAGTCACTCCCGACGATTGGAAAGATCGTGTTTCTCTTCCATATGTGGATCGGGCGGCTCGAGATCATTCCCGTACTCGTGATGCTCCGAACAATCTTCAAGCGCGGAGGACTCTACCAATGAAACTGGACAGTCTTCCGGTTCTTTCCTCTGTGTTCGAAGCTGGTGCCGATGACCGCATCTTCGATTCGCTGCTGTTGCTTGGTCCCCTCATTATTGGTTTGATTATCGTTCTGAATCGGTCTCTCGTCACCGAGACGCTTGCGATTGCATATCTCGGGGTGTTCGTCGTGTACATCCTCTATCGAGGGGTCCAGTAAAGCGAAAAGGGAGACTCCTCGTTGTGTTTCCATCCTCAGCGAACGCTCACTGAGGGTGGCACTGTGCAATCGCGCTGCGAACAGTATCCCGTTGACCAACGAATGTTAGGCGGGTACCGTGCTGCAGCGTCAGATCTGGTTTGGGAATCTGTGCATCACCATCACAGCTGACGAGCGCGACCAGGACACCATCCGGAAGGCACTCATCAAGTTCACGGATTGATTTCCCAATCAACCACTCCGCCGTAACTTCGATCTCCTGAACGTCTTTATCCCGGCCGAGATCAGTCATCCATTCCGATAGTGCAGGTCGCTCAATCGCGTTATCCATCTCCTGAGCGATCGCATCGCTCGCCGAGATTGCGCGGACGCCAAGCTCCTCGAACGCTTCGACATTATCTGGCGTATTCACGCGAGCAATGATAGTCTCGACATCGAATTTAGAGTTTGTGAGCTGCGCGATGAGCAAGTTCACATCGTCGTTGGCCGTCGTTGCGGCGACAGTTTTAGCATTCTCAATTCCAGCACTCTGAAGGACACTCGTATCAGTTCCATCACCGTGATGGGTAGTGAACCCAGCACCCCGTGCTGTTTCAACGGCTCGCTGGTCGGTATCGATAATAACGACACTTTCGCCCCGGTCCACCAGTTGTTCGGCGAGGCTACGACCGACGCGTCCCGCGCCAACTATGATGACTCGCATAGATCGTACGTCAAGTGTGTATGCGGTTCGAGCAAAGTCACCTTCGACTACGACTGCACGAAATTGAGATAGTGATAGAGATACGAGCGCATACCCCTGCTTTCCCGTGAGTGACGAGTGTTCCGACTCCAGTCGGAACCGAGGAGCGAACAGGCGGAGGTTGAGCGGACACTCTGGCGAAGAAAACCACCGTATTGAGGCCAGTCTGGATGACCAATCGAACGTTTTTGTTGTAGCTCAACGTACTGGAAACTGCTACGGAATCTGTGAAAAGTCAGTCCCCAACAGACAAGAAGTAGTGGCGAACTCAGTCTGTTCATCACACGGCAGTGACACCGATTCCGACGGGGCCTGCGTGACCAGGCCACTGTCCTATAGCGAGAGCGAAAGAGAGACTACCCCGGTGTCTCGCCGGTTCTCTCTGAGTGCGGGTTGGAACCGGGACGCCCTGCCTTGGCAGGCCAACCATCCGGTGGGCGGATGTCACGGCCTCCAGGTCGTGGGGGGTCACCTAATACATAGGCTCTGTTGAGTGCTGTTGGTTCTCTGCGTCCGCTATTTTCCTCTTTCCCAGACTAGTCGATAGAGATGTGGATAAGAAACCCAGTCAGTACCAGAAACAACCCAATATACCCAATTACGCTCGAAGCGTCGACTATTAACGGATGTTGAGGGGCCATAAAGGGACCAGCAATTCCTAGTAAGATACAAATCAATCCACAAAACATAATATAGGCTGGCCACCGTGGGGCTGTATTCGGCCGCTGAATCGATGTTTCGGGCATATGTGAGTTTTAATTGGCTATTTCAAATTCATCCTAGGTCAGTTCGTGGTGGGCAGTTGATCTTCCATCGGTAATCAAGGAACTCCATCAATATACTTCCTCGTGTCTAAGCGTGAAAGTGGGGCTTGGCCACCAGTACTGACACCGGTGGAAGATTGAGACGGCCATACGCCGGCTCAAACATACCTTTCAGGGGAAGTGCCACTCCTCGAACCGGTTGGCTCGAGCGATCTACTTCGGTGCTGCACAGTTGTTCTACAAATGAGCAAGGCGAGTGCCTCGGGGCTTGACCCCGAGGTACTTCACAACCTCTGGGCCGCCCTCAAACACGAACTCCCCTACCACCTCGGCGACCCCGCTGGGTTCCGGCTCACCGGTCTCGAAACGCTGCACGCGCTCCGCGAGGCTGACTTCAAACCGGGCAAGCGGGGGAAAATCTGCTAATCTGATATGTCTACAACATAGGCCTAAACTGGCCACTACTGTGAGTCTATCACCGGCAGGCCCAGCTGACAACTTTCATAGCCTATTTACCGAGACACACTACAACTGACGTATGACTGCTGTGAGACAGTATTTCTACCAAGCCGACCAATGGGCCAGGAACCTCTCCCGGGTTCGTTATGCAATCCTCTTGGGAGCGTCAGCGGCTATTGGCGTTCTCATAGTTGGTTTACTGCTGGGTCAGGAATTCTATGTCTTGCAAGCACTCACGATGGGGATAGTTCTGTTCGCTTTAGAGTACGCGTTTGGGAAGTACCAGTCTACAGAAGGGTAATCTCAAATCCAACGCATCCCCGACTCGCACTGTGTATTCAGAGGACTGCTGAAATATATCACCGATTGAGGGATTCACCAAGGTCGTCCATTCATAATCGGGGCGAGTGTCCGCAAGAGAACATCACAAGACAATTGTATCGGATCTAGGCGCGCAGTGGGACGAAAGGCATCAAGCTCGACAGTAGCTTAGAGCACCGAATGCAGCGAAACAGACAGGCCGCTACATACGACTCTACGACCAAGGAGTAGCAAAACGGCTTCAAAATGACTCATAATCGGCACTGTCTTGCGATTTGAGTCTGCATCAGCAGCTTCGAGAGAAGAACCGGAAGGACTCAGTCAGCTTCGTGCTGTTGCACGACTGCTGGCCCAGCCCGATCGCCGGCCGCCGCCTCGTCCCAACTCACCCCATCCACGGCCGTCAAGCGCCCGAAGCAAGACGGCCGCGAACACAGCGAGTACCGCCGGGAGCGAATCGTCAGATCCAGTTTCGCGCGGAAGTAGTCCGCCGGGTCCTCCGAGATCAACGCGCCTGGGTCGTCGTTGGCCACACACGCCGGGATCGCCGCAGTCGGATCTGACGGATCAGGCTCCGGGAAGCGATGCAACGCCCACCCGCGCTGACTGCGTAGTCGCAAGCCATACTCCGGCAGGCTCTGAATCGGGACCGGAATCTCCGTGCGCATCAGTCCGCCTGGCTGTCGGCCTGCTCGAGGACTTTCCGTTCGACGTCGGTCAGCGTCGGTTCCGCGGCTTCAGGTTCGGGAGGATCCTCCGGCGGCTCGGGGAGTTGCGCCGTGAGCATTCCCTCCGACTCGTCGAGTTCGAGCAGCACCATCGGATCGTCGACGATGAGTTCCGATTCTGCGACGGACGCATCTTCGGTCTCTTTGGCCACGAGCCCGCACGCCTCGACCATCCGTGCCGGAACCGTGAGGCGGTAGGAGGCGCCGCCGTCTTGCAATCGGACACAGTCCATCATCGCGAATCACCTGCTCGTGGTCGGGACGTGGGAATGCTGGTGGAAAGCAGCATACACCCACAACAGGAGGCAAAGACTATGAAATCGGAGAATCACCGGAGAGTCCATTACAGACCCATTGGATGCCTCAGGGATCTACTGTCTTAACAGGGATCAAGTGGGTTCCACACGAGGAACAGGATATGTCGGAGTCCCTCACGGAGTTGTTCGCAGACACGCGTGCCGTCCAGGAGGCCAACGGCAGTTACACGATCACGATCCCCAGCGAGATCGCCGCCCGCTATGGGATCGAGGCCGGCGACGACGTCCTGTGGTACGATGACGGTGAGAGTGACGAGCCGCGGTTTCTGCCACCGAGTGTTCGCGACACCTAAGAGCAGAGATCTGGCTGTCTCGGAGCAGTTATTGCGTCAAACCGCAGCACTGTGTGTCCTCACTCACGACTGAGTGTGTTTTCCAAATGTTATTTTTGTGGCGCAGACTAGGACCCGATATGGCGGACACACCCGTCGATGCAATCGACGCCCTCCTTGCGGACGCGACAGCGGAAGTCGATGATCCAGAAGTTCGATACAAACTCAGAACCGCACGCCAGCTAACGGATGTCATCGAACAGCATCACGACGACCTCGTTGCAGTAGCCGTGGATGCGACCAGTAGTGACGAAGTCGAAAAGCAGCTCCACGGGCGGAGGCACGGCAAGTAACTTACCCAAGGGCGATGACTTGATCAACGATTAGTATTGAAATCCCGCCACAATGCTTCTTTCCTGTAGGACGACCAGCGTTACCCCGAACACCAGTCAGTGGTATCGGTGACGGTCTCGTTTTCCAAGTCAACTGTAGCAGAGTAACACGTCTCGCCAGTAGCAGGGTCGCGGATCCTGACAGCGGCCTCGTCTTCGACGTATTCGGGATCGCGGTCGATTGTGACTGTTCCTGTCTTGTCACTGTCTTCAACCGTGAGGGAGAACGTCTTCTCTCCCGCAGCTGTCTCACTGTCCATTGAGGTACTATTGAGGCCGGTGAGGGTCATAGTCTGGACAGAGTCCACGGTCAGTTTGTGGACCGGTTCAACGGTCAGTTCGTACTGGTCTAAGTCCTGAAGTGCCTGTTGTACGGTCGCGTTGTCTCGGGCAATTGCTTTGGCTTGGCTGCGTTCACTGTCCGTCAGTGGGTCCTTGGTCTCCGTGTTCACCTGGTAGGTTCCACTGCCTTGTTGGTCGATTTCGATACTGTCGATCCGGGTCATATTGTCAAGGACGATAGCCTGCTGATCCCCTTGTTCAAAGGTGACGTTGTCTTCAGACACGACGAACGCTGCGCCCGGCCCGGAGGCGGCGAGGGGGACAGTCGCACCGGCCGCGGTGCCGAGGACAGCAAGCCCGACACCGAGGGCGGCGAGGACCACCAACAGGGTGAGACGAGACCACAGACCGGATTTCATTCGTATCTTGAACTTGGGTGAAAGAACACATTAGTGCTGCGTGAAACCGGTTGGAAAACAATTGGAAATGCGTTTCACAGGCATTTCACCCTGGTTTTACAGCGAAAAAGCGATACGAATTAGACAGAGTCCTCACTAACCCTGTTCATATGGACCTGTCAGCCCTCCACGGTAAGCGTCTTATTGCGGCGGCCATATTCGTCGCCGCGGTCTTGGTGCTTGCCGTCCAACTGATCACACCCTCACCGGTTATGGTCTCCATCGGTGATAACAGCGCACAGACTACCCAACTCGGCCAATACTTCACCTATACTGATGTCTCCCTCATCACGGTCGCAGCCTCTCTCCTCGGTGCCAGCGGCACCTACCTCTTAGTCCACGATCACACTACTATAGTCCCAGCAACCGAGTCATCGAGACCACAAACCACCGAAAATAGCGGAGAACACCCACCGACACGGCAAGAAGTTGGTGACGGACACGGCAGCGGTACTGTCCGATATGATACACCGAACCCTGAGGCCCGGTGGGAAGAGACGGCTGATCGGTTACACAACAACGAGGAAATCGTCTATACCGTCGTGCTTGAAGCCGGTGGTGAAGTTCCACAACGGGATATCGTCGAGGAAACCGAGTTGTCCAAGGCCACGGTCAGCCGTACCTTGGATACCCTCGAAAGCAAGGAGGTGGCCGAACGGAAGCGCAAGGGGATGGGCAACGTCGTCGTCCTTACCTAATTCTCGCTTAACGACCGGCTGAAACGGGTTCCCAACCGATTCTGCAATTCATTTCCAATCAATCACTTTCAGGTCTTTCATCTAATGGTCTACCTGGAGAGCACCACCCCTCCGGTGTTTGGAGGCTTCGGTGGTGACTCCACACTACGAGGAGAATTACGTACTATGCGCACGAAACTTGCCGTCCTTGCGGTCGCCGCACTGCTCGCCCTCGTTACAGGCAGTGTCGTCGCCGCAATGGGCGCACCTACGGCCGACACAGCGTCAGATGTTGCATTGCCCGCCAACTACACTGTCGATGTAATCAACTCCAGAGAGATGAGCGATGAAGAGGTCGATCACGCTATCGAGACAGCCTGGGCGAATGATACGGTTCGGAGCTACTTTGCAGACGATGTCACTGTCCACTTTGAGGTCTGGGCCTCTGGGTTAGACGAAGATGTGAGCCACGTCACGATTGCTCCGATTGATGAGTCCAGCGGGGCGCGAGTCCTCGCTGACGTCAACCTGTCGGAAGAGCAGGTCATCTACATCGATGAACCGGTGAAGCTCAACGCCTCCAGCGCCATCACGATCGACGCCGGCGACTACGGCCTCAACGGTACGGAACACAATCAGAATACGAATAGCGAAGAAAACACCACGAAGCTTGCAGCTGACCAAGCCACCCAAATAGAACTCAACGAGAGCTCAATTGAACGCGGTGGGGATGGCACCTTCACCTTCGAAGCCGGGGACGATGACAGAACCACTACGACCGTCTCCTCAGAAAAGGTTATCAAGATCGACCTGCCTCCAGAGAACCGCACAGTCAACGACTAATAAACATCTCCACCGAAAAAATCCCACGTCACCATCGCTACTGGAGGACGTCAGAAAGCTCGTCACCTTGTGTCCGAGCGACTTCGGGGTCGACACCGAGATCGCGAATCTCATCGTCAGTCGGCGGATGACCACCATCGCCTTCGACCGCGTCGACGACGGCGTCGAGGTTGTCGAGTGCAGCTCGCCGACTCCCTCCTTGTGCTGTCACGCCGACACGGAGGTCACGAGCCGCCCACTGTCCATCCGGGTTTTTCAGTAACCGGATTTCTCGCTCAAGAGCGTCCGTATCGCCTGGGCCGGCTCTTGCCATATCTCCTCTTATCGTACCTAAGCGCAAAGCACTTCGGGGGTTCGCCGTCTCACGCAAGTCGTCATTCCAATCGTCTCAGCAGACGTCCACAGGGAGACGACGTCCACGCGAACACAAGCGCACACGCAAGCACGATCGCGAGCATCGCGACGGCCACGCATCCGTGCCCACACGCAGACATTCGTGAGCGCACAAACGAACGCGCTGTCGCGTGTGCGAATTCAGCGCCCGCGCAAGCGTGCGGTTGCTGCGCCGGCGCGCACGCTTCCGGAATTCATATCGCCCGCGTGCGGCCGCTCGGCCGTATATAAAATGCAGGCGCGAGAGCACGCCCGCTCGCACGGTTGGTCGCCTGCGGTGGCCCCCCACCGCACGGGGGACACCCTTGAGAGTATAACTATTTACGCGCGTGCGTAGCTACTCGGATATCTGATAGTTGCGGCGGTTTTGCCCCGGATACCGGCCGGTTCCCGGCGGTCACCCCTGTACTTAAAGGCCGAACGAAACGAGACGGCGAGCCAATTGGCAAATGGGCAATTCAATCAGCAGCACCCACACCCGGGGTAGGATCGACCGGGGTGGCCTGCTCGCCGTCGACGGGGAGGCGCGCCACGGTGATCTGGCCGGCTCCTCCGGTTATCGTGGGCTCTTTGCCACCCGGAACGTCCTGGAGTTCGTCGAACCCCAACGCCTCGATCGGCGATTCGAGCCGGTCGAGGAAGGTTCCCGATTCGATAGAGAGCTGTCCAGAGCCGGGATCCGTGACCACGAGGCGATGTGGGTGGGCGTTCTGGCACTCGGCGATCACCCTGACGGGACATAGATCTCCGAGGAGTTCTGGTCGGTTGCTTCACCAGCGTTCACGGCGAGTTCACGGACGGCGCGGTTGCACGCGGGCAGCAGATATCTGGCAGCCAGTTGCTCACGCTCGCGAGCGTAGGCGTCGCTGTCGCCCAACGCAACTCGTCTGGCTGTTCGTTGCTCGAGTAGCTCGTAGTCGAATTCCTCGCCGCCCGGGATATTCTCGATCTCTCCCAGCGTGTCGTAGTCGAAGTCGTGGATCCACTCGGCGAGCTCCGAGACTGAGTCGAAGCCATCGAACCAGCGCTGTAGACGGATCTGTTGCCGTTGTTGATACTCGTCGAGAACCGGGCGCAGCACCGAATATGGGGATATGTCCGGATCCGGAGCGGGATCGTCATTGTCGACGTACTCGGCGGCCTGTGTGCGGAGCTGTCGAAGTGCTTTCCGACAGGCCGGGCGGAGATGCTTGGCGGCCTGCCGTCGACGTTCGGCTGCCCGCTGGTCCGCATCCAGGAACGATCGTGGGTGGTGGCGCTTCCGCGCCGCGGCGTTGTTCAGACAGCACGTGACAGTCACGTCCTTCGTTGGGAGCAGAAAGTACACCCAGTCGGCCACACGCCCGAGCGTGCGGTACTGGAAGGTGTGAAGCCACTCGAGGAGCTGTTGTCTTGAGGCAAATCCGTCCTCACGGAACGTCTGCAGTGCTCTGCGTTGTTCATCTCGGAGTCGGTTCAGCGCCGGACGGCGCGGCGCCGGTTCGGAGGTGGAGTCAGTCATACCCAGGAATAGCTGCAGCCCATTGTCTGGGTGCAGCAGCACTGTATGAATCGGGCTGGGAACGCCTAAGCCCGGGTGATTGGTGGACTGTATATCATTTCTAGCAGTCGTGTTGTGACTTGTGCAGCAGACTCTCAGACCAAGATGGTCTGGCAGGTCACACACCAGAATCGGATTCGTTCAGTACAGAGCACGCATTGGTCAAGAAGCCGGCGTCGAATCGCTAAGTATCGTCCAGTAACGAATACTCTGCTACTGCTGTTAACGAAAAATTGAGACCGTCGGTCACTACTCGTTGAGGAAGTCCCGAATGTCCTCCCCGGGCTTCCCTTCGATACGGTGGTGCTCCATCCCGAAGTCCTCGTTGTACTCGATGACGTCCATGTGGTCGTCATCGTTCGAGACGCTCATCACGTCACCATCGGCGCGACCGAGCTGGTCGAGGTCGAACTCCTCGTCGTACCGGAAGCCACCTAGATCGTCCCCGTGTCGTTCGAAGGTGAGATCGTCATCCATCATAATGGTTCACCGTGGGCGGGACCACATCTCTTACTACTGGTTCGTTTCTATAAAATATTGCTCTGAGGGGTACTCAGAGACCTGGGTCTCGTCGTTGATGAGAAGCTCTCAGACCTACCTACGGCTATTTTGTTGCTGACGAGAAGAAACAAACGACAACCAACTGCTGCATACACCCTCTATAGTGAACGATTCCTGTGTGGGAAGTCTTCTATGACACTCTGTACGACACGCTAGGTAGTGAGAAACACGGCAGAAAAGATCGTCGCGAGACCTGGTTTCTGGACACGAGGGTGGGTTAGGGCTAAGAAGACGCCCTTCCAGAACGCCGGCTACGCCGATGCGGGCGATTCTGAGCCTTCGCCGCGCGGTAGGCCGAACTCGACCTCGATCCGAACCGTGTCGTAAGGGACGTACGGCTTCTTCGCGCGACCGTCCTCCTCGAAGTGGATGATGTCGTACTCGGCCAGCAAGTGCAGATCGTCGTGGACGTCGTGCACATCACGGCCGAGACGGTCGGCTAACGCGCGGATACTTCCGGGCGGCTGCTCCATCACCGCTTCGAGCAGCTCCATCCGCTTATCAGTGAGTAGCCGGCGGAGCCGTGCGCGGTCTTCGAAGTTGACGACGTGCGGTACCTCCTCGCCTTGCTCCCACCGTTCAGCGCGCTCAATGGCAGCTCTCTGCGCCTGCTCCGCTGGGAGCGACGTGATGCGGAGGGTCGAAGGGTATTCGACCTCGTCCGGGTCGGGCGTGAATTCGTCGTGCGTGGGTTCGGTGTCAGTCGGTTCGTTGCTCATAGATTTCGTTCACCTCGTTCTGGAAGCTGTCGATCAGGTCGGAGAGACCTGTGAACTCCAACTTCGTGATGTCGCCCTCGGGTGGGTGCCGATGATGCCGACCGACATCTAGGTGGTAGGGCGCGTTGTCGTACCGCAGGAGCGTGTTGCCGCCAGCGTCATATACTGGAAGCTGTACTTCAGCCCCTCCGGGAAGTCCTCGCTCACCGGGACCTGCCACGCGACCATCTCGTACCGACTTCCGTCCGGTTTCTCGTCTTCCTCCCGGTACACGACCGTTGCAGGCATTTCCCCTATGTTGGGGTATAGTCCCAACAGAATTGAGTTTTGCCGTTGTACCCGGCATCCAGTCTGCTCACACAGACGAACAGGGTATCATAGAAGAGGTGCCACGGTGTTTATTTCACGGCTCGACAGCTGAATTGACCGTGAGAATTTGGTTGCGCGTTGACCAATGTCCTACCTCTCTACACAAATCTTAAATTCGTTTCTTGATCGAATCCTTGTTCCGTTTCCGAGATAGTTAAGTTGTGAACTAGTTACGAAACAATTATGTTTGAATTGGTCCACCAATATGCCCCCCAAAGTCCCGCTGGTCGAACTGCGACTGCCATCGTCGCCTGTTTGATTGGTGTCCCAGCACTCGTACTCGGAGTCGTTGGATTATCTGGAAACGTCGCGGCAGGACTCTTGTTCCTCTTGCTCAGTACTGTAACGCTTGGGGTCGCCGGACAATTGGTACGAGGGGTCGTTCGTCAGGCGAATGCGGCCCCTGTGGACAGTCTACAGGACGGTCAGCGGACAGACGAAGCGAACGAAACGCCAATTGAAACGCTTCGGCGACGGTATGCGGAAGGTGAACTTGATGACGAAGCGTTTGAGCAGCGTCTCGACCAACTCATCAAAACGGAAGAACTGGAGCAGCAGACGACCGAGCGCGAGCGCGTGATAGAGTGACTCCTGTGCTGGGCGATACGTCTCTCTTCTGTAGTGAACGATTCCTGTGTGGGTGTGGGGAGTCTTCTATGACACCCTGCTACACAGGAATTGCTCACTACAGAGGGTTGAGTCAGCACGGCGAACGCCTCAGTTATGGAAGCGTTTCGCCCTCTGCGTAGCAATTAAACCGAACACTTGTGGTTGCGATTTGCTCGGCATCCGGGTCAGTCAACGAGACCGTGTATTCACCGTGAACCGGTGGGGGGCCCAACGGTACCGCGTAGAGTTCGCCACTGCTGGAGCCAAACACGGAGTAGTCCTCGGGGTCAAGACTGCTCATCCCCCGATTGCTCATAAGTGGAACTGACGCGACGAGGTCGCCATCACTATCTCGTATCCTGACTGCGTGGTACCGTTCTTCAGTAACGGTTTGGTCGGAAACGAGTATCCCGAGAGAGACCTGTTCTTCACCCCGTATTGGAGCAATCCTTCGAAGATATTGCGAACCGCTGCCCACGCCTCGACTGGAACACCGCGCGATGAGTTCTTCATCACCGAGACAGCCAGCGGTCGCAGTCACGGTGGCGGCAACACCTGCTATCACTTCACGTCTGGAGGGCATAGCACCAGATGTGTGTCCACGTATTGTAATGATACTGGTACTGCGGCATTCGAGTCGAAGAGTAGGTAGTCAGGAGAGCCCGAATCACGAGGGGTTAGCGGATAATTAGACGTTTGTAAAATAGCGTAGATGGCGATCGGAACCCCCCGGGGTTGACTTACTTTACTGGACTACGCGCGGGCGCGTAATCGGCAGCGGTGCACCGTGAGTTCTGTACGAATGATCAGTCGATCACGACACCCGAAGTTGGCTGTGGAGTGATCTTGAAGTCTGAGTCACAGCACAGGACAGTGGACGTCGACGAAAGCAGGACCTACACTGAGACATCCAAGTTGCGCATCAGTTCACTCGTAAAGTACCTTGGGGTCAAGTCCCGAGGCACTCGCCTTGCTCATCCGTAGAACGTAGGACAGACCTCGAGGTAGCGCTCAACGCGAGCGTCGGACCAGTGGGTGTAGTTGTCCATCGTGTCCTCTTCGTCGCCACGGAGGAGTTTGGTGGTTGTTGCGTGGCTTCCGTTCGTGGTCGCCTCGAGGCGCTCATCGAGCACCGAGGTCGCCCAGTGGCGGAAGTAGTGGACATTGATGTTGTCGTCGTCGTAGGCTTCGTACCAGTAGCCAAGATCCTCAGAGTGTCGTCTGATTCGTTGCTGGACTGTCTGTGGATGGATGCGTTGCCCCCAGTTGTCGGTCAGGCTGACGAAGAGCGGAGTGTCGCTAGTGAGTGGTCCTGGATGTACAGCGAGCCACCGAACGAGGAGATCGCGAAGTTCTGTGTCGATGGGGATAGTCCGTTGGACGCTAGTTTTGTTAGAGGCCTTGGGGAGCCGGTTCCGTTCGTTCCAGTATTCACCCTCTTCTGGTTCCGGTGGGATATAGAGGAAAGGGCGGTCTTTGTGCCGGAGCGCTTGGTGGGTGTTCCAGTCACAAGCAGGGTGATCAAGGTAGATGTCCTGTAGGTCGAGATTGTGGGTCACGCCTCTCCGGGCCGTCGTTTTCGCCAAGAACGCGGTAAGTGCCTCCCAGAGCGGGTGATTGAACGAGCGGATGTATTCGCTCATATCGCTCACAGAGATGATTTCTGGGTTCCGCGATGCTGTGCTGCCGATGATCTTGTCGCCACCTTCGTCGAGGGCGAGTTCAATCGGGTTACCAGTTTCTGTGAACCACGAATGACCGCGCTTCAGGCAGAATTCGTAGAACTGGCGAATGGTTTTGACGTTGCCAAGTTCAGATGACCCTCTGTAGTTAGGATACGCAGACAGTGCCTGGAAGTACAGATGCGCGTGATCGATCGAGAGATCCTGTGGGCGGAGACCACCAGTCGTCCAGCTCACGTCACGCTCGTGGGGGAGTGCGTCACCCCACTGGTCGCGCTTTGCGGCGATGGTATCGTCGTCATCATCCTCGTAGATGATCCAGGAGAGATCATCGGACAGCCAGTCACGGAATAGGTCGACTCGGTTCTCGATAAGCCGTCGGCTAGCATCGGCCGAGTGGCCGTGGCGCTTCTCGACGAACCAATCCAGGGGCGGTTGGTCCGGGTCGCTACCGTGGCGGACCGTCCCGTAGTGGGCGTCACTCATTGATTCGGAATTCGAAGCCATTCTGTTCGACCGGCGAATCTTCGGTGGCAGCAAGTTCGAGGAGTCGCTCCGAGATCTGTTGCTGGAGGCCGTTTTCGAGGATGTCGTCAAGTTCGGCAAAGTCACCAGTCAGCGCCTCGAGGATGATCGCATCGAGTTCACTCGCGGCCGATTGTGTGTTGCTATCTGTGCCGTTGAGCATACGTGGGTCAAGGTCCGCAAGGGTGGACTCACCAGCTGTTATCATCGCACGGAAATACTCGGAGCCGCTGCTGTACCCCTCGGCATTCATTCCGCGGTCTTTCATCTGCTTTGGCATCGAGACGTATGCGTTGACTATTTCGTTTCCTGACATAGTTTCGTCCACCCACTTTGTACAAGTGGACTTGATTTGAGCAAGTGGATTGAGCCATATAGTTCTTGTTCTGATTAAACAGAGAAATGAATCAAGAGAGACGGAGAGAGCAATTATTCTGGAGGAGATTCGTTTAATTCAGTGCTTTTATTCTGTAATCGCATTACTGCGAGGAGGTTCGAGAATGGTAAGTTCATTTTTACCCCCCGATATGAATAGATCTGGGATGGGTAGGTCTGATTCATTCGGACCTACTCAATACAAGTCAGATTGTATTTGAGGGAATCGGATTCAATCAGAAAGATCTGCTTTCTGATATAGAACAGGTAGGAGTGAGCAGAAGTGTCACTTGGACATCCATTAGAGATATAACATTTCAGAGTATTCTCGGAGACGAAGGTCACACGATGGGTGAAGAGACAATTGCCTATATAAACGAGCGCGGAAGCGTCGTCATTGACAAAGAGATTCGCGAGCTGATGGAATTCGATGGAGAGAAGGCCAAAATTCGAGTCGAGGTGAAGGAGGTCATCGAGATCCTCGACGAGAATGGCAACTCAGTCTCGGATTCCGTGAAGATGGTCCCCGGAATCATCGGTGTCTTCGCATACAACGCCCTCCGCGGCATCTCCTGGGCGCGGCTGAAAGATGGACTTCTCCGGGCACATCCAGTGTTCAAATATCCGCTAAGCAAGGTGACGGCATCGAAGATCGCCGCCTCCTGGCTCCTAACAGGTCTGCTCGCTCTCGGACTGCTGACCCAGAGTGGGGCGCTCAACGCGCTCGCAGCCGGCAATCCAACCGAGTGGGCAGGTCTGCTTCTCGCAGTCAGTCTGGGTGTGGGCGTGCTGGTTCAGCAGCTGCCAACTGGTGAGGAAACCCTGCAAGCGCTGCTCGCCGAAGGGCAAGAACCAACGCCGCAGGCATAGCGCAGTCGGATCACTATTTTATTCGTCGGAAGTCGCAGACCCGTCCGTACCCACCAGCGGAGTCAAGAAGTGCTCGAGCGGCTACGGCACGCCAAGATAGCCTGCTGCTTCTTGGGCGATCGTGTCCGTTGTCTCTTCGAGAAGCCGGCCTTCTGTTGCCTCGATGTCTGCGTGACGGATCGAAACGACAGTCCACGGGTTCACGTAGCTGTCTCGAGGGAGGCCGCGTAAACTACCCCACCCTACTCGCTCACGGCTTGGCCGTTCGCTTCGTTGAGGGTGGGGCTTTCGCGTGGACTCCCGCTCTGGCCGGAATCTTCGGCAGGAGATTCATATTCTCCGTTCGCGTTCATCATCCCGCGATTCAAGCGCACGCCTACGGGTGCGCCTCCGCCGTCCCCAGTTTGGTTACGGCGGAGATACCGCAGTCCGATGTTCTTGGCCGCGTTGTAGTCGGCGTGGTTCTCGTAGCCGCATTTCAGACACTCGAACTTCTCGCCGTCGCGGTTGTACGGGTGCGTGAATCCACAGTGTGAACAACGGCGTGAGGTGTTCTCCGGGTCCACTTGCTCTACGTCGATGCCGTGCATCTCGGCTTTGTATGCGACGTACTCGTATAACCGCTCGAACGCCCACTTGTGCCCCCACGATGCGCCGGGCAGTCGGTCACGGATGCCGGTCAACGCCTCGAACGCGACGACTGTACACCCGTTCTCGGCGGCTTCTTCGATGATGCCGTTGGCAATCCGGTGGAGCATCATCGTGAACCGCCCCGTTTCTTTTCGACCGACCGACTGGATGTTCTCGTGGGCGTGGCGTGACCCACACCGCTGGAGTGACGCCCGCCGGTTCTCATACTCGCGCCGCCAGTGGTCGAACTCGTGACCGCTCCAGAACGTGCCCGTCGAAGTGACCGCGAGTTGGTTCACGCCGAGGTCAACGCCGAGGACTGTGCTGTGCTCGGTCGTTGCCTGCTCCGGCGTGTCGAACTCCACCTCCGCCTTTGTGCGAAGATGAAGGGACCACTCGCCGTCCGTGTTGTGGAGTTCTGCGCCCGTCACCTCGTAGTCGTCGTTGTCGAGATACCGGCTGTGAGGTGTGTCACGGTCCTCGTCTGGCAGAACGTACTCGACTTCGATACGTCCATCTACGGTCGCCAGCGACACGTACTCGTCGTGGAACGTGGCGCACCGCTTGTCGTAGACGGCAGTCGGTTGCGAGAAGTGTGGTTTGCCAGCGTACTCGCCCTGTTTCCAGCGAGCGACGACGCCCTGTACGGCGTCGGCGGCCTTGTTGCGGGCGTTCTGGACGAGATTCGCGTGCAACCGTGTCCGGTCGCGTACCTCGTCGTAGGTTTCCTCCTGCAACTGTGCCTTGCTGGTCGTCTTGTATTCGCCCTGCCAAGCGTGGTCCACGACGTAGTTGGCAGCCAACAAAAACTCATCAACTGTTTCGCGGAGAAGGGCGGCGTCGTGGCTGTCCACGTCGAGTTTGACTGGAACAGTGCGCCGCACCTCCATACGTCAGATGGGTAGACGGTAGTTTATTAACGTTGGGGAGAACGGGCGGCTACAGTCCGTGGTCTGTGCCGGAGTTGTCGGCTTCCTCCCCGGCCTACTCGCGTCGTCCTTCCGACTGGTCGGAAGCACTCGCTCCTTGAGGCCGGGGGCTCCGCCTCGAAACTGCTGAAACGAGTGGGAGACCCAGTGAACGAATCGAGGTGTTTCACTCGGAGCGAGGGATCTGCACCACACGTCGCTGCATATTCAGTTGTTTCAGTGATCACTCTGTCTCGTCCGCCTTCTGTGCCTCGTCAATCGCCCTATCTAACTCTGCATCCGGCAGATGCTCAACAAGCTCAACCCGACGTGATCGCTTCATCAGAGAGAATACGCTGTCCGAATATTCAGCTATTGCGCTGACCACTCGAGCGAAACGAGTGAGTAGGGAGGGAGGAGGATTCCGAGCGCAAAGCCCTGTCCAATTTCGAATCGGAAGTGATTGCCCCCACGATTTTCCAAATAGAAATCTACTTGCTATTGAAACGTGGACTCGGTTATATGCACGGGCGATATGGTAAGCTCGAATACTCACAGCTTACGAAACTCGGATTCTTATTGGGGCTTGGTATGTTCGTAGCCGGGGAACTCGGAGAGTTTGGCCTCAAAACTGCTGGGATGGCGATCCCGCCGTGGGAACATACATTGTTGGTGGCGATCGCAGGAATTGGCGTTGTTGTCGCACTGTTGTCTCCGTTTGTGTTCGGTATCGTGCTACCTCTCACTGAGTAGACTTGCCCGCGATCAGCAGCGGACTGGGTTCACTGCACAACGACCGTGACCTACGCCTGCTCGTTAACGGGGTCTCACGAGTTGTTCCGGGAGCGTGTCTGGTGAAAAGACCATCCGTGTTCGGTTAACACTCCCAGTAATATTCTATGGGGTTCGAGATTGCCTGAGCCGGGTGTAGACGGCGGAATCGACCGATACTCAAACCCTCCAGAACCGTCGGATCGGGCTTAACTGAACACGGATGCATCCGTGTTCGGTTAAGACGACAAATCAAGAGACTGCGCTCGATTGACGAAGCTATCGTTGGAGACCGCGTGGGGAGAGAATGTGCTGATTCGACTATGAGATTATAAAAAAAAAAAACCGCTGTGACAAGGGCTCTATGACACCCTAAATAGTAGCAGTCATTCGAGCACGTCGTCGATTCCTTCCGACACTTCACCAGTCTGAACGTGACGGTAGCTCTCGTTGGTGACATCGATCGACTGATGCCGGAGCGCTTGCTGTGCCAACTCGGGATTGCGTCTATAGAGCGTGTCACCGAGGCCGCGCCGAGCTCCGTGAGGACGCAGTTTTTCACCGTCTTCCCGGATGCCTGACTCTTCGCAGAGTGCTTCGATGATCGAGCGTGCTCCCGACGTGGACAGCGTCGGCGGCGTGATCTCGTGTTCACGGTAGAGGTCGAGGACGTTCGCGGGCGTCACACCCTCGACGTCGTCAGGCAAGCCGCCGTAGAGCGTCGGAAGGTGTCGGGTCCGAAACACCGGCCACGACTCGTCTGGTGGATTCTGACGTCGCTTGTGCGCTCGGACGAACCGGCGGGCTCGTTCAGGGAACGGGGCGTGTTGTGTTTTCATCCCCTTCCCGTAGACCTCCAGCTTGGCACCGTCGAAGTCGACATTGTCCCAATTGAGACCATCGCGCCGATCATCACGTGGATCACGCACGACCTCGCTGCCGCGTACGCCCGAATAGGCGAAGATCGCCACGAGTGCGCGGTCTCGAACGGCGGCCTCGCCATCCATCCAGTCGTGGTCGAGGGCATCTTCGGCCCGCCAGTCAGCCCAGCGGACGATCTCTTCTCGCGTCGCCGGTGACCAGAATTGTTGCGTCGTTCGCCCCCCGTCATCTACAGCTGGAAGCTCGTTCTCTGCAGCCTCGGTGCGGGCAGGATTCGATTGGAGCCAATCGCGCCGGGCTGCGTACGTCAGCAGGCCGGCGACGACGTCGAAGTAGTTCTGTGCCGTCGACGCGGCGATCGCATTGCTCTCGGTTCGGCGTCGGAGCCGCGTCGCGTAGTTCGTGAGCAGTCGCTTCGAGACCTCGTCGATGTTCCTCACCCCGCGGTCTTCAGCCCATCCGATCCAGCGCTCCAGGATGTGCGTGGCGTTGCTCGCATAGACGCCAGAGTCCTGAGCTCCGAGATACAGGCGAGCGGCGTCCTGGAGCGTTGTCTCGCTGCCGCGATCCGCGGGGGTAGCGTCGTTCTGAGCGAGATCTACCATCTGTGCTTCGCATACAGTGGCGACCCACTAATAGCCACTGCACACTACTGTTCTAATGTTAAGTGGGAAAACTCAGAATCTAATCTGCCGTAATCAGTCAATACAGCAGCTATAGCGCGAGAATATTGCCATAGAAGAAGTGTATGAATTTTATATCGCTATACAGAGTATGGCGACTGGGGAAGCACACGTTTTCGGGATCTCAAATTATACCAACCACTAGAATACTGATAATTTCTTTGCGTGGCGGTACCGATTGACAAGACAGCTATGAGTGTAAGAGAGATCTGAAACAGTCGATTTGGCACCTAATGTGACGAGTTGAAACCGTTCGCCGCCGCGCTCAAAACTACGGTGACGTCTCAACGAATATCGGCGGTCGATGACGACGCCCCCGCGCTTTGAGAACGATCGTCTATCACGCTGGGAAAGTATTCGTGCGATCAACACGGCTTGTTTGACAAAGCGGAAGGAGGGAGTTTGCACAGAAACACTTCTTCCGCTTCATTTCAATCGTTTTGACGACACACCCCAACGCAGTCCGTGGATCCAATAGGCCAGTATCAAAATATTAAAAGAACGAGATGAACCAGAGTCGCATATGGTCAAACGACGAGACTTTCTCAGAGGATTTGCCGGTGCAATAGCGTTCGGTGCTGGAAGTACTCTCACAGCCACACGAGCGAGAGGCAGCCAGCAGGGGCGCAGGGCGACGTGGGGGACGTACGGAGGGAGTCAAACCAACACGAGCAACAAGACGGAACTTCCCTCAGCGACCGAGACGCCTCGGCAACTCGCAAACTGGAACACCGCATCCGGAAATGACGTACTCGACCCCAGCTCGATCGTCGTCGGCGACAAACACGTCTACGGCGTCTCCGACCAACTTTACGCTCTTGACAAGCAGACAGGTGAGGAAGTCTGGCGGTTCGACACCGGCGGTCGAACGAAATCCACGCCCGCAATCGCTGACGGAACGATCTACGTGCCGGTTCCAGACAACGGCAACGTGTTCGCTGTCGACGTCGAGACTGGGCAGCGACAGTGGAACCGAGTTGTCGATGGGCTGGCGGGCCAGACGAGTGTTACAGTCGCCGACGGCACCGTCATCGTTCTGGGCCAGACCACCTATGGCTGTTATCCCTGCCGGCAGAAAGCGGCCGTCGTGGCGCTCGACGCTGAGGATGGCGAGCTTGAGTGGGACACGATGGTCAACGATATGAATCACGACATCCCACAGCGGGCGCCAGCAGTTGCCAACGGGAAGGTCTACATCACCGTGAGAAGCGGTGGCCTGTACGCTTTCGACATCGAGTCAGGCGAGAAGAGTTGGCTTCTCGGCATCGGTGGCGAGACGTTCACTCCACCGGTCATCGTGGACGAGACGATCCTCGTCACCAGCGGGCCTCGTGTCCACGCAGTGGATCTTGAGACTTACGAGGAGCAGTGGCGGTTCAAGACGGCCGGGCAGATCGGAACTCCTCCGGCGGCAGCAGACGGGAGCGTCTACGTCGCGAGTGGCGACGGAAACCTCTACGCGCTCGATCTCACGAACGGCCAACGGGACTGGAACGTTCCCGTCACGACGAATCAGTACGGCCTCGAGTTTCAGAAACCCTGCGTTGCTGGCGATACCGTATTGGTCGGGAACCGGAAGATCCACGCCTTCGACACGGCAGACGGAGCCGAACTGTGGACCTCTACCGCACTGGTCGACGAATCATCGCTGCTGCTTTCGCGGTTCGTCCCGGGCGAAAATCGGATCTATTGGTCGAAAGGGATTCTAACGACTGAGCCCCCTACGCCGACACCGACCCAGACGCCAACATTAACGACCGCTGCCGAACCGGAAGACACGACAGGTCCGGAGCCGACGTCCTCGTCCAGTGCGCCCGGCTTCGGTGCAGCAGTTGGTGCGGCAAGTGTCGGCGCCGTGGCCGGATATCTGGCTCGTCGTGAGCAGCAATCAGAGTGAACCGGCTCGGGGCCCAAGCACCAATAATTCGCCTACTTGACGAGGAGCGACTCGCGACAGGCTGAACGGACTGCTCCGTCGGCCATCTCTTCAAGATCAGTCCGCTGGCCGGTCCAACTACAGACTTGACTCCATCCGTGTTCGGTTAAGCAGAGAAACCAACAGGCAGCGCTCTGGTGACGAAGCTATCGTTGGAGACCGCGTGGGGAGAGAATGTGTTCAAGCAACTCTCCCCGGATCTCATACGACGGCGGTTGACTTCCCTGTTTCCAGCCGAGCTAATCGAAGACATCGCGCGCGAGCGCGATGTCGTCTATGCATTGAGATAGCTAGTCTCAACTATTGTTCGTGTTTGGAATTTGAGATTACAGAGGGTTTAGCAGGGCTGTGATGCGTGAATTTGACCGATTCGATCGGCGGAAACTGCCCCAGATGGCTCTCCAGGCTGCTATTCTTGTCACACACCCAACTATATGGACAACTCTTCGAGACTTCCAGCAGCGTAGCCACTCATAGGGATTATCGTAACTATTCGGAGATTCTCGCCGTATCGTCTGGCGAGAAATCTATGAAGACTTACGATAACCCTATCAGTGTAGCGTCAACTCTCTCCTTGCGAGTGTTTCCCTTCTTCCCCTCATCAATCGGGCGGTAGTATCAACCTCTGACAGAAACGGGATGCAAGAGTTAGAGAGTAAGTGCGCATTAAAATATTGATTCCGAGTTGTGATATGAGAATTAAACCCTCTGCCGCCGAATATCAGGCGGATAGATCTCCGTCTTACGGTGCCCTCAGAGAGTGAGTTCAGCTGATGTTCAACAGCAGTCTCGATGAGGAGAGATACAAGACTGATTCGATACTCACAACAGTCAGTTCGCTTTGAAGTTGTTTTAAATGATTTTAGTAGATGGAACGAGAGGCCCCCATATGGACACACGACAATCGAGCAACCCTAGCTCCCAGCACCACCGATGGTAAATGTCGCGCTCTCGCTGGCGCAGGTCGTCCTTGCGCTGGCTCTGGTGGTGTTGAACGGCTTTTTTGTCGCTTCAGAGTTCGCCTTCGTCCGGATACGAGGGACATCGGTCGAACAACTTGCTGAGGAGGGACGCTCCGGCGCGGGGACGCTCCAAGAAGTGATGGTGAGCCTTGACGATTATCTCGCGACGACGCAACTCGGCATCACCATCGCCTCGCTCGGGTTGGGGTGGGTCGGCGAACCAGCCGTGGCGGCGCTCATCGAACCCGTACTGGAACCGATTCTCCCGGCAGGTCTCATCCATCTCGTCGCTTTCGCAATCGGCTTCAGTATCATCACGTTCCTCCACGTCGTCTTCGGTGAACTCGCGCCGAAGACGCTCGCAATCGCCCAAACTGAGCGACTCTCCCTGTTCCTCGCCCCGCCGATGAAGGTCTTCTATTACATCCTCTATCCCGGGATCGTCGTCTTCAACGGGGCTGCCAACGCATTCACGCAAGCACTCGGCGTGCCACCCGCCTCCGAAACGGACGAGACGCTCGGCGAGCGGGAGCTCCTTCGGGTGCTGACTCGATCCGGCGAGGAAGGAGACATTGACGTTGCAGAGGTGAAGATGATCGAGCGGGTCTTCGACCTCGACGACATCGTGGTGCGGGAGGTCATGGTTCCACGACCGGACGTGGTGAGCGTTCCCGCCGATGCCTCGCTCTCAGACCTCCAGTCGATCATCCTCGAGGCAGGTCATACGCGCTATCCCGTTCTTGATGCCGACGACGGCGACCAAGTGATCGGATTCGTCGACGTCAAGGATGTGCTCCGAGCGGAGGTGGAGGACGGTGACGCCGAGGTAGTCGGCGACATCGCCCGCGAAATCGTCATCGCACCCGAGACGATGGCACTGAGCGATCTCCTAAGACAGTTCAAGGAAGATCAACAGCAGATGGTCGCAGTTATCGACGAGTGGGGGGCATTTGAGGGGATTGCAACGGTTGAAGATGTCGTCGAAGCGCTCGTTGGAGACCTCCGGGATGAGTTTGATATGGACGAGCGTGAACCCTCGATTCGCCGGCGTGGCGATGAGGGGTTCGACATTGACGGGGGCGTCCCGCTATCGAAAATCAACGACATAATCGAGGGAGAGTTCACAAGTGAAGAGGTCGAAACGATCGGTGGACTGGTAATCGAACAACTCAACCGTGCGCCAGAACGTGGCGATCGCGTTGCGGTCGACGGGTACGTCGTTGAGGTGACGAACGTTGAGGGGACCCGAATTTCGACGGTCTGGGTTCACGAACGTGAAGAAGGTGATTCAGTGGTAGACTGATCGGGATTATGGTAGCCGGTCGGAGGTCCAGAGATCCTCGATCCGCAGAGGTATGGGATTGGTATGAAAGCGAATCTATGGGCTACGATGATACCAGATACGCGCGAGATACTGATCGCCGTGGAACGGACGGCCTTCGTGGTTCGAGGGGATAAGCCAGGGCCGAGCGGCTTCCTCAGCCTTGAACGGATCATCACCGTAGACGACGTCGCCCCGCTCGAAGATCGGTGTCTCTGCGTCGGTCACTGTTCGTCCTCGACGCTCGGGTGGGGTTCCTGCGGTGCGTGCTCGCGCCAGGAATCCTTGTCCTCCGCACCCAGTTGGTCGTTGAACAGAGCTGTTGCTCGTTCGTACCCGCTGTATCCCTCGAGTCGCTCAGCGTCATCAGCCACTGCCCAGTACGTGGCCTTGTGTTCGACCAGCTCACGATCCTTCAACCGTGAGAGCGCGGTGCTGACTGCCCCTTCGTCGACGCCGATCTGGGAGGCGATCTCGCGCGCCTTAAACGCCCGATCCTCGTTGGCGGCGAGAAATCCGAGGACCTGATCGGGGACGGAGAGTTCCTCAAGTTCGTCCTCGCTCGTGTTCTCGAAGGTATCTCGGTCGATGGACATTGTTGAATGAGGGTGCGTCATCCGCTGTAAAGAGAGTCCGGCGTGAAAGCTATGAAAATCTCGAAGGAAGATTGCTGTTGATCACGACAGGCACGGATCAACGGTAAGAACAGTCGAGAGACCCAAAGTGGCAGAAAACCGGCGTAAGGTAGATGTGTATGTATACAGACCGTATACATATGAGCACATCCATCCGAGTCTCCGATGATACGAAAGCGATGCTCGAGAGTCTCAAGCGAGACAATGAGACGTTCGACGAACTGTTGGAGCGACTCGCGCAGAGTGAGCGGCCGATCAACATCGGCGCGTGGAGCAAAGAAGAGGCAGACCGCGCGCGTGACGCAGTCAAGCGTTCGCGGGAGAGTTTTGACCAGTGACGTTCCTCGATTCGTCGGTCATTATCGATCTCCTTGAGGGCGTCCCGGACGTCGTTGAGTACGTTGACAACTGTTCTCAGCCGTACCTCACGTCCACGATCTGTGTCTTTGAGGTGGTTGACGGACGAGTCGGGTCGGGCGAGACTGATGTCGTCAGCGTCCGACAAGATTTCGGCGGTGTTCGCTCCCTTGACCTGAACGAGCAGATCGTTCTTGAGGCAGGGCGAATGCAAGACCAACTGATGGATGACGGCGAGCGGATGGCAACGCGAGATCTGCTGATTGCGGCGACTGCCCGGTCTACAGGGAGTGAGCTTGTCGTCGCCGATTCAGACTTCCAAGCGCGACTTCTTGCCGACCTGATGGACGTGACAAATCTTCGGAGCAATCACTAGCGACTCTCTAGGTTTACTTACAGGTAGAGCAGGGCGAAGTACTTCACTCACCGCGGAAGAACAGGCACAACCAGTTAGCGGGATGCACGAAAGGTCCGCGTGGTGTCTCTGTCACCACGAACCATATCAACTTCAACGAGCCCTAGCGAGGTGAAGATGCGACTCCAGTCCCGGTAGTATAGGGGGGTGTCGTCGTCAACATAATTCACGTCGACGTCGGGCGATGAGGACTCGTGAACTGGTTCCTCGGTCTCCGTCGTGATGAGGATGTTGTCGGTGATTCGGGCCACCTCCTCGAAGACCCATTCGACATCGGGATGCAGGTGCTGTAGCGTTTCGACCGTGTAGACCGCGTCGAACTCTCCGTCGTCGAAGTCTGTGATAATATCCTCAATTGGACTGCAGTGAAATGTTCCGTCCGTAGCGAGTCGGGGGTAGTGCTCCCTCATCACGTCGAATGCCTCGGCATTGATGTCGACACCCGAGAGATTCTCGAAGCCGTGATCGGCGAGGTGTGCAAGATGCCGGCCCGAACCACAGCCCAGCTCGAGGATGGCTGCGTCACGGTCCAGGTAGCCACTAAGGAGATCGTGAATCAACGTACTCGTCTCATCCGAACCATAGTACGCGTAGTAGGAAGGGGAGTATTCCCCCGGCCGGTTTGTCCACGTGTCTCGGACGGTATCAGGATCCACGTGTATTGACTCCGCTGAACGCATAAAACGCCGTGGTCGCGTCGGATGCGCGTAGAGATAGGGAGCTTCTCCGGGACGGAGGCTCCCGGCCAGTCGTAGGCTAAATTCACTGTGCTCGACTTTCTAGTGGCTGTGTGAGTGAGGGCTGGTCGGTCTCTGTTGAGGAAGGAAGTGGATCTAGCCCCCCAGAACAACCGAGGGGCCCAATATACACTATACCAATAGCCAAATTGTATAGGACATAGATATACCTATAGCCAATACATATAGCAGAAACCTATATGCTAAATGTATATTATACAGTCGGTGACTGCCGGCGGTTGATCGCCTCCCGGAGATCATCCATCACATCCGCAGTTCCCTCTTGGAGGCCAACACGCACTGCCAGTCGGATGATCGCACTTCGGGATGCGGAGTCGAGTCCGGAGTTGCCGTCGTACGCCTCCTGAAGTTGCTCGAAGACATCGTCAAGGCGGTCATCCTCTTCGAGCGCCCGTAGCACAGCCGCAAGCGTTGGGTCGTACGCCGTAATCGTGTCTCCTGTCTCGCCGTTCTCGACAGCTTCGAGCGCCTCATCAAGCGCGTCGACGAAGTCTGGCTGAGCGCTGGGGTCGTCACGATCGAGTCGGTTGCCGTGCGATTCTTCTTGTCGGAGTTTCTCAAGGTCGTCGTCAGTCATCGGTGAGTCGGTTGTAGAGTTCTGCCGCGTTGGTTGCGAATGCGTCTCGCGCGTCTTTACCTGTCTTCAGGAGTTCGTCATCCGGGATGTCGAAGAGAGTCTGTCCCTCTTCTGTTGCCGTTCGGATCTGCTGGGAGTCGACGACGTACTCCGGTGCGAGCAACTCGCCGAACTCGTCTTGGAACGCCGCCAACTTCTCAGCGTGTAAGTTTGTCCGGCGGTCGAACTGGTTGGGAATCAACATCTGAAGGCGGACGTCTTCCCCGTAGTTGGAGCGAATCTTTTCGAGGTCTTCCTGGAGGCGCTGGGCTTGTGAGTACTCGAACGAGCCCATCAGGACTGGTGTCACGACGTTTTGCGCTGCCCACAAGCCATTGTAGGTGATGTTGTTTGCGAGACCAGGCATATCCAGGATAACAACATCCCAGCGATCCAGCGGTTCGACGTAGTCGTCGAGGAACCGTCGGAATCGCGAGTAGCGATCGTCGACGTCGTCGACGTTTCCGAGGTCAGCATCGAGGCCATCAAGATCTGGATGAGCTGGGATCAGATCAACCCCGGTTTCGGTCGGATAGACAAGTCGGTCGACCGCCTCGTCTGTCCCGACCATCTCTGCGACGTCCCCCCAGCGGTTCCCCATCGTCGTCGCGACGTTCGGGAAGTCATCTTCGTTGGCGATATCGGCCTGGAGTTGATCGTCGACGCCGAGTTCTTTGGCGAGATCGCCCTGCTTCCCAGCCAGGTCGACGAGTAAGACGTCGTGGCCACCCGCATCCAGTGCAGCGCCGAGGTGAGCGGCGCTCGTCGTCTTCCCCGTGCCACCCTTATCGAGGTAGACAGCAACACGGCGAGTTTTAGGCATTGCCACCACCCTGTAGGTATAGCATACAGTGTTTGGCTATACCTTGATGCTATATAAATATTCAGTAGGTGAACGGAATAGCAGTAAAGAGAACAGACTGTATCAACAGGAGAATGGAAAGTTAGAGCAGCGGATCGACGAGCTCACGGGTTTCGACGCCGCATCATTGTTCCGCTCAAGGAGAGTACAACTGATCTCACGCTCCAATCGGATCCCGAACCATCACCAGCGTGGTGGGATCCGGAGCTCCTCACCGACCTCATAGAGATACCCCTTCAGGAGCAGCTGCTCGATTATGTCACTCGCATCGGCACGGGCGAGTCCCTGCTCTGTGAGGTACGCGATCGCTGTCTCACGTGCGATCGAGTCAGTGTCCGCTGCATCGACGTACGCCTCAAGATGGTCGAGGACATCTTGTTCGGCTGGCGCAATCGGTCGCCGTGAGTTCTGCATCACCAGCAAGTACGGGTTACTCACAGGAGACTGTTCGGGTAGAGGAGGCGGTGGTAGCAGGCTACTCGTCAACCAACGCGGAGGCTGGCGCCTGTGCCCACGCTCATCTGAAGTATAGGCAAGAGAGAAAGAGAATCACACGCAGAGTGTAGCAGAGAGGTTGCGGGGTGTACCGAACTCGCCAGACATCCATCAAACGCCAAATCAGTGAACGGACATTTTAGAGACGATGTTAACCCAATACACGCCGATGAGGATAAACAGAATACCGATGATACCGGCTGAATCGAGAGGCTCGTCGAACACGAGAACGCCGATACCTGCGACACCAACGATGCCGAGAGCGGCCCACGTTCCATAAACGACTCCGATGGGCAAGTCTTCCAGAGTTACTGAAACTAGATAAAAAGCAAGTCCATACCCGGCGACGACACCAAGACTCGGTAGCAGGTTTGAAAACCCATCTGAGAGCTTAAGCGAGGTCGTTCCAATTAGTTCGGACACAATCGCGCCGGCTAGTAGCACATATGGATTCATATCTGTCGCTGCTGTTCTGTTGGATATGATGATTCTGAAACCAACTGCCACTTGTGGGCCATTTCTTCCGCAGGTGCGAGTGGACCCGCAACTTTGACGTCGGATTTGTTGAGATCGATCATCGTCGGCATTGAGTAGAGCTACTCTTTCCATCGGATTTCGCGGGTCCGCTGTGAAACTGGCATCACAAAAAATCGAAACACAGCAGAGAAAAGGCAATAAAGCCGCGTAGAAGGAATCCAATCAACATCGAAAACGACACGCACATACTAACTATCGGAATACAGTAACAATCCTCGATGACTGAACTCGGTGAACTTGGACTGTCGAGCTACGAAGAGAAAGTCTACCGGGCGCTACTGGTCACCGGTGCAGCGACGGCAACAGACATTTCGGCTGCAAGTGGCGTACCCAAGGGTCGTATTTATGATGTACTCAACAACCTCCAAGCTCGGCAGCTCATTCGAACACAATCGACTGAGCCAACCCGATACATCGCAGAACAGCCTGACACCGTCGTTGATAGGCTCCTTGCCGAGCGCACCGCCGAACTACAACAGGAGTGGGCCCGGTATCGTAATGTGGCTAACTCTGTCCGTTCAAATCTCCTGCCAACGTTGCCGACTGACGCGAGCATCTGGCTTGGCACACTCGGCAGTGAAGAGATGCAGACAGCTCTCCAGGAACATATGGAGACAGCGACGAATTCAGTTCACGCCATCGTTGGGCCACCTTATGAGTCAGCTCCGTGGGAGACATTCAAACGAGAAGTTGAGGCGTTTTTTGATGGAGCACAGTCAGGTATCTCTGTCTCATTACTCATCAGTGAGCAAGTACTCGAAACGACCCCGAAATCGCTCTTTGATACCGCCGAAGAACACGTAGCAGAGGTGCGAATCAGAGTACTTCCAGAGGTCTCAGTATCCTTTGATATAATCGACCAGACGGTAACGACCATCGACATCCCCCATCCACAGAGAGCCATAGACCGTATCGGCGTGGTTGCGGTAAACGACAGTGACATCGTCGACGAATTCGAACGTCAGTTTCAGGAACTGTGGAGCGAAGCCGTGCCGCTCCGCGAATGAGCGACGCAGAGACGACTGGTGGGAGCGGGACACGAGCATCAATGATTCATCATTAGCCCACCATCGTATTTGTCCCCGGCCGATTCATCCAGCTCTAGTATTCTGGATCATAGAAGCATTCGCACACCTACACAGAGATCTCTCAATACAGGTGATGCCCATACTGCTTATCGATTGAACTTCCCGGAATCTGCCAATTATGACGTGCGAGATACATAACCTGGATTCAGCACACTCCGGCGATGTTTCTTGCATTAATACACAAGATCCAATCTTTGGAATGACGAATGACGGCTACCGTCTACGTAAGAGAAGAGCCCCACCCAGCAGCGAGACAAATGCTAATACAATTCCGAACCCTGGTGTAGACGTTCCCGTTGTCGTTGATGCCGACGTTGTTTTAGTTGTCATATCAATTGATGTTGCAGGTTCAGTCACCGTTGGTGTCGGCGTTGACGTAATAGTCTGGGCGCTGTTGGCGGTTGTCGTTGTTTGTTCAGTTGTATGCTCTACAACGACAACGAACGTCGAGAAACTCCGTGTGTGGATCTTATACGTATTGTTGCCGAGATACGTCCTTTCAGCTTGATTCCACGTCTCGCCGTTCGTGTGATAAATGTCGACTACTGACGGGTCATCAGGCATCCGTTCTTCCGCAAGCCGCACTGTAATTTCACCGTTTGTGACTTTGTCTGCGAGATTACCGTCGATGGTAATACTCACGTAATCCGTCTGCTCAGCATTACTGTATTCGGGGACGCCTTGTGGTGGTTTCGCTCCGGCTTGGATCTTCATATCGTTCGGGGCGTTTGTCCCCATATCGAAGGAGACGTTTACTTGCTCAACTGTTATTGTGTTCGTATCTGCGTTTTCGGTCGGGATAGATAATGTATCCCCGATTTTGTACCCAGTAATAGTGGCCTGCATCTCTCCATCTTTGGTCGTGGTTTCAGTATCCTGTTCATCAATCGAGAACCCTGTCGAAACACCATCACCTCCGCCACTGGACGGGTTCGTCGGCGTCCCGTCGCGGACAGTAATGGTCAGCGTGTCGGTCGTCATCGCCGACCCGTCGTCGGCCGTCAGCGTTACCGTGTACGAGCCCGTCTGCGTGTACGTGTGTTCTGGTTTGACGGAGTCTGTATACTCGTCGGCCCCGTCCCCGTCGACATCCCAGTCGTAGGTGAGCGTGTCGCCGTCGACGTCACTCGATCCGGTTGCGTCGAAAGCGACGGCATTGCCGTCGTTGATGCTGGTCGCGTTACTGCTTGCGACGGCCACTGGCGCGTCGTTGCGGCCGTTGATAGTGACCGTCACTGTGCCCTGATTGGAGTCGCCGTCGGTGTCTTGGATGGCATACGTGTAACTGTCGGTAGAACTGTCGCCGCTGCCGAGGGCTTCGAACTGGCCGTTGGGATTGTAACTCCAGCTCCCGTTACTGTAGACGGCCACCGTCGCACCAGATCCGAGCGTGACTGTTTTACCATCTGAGAAGCTCTTCCCATCGATCTTCGAAATCGTGAGGGTGTCCCCAGCGTCGGGGTCACTGGCGAGCTCCAGTAAGTCCGCGCTGTCTCCGTCGGGGACAGACACCGTGCTGTCCTCGTCAGTACTCTGGGAGCTATCGTCGGGAACCGTCGGAGCGTCATCGATAGCGTTGACTGTGACACTCAACGTCGCCGTATCAGTACCACCGTTCCCGTCTTTCACTCGGTAGGTGATGTCCACGTCGCTGTTCTTGTCAGTGCCCGGGGTGAATTCGATTTTGTCACTGCTGGACCCAGTAATCTTCGCCGTCCCGTGACTCGGAAGGTTCACGATGGTGTCCACGTCCAAATTGTCACCGTCAGGGTCGGTATCGTTGCTCACGACGTCGACAGTCACGCTCGTGTCCTCGTCGGTCGATGCCGAGTCATCGCTCGCCGACGGAGCACTGTTCGTTTCGGTACTCGTTTGAGTGGTGGCAGCACCGCCGAAGAAATTGAATGCATCGGCCTGGTTTTCGGTTACATTGATTGTAACCTCTGTGAGTGTTTTGCTCGCATTTGCCGACACGGCATACCCCCAGATAGCCGGATCGTTTTCATTTTGGTAGCCGTTTGCACTTGAATATCGATCCATCCCATTTCGGAGAAAATATACACCAGATGGATTATACGAATTGTTATACCAGTCGGGAGCAGTGAACTCTTGGGATGTCTCCGTCGAACCATCGTCGTAGTGCAGTTTTACTTCGAATTTTGCCGGGCTCCCTACGCCGGCACCACCAGCAGATGCGATAACGTGAACAGTCTCGTACTTATCATTGGTGACTGGAGCGGTTTTGCTTCCCGTGCCAGTCGTCTGCCACGCATTCGAATCGTCTGAATTGAAATCTGCAAGGTCGAATTTCGGGTGAACGTCCGTTTCTGCTGCGAACACACCGTCGTCAGGTAAACCATAGTCGCTTGATCGTCCCTCGGCGACGGCTGCTGAAGAGGAGGGTAGTGACCGATCGCCACCATCAAAATCTCCATCAGTGGTATCTTTAGTTCCATATACAACGTCTTGATTGTAGATAGAGGAGAAATCCAGTTGTGACGTGGTCGTGGCCGCATCTACAGTTCCTGAAAAGGCCACGACACCGACAAATGTCGACGATACTATCATCAGAGATAGCATCACTGCCCATAGTTTAGGTACACTTGACATTACGTCACCGCCCCGGTGGATACGCGATCCGTAGTCTCCCTGATGTACCTCTTCCCGCAGACCACCCTGCGTACTCTGTCGACTGCCCGGTGAATGAAAACCATCCAATCACCCACACAAGCCAGCCCCTTCGTACCACTCGACCACCGAGTAGTATCAAAATCAGGTCCCCTCGGACGCTTATGATAGGAAAGAACCATAACTTCCCAGTACCTCGTGTGACTATCACTTTGGCTTTTTCGTTTGCCCCCGACGAGCGAGCGAATAATCAGCAACGAACTATCCAGTTCTATCGGTACCTCTCTATATCTGACAGGCACTCAGGAATCGAACGTCGTCGAAATCATCACACGGTCAGAGTCCGCGATCGTCTGTCGGACACTCTGGTGAATTCCGACGCGTTCAATCAGATCAGACATCGCACTGAGCACCGTTTCGACGTCGTGTTTGAGTTTGTGCTCTCGGTACTGCCCGCCGGAGAGGCCATCATTGCGCTGTGACGAAACGACGATGCTGAGCGTCGAGAGATCAGCGAGAAAGTCCCGAACGCGTCGGCTCGTCCGGCTGTCGAGGGCGGCAACCTCAGCGAGTTCTTGATATCGCTGGTAGACGGTCTGGGACCGAGCAGGCGTCTCACTCTCGGCCTCGAGGGTCGTAAGCGCATAGAGAACGAGCTGCTGGTGATCGGCGAGATCAGCAATCCCGTCCATCAACTCTTCACGTTCCAATTCGTCGCGAGCGTTTTTCACGTGGGTCGTGGTGACGGTATCGGCGTTCTCAGCCCGGGCGATATCGCCCGCTCCCCGGAGGAGGTCAAGCGCCTTCCGGGCGTCACCTGCGTCCTGGGCACCGTAGGCAGCGCACAGTTGGATCACGCCATCCCCGAGGGCGCCCTCGTGGAAGGCAACCTCAGCGCGTTGTTCCAGGACCGCCTCGAGTTCGGTGGCGTCGTACGGCGGGAACGAGATTGATTTCTCACAGAGGCTGGAGCGGACCTTCGGTGAGAGGTTCTCCCGGAACGCGAGGTCGTTCGAGATACCGATGATCCCGACCTTCGCGTCGTTGATGTTCCCGTTGCTCCGGGCACGTGGGATCTGATAGAGGATGCTGTCACTCTCGCCGATGTTGTCAACCTCGTCGAGGACGATCAAGACGGTCCCCCCGAGGTCATCGAGTTCGTTCCAGAGGAACTCGTACACCTCGTACTGCGGGTGGCCCGTCTTCGAGATGTGGTGTTCTGGGGTTCGAATCTTGTTCACGAGGTTGACGGCGACCTGGTAGCTCGAGTTGAGTCCTTCACAGTTGAGCGAGATGACGGTGAGATCGACGTCGAACTTCTCGGAGTCATCCTGCAGCTGGCCGAGCAGGTACGACGTCACGGCCGTCTTGCCGACGCCGGTCTTCCCGTAGAGGAAGATATTGTTCGGTCGTTCGCCGTTGATCACCGGCTGGAGGGCGGCGTGATACTGGGAGATCTCGTTGTCTCGTCCGACGATCGTCGACGGCGTGTAGTCCTCGGACAGACTATCGCGGTTCCGGTACAGCGAGTCGTCCGGCGTGAAACTTATTTCTGACATAGTGACCGACGTTTCCGGTGGCCTCACCCACCCACTGTTTCCAGTGCTTATTGACAGAGTGCCGTTTCCAGTGCTTGGTATTTGGTTCTTCGGGTCCCCTCACCGCCATTTCCAGTGCTCCGTCAGACACCACCGTTTCCAGTGCTTCCGGGGTAGAATAGCCGAATCCACGATGTGTGAGTGGAATAGCCGTTTACTCAACGGTCGCTCTATAGCCCACACAGAGAGAGTGGTGTTTCCAGTGCTTTCTCTTCCCACTAGCCCACTCCTCTAGAATATATCTAATAATATAGGAAAGATTAAAGACGTATATCTTCGAATTGGTCCGTAGAATAGTCAGTTAGTGAGAACAACCGCTAGTGTTGCGCTCACGGTGACGGTCATTTTCTGGAAAGCACTGGAAACGGTGGTCTCTCTGTTGGGTAGCTGCTCGAGTTCTCAAGAGTAGACTTCCACGCGGATGCTGAAACTCAGCAGAAGACGCGTGGAACGTATGCGTAGTCAACTACCCCGCCCTACTCGCGCTGACGCGCTCCTTGAGGACGGGGGCTCCGCGCTACCGCTTCAGTTGAACGGTGAAGATTCTATCAGATACAAGTGATGTTCATAGGTGCGTGCTGAATACCCCGCGCGTATCTCGTACACACTACCATCGATTTAAGACCGCACTTCTCGGTGCATAGGTGACAGACCTTGTCTATACACTCACACGAACTCTCTCTGTTCTGCCGTCTCAATCTCAAATCGTGCTCCGCCATCGGTCCCATCGGTTATAGACACCTCCCAGCCGTGGGCTTGCACGATTCGTTTGACGATAGTCAACCCGAAACCAGTCCCACCCTGTGCCGACGAATGGCCGGGGTCGAACACTTCCTCACGTTTTTCGACTGGAATTCCTGGCCCATCATCTTCGACGTAGATGTCCGTTTCATCGTGACATCCGACACGGATGGTCACGTCCGGCCCACCGTGTTCAACAGCGTTGCGGAACAGGTTCTCGAAAACGTGCCGTAACCGGTCGGGATCGCCCTGGAAGGTCATCTCATCGACGATCTCGATAGTCGCGTCCTCCGTGTCTACTGTCCCCCAACATTTGCCAACGAGATCAGTTAGATTGATCGACTCGGTTTCGCTTATCGTGTTGCCCTGGCGAGCAAGCGTCAACGTGTCCTCAACGATTGCCTCCATCCGGTCGAGCGCTTGGACGAGTGGATCGAGATGATCGCTTTCGACCTGCTCGGCAAGGAGCGTTGCACGACCTTGTGCGACGTTGAGCGGGTTCCGCAAATCGTGGGAAACAACACTCGAAAACTCTTCGAGGCGCTCGTTCTGCTGGCGTAATTGTCGCTCTCGTTCGACGCGTTCAGTCACGTTCCGAGTGACTCCAATCAGGCGCGTGATTTCACCATCATTGACCACCGGCGCAAGCTTCGTCTGCCAGAAGCGTGCTCCTTCGCCGACCTGGAGTTCCTCTTGGTACGAGATTGGTTCGCCAGCGTTGACACAGCGGTGATAGTTCGCTTCTAACTCCGCTCCCTGCTCCTCACTGAACACATCACGTGGTGTCTGGCCCTGCACTTCCTCTGTCGTAATTCCGGTTTGGCGCTCGTAGGAGGGGCTGAGACGTTCGAATTCAAATCGGACACTATCCTCACCTTCTTCGACATTGATGAGAAAGATAGCATCCTCGACGTTGTTCAAGAGGGCTTCGTACTCTTCGGCGAGTTCCCGGGCTTCGGCCTCGTACTCCTTTCGTTCAGTGATATCCCGACTGCTAAGGAGAATCCCATCGATGATGTCACCGTCAAGTCGATTCCGCATTGTGGCTTCGATCCAGCGCCACGAGCCATCGGCGTGGCGGAATCGGACTTCGACAATCTCGGATTTAGACGGGTTCGAGAGAACGGTCTCCAGCGCGTCGGCGTTTCGTTCCCGGTCTTCGGGATGGACGAACTCATATCCTGCTTGGCCAACCAATTCGTCGGGGTTGTAGCCGAGGACCCGTGTGACAGCCGGACTGACGTAGGTTATCGTCCCGTCGGGATCGACAACTGTTGCGAGATCGTTCACCTCCTCAACGAGCGTCCGATACCACTCGGATCCGTGCTTATCGTTCTCTTGTGGAGTTGTACCGTCTTCCATTAGTCGTAATGTGTCAAGAACAGATGTAAGGATTTTGAGATCGTGTTCTCTCTCTCTCTCCAATGCAAGCGGTCTTCCTTCAGTACGTGTACGTGTGGTTACCAAAACTAGCTGACTACATCCTCTATATTCAGCAGACGGTACCTGACAAATATTGAGGAGGTAACGGCTGGTGTGATTCAATCCAACCGGGGCGTCCGTGACGGGAGGTGCGTTAATCGAGAGCGGCCAGGGACAGTATACGTCCACGTTTGTCCTTGACCCAGGAGAGTCCAAGGGGCTCCGCATCCAAATCGAGCCGAACGAACCTAGAAAGCATACGATCACTGGCTATGCGGTGTACTACTTCGGGGACGATACAGAAAACAGAGAGTCACGAAGCGTCCAAATCCCGATCACGGTGACGTCGTAACGACAACGTACCGTCCGGTATATTTACACTACCGAACGAACCTACTGCAGAACGTGTCACGAAGACGGCCCGGAGAGACATACCGCTTCGGGGTCGGTCTCATCGTGGTCCTCCTGCTGGTCAGTTCTCTCGGCGCCGGCGTGGTAGTGGCGGCCGACGACACAGCCAACGCGAGCAGTAGTGCCAACACCACCGAAAACACGACCGCAGAACCACTTGATATCGACACAAAGCGGGTCAATATCTACTTACGAAGCTCTCGCACTGTGGTCGGTCCCGAGGAGTATGCGGTATTTCAGTATAGCGCGACGAATTACGTCACGAACTCCGAGCCGCTGACGGTGCAGTTGATCCTGGAAGCACCGAGCGGTGTCGCCGTCTCAGGCGCCCGTAACGTGGACGCGGGGTCGAGTCAGTTCACCCGGACGGTACATCTCGACCCCGGCGAGACGGCAGGCACGACGATCTTCATCCGCCCCAATAGCCCAGGCGAGTACGCCGTCACCGGGGAGGCAGTCTACTACTTCGGTGACGACAAAGCCGGCGGACAGGGACGTGCAATTGATCTCTCGATCACACAGCAGCCGCCGCCCCCCACAGTATCCGAACGCATCGAACGCGTCGTCACCGGACTTGGTCGTGGATTGCTCTCGTCCGCGCCGTGGATTCTCGCAGCCGGAGTCGCCGTCATCGGCGGGCTATTTGCCAGTCGTTACTATACCCGCCTGGGTGAGCAATATCGGGATCCCAACCGAGTTGTCTGGCTTCGAACGAGGCAGCTCTATCTCAAGCTCAAGTACGCCTGGGTCATCTGCTGGGGGAAGTACCTCTACACCGCCGTGAGCGTCAAACAACGGCTCCAGCGCGCCCCAGAGGGTCTTTTCGGACTGCTCTTTCCGCTCCCCTATGGGTGGCTCTCGACGGCGCTTTCGGCGTACTTACTCGGCGTGATTCTCTCGCCAGTCCTCGGTCCACAGAACGCCGGAGAACTCTTTCTCGTGCTCTGGATCGTGGGGCTGATCGCACCGGTGGCAGCGCTGTTGCTGGATGTGTTCCACCATTACGTGCTCTGGTATTTGGTCTTCACCTTCGGCGGACTCCTGGTGCTTCTCGCCGCGCTCTTAGGCGACGTTCGTCTCTACTGGATCCTGGATATTCCGCTGCCCTCGCTTCCCGTTCCGAACTGAGCGGATCGGTCTCACTGCGGTGCCACCCAATCGCGGTCGTCACCTCTCTGTGAATAGTCTAGGATATTGTGCGTGTTCGGATGGCGGTCCCAGCGGCACGCCCACTGCTCGCTATCCCACGTCTCGATGTACTGGTTGTTGAAATCACCATTCATCCGAAATCGAGGCTCGAGCCGGGCTGTATCGATCTGCTCCAGGTTGTAGTTCTTCGTTTCTCGTCAGACTGGCCCATCTATCGTTTCCGTTTCAGGGGAGAGGCGATGCAGATGCGGGACTCGACCCCGATTCGAGACGAAGCTTTGCCTCGTGGAGTTCACGAAGCCGACGCGTTACTGTGCGCCACTCGCTCAGCGCGTCGTAGGTATCATCTAGGTCCTCGGACTCGACGTCGGAGTGGACGACCGCTTCCGGGGCGGTCGCCTCGAACTGCGCTGCCAGTTCCTGCTCTCGATCACGGTACGCATTGATTGCGTCTCCGATCGCCTCGACCGTCTCAAACTCGCGTGTGAGCTCGGTTGCTCGGCGGAACTCGAAGTACGCTTCATTCCGCACAAAGAGTGCCGGGTTCGCTGCGACTTTATCGAGAACACCGAGTTCGACGAACCATTCCAGATGTGAGCGTGCTCCCTCCTTCGTGCAGTCAGCCCGGTTTGCGATGTCCGCGACGGTCGTCGGCGACGTCAGTGTCGTGGCGACCTTATACACCCGATCTTTCACCGTTCGCCCCTCCATTGCCGCAGCCCATTCGTCGGTTACGTTGAGATCGGGCAGCGTCTTCTTACTCATTATCGTCTGCTACGCCCCGCGCCCATATTGATTTGTGCCCACGCAGATATCTATTCGTTGTTGGTCTTACGACGCAGTGGTAGTACTACCAGCCGACAGGGGACTCGAAGGATACACCGGGTTTTTATCACCTGTGTCAGAAGCGTATAGCGTTCAGGAGATGTTTGATGCGAATCTACCACTTCTACTGTCGCTCCTGTTACGCGTGTTGGGAGTCGTTCTCTCACTGTTTCTGTTACGCCAAGTCGGTGACCGGCGGTTCGTATTCTTCACCGGACTGCTCTCTCTGATGGCGATTCGGCAGGCCCTCACGGTGATAGGTGCACCACCGGGGCTCCGCGAGGTGCCGGGGTTTATTGTAAGTATACTCACAGTTGTACTCGTTCTCTATCTGCTGCAGTATGTCCGCCAAGAAGCAGCCCTCAAAGACCGGATGCAAACGATCAACGACGAACTCCGCGCAAATCAAAACCGTCTCCAAGCCGTCCTCGAGGGATCGCCGGACACGATTTTCCTCGTCGATGAGGCCGGTCGGTGTCGCGAGATACTCGCTGGGACTGAAACGTTCCCGGATGAGGAGGCGGCAGCCTCCGTAGACCGTCCGCTCGACGAGCTCCTATCTGACGAGGCAGCGACTGCGATCCAGGAGGCGGCCGAGACGACACACCGAACAGGCGACAGCGAGCGCATCGAGTACCCTGTCGAACGGCCCGACGAACAGCCCGCGTGGTACGAAGCGCGGACGGCCCCACTCCAGCATCCGACCGAGGAGTCCGATCTCGTCCTGTTCACGGCACGCGACGTGACCGAACGGAAAGATCGCGAACAGAATCTCAGGCGTTTCCGCCGCGCGATCGACACGGCCGGGCACGCTATCTACATTACCGATCACGACGGCACGATCGAGTACGTCAATCCCGCATTCGAGGAGGTAACCGGTTACGCGCCCGAGGAGGCTCTCGGTCAGACGCCGAAGTTGCTCGACTCCGGACAGATGTCTGATGACTACTTCGCCGACTTGTGGGAGACGATTCTGGCGGGTGACATGTGGGACGAGAACATACTCAACGAAAAAAAGAGCGGCGCGCTCTATCACGCCCATCAGACGATCGCACCGACTACCGACGGGTCCGGCACCGTCGAAGAGTTCGTCGCTATTCAGACAGATATCACGCCGCTCAAAGAGCGTGAACGGCAACTCAAAGTACTCTCGCGAGTTCTGCGACATAATCTGCGAAACGATATGAACGTGGTCCTCGGGAAGGCGCGTGCCATCCAATCGGCCGCCACTGGGAAGACTGCAGCGGATGCGGCACAGATCGAACAGACCAGCGAAGGGATGTTGTCACTCGCCGAGACATACCGTGACATTCTGGATCTCATCGGGACGTCGGAGTCCCCGCGTCCGATCTCGCTCGTCGACCACCTCCGGACACAGGTGCAGCAGTTCCGACAGGAGTATCCTGAAGCACACGTGACTGTCGAGATAGACTGTCCCGAGGAGACGGCTGTCGTCGCGATGCCGGGCGTCGAACGGGCAGTGGGGGAGTTACTCGAGAACGCTGCTGTGCACGCGGAGCAAGCGCATCCAGGGGTCACGCTGCGAGTCGAAAGCCACACCGACACAGTTCGGATCCAGGTCGCCGATACTGGTCCGGGTATCCCCGCTGTAGAGCGCGAGACACTGCTGGGAGAGGCCGAGATCGGGTCGCTGTCTCACGGGACCGGGCTCGGCCTGTGGTTCGTGTACTGGATCGTCACGCGGTCGAACGGGCACCTGTCGTTCGAAGAGAACGATCCGCAAGGGAGCATCGTGACGATAGAACTGGAACGATCGACGAGGGAGTGATAGGGATTAGTATAAGTAGTGAT
>NZ_JAVDDW010000007.1:0-163768 GCF_030848585.1 Halobellus sp. H-GB7 | reverse complement strand
TTCTGGGTTAGTGCCGTTGTGACCGCTCTGATTGTAGTACGAATTGGGCTATTGATTTGGGACTTAGATCCACTTCTCAACTGAATGTATCAGGAGAACGGTGTGTTCAATAATCGTTCGGAGCTGTTTTTGGTTACTGAGGATAGCTAAGATATCGTCTAATAGCTCTCAAGGGTCCCAAGCATCTTAGATAGCAATTCAGATTCCGTTATTTCATCATTTTCGATCTGCATAATCCACTCATTCTCAATAATATAAGATCCGACTGGATCTCGATCTGGTGGTGCCATTTCAGCAAATAGTCTTTCAGTTGAGACCCCCTGTAATACCGCTCCGTGGTATGATTCAGAAACGTCTCTCATATCTTGGATAATATCGTCGGTGGTTTCAACAACTGATTCATAGACAATCTGGGCTTCATCTCCCTCGATTGAGTAGCTGCGCATAGTTATTCCAAAAACAGATAAGCTTGATCCCATCATCTCCATAATTTCCTTGTCTGAAGGCTCTTCCTCAGTGGGTGTTGGGGTAGAGGTGTCCGTTGGTGTTGGGGTAGGAGTGTTTGTTGGTGTTGGAGTAGGAGTGTCCGTCGGTGTTGGAGTAGAAGCCTCTGTAGGAACTTCCGTAGACGTTTCAGTTTTTGTGGGTCCATTATCTGAACCGCCGGAACAACCTGTTAAAACAACACTCGTACCCATTCCGAGTAAGACTTTGCGACGTTTTATCATACCCTAACTAGTTAAATCACAAACAGAAAAGTAGTCACAAATTACCTCTGAGGACTTTTGAATCCCAGTCTAATTTACCCGAGATTGTATTTGATAGATCCTCTGGTCATATGAATAATGCTTAAGTAATGACAAGTAAAATCAACCAATATGTCAACTCAGATGGGTCCGGTTGAGTCTGCATTGAGGTTTGGAGTTATCGTAATAATAGCAATAGCAATTATGGGTTCGTTCAGTTGGTGGGTACTAAGTTTAGATGGTCCTCTGTGGCCAATTGTGGCAATTGTGCTAATCGTGGGCGCTATGGTAGTAGTATCTTATGAGAGATTGATCGGGTGGTGACTGATTTCGCGGTCCTGCCGGTCATCCGCGGTCTAGATCTATTTTGACTACTTGTGACCCCAAAGTCCCCCTGACAGACTTGCTTTAGTACCCTAAAGCAACATTGTCACCCCCCTGTAAGGATTAGCACACCTAGACAGATGCTATTAAGATATCAACCGAAGTAATAATTCTAATTTCCCAGACAAAACTAAGGGGGTAGCTAGAATAGCCGTTATCAGTAGTACAACAAGGAGAACCTCGGCTCCGAGTAATATATAATTCTGAATTTTTATGTGGAGGATGATGGACTGCATATCGCTTTTTAGATCGTCAATATGCTCTTCAGGGATGTCGTGTGAACTTATCTCCTTACCCCCAGAATATCGAGTATGGTTAGAACGCTTTTTTTCACCCAAGTTCTTGATCTTAGACTCGACAGAGAGATGCTTTTTCTCAATATAGTCCCATAATTGATGTGGGCATCTCTCAGAATACAGTTTAACAGGTTCGCCGCTCTCGATACTTTGAATATTTGAGAAATAATGGGATTTTATTCGGTTCCTTGCCTTTCGCTCTTGGCGAATGGATGGAAAAATTTTCGCGAGAACACCACCGAAATCGATTGAAACCATTATATCCGAACCCCCAAGATTTCGATACCACTCTTGGCTTTTCCTGCCGCTTCATTATTCAGATTCAAAGCCAAGGTTCGAGTCTCGTCTAAGATGTCTTCTACTTCGTTATAACTAGTAGTCTTGGGAATTGAGTACTCTTCTCCTTCACTTAGGTTGTTAATCGGGATTTCGCTTTGGAGCAATTGAAGATTGTTATTGATCCGGTTAGCTTTCTCTACTACAGAGTCAGAGATAGAAATACTAGGGTTTAAGCGGGAATTGAAATCTTTCCGCAGCTCTTTGAATTCTTGCTTGTCTTCATAATCAACGGACTGTTTATCAATACAAGCTGCAGATATTGAATTGGCTCGATGAGCTAGGTTTGATATCTTACTGTACCATCTCCGTCGTTCTCTTCTTTGGTTGAATGCTTCATTCAAAAACCACCCAAAGACACTACCAGAGAAACCACCCAAAGAGAAACTAACAGACATTGGGATGTTTGACAGATTCTCAATCATACCCAAAACCTCTCAAGTGTTGCTAAAAAGCGTAACTCTCGGTCCATTTTAATTTAAAAGGCCAAAGCCAAAATAGAAACAAGAAGAATTCCCCCTGACAGGAAGATATTCGTAAGTCGCCTCTGCCGCTCAGCCTTGATTTGGTGGGCAAGCTGTAGGCCCTCTTGGGTTAGTCCATATACCTTGACCCCAGTGTTGTTATTGACTTCCACTAATCCTGTTTCTATCAAATATTGCAAACTATCGTCTATATCTTCCTCAAATTTTGGTTCAATCTCACTATAAAATTTGTTCGCAGAGCCGGTTAACAGGCTCATCTCTTTCGCATCGAGCATTCCAGAGTCAATCTCGGGGTTCGTAACGATTTTATGTTGATACATCAATAGAAGAATTTCCACCCAATTGTCATCATTACGCTGTAGAGGGTACCTCATACTATTTGAAACAGCATTTAGGACAAAAAACATATCCTACCGGGGATTCCTTCGATCCGGATCAATTCGGAGCGACAAGTAGCAGTCACCCCCAGACAAGTTTTCGGAAAGTTTGGACAAATATGCGCGTAATATCCTAAGATATCTCCCTCTATTTTGAATAACTAGTAATCATCTCTTCTCTTTCGATTGTTTTCAGGGGTTTTAGTGTATGCCACATCCCCAATCATAATATTTCGAGATTCTGTGGGTAGATGCCCCAAAACCTACAAATATTAGCGAATTATCGAATTGACCATTATCATCGATTCGTCTGGAGTTTTGGAAGTGGCTGAATCCTAATCCTACGGGACAGACGTAGAAACTACAGGATTCGATGGTTTAGGTATATCCCCGGTAGCTAAAAACGATGAGCGACGTGAGAGACCCAATCCCCCTTACCCATCTTACTTACCATTTACTTGTCTTTAACTAAACCCCCCGTGGTGTCTGTCGATTTTTAATTTTAACCCCCCGGTGGGGTATCTACCTCTCCCATCCTATCCCCAAAACCGGGCCTTCTGGGGGCGATCTACCCTTTCCCCACAAATCCACATAGAGTCAGATTTTGAAGCTCAGAATCGATTTCTATCTTCCGAGGGGGAAACATCATCTCACCTCAAAGAATCTCAGGAAGCCGGCAGAGCTTCAGAATAAGTAACTCAAAATCGATTCTATCCGGAGAGGGGAACACAGACTGTGAATCGAAGCCGGCGTACTAGCATTGATCCACCTGTGTTGTGTCATTGTCTGGCTGAGACAACTACACAACACAGATTAAGGAAATCGCAGTACAGAGATGACATTGAGTTAATTCCATACTACTAAGACGATGAAATAATCCCCCGAATCGCCCGAATCCCCTCAGGGATGAGATAGGTTTCCTCATTTCATCTAATTTGTCGATGATGAAAAGACAGAATGCAAATCGCTGGTAGAGAACTAGATCTAGATCGAAGCCGGGCCTTCGAGGAAATGGACTCCCCCTTCCTCAATCTCGAAAATTTTTGGGTAAAAATCAATTCGTTAGATATGGAGCCGCTATTATCCATTCTATCCAAATTACAAGAAGTATAGGTAGTGAAATTAAAGAATAGTATTTAAATCTTTGGTTTGAAGATTGATACAAATCGCTAAGATTGACTTCGAGTTAGTCTATGTCGAAGGAAAGAGAGTGTCTGTATCTACTTCTAAGGCTACAGAGAGGACATATAGTGATTCTATTGGATTCTTTGGGGGATATGAGTGTATTGGGTCATCTATCTTAGAAACGTCTTAGAAGGCTATAGAATAGATTTGTTACAAATGAATAATATAGAGAGTAATATACAACGAATAGATAGAGAATAGATTAATTCGTTTCGTTTGTAAAGATTATAACTAAGTAAGTACAATGTACTGAATTTGTAGAATGTTTGATGTATATATTAAATATGTTGTGTTTTGGAGCAATAAAAGCCCTAGTAATGACTGTAAATAACGACTTCTTCCCATATAATTAAATCTGTAAACAGCATTTCCCCAATTTTTAGGATATAGTATAATCTAGTATAGAGAAGAGGGGAAGGGACTACAGGGATGGGGAGTAGAAGATCACTCTAGTATAGTAGTATAGTCTAGAAGAGGGAAGAGAAGAGAAAGGAAAGGGGACTACAGGGAATAGGTTAGAGTAGAGTAGTATACTAGAATAATATATTACTAGTACTTCCAAAATCCAATCTAAATTTTACACAGATATTTTCTCTAATCAGTATTTGCCGGACGAATGTTCAACTATTTCCGAAAAAGTTATAAGGATGCATACCGTAGTAGTAAACGGGGCGTTGGTTCGTCCTGTTCCGGCTTTTGCCGGGCGAAATAAGCGCAATTGGGCGACGTGTTCTCTGAGCTTCCTCAAGTCTCTCGATTACATCGTTCATCATAATACACCTAACCCAATGCCATTTTGGGGGAGATGGGTCGGATCTGCGGCATACCCTTCCTCCCTCATTCTACAACTCAATGTGTGTTTGCTCGCTAGTAGCCACAGACGATTTATCAATCACCCCCGGATTGACATTTAATGACGGATCTCACTGAGGAAGAAATTGAAGCGTACCAGACGGTCGCACAGTCGGATCTACCCATTAGCTGGTTCGCTCAGGCTCTCTTGAAATCCGAAGGGATTCCTGTAGCAGATAGACAGAGGAGTGAGGAGGTCACTGTGCGACCGAAGGACACGCCCACAGTCGGAGAGGAGAATGAGGGGGAGTCAGTTTTCGCTTTCTGATAGAGCTTCTTCAACGATTTCGGGATTCTCCCGTAGTATCTCCCCAATATTCTCTTTGACGTGTTTTTTAATTTCGTCTACGGCTTCTTCCTCTTCCCCTTCGGCTTCGCCCTTGGATTCATAGATATCGTCTTGAATTTGATCTTTCGCGGCTTGAGCATCGGGGGTAAAGAGCATACCACAAGACGGGCAAGCCTTAGCATTCTCTGTGGTGATGGGTTCATCACAGTTCCGACAGATATCGGGAGTCAATGGGGATTCCTCCTCTTCTTCTCTTATTCCTGTAGCCTCCTCTGCGGACTGTATGATATCATCGTCGGTGAGGTGTTGGTATGTCGTCTCCATCACGGTTGAGTCCAAGTCGTGGCCTATGAGATGTTTGATGGTGTCATTATCCATTCCGTAGTCCCGTTTTGCGATTGTCACGAAAGAATGCCGGAAGTTATGGGGATTAGCCGGCTTGTCGATGCCAGCCATCTCTTTGATTCGCTGAAGCCGGACATACAGGGTGCTGTAGTCCAATTTCTCGCCTTTCTCCCAATTATCGTTGGGTCCGGGTTCCTTCTTCGAGGTGAAGAAGTAGGCTTCAGGATCATCACTACAGGGATGGGTACGTTTCCAGTCTCTTACTGATTTCTCGGCATAGAGGAGGGGTCTTTTTCCTGAAGCCCCCTTCATTTCAGGAGCTTCGGGAATATAGAAGATACCCTCCTGTGGGTCTACATCCTTGTTTTTGAGATTCAGAAGGCAGCTAATCCGTTGCCCAGTGTAAATCAGCATATCGACAAAGGCGGCATCACGGGGATGATCTACAGCATCACGAAGAGCTTGGATATCCTCCCGATTGAAAATGTCTCTCTCATCGACTGAGGTAGGCTCCTGTTTGTAAATGGTGATTTCCTCCTTGTCGATTCCCCAATCTGTATGATATTCGTAGAATTTCCGTAGGGCCTTCTGGTAGTTGGCTACAGTCCCTTTGGCTAGGCCTTCGTCTTTGACTCCCTCAATTTCTCCCCGACGAAATTGACCCATCAACCGATTTAGCTCATCAGGAGTCGTGTCTGTTAGCTCTATCTCTGCCGATATTCGTTTGAGGGAGTAAGCGTAGGATTGGAGGGTCCCATCCGCTTTTGTTCCATCGTCCGGATCATTGACTGTCGTTCTCTCAGGATCTTTGGCATCGAGGAATCCGATGATGGAATCCCGTTCTTCCTCCGATATCTCTCCGGAGTCGGCCTTCTCGTTGATAACCTCTCGCAGTTGCTCGTACCTTTGCCGCTTGCTCTTGGCCATACGAATGCTACAGGGTACTAGGATAAATGGTTTATCGCCTCAAATCGTACCAAGACGTCTGGCGCGCCCGCCTCGGCTACGACGACGGCGAGTACCGGGCAGCGGTCTGTACCGCGATCGACGAGGCTGTCGGCGACGACTGATTTTTCAGAGACCCGAACCTACTTCGGCGATCCGTCCGACGTGACGCCTATGAGCGGAGACCCGACCATCTTCGAGCAGATCATCGCCGGCGACATCCCGGCGCGCATCGTCTACGAGACGGAGACCGTCGCGGCCTTCCTCGACGCGAACCCGCTCGCGCCCGGTCACACGCTCGTCGTGCCGAAAGAGCCCTACGAGCGGCTCGACGAGATGCCCGGGGACGTCGCCGCCGACCTGTGGGCCGCGGTGCAGGAGCTGGCTCCTCGCATCGAAGCGGCCGTCGACGCCGACGCGACGACGGTCGGCGTGAACAACGGCGAAGCGGCCGGTCAGGAAGTCCCACACGTCCACGTCCACGTTGTGCCGCGGTTCGAGGGCGACGGCGGCGGCCCGATCCACGCCGTCGCGGGCGACCGACCGGACCTCTCTGAGGACGAACTCGACGACATCGCCGACTCCATCGAGTCCGGCGAGTAGCGGGCGTCCCACACAGCGGTCGAACCGCACGACTGCGGGACCGGACCACTTAAATCCGAGTGCGCGGCCACGTGGCGTATGTCTGCACAATCGCCAGGCGTTGCGGCGTTCGTCGGCGCGACGGGCGGCGCGGGAACGACCCGAACGGTCGTCGAGGTGGCCGCCGCGCTCGCGGCCGACGGCCGGACGGTCGCCGTCGTCGACGCCGCGTTCGGAACGCAAGGACTCAGCGACTACCTCACGGGGCGAATCGATCCCGACGTGACGGCGCTCGTGACCGACGAGGAGGGCGCCGATCTCTCGACCGGCCTCTCCGAACTCGACGTCGGCCGCGACGTCGCCGGTCGCATCGCCGTCTGTCCAGCGCACGCGCCTTTCGAGCGCCTGGCTCGCGCAAAGCGCGTGGACGCCGTACAGGCGTTAGAATCCCGCATCACGACTGCGGCGTCGCGGTTCGACCACGTCCTCCTCGACGTCCCGCCGATCGCGGCGAACCAGGCCGTCGCCGCGGTGAATGTCGCAGACCGCGTCGTCGTCGTCGCACCGGCGAGTGACCGCGGCGCGACCGCGATCCAGCGGACCCACGAGCGCCTCGCCGACGTCGGCGCGGAAGCGTCGCTCGTCGTGTCTACGCGCGGCGAACTCGAAACGGCCGACGTCTCGATCCCCGACGCGGGGTCGCTCGACGTACAGACGGAACCACGGGTACCGAACGAGGACAGCGCATTCGCCGCGGCGATCGAGCGCGTCGCGGCCGCGGTGACGGGGCGTGAAATTACGGGCGCCGACACCGAACAGAGCGGGCTCCTCGGTACCGTCGGCGAGTACGTCGGTCGGTAGAGCGGAGACACTCCTATAGTAGCATTTGCAACTGATTGCGCATCCGATCGCACGACAGCGTACGATCCGATGAGTGAAGACTTGCAAATGCTACTATAGCGCCACTCCGAGAGCCGCAAAACGAAAGGGAGGCCCTGCGCGGCGACCGGAACGACTACTGGAAGTCGGCGCCGGCGCTCATCGTCTCGGCGAGCGCGTCGCGCTTCGAGACCAGCGCGTCGCCAGCGATCGGTGCCGACGCGTCGCGTCGAACGGCCTCGGCCAGTTCGGGAATCGGTTCGTGCGTTTCGACGTACGCCGCGAGTGCGAACTCCGACTCCTCAGCGTTCGTCAGTTCGAGTGCGTCCGCACGCGCGATCCGACCGTCGAGCCAGTCCCGGAGCACGCGGCGCGCCGTGGGCGAAATCGGTGTCACGCCCTCGACGCCGCAGCGGTGGAGGAGCTTCGCGGCCGTGACCGGTGCGAGCGCGGCAGCCTCTCCGGCGTCGCCGACGCTCACGCCCGCGTCGTAGCGATCGAGGACGGTCGACGCCGCCGCGGCCGTACACGGGAGGTCGTCTTCGAACGTTCTGAGCCGCGCGTCGAGATCGACGTCGGTGTCGTCGACAGTCGCGACGCCGCGCTCGGTCTGCTTCGTCGTCAGTTCCAACCCCGCTGCGATCTCCGACAAACCCATCGTCGAGTCGTTTCCGCCAGTCCGAATAAGAGGTTTCGACCTAAATATCAGATTCGATACTACTACCTATCGTTTACCGGTAGGTACTATGCGGCGTCAGCGGGCTCAACACCCCGCATTCTCCCGTCTTTAAATATGCCTTCGCGACCGAGTTTCAATTGTGATGAGTGAAGCACCCACCGCCGACGCCAGCACGACGACGAACGCCTGCCCCGAATGCGAGGGTCGCCCCGAGACGGCGCGCGGGGAGACGGTGTGTGGCGACTGCGGACTCGTGCTCTCGGAGTACCGAATCGACCACGGGCCCGAGTGGCGCTCGTTCGCCGACGACGACACGGACCCGAAACGGACGGGCGCGCCGCTGACGCGCTCGCGACACGACCGCGGCCTCTCGACCGAAATCGGCCGCTCGACGCGCGTGAAAGGACGGAAGCGGCGCCGGCTCGCTCGGATGCGCCGCCAGCACAACCGCGCCCGTATCTCGACGAAGCGCGAGCGGAATCAGGTGTACGCGTTCACCGAGATCCGCCGCCTCACCAGCGCGCTCTCGTTGCCGGAACGGATCCGCGATCACGCCTGCTCGCTGTTCGACTCCGCGCAGTCGGAGGATCTCCTCCGCGGACGATCCCTCGAGGGATTCGCGGCAGCCTGTGTCTATGCGGCTTGTCGTGTCGCCCGCGTCTCGCGGACGGTCGACGAGGTCGCGGACGCGGCGAAAGCGACCGAAGCCGAACAGACCGCCGCCTACGACGCGATCAACCGCGAGCTCGGCCTGCCGGTCGGTCCGATCGATCCCGCGGAGTACGTCCCTCGATTCGCCTCGCAACTGGACCTCGCCGGCGACGTCGAACGGCGGGCACGAGAGTACGTCGCCGAAGCGGTCGACGCCGGTCTCGCGGTCGGCCGCAACCCAAGCGGCGTCGCCGCCGCGTGTCTCTATACGGCTGCCCGTGACAGCGACGCAGACCTGACCCAGCGGGAGGCCGCCGACGCCGCCGGCGTCACGCCGGTCACGCTGCGGTCGACGTACCAGAAGCTCCGAGACGACGAGTAGTGAGGTCTGGCGGACGAATGGGACGACGAACGCTCGACTGATTCTACGACGCTGTCGGTGTAGCACCAGCCGACGCGGCTCAGCGACCAATTAGACTCGCTTGGCCCGCTGGACCGCGTCGGCGATCGTCACCACCGCGCGAGCCGCTCGTGTCGACGGCGCGGACCGCACGACTGGACGGAACGACTCGATCGTCTCTCCGACGCGTGGATCGGCGGGCACGGTGACCGCGGGGGCGCCGAGCACTTCCTCGAAGGCTCGCTCCGGTGGGTCGTCGACGGCACGGTTGATCACGACGGCGACGAGTCCCGCGTCGAGTTCGCGGGCGAGCTCCCGCGAGCGAACGGCGTCGGCGAGCGCGTACGACTGCGGTGACGCCACGACGACGCAGGCGTCTGCGACCGCCAGGGGAACGCCCGCGTCGGCTTTCATTCCCGCCGGGCAGTCGACGACGACGTCGCCGTACGCACGCTCGACGGCGCGAAGCGTCTCGTCGAGAGCCGTGACGTCCGCCGCCCGAGCGCCCGCGAGTGACCGTCCGCAAGGGAGCAAGCGTACCGGACCGCGCCCCTCACGAACCGCTTCGAGGGGATCGGCACGGCCGGCCAGCACGTCGTGGAGGTCCGGGCCGGGACCGGTCGGGAGATCGGCCATCCCGAGGTCGGCGTCGACGACCGTCGCGTCGAGCGCCGCACCGCATTCGACCGAGAGCGTCGACTTGCCGACGCCGCCTTTGCCGCCGGTGACGGCGAGGATCATCGGTCCTCCGTGGACGGCGACGCCGTCGGGGTCTCTCGCACCGCTGGCCCCTCGGCAGCCTCTGCCAGCGCCGAGACGACTGGGTCGGGGTCAGCAACAGCCGCACGAGCGGCGAGGTCGTCGATCCGCGCCGCGACGGTCCGGAGTGCTCTTCTATCGGCAGCGAGCGAGTCGGGGAGCTCTGAAACCGGATCGATGCCGCCGCAGGCGTCGAGCACCGCAGTCGCCTCGGAAACAGACGCGTCGGTCAGTCGCTCGGCGTGTTCTACGCGCGTTTCGACCGCGTCGAGCCACGCGTCGAGGGGGTCGGGAAGCGGAGCGTCAGCCCCGCCATCATCATCCGGTTCACTGTTCGAATGCTCCGGATGCGACGCAGCGGCCGTCTCAGTCGGCACGGCGTCGGCGGGCGGAGTCGCACGCCCGAGCGTCCGGACGGCCGAACTGACTAGGTCACGCTCGTCGGTGTCGGCGTCCGCGGGGCCGAGGAGGTCGACGGAGACGACAGACGCGTCCGGATTATCCGAGGATACGCCCGGGGATTCGTCCGAGGATTCTCCCGGGTCGTCTGCAGATGCAGCCGGCGAGCGATCCGGATCGTTCACCGCCGGACAGGCGTATCCGATGCCGAGTCGTCCCGAGGCGGGGATCGTCCCCGAGAATCCGTCCGCATCCCAGCCGGCAGACGGGACGCCCGCACGACGCGGCGGGAGAACGGGCCCATCGAGTTCGTTCGAGACGCGTACGCGCATCTCGACGGCGAGGTCGCTACGAAGTTCGACGCGCACGAGCGTCACGCCCGCGACGCGAGAGGTGGTGGTCGTCGTTCGAACTGGCGGCGTATCGGCGGGTGCGGCGTGAGCGTCGGTCTGCACGCGCGGTCTGGCCGCGGGCAGGTACATAAACTGTCGTCTCAGAACGGGTCCGACTCGTCAGCAGATCAGGATGGGCGCGTCGAGGACGTCGTGTGTCGACGTCGGTCCGCCGAGTGCGCCGACGAGGTCCGGCGCGACGACCACCGGTGCGCGGATCGGCGCGCCCCGGGCCACCGCGAGGGCGTCGCAGACGCCGGTCGAGACGGCGGGGTCAGGGGGTCGGGTCCGCGAGAGTCGAGCGGAAACCGTTCGGCGCGCGGCGAGAACGTCGTCCTCGACGGCCGCGATACGAGCGTCACGAACGGCTCGTTCGAGGTTTCCGACGCGGTCTTCGAGTCGCAGTCGTGCGTCGCGGGTGTCGCGTGCGGACCGTGCGGTGCGTTCGAGAAGTTCCAGCCGCTGGGCGGCGGCGACGCGCTCGGTCGCGACCTCGGAGAGCCGCCGGGTCGTCTCCGAGAGCGACGCTTCGGCTTCTGCGAGTCCGTCGTCACTCGTCCCGTGATCCGCGTCGCGAAGCGCGTTCACCCGGCCGCGGATAGTCGCGACCCGTTCCCGAAGCCGTTCGGTTTCGGCACCGGCCTCTGCGGCGCGGCGACGGGCGGTACGCAGTTCTGCGACGCCGACCGCCGCGGGCGCCGCGGAGCGAAGCGATCGTCTCGCAGTTCGGAGATCGTCGTCGTAGGGCGTCTCGACGCCGCGCGCCGCGGCGAGCGCCGCCAGCGCAGCGCGACGATCGAGCGTCGTTGCGGGCGTGAGTGGCGACACGTGCCGGTGGACCGACTGCGGAGGCGGCGAGTGAACGGCCAGCGTGCCGCTCGTCGTCGGGCAGCCAGCGCAGACCACGCGGTCGAGCGCACCGCGTGAGGGACCGAGTTCAACGTCGCGAAGGTCGACGATCGGCCCGTCGCGCGTCGAACCGTCGGGAAGACGGACAGCGGTGTCGGCGACGGCATCGAACCGGCCGCTCACAGTTCCCGCTCGCGCATCGCGTCCGACTCCGGATGGTCGGTGCCGGCGGCAAATCGGTCGTACGGCGTGCTCGGCGACTCCCGGTTTTCGTATGCGGCAGCGGCTTCTCGCACCGCGTCGGGCGCGTCGGCGAACTCGTTGAACGGTTCCGTGCGTTCGACTTGCACGTCGGCGGCGTGTCGCTCGCGAAGCCGACAGGCCAAGAAGGCGCCGTACTCCGTTTCCCGCAGGAGCGCGGCGCGACCGAATTTCCGGACGACGGTCTCTTCGTGTGCTCGACAGGCGTTTCGCAGCGTCTCGCGTGCCCGACGCGAATACGTCACTACCAACAACACGACTACGCCTCAATTTCCGGGCGGCGATAAAAACCCACTTACACCGGCGAGATGTCGGCGTCGATGTGGTCCGGTCGTTCGCCGAGGAGGTCGGCGATCCGCTCGCGCGCATCGCTCTCGCTCTCGGCGACGACGACGAGCCCGTGCGCACGGCCCGAGCCGGTCGCCTGATACGCACGGAGCCCACCTTCGCCCTCGAAGTCGGTGGCGTACGTCCGCAGGACGGTCACGACGCGCTGTTCGGTCGCTGCGAGGTCAGATTCGCCGGCCTCGAAGTCGCTGAGGGCCTCCTCGACGTTCCGGAGGGCAGAGATGCGGTCCATTCTACGTCGTCCGCAGGTAGTTCTGCCGCGGTTCGTAGAGCTCTCCCTTTCGTTTGAGATTCTCGATCTCGTCTTCGGCCTTCGACTCTTCGAGTCCGAGATCACCGCCTGCCCGTTCGATGACCTCGTCGACCGGCGCGCCCTCCTCGTACTCGTCTTCGAGTTCCTCGATGAGGTGCTTGATGTCCTTGATGCGGTCGCGCTGATTCTTCGAGGTCCCGGTCTCGACGATGTCGGCGTCGAACTCGCCGGTTTCAGGGTCCATCCCGATGTCGCGGAGGCAGGACTCGACGATCTCGGTGACGCGGACCGCGTCTTCTCGCTCGACGGTGTCGGAGAGTCTGAGCCGCGCCGACGCCTCCGAGAGCCTGACGAGCGCTTCGAGCTTCCGGGCCGTGACCGGCACCGGCGCGTCGTCGTCGGCTCCCTTCGCGCGGAAGTCGACGTAGAAGTCGCGGATGACCGCTTTCGCCTCGTCGGTCATCGTCGGGTAGCAGTTGCGCTTCGCGTAGGCGATGTACTTCCGCAGGAGTGTGGCGTCGATGACGGGCGTGACTTCCTCGGTCGCATCCTCGACTTCGCCATCGGTGAACTCCGAACTCGGCACCTTCGACTTCTGGGTGTGGAGTTCGCCCGCGTAGTTCGTGTTGATGATGTGCTCTGCGAGTTCGGCGTCGCTCTCGGGGTCGGGGTTGTCCGTCACCGTGAAGATCAGGTCGAACCGCGAGATGAGCGCGGGTTCGAGGTCGATCTGCTCGCCGATCGGCTCGTACTGGTCGAAGCGGCCGTACTTCGGGTTTGCCGCGCCGAGCAGCGAACACCGGGATTTCAGGGTCGCGTTGATGCCGGCCTTGGATACCGAAATAGAGTTGTGGAGGACGACGCCCTTGCTCACGAACGTGTTCGTCGGTTCGACAGTCACGTCGTAGACCCACTCACAGGCGTGTTCCCCCTCGTTCGGGACAGTCTCGACGTCGGTCACGCGGTAGTATCGGAGGTCGCATCGCGATTCGAGGGCATCGAGCCGCTCGTCCGCTTCGTCGAGCGCCTCCGCGATCGCGTCCAGGGCACCTGTGCGGAGCGATGCCCGTCTCGCAGCGGTGTAGCCGCCGTCTTCAGCGTAGTGAACCGCGCTCGTCGTCGCGTCCGGGAGCTGCTCGGCGAGCTGTCTGCCGGACCAGCCGATAAGATCTCTGGCTTCTGCGAGCGTCGCTGCCGAATCGAGCTCGTTTCGGATTGTTTCGATGCGATCTCGGAGCGACTCGACTTCTGCCTGAACAGTGCTAATTTGGACGCCGTAGCCCTCGTCGAGTGCGGGGCGGAATCGACCGTCGAGGGGGACACCGAGCAGTCGTTTGAGCGATCTGATCTCTCGCGCTGCGCTCGTCGGCAGAACGTCGTGGTGCCGTTCGGTCTCGTTGCTCCGCTCGGCGAACGCTTGGGCCTTCTCGTGACGGTCGTCGGCAGGATCGACGACCGCCGACACGAACCGTTCGGTGGAGTCGCCCATCACGTACGTCTTCCAGGCGTCTTCGGCCGAATCATAGTGAATTCGCGACCCGATACCAAGCTTCGCGAGCGCATCGGCGTAATCCGCTGCGAGACCTTCGGAAGCGGTCGAAAACGACATCGCTTCACTCTCGACGCCGCCATCGCCCGCAAACGCACCGACGAGGAACCGGCGAATCTCTTCTTCGGAGGCACCGAGGACGGCGTCCGGCATCCGTTTGTCCCTCGATTTCCGCATCACGCCCGGGAAGTTGGACTCGAACCACCGGTACAGTTTCGTCGATACCCATCGCTTCGTCGTGGTCCCAGCACCGTTCACCGCGTCCGTGCTTTCGAGACCGAAGATGTCGGCCATCAACTGCGCTGCCCGATCGAGGAGCCTGTCGTCTTGGTTCGAGAACCCGATTTCGTGCGTGCGACCGCCGGAGTACGAGTGTCCTTCGGCTGTCAAGAGCCCCAGCATCTCCGCGAGGTCAGGCGACATCTCGTCCGGGAGGTCGACGTCGCGCTCTTTGCCGCGGTGCTCCTCGTCAGTGAGCGGCCGTGGGGCTGCAGAGTTCGGGAGTTTTCGCGGCGCAGGGACGAAATCGCCCACAGACATCGCCGCGGCATCGACCGTTCCGACCGCTCCGTCGTCGTCGACGAACATCGGATGTTCGGGAGTGACGAGAACCGAGCGACCGTTCGAGAAGGACACCCGAACGAACTCCTCTGGGGCTTCGTGCCTGCTCACGCGATCGACCGAGGTCTTCTCGGTGTCGTTCGTGTCGAGATCGACAGTGTGGACGCCGACATCCTCGACCGGGAGGATCTCGCAGTCGACGCCGTCGACGACGTCCCCCTCGCGCTCGTCCATCATCGAGTCCACGAACGGACCGATCTCGACGCGACGGCCGTCTGAGAGTAAAACCTCCGAGTTCGGATGGTATGACTGTTGTTCCAGCGCTTCGTGCATTGCACTCCGGTCCTCCGATCGCATCTTATCTAGCTCGTCGACAGCCGCGATTCCTTTGTCTGCCAGCACGAGCGCGCCGGCTTCGAGCGTCCACTGCTGGCCGTCGCCGAAGTCGTCGCGGACGGCGGCCGCCGTGAGGCCGGCGGACGAACTTCCTTTCCCGGAGGTGTACACCGATCGGGGCGCGATGTTCCGGATGTACTGGAGCATCGCGGACTTACCCGTACCAGGGTCCCCGATCAAGAGCATATGGAGGTCGCCGCGGATCCGCGAGCCGTCCGGGAGGTGTTTGGTGACGCCCGAAAAGAGCTGGAGGATCATCGCGAGTTTCTCCTGCTCGTAGCCGTAGATCGAGGGCGCGACCGAGCCGACCATCTTCTCGTAGATGTCGGGGTCGTTCGAGAGGTCGACGATCTCTGCGACGTCCTCCTCGGTGATGTCCATATCCTCGAACTCCTCGTCCTCGATTTCGACCGCGACGCCGTCCATATAGAGGTCGAAGATAGGGGTCTTCTCGTTGCCGGAGGTCTGCTGTTCGATGTGGAGGACGCCCGTCACAGTGACGTGGTCGCCGGCCGTGACTTCGCCGGTGATGTCGTCTTCGAGGTCGATATCGATGCTCTGTGGCGTCTCGCCGCCCCGCAGGCCCTCGGGGCTCTCCTGGACGCGAACCTTCTGTGCGTCAATGAACTCGGACTGGTCGAAGTCGACGTGGAACGGTCCCTGGCGCTCACAGCCCTGGCACTCGTGCGGTTCCTGAAAGCCACTGTCGGACTGCGGGATGTACGTCATCGTCCCGCAGCGCTGGCACTCGAAAGCGGCCTCGGTGATCTTCGGTCGGACGTCGGTCGCCTTGCGGACGATCCCCTGGACCGCGATCATCCGCCCGATGTGATCGTCGTGAACGCGAATGCTGCGGATGTCGACCGTTTCCGGAAGGTGCGTGAGCCGGACGTGCGCGCGGCCGAGTTTGACGTCCGCCGGGAGGTCGTAGAGGCGGAGCGCCTCCTCGGCGTACTCGCGGATCTGGTCGGGTTTCTTCTTGTAGTCTTCGGCCAGTTCCGTATCGAACTTGTAGAGGTCCTCGTAGTCGATGTACAGCGACCGCTGTTCGTTCGGGTACTGCTGGGCGAGCTTGCCGATCTCGTCGCGGTAGTACTTGCGGTAGAACTGGATGAACCGGTCGGTGAGGTCGCGTGAGTCCTGGGGGGCCTGCGCCATCGCACCGGAGTAGGGTTCTCATCGGGTAAGAGTCTTCGCCACCCGGAGCGAAAGTGATTGGATGCCAAGACGACGTCCCGCAGCAAAGCGATCCTACAGCGAAACGTCGGTTTCGATGTCCTCGGTCGCCTCTTCGAGGCCGTCGCGACGGGCGTCTTCGGCGAGTCGCACCGAGAGATCGGCGTCGGTAAGCAGATCGGAGAATGCGTCGCGGAAGCGGTGATTCACCTGCCGAGAAGCGAGGTCGGACTCGGCGACGCGGCGGTAGCGGCGGACCGTTTCGGCGTCGAGGTCGGTATCCGCGTCCGCCGCAGCGTCAGCGTCTGATTTGGCGTCGGCATCGCGCGCGATTTCGGCGGCCACCGCGTCGTCGTCGACGGCCTCGGCGGAGCGCTGCTGAAGGAGGCTCCGCAACCGATCGAACGAAAACGGCGCGGCGCGGTCCGCGTCGGCGACGAGGTGGAGGTCCATCCGCGCGCGGAACACCTCGTCGGCGTCGACGTCCGCCGACAGCGACTCCGCGAGCGCGGCGTCAGCGGCCGACGACCACGAGTCGGCGTCTGCACCCACCGCGTCGGGGTCGAAGAAGCCACGAACGACGCGGCGGAGGTCCGCGCCCGACAGCGACGAGGCGAAGTCGTAGCGCTCGCGCATCGTCGTGACCAACTCCGCGAGTCGCTCCTCGACGGTCGCGTCGTCGGTCGTCGACGAGAGGGAGCCCCGTGAATCCGACTGCGACTCGGTCACGCTCTCCTCGCCAGTCGTCTCCACGAAGATGTCCCGGAGTTCGGCCGTCTTATCGTCCATCAGGCGTTCCTAAGAGCGTCCGGCGTACTAAAGCGTGGCGTCGTAAACCGAATCATTCATACAGGTTTACGAGACAGTGGCGGGTATGGCAGCAGAGACGGAATCAGTCGAACTCGTCGGCGAGGACGTCGTCGGCAACGTCGCGCGGGCGGCGTTGTTCGCGGCGCTCACCGGCGCGTTCGCGTACGTATCGTTTCCGAATCCGATCTCGCCCGTCCCGGTGAGTCTCCAGGTCCTCGGCGTCTTCCTCGCCGGGATTTTCCTCGGACCGGTCTGGGGCGGCGTATCGATCGTGTTCTATCTCGCCGCCGGGACCGCCGGCGCGCCGATCTTCGCCGGCGGGTCGGCCGGAATCGGCCCCTTGGTTGGCTACACCGCGGGCTACCTCTGGTCGTACCCGATCGCCGCGGCGCTCGTTGGCGCCGTCGTCCACGGATTCGACGGCCTCGACGACCCCGAAGTGGTCGCCACGACCCGTCTCGTCGCTGGAATGCTGGCGGGGACGGTCGTCATCTACGCGCTCGGGACCGTCGGCTTCGCTGTCGTCCAGAACGTCGGTCTCGTGGAGGCGTTCACCGTGAGCGCGCTCGCGTTCGTCCCCTTTGAGGCCGTGAAGATCGCCGCGGCCGTCGGCGTCGTCCGCAGTGACGCCGCCGCAGCGGCCTGAGTCGCGATGGAAGATGTCGAGTCTCGGCGGCAACGACCCGCAGCAAACGATGATTCGGAGCAAACGATGACCCCCAACAAACGATGATCCACACGGACGGACTCCGCCACCGCTACGGGGACGTCGTCGCCGTCGACGACGTCTCGATCACGATTCCGGACGGCGAGTGCGTCGTGCTGGCGGGCGCGAACGGGTCCGGAAAGACGACGCTGGTCCGCCACTTCAACGGCCTGCTGGAACCGGACGAGGGGACCGTGGAAGTGAACGGCCGTCCAGTGAGCGACGACCTCGTCGCCGCCCGGACCGCGATCGGGATGGTGTTTCAGGACCCCCGAGATCAACTCGTCGCGGCCACGATCGGCGCGGACGTCGCCTTCGGACCGGAGAACCTCGGCCTCTCGCGCGCGGAGATCGATCGCCGCGTCGAGGACGCGCTGGCGGCCGTGAATCTGCAGGGCCGCGAGGACGAGCGCGTCGGCGAACTCTCCGGCGGCGAGCGCGAGCGCGTCGCCATCGCCGGCGCACTCGCGATGGAGCCGGACCACCTCGTCCTCGACGAACCGTTCACCGGCCTCGATGCACCGGCTCGCGAGTCCGTGCTCGACCGACTGCGGACGCTCACCAACTCGGGAACGGGCGTGGTGATCGTCACTCACGACCTCCGCGACGTCCTCGGGCTGGCGGACCGCGTGGTCGCGATGGCTGACGGTCGCGCCGTCGTCGACGCCGCCCCCGCTGACGCCCTCGCGTCGCTACCCGAGCACGACGTCCGCGTGCCCGACAGCGCAGTCGACGCCGAGCGGCGGAGCGCCAACCACCAGGCCCCCCAGCGCCGATGCTGACCTACCACCCCGGCGACTCGCTCGCTCATCGACTCGATCCGCGGACGAAACTGCTCGCGCAGGCGGCGTTCGCGGCCGCGGCGTTCGCGCACACGGCGCCGCGGGGGCTCGCCGTTCTCACCGTCCTCACAGCCGCGTTTCTCGCGGCCGGGAGACTGTCGCCTGCGCGCGCCATCCGCGGCTACCTCCCCGCGCTCCCGTTTCTGGCTGCGGGGCCGCTGATCGCCGCGGTGAATATCGACGTCAGTGCGCTCTCTGCTGGTATCGAGGCGAACGCGGCGGTCGACCCGCTGCTAGCGAGCTATCGGGTGCTCCTCATCCTATTCGTCTCGGCCGTGTACCTCCACACGACGCCCGTTCGGGACTCGCGTGCGGCGATCCAGCGGCTCGTGCCGGGTCGCGTCGGCCGCCTCCTGGGTGTCGGCGTCGCGCTCGTATTCCGGTTCTTCCCGCTCTTGCGTGCGGACCTTCGGCGCGTCCGCGAGGCCTCGACGACGCGGTTGGGCGACGAGCGTCCGTTGCGTGACCGGATGCGACTCGTCGGGGCTGCCGGCATCCGCCGAGCGTTCGCCCGCGCCGACCGACTCGCGCTCGCGCTTCGGGCGCGCTGTTTCGCGTGGAACCCGACGCTTCCGGAACTCCGATTCGGACGGGCCGACGCGCTCGGATTCGTCGTCGTCGCCGCACTCGTCGGGGCGGCGCTGCTGTGATCGGTCGTGTGTCGGATGAGAGAGACACCGCTGCAAAAACAGGGACGTGTTCGGACCTGCCGACTCGATCGGGCAGTTACGCCTGCAGATACTCCTTCTCGAAGCCGCGGAACTCCGTGCGGTGGGCCTCTTCGTCGGCGAGCAGCGTCACCGCGAGGTCCTCTGTCACGGGGTCGTTGGCTTCCTCGGCGGCATCGATGAGGGCGCGGTAAGTCTCGATCGCGTCCTCTTCGGCGTCGAGAACGCCCTCGACGACCGAGAGGACGTCGGTGCTGTCCTGGGGCGGCTGGAGGCTCATCTGGTTCGCCTCGAACTCGGCGGATCCCGGCGGCTGCTCGTCGAGTTGCTTGAGCCGGTTCCCCAGTTGCTCGGCGTGAGTGAGCTCCTCCTGGATGTCTTGCTGGAGTGACTCTTTGATCTCCTCTGCGCGGACGCCGTCGAGGACGATCGAGTTCGACAGATAGTTCATCACGGTCTCGATCTCGTCCTGATAGGCCTTCTTCAACAACCGGGTAACCTCGTCTGACATAACGTCCGGACGTTCGACGGCCGGCGACAAGATACTGTCGGCGAGGAGAGGTGAGACGGGTCGGGTGTGCGACGGCGCAGGTCATCGGGAGTATCGTAACTGTTCGGAGGTTCTCGCCGTATCGTCCGGCGAGAAATCTATGGAGACGTACGACAATCCCTATCAGACGCGCGAGCCGTCGACGTCGATGGCGTCGACCGGGCAGATGTCGACACAGAGCATACAGTCGATGCACTGATCCTCGCGCGTCGGTTCGACTTTCTGCTCGGACTCGGGGTGGCCGGGCGTGTCGACCCACGTGAACACGTCGACCGGACAGTTCTCCAGACACGCGCCGTCGGCGACACAGAGGTCGTAATCGACCGCGACGTGCATCCCGTGGATCCCCAGTTTCTCCGGCGGATCGACCGGTCCCCACACGTCGACGCCGTTCTCCTCGCCGACCTTCTCGCGGTTGCTGTCGAAGTTCGGATCGATTCCCATTGGGGTTGACTACTTGCGAGGGAACAAAAACACCGTCGGTAAGCCGACAGCGGGGTCGAACCAGGATGTTAAGATCCACGCCGCACGAACCTCGCTATGGGACACGTCAACGAGCGAGAACTCGAGTGGACCGACGTCGAGCGCGGGGAGACGCACTTCCGGCGGAAGACCCTCGGCGCCGAAACCGACGTCGACGACATCGGGGCGAGTCTCTACGAACTCCCGCCGGAGGCCGCCTCGTGGCCGTATCACTTCCACACCGGGAACGCGGAGGCCGTGTACGTGTTGTCGGGGACCGGACTCCTCAGGACGCCCGACGGAGAGACGCGCGTCGAACCGGGAGACTACTGTGCGTTCGCGGCCGACCCCGACGGCGCGCACCGCTTCTACAACGACGGGACGGAGCCGCTCCGCTTTCTCGCGGTGTCGACGATGCAGGATCCGGACGTGACGGTCTATCCGGATTCGGAGAAGATCGGCGTGTACGCCGGCGCGCCGCCCGGCGGCGACAAAGACGAACGCGTCGTCTCGGGGTACTTCCGCCGGGAGGACGACGTCGACTACTGGGAGGGCGAATCCTAGTCTGATTACTGCGTGGCCGGTTCGCGGGTCCGGCGCGCGCGACGGACGTACGCGGTGAAGTTCTCGAAGAGCCGCTTCGTCTGGCAGGCCGCGTCGTAGTTCTCGGCGGTGATGCCGCCCAGAACCGCCTGCAGGCGCTCTTCGGAGAGGTCCTTCTCTTTCGTGATGGCGGTCGCCGTTTCGGGGTCGTACTCCGGGTGGAACTGGACGCCCCAAGCGTCGCCGCGGCGGAAGGCGTGCACTCCGTAGTCGTTCTCGGCGAGCAGGTCCGCACCCGGCGGGAGTTCCGTGACGGCGTCCGAGTGGGACGTGAACGCGGTGAACGACTCGGGGACGCTCTCGAACAGGTCGTCGTCGCTCGTCTGTCGGATCTCGCGGTAGCCGATCTCGTACTCGCCCATATCCTCGACGCGGCCGCCCAGCGCCGACGCGAGGACCTGGTGGCCGTAACAGACGCCGAGGATCGGCACGCCGTGCTCGTCGGCGGCCGCGACGTACTCGATCAGCGGCCGGATCCAGTCGCGGTCCCAGTAGACCGACGAGCGCGACCCGGTGACGACGACGGCGTCGAAGTCGAAGTGCGCCGGCCGCTCGTGTTGCGTCACGTCGAACTCGACGAGGTCGGCGTCGAGTTCGCGGCGGAAGTTCCGCGGCGTGTGCTCGTCGCCGTGAGACGCGTCCAGCAGGGCAAATCGAAGTCGGTCGCTCCCCTCTCTCATCGTCATCTCGAAGGCAACGGGGCGAAAAAGGCCTTGCGCCCGTGGTGGGTCCTGCCGGTCTCGCGGACGGCGAGTCGCTGTGGAGAACCTTCCAGCGGCGAAAAAGCGGCTCATACTGTCGGACAGAACTATGTGAAGCGTATCGGCACCCCAAGGGGGCCAAAACGATTCACGGACTTCTGTCCGACAGTATCAGACGTCGGCGAGGAAGCCGAGTAGGTCGTCGTTGACGCGGCGAGACGCCTCGACGTGAACGAGGTGCCCCGCCCCGTCGATCTCGCGGTACGTACCGCGCGGGAGCCCCGTCGCGAGCGCCTCGGCCCGGGCAGGCGGCCAGACCGCGTCTGCGCTCCCGTGGACGACGAGCGACGGGACGGTGATCTCGTAGAGCTGATCCGAGACGTCGAAGTCGGCAACGGCGGCCGCCTGCGCCTCCCAGGCACTGCGGCTCGCGTCTTCCGCGGCGCGCCAGCCGACTATCTGCTCGACAGCGTCGGGGTGGGCGTCGACGAACTGCTCGGAGAGTCCGGCGCCGAGCGAGCGTTCGAGGTCCGCTTTGTCGTCGGGTGCACCCCACAGTGGTTCGAGATCGAGGCCGTCGCCGCGAGCGGCGGTGCCGACGAGGGTGAGGCTGTCTACCCGCGCAGTGTCCAGGGCCGTGTAGAGCGCGACCATCCCGCCGAGGCCCGCGCCGACGACGTGCGCGGAGCGGACGCCTGCGTCCGAGAGGATCGTCGTGAGGTCGTCGCTGAGGTCTTCGACGGTGTACGGACCAGACGGCGCATCCGAGCGGCCGGCACCGCGGAGGTCCGCGACGAGGCTCTCGTAGGGACCGGCGACGGCCGCGTGTTGCCAGCCCCACTGCCACGCGCCGTATCCGACGTCGCCGACGAACGCGACGGTGTCGCCCGTGCCAGCCGTCTCGTAGTACAGGTCGACGCCGCCGTTCGAGGTCGTGGGCATACCCGAGAATCGGCGAGGCGCGGTTTATGCGTCTCGGAGCAGTGTGGCCGGGTCCGCGATCTGGGCGATCGATGGTCCGCCCAGCGTCGCTACTCGCGGCGACGAACGGTCCAGTCGTCCTCGCCGCCGTCGCACTCGACGACGACATCGAAGAGCGTTGTGAGCAGGTCGACGGTCTGGTCGTCCTGGATCGTCGGGTCGAGATAGAACTGTCCCGCCGAACCGGTCGTCTGTATCCGCGTCGTGAGTACGTGGAGGAACCGATAGACGACCTGTGGGCTCGTGTACTGGAGGAGTACCGTCAGCGACTCCACAGCCACGACGGCGTCGGACCACTCGTTCAGATATGGGGTCGTTTTGACACCGACGCCGGTGAGATTCGACGGCGTCGCGACCGTCTCGACGCCGAGGTCGCGATCGCCGAGATCGTCGTCACCCAATTCGGGCGTCGTGATCACTGTGGCCGCGGTTGGGTCCGCGCCGAGCGCATCACACCACTCGTCGTACCACCGGGCGGGTCGCTGGGAGAACGAGACACCGAGGAGTTCGACCTCGCTGGGGTCGTCGACGAGCGCGCGCTTGCAGGTGAGGTCCTCGCTGGCGGCCGTCTGCGGTCGCAGTACTAAGGCCGCTTGGACGGCGTCGATCTGGGATACAGCACCCTCTATCGAGGACACAGTGTTACTTAACCGACATCTGTCGATAAGTCTTCTGTCGAACGAGGGCGTTGCCGGAAGGTCGTCAGCGAAAGAACAGTCCGGCAACGAAGAGAGATCGGCTTATGCGCGCTGCACGGCGCGGAGGATTTCGGGGGCCTGTTCGAGCACCTCGTCGAGGGCGTCGACGTCCGGGCCGCCGCCCTGCGCGAAGTCCGGCGGGCCGCCGCCGCCACCGCCGACTTCGGCCGCGAGTCGCCCGACGACTTCCCCGGCGTTGATGCCGACGTCGTCCGGAACGCCGACGACGAACTGGGCGCTACCGCCAGCCCCGGAGCCGAGCACGGCGATCTTCCCCTCCTCGACGAGGGCGTTCGCCGTCGCGCGCAGTTCGTCGGCGTCGCCGTCGAGACGTTGGATGACCGCGGGCGTCTCGTCGATCTCGATCTCGCCCTCGTCCGCGGCGGCGCGCGCCTCCGCGAGTTCGGTCTTCAGGCGGTCGATCGTCTTGCCGCGCTCCTTCCACTCGGTGAAGAAGCGCTCGGCCGTCTCGGGGACGTCTTCGGGCGTCACGTCCAGCACGTCGGCGGCCTCGTAAAGCGCGTCTTCTGTGCGCTGAGTGGCGTCGATCGCCGCGTCGCCGGCGGCGAAGACGATGCGTTCGACGCCATCCTGAACCGGTTCGGTGGTGAGGATCTTGATCGCGCCGATGTCGCCGGTCCGGCCGACGTGCGTCCCACCGCAGGCCTGCACGTCGTCACCGACGGTGATCGTGCGGATGTTCTGTCCCGGCGGGATCCCGCCCTGATAGAGGTCGAAACCGTACTCCTCTTCGGCCTCGTGGCGGTCGGGCCAGTCCTGTTTCACCGAGAGATTTCGCATCACGACGTCGTTGGCGACCGCCTCGATCTGCTTTACCTCCTCGCGGGTGATCCGCTCGTAGTGGGCGACGTCGAGCCGGGCGCGGCCGGTTCCCTTCTGTGCGCCGGCCTGTCGGACGTGCTCGCCGAGCACCTGTCGAGCAGCGTACCCGATGACGTGCGTCGCGGTGTGGTGCCGCATCAACCGACGGCGACGCTCGACGTCGAGTTGCCCGCGGACGAACTCGCCTTTGCCGGGGTTGCCGTCGGCCCGGTGGAGGACGACGCCGTCGCGGATCTGAACGTCCGTCACCTGCACGGTGGTGTCGTCGGTCGAGATCGTCCCGTGGTCGGCAGGCTGACCGCCGCCTTCGGGGTAAAACATCGTCTGATCGAGGACGACGTCGTAGCCCTCCTCGCGCTCGATGACGTCGAGGACGACCGCCTCGAACTCCGTGCGCTCTTGGTCGTCGTAGTAGAGTTTCTCCGTCTCGGGGAGGTCCGCGAGGCGCTCGCTGCGTTCGACTGCGTCGCGGGACGCGCCCTCGCCCTCGTGTCGGTCGGCGACCAGCGAGTAGAAGTCGTCGGGGACGTCGACGGACGCGCCGTGGTCGGCCGCGATCTCCTCGACCATCTCGGGTTGGATCCCGTGGGAGTCGTACAGTTCGATGAGTTCCCCGACGGGGATCGCCTCGTCCTTCTCGGCGTACTCCGCCGCCAGCGTCTCGACCTTGCGACGGCCGCGTTCGAGCGTCTCGCGGTACTTCCGTTCCTCGGTGCGGACGATGTCGCGGATCGTGTCGCGGTTCTCATACCCGAGGCGTTCGGCCTGCATATCGACGAGTTCGTCGAGGGGCGCGTCGACGCCGACGTCGTCGACGAGCCGCTTCGTCCGACGCAGGACCATCCGAGCGAGATAGCCCGTGCCCACGTTCGAGGGGACGATCTCGTCGCCGAACATATACGCCAGCGTCCGGCAGTGGTCGGCGATCGCGTAGATCGTCTCCAGCGGTTCGAGCAGTTCGGTCAGTTCGTCGGCGTCGACGTCGAGTTCGTCGGCGACGTCGGCGCGCGCCGCAGTCAGGTCGTCGACCTCGTCGATGTCGAGATAGCCCGAGAGCTTCGCCGCCCGGTGGACGAGTTCCTCCTCCTCGTCGGTCAGCGAGACCCCGGCGTTCTCCTTGAGGAAGTCGATGGTGTCGGGGTAGACGGCCTCGTAGACCGTCGGCGTCCCCTGTGAGACCCACGTCCAGCGTTCGAGGCCGTAGCCGGTGTCGACGATGTAGGTGTCCATCGGCGAGTACCGGTTGCCGTCTTTCATCTCGTATTCGCCATCGTCGTCCTGTTCCATCGACATAAAGACGAGCGTGGCCAGTTCCGCGCCGCGGTAGAGGACCTCGAACGCCGGCCCGGCGTTGCCGCCGCCGACCCACGGATCCTCGATGTAGGTGATCTCTTCGAGGTCGGCGCCCATATGCTCGAAGAACTGATCGCAGAGTTCGACGGTCTCGTCCTTCCAGTAGACCTCGCCGGAGTAGGCGTACTCGTCGCCGGCCTCCTCGCGGGCGTTGAAAGCGTGGTGGGCCATCATCTCGAACGCCATCGTGTGACGGCCCGTCTTGCCGACGTTGTCGATGTCCTGCATCCGGATGCAGGGCTGGGAGATACACAGCGGATTCGCCGGGGGCGGGGTCTGCCCGCTCGTGACGAGCGGCTGGAAGTCGTAGATCGACGCCTGGGTGAGAAGCACGTCGTCGCGCCAGCGGTTGGCCGCGACCGGGTACGGCTCGATACGCTCGTGGCCGTGCTCCTCGAAGAACGAGAGGAACTTCTCGCGCATCTCTTCGAGGGAGTACTCCTCGTCGAAGCCGGGGTTGTCGATGAAGGAGTAGTCGTCCGCGGGCGGCTCACCGCACGTCTCGCGGTCGGGGTCGCGCGTCCAGAAGTGGACGCCCGTCACCGGACACTGCTTCCGGTGGAAGCCCTCCTCCTCGAAGTAATCGAGGCGATACTCCGCTTCGAGTTCACTCATTACCCGTCAGTTGACCCACGGCCGGGTAAAACAGTTCCGGGTGCAGGAGACAGAGCGGACGGCTACGGGGGGTTTCGGGTGAAAAACTGCGGAATCGAGGCGACTACTCTTCGGCTGCCAGCGACGCCAAGAGCGCTTCCAGTTGGACCCGTTCGTTCGCGCCCGCAGTGATTCGGTAGTCGGCCTCGCCGATCCGTTCCATCAGGCGGATGGTCGTCCGCTCGTCGAGGTCGAAGTCCCACGCCGAGCGGTGGAGCTGGTCGATGATGTCGCCTCCGGCCATCCCGGTGTCGACGAGCAGCGTCTCCAGGCGGCCGCGCGCGGTCGCGAAGTCGCCGTCGATAGCGGCCTGTACCATCTCCTCGATGTCCTCCGGACGCGCGGTCGAGGTGATCAGGTAGACGGCCTCCTCGTCGACGACCTCGCCCGTCGTCGCGGCCGCCTGCAGGGAGTTGATCGCGCGGCGCATATCGCCGCCCGCGGCGTACACGAGCGCGTCGAGGCCGTCCTCGGTCACCTCGATTCCCTCGGTCTCGGCGATGTCTTCGACCTGCTGCCGAATGGCGTCGTCAGAGAGCGGCGAGAACCGGAAGACGGCACACCGCGACTGGATCGGGTCGATGATCTTCGAGGAGTAGTTACACGAGAGAATAAAGCGCGTGTTGTCGGAGAACTGCTCCATCGTCCGGCGCAGGGCCGACTGGGCGTCGTCGGTCAGCGAGTCGGCCTCGTCGAGGAAGATAATCCGGTAGTCGTAGCCGCCGAAAGAAGAGCGCGCGAAGTTCTTGATGCGGTCTCTGACGACGTCGATCCCACGCTCGTCAGAGGCGTTCAGTTCGAGGAAGTTGTTCCGCCAGTCGTCGCCGTAGATCGCGCGGGCGATCGCGGTGGCCGAGGTGGTCTTGCCGATGCCCGCAGGACCCGCAAAGAGCAGGTGCGGGAGGTCGTCCTGCGCGACGTAAGACTGCAGCCGTTCGACGATCTCCTCTTGGCCGTAAATATCCTCGAGAGTCTCGGGCCGGTACTTTTCGATCCAGATCTCACGCCCCGCCGGAACGTCCTCGGACGAGTCGGCCTCACTCATACGCGTGAGAGGGACCCGCCGACTCATAAACCACCCGCGTTCGGTCGCGGTCCACCCGGTCCATCACCGGGCGCTTCGACCGCGCGGAACGAAACCGGCAAGCCCGCGAGCGCCGAACGGGACGTATGCGCGTGACAGTCGAAGTCGTCGGCGAGGGCGAGAAAGCAGTCGACGTCGACGACGACGAAACGTACGCCGACGTCGTCCGGGCGGTCGGCTACTCGCCCCACGAGGTCTCCGTCATCGTCGACGGCACTCCCGTCCCGGAGGATCAACCGGTCGAATCCGCCCACGTGCGGGTCCTGCGACTGATCAAAGGCGGGTGAACCGACTGGGGCCGGATGCTCGCCTCGTTCGAACGCAATCTTAACCCCCGCCGCCTATTCTCCGACGTGACACACGCCGTCCGCGAGGCGACGCCGGCGGACGCCGACGACGTCGTCCGCCTGCTCGACGCCGCGATGCTCGAAATCGATCCCGAGCGGGTGCGCCGTCGAATCGCCGCGGGCGACGTCCTCGTCGCCACTGTGACCGAATACGGGGCTGAGAATCGAGAGCGGGCCGAAGCGGCCGACACAGACCGAGTCGACGACAGTGCCGACACCGCCGCGAAAGACGGGACTGACGCACCGGAGGACCGGGTCGTCGGCGTCTGCGTGCTCGCTCGCGTCGACGGTGCGGACGATGCAGGCAAGTGTAGTCGAACACTCGCTGCGGACGACCCCGGTCCGACCGAGATCGAACAGATCGCCGTCCACCGGTCGCGCCGCGGTCGCGGAATCGGGAGCCGCCTCGTCGACGCCGCCGCCGAGCGAGCAGACGGGCCGCTCGTGGCACGCTTCCACGAGCAGGTGCGTCCGTTTTACGATGCGCTCGGGTTCGAGATCGTCGAGGGTGGGGAAAGTGATGGAGAAATCGAATCGGAAAGAAGTGGTGGAGAGACCGATGCGGAAAGAAGTGGCGGAGAATCCGATGCGGGAACCGACGACGAGGAGACAGACCGAGCGGAGGACCGCCGCAACGACCGCCTGTGCGGGGTCCTCAAATGAGCGGCGCGACGAGTTCCCGACCCGCAGACAGCAACGCGTCGGCGCGTTCTCGGCTCTGCGCTTCGGCGTAGATTCGCATCTTCGGCTCGGTTCCGGACGGCCGAACGAGGAGCCACGACCCGTCCTCTAGGAGGAGTTTGAAGCCGTCGAGCGTCACGACGTCGGCGATGTCGCGGTCGGCGACCCGCTCGGGCAGGGTGTCGTCGAGGTCGTCGATGACGCGCTGCTTCTCGGCGTCGGGACAGTCGAGGCTGACCTTGTCCGCGACGATGTCGCCGTGGGCTGTGAGCAGGCGGTCGACGCGGGCGTCCATCGCCTCCTCGCTGGCGGCAGCGGCTCCGAGCAGGCTCATCAAGACGCCGTCTTTCTCGCGGATGTGTCCGCGGATCGAGAAGCCGCCGGACTCCTCGCCGCCGATGAGGGCGTCGTGCTCGGCCATCGCCTGCGCGACCCACTTGAAGCCGACGGCGGTCTCGAACACGTCCTGACCGTGCGCCTCGGCGATCCGGTCGATCAGGAACGTCGTCGAGACGGTCCGGATCGCCGGGCCGGCGTCCGATTCGAGGAGGTAGTCGTAGGCGGCGGCGTAAAAGAGATTCTCGTCGAGGTGGCCGCGCTCGGGCGTCACGAACGCGACGCGGTCGGCGTCGCCGTCGTTCGCGATGCCGAGGTCCGCGTCGTGGGCGTCGACCGCCTCGACGAGCGGTTCGAGGTTCTCTGCGCTCGGTTCCGGCGGCGTTCCGCCGAAGTCGGGATCACGGTCGTCGCGGATGCTGACGACCTCGGCTCCCGCCGATCGGAGGAGTTCGTCGGTAACGCCGCGGCCAGAGCCGTGCATCGCGTCGTGGACGACCGTGATCCCCGAGAGGTCGGCGCCGACGAGTTCGCGGGCGTGTTCGGCGTGCGGCGTCACGACGTCGACCGTCTCGATCGTGCCGTGTTCGGATTCCGGGAGGAGGTCCGGTTCGGCGAGGCGCGCGGCGACCGCGTCGGTCACCTCGGGGAGCGCGGGCGCGCCGTCGTCGGGGATGAACTTCACGCCGTTGTACTCCGGCGGATTGTGCGACGCCGTCACCATCAGCGCGCCCGAGAGCCCGCGGTCGACGATCGCGTAGGCGACGAGCGGCGTCGGCCGGTCGCGCTCCGGTAAGAGCACGTCGAAGCCGTTGCCCGCAAGCACCGCCGCGAGCGAATCGGCGAACCCCTTCGAGGTCGCTCTGGCGTCGTAGCCCACGAAGACGGGGTCGTCGTAGCCCTCGTCCGAGAGGTAGTCTGCGACCGCCTGCCCGACGATCCGCACGCGCTCGTCGGTGAACGTGTCGAGGGTCGCGCGCCACCCGTCCGTGCCGAAGGAGATCGCGTCCATATCGGTCCGTCCTCGTCAGCGACCAAAAAGGTGCGGCGAAGCGGCCACTTGGACGACGGAACGGCCGACCAACGGACCGGCTCGCATCTGACACCCGCCGCGCTTTTCGCCCTCGGTCCCGGAGTGAGTACAATGATCTCGGTCGTCGCAGTCTGCGGCAGTCGGCGCAGGATGAGCTACACCAGAAAGTCGCTCGAATTGGTGCTCGAAGCCGCCCGCCAGGAGGGTGTAGAGACGGAACTGCTCGACCTGGGGGCGGTCGACCTTCCGCTGTATCATCCCGACGTCGACGAGCAGGGCGACTCCGCGCGCCTGACGCGGATCGTCCGCGACGCCGAGGCTGTCGTGGTCGGCTCACCCGTCTATCACGGCTCGTACTCCTCGGCGTTCCGCAACTTCCACGATTACTGTTCGAAAGACGAGTACCGGGACACCGCCGTCGGCCTCGTCGCGACCGCGGGTGGCGGCTCCTACGGTGCGACGCTCGAACATATGCGGAGCACGATCCGCGGCGTCTACGGTCACACGGTGCCCGAACAAGTGGGGATTCGACGCGCTTCCGAGAAGTACGATGGCGACACGCTCACCGACGTCGACGTCGCCCGCCGACTGGAAGAACTGGGCGTGGCCGTCGTCGCCGAGGCGCGGCGACTCCATCCCGAGGCCGTCTCAGATAGGGATTATCGTAAGTCCTCATAGATTTCTCGCCGGACGATACGGCGAGAATCTCGAACAGTTACGATAATCCCTAAGAGTAGTCCGACCTGGCGCCGTCGTCGATTAGTCCACCCCGACGCCGTCGCCGATTCAGCCACCCCGACGCCGTCGTCGATTAGTCCACCCCGACCAGCCGCTCCTTCTGGGCGCGAGAGAGCTGTTTGATCTCGTACTCGCGAGACATCGCGGCCGACTTCGAGTCGAAGGACTCGACGTGGACGAGGTCGACCGGCGTCCGTCCCCGTGTGTACTTCGCGCCCTCGCCGGCGTCGTGTTCGGCGACGCGGCGCTCGACGTCGGTCGTGTAGCCCGTGTACAGCGAGCCGTCGGCACACTCCAAGACGTAGACGTAGTGGTCGTCAGTCATCGTCGACATCACTCGTGGGTGGCGAGAGCGGCGGGTGCGAGGTCACTCGACGTCGATCGTCTCGACGACGTCCGCGAGCGCGGCGCTGTCGGGCGAGGCGTGACTCACTGCGAGCGGCGAGACGCTGACCGCGGCGTCGACGAGTGCTCGCCGGTCGCTGCCGACGGGGTAGCGCTGTCGGTGCTCGTCGGTCGGCGGAAACGGACTCTCCCAGCCGACGACGCCGGGCCACGTCCGGTCGTGAAGACGAACGAGGCGTTCGTCCTCCGTCAATTGACCCTCGTGGCCGTCGACGTCAACCGGGTCGGCCGGTTCGACCTCCTGCTCGTAGTCGTGGTGCGGCTCTGTGAGGATGACCGGCGGCGAGGAGGCGTCCACCGGGGCGTTGACGTTCAGCAGGTCGACGTCGTCGTAGACGCCGGATTCGAGCGCCCGGGCGACGAGTCGCCGCGCGATCCGTGCCGGGCGCGCGAAGTCGTACTCCTCGGGCGGCGAGAGGAAGAAGTCCGTCGAGTGATACGCCGAGATGGCGAGCGCGGGGGTGCCGAGGAACGCCGCTTCGATACCCGCGCCGACCGTCCCGGAGCGACCGACGACGTAGTTGCCGGCGTTCGGGCCGTTGTTGACGCCGGAGACGACGACGTCGAAGTCCGTCTCCAGCCCGCGAAGGCCGTAGGCGACGCAGTCTGCCGGCGTACCCGAGAGCGCGTAGCCCCACGGGTGATCGCGGATGACGGCGGTGTGGCTCCGCGTACGTCCGACACCGCTCTGGTTGCCGTCCGGAGCGACGACGGTGACGTCGCCGAGCGCGGTGAGTTCGGTTCGGAGCGTGGCAATGCCCGGCGCGTCGATGCCGTCGTCGTTCGTCAACAGGATCTCGGGGCCCTCACTCATTGCAGAGAACGTTCGTGGAGAGTCAAGTAGCCCTTCCGGTCCCGCCGTCGAGCGAACGCTGTCGCTCTTGGGGACGTGGGAATTGTGATCGGACGGGGGTTCAGCCGTCCGATAGATACGGAGTACGGCTTCGCGTGGTGGTCTATTTCCGCTTCAGTGGTCACGCTGTGCGGGTTCGACGTCGCGCGACCTCCGCAATACCCGCGTTCGCCGAGCAGTTTGGACAGGCGAGGAGTCGCCCGTACTCGTCGGCGAACACGCGTGCGAAGCGATCGGAGACGTGTGACCCGCAGTGGTCACAACTTGGCATGCGTGTGTCCGGCAGCCACCATTGCCGGTACCTGCGCTACGAGCGCACGGCATATATGGCTTCCCGCGCACGCGCGCGAGAGTGCAGAACGTCCAGAAATGGACCACAAAATCGACCGTTTGTTTGGGAGCTTGTGACACAGATCGGAAGCGGGCTCGCGGTCGAAGACGTCGCCGTACTGGGCTTCACTGCGAGCGGGCGTCGCTGACGGCGCGAGCGACGAGGCCCGCCTGCGTCCCGGCGACGAAGCCGGCATCGACGTTCACGACCGAGAGGACCGTACAGGATTGGAGCATCCCCGAGAGCGCCGCGCCTCCGTCGCCACCGTGGCCGTAGCCGGTCGAGACGGGGAGTCCGATGACCGGCGTGTCGACGAGTCCCGCCACGACGGTCGGAAGTGCGCCTTCGCGTCCGGCGGCGACGACGAGGACGTCGGCCGCGCGGAGCACGTCGAGGTGATCGAGGATACGGCCGAGGTGCGCCACGCCGACGTCGTCGACGCGTTCGACGGTTGCACCCATCGCGTCGAGGACGGTCGCCGCTTCGCCGGCCACCGCCGCGTCCGCCGTCCCGCCGGTGACGAGCCCGACCGTCGCATCGAGCGTCGGGGGGTCGAAGTCGGGTCGTTGTGCGACCAGCGTTCGCGCGCGCTCGTCGTGCGACAGGTCGATCGAAGCGTCGACCTCCTCGGCGACGGCGACGACGTGGTCCTCGGAGACACGGGTGATGAGCGCCCGGCCGGTCGAATCGAGGGCGGCAGCCGCGAGCACGGCAACCTCCGCCGGTGTCTTCCCCTCGGCGAGGATGCCCTCGGGCGCGCCGCGTCGCTGCTCACGAGCGGCGTCGAATCGACCCGCATCGGTGGTGACGTACCCCGCCAACCGCGCCTCGGCCTCCGTCGGCGAGAGGTCGCCCGCCGCGACGGCTTCCAGTACTTCGCGCATACGAACTACTCCGGGAGTGAGCGTCACGTACCTGTCGCTTCACACTGTCGGATAGAGCTATTTTTCGGGATAGTCATCACCCGAGTGACGAACTTCGCTACAGACGTCCGACAGTCCCAGCGCGTCTCACCGCGGGCGACTCGACGACGGCCGGATCGAGCGGTCGGCCACCCGATGTGGGCCCGCTTGTGGCCCGTATCGCCCAATATCGAAAGGAAGGGTTAATGTGCCCCCTGGGTATATAAATTATTCCCATAGGAAACCCCATAGACGACCCGTATGGACGGAGACGCCGGCGTTTTGGAAAATATTTTTATATAGTGCCGATATAGGGGGACGTGTATGGCAGACCTCATTGTCAAGGCAGCCGTCAAGGAAGCGCTCCAGGACAAGAACGTCGCTTCTGACTTCTACGATGCACTCGACGCAGAAGTGAACGAACTGCTCGAAGACGCCGCCCGTCGCGCGGAAGAGAACGACCGCAAAACGGTCCAGCCCCGCGACCTGTAAACCGGCGATTCGATCCCGATTTTTTGTGGCCACGACGCCGACCAGCGATAGCGCCGCCGATCGTAGCGGTCCCGATACCGACAGCGACCGGCGATAGCGCCGCCGATTGCTCGAACAGCGGTCAATAGACGGTCGTGAGGCCGACTACTCCCGAGTACGGACGTCGACGCCGTCGTCCGTCCCCACGTACGCCTCGTCGACGAGGTCAACGAAGAGACCGTGTTCGACGACGCCCGGGAGCCGGGAGAGGTCCTGTGCGAGTCCATCAGGATCGTCGACCGTGCCGAACTCGCAGTCGAGAACCAGATTCCCGTTGTCGGTGACGACCGGCCCGTCCTTGCGCTCGGCCCGTCGGAGCGTCACGTCCCCGCCGAGATCCGCGACGTCGCGTTCGACGGCCGCCCGGGCGTCTGGGAGCACTTCGACCGGCACCGAGCGCGAGAGCGTCTCGACGACTTTTGTGGGATCGGCGACGACGACGAAGCGGTCGGCCGCCGCGTCGACGACCTTCTCGCGGGCGTGGGCCGCGCCGCCGCCTTTGATCGCCGCCAGGTTTCGATCGAGTTGGTCCGCGCCGTCGATCGCGACGTCGACGCCGTCGATCTCATCGAGCGAGCGGAGCGGAATCCCCGCTTCGCGGGCGAGCGCACGGGAGTCGAACGATGTCGGGACGCCGCGGACGTCGAGTCCGTCCGCGACCATCCGGCCGATCGCGCGGATCGCGTGGGCGGCCGTGCTGCCGGTACCGAGGCCGACGACGTCGCCGTCGGAGACGAGTTCGGCCGCGCGTTCGCCCGCGCGTCGCTTCTGATCGTCGGTTCCGCCGGTCGTCTTCATACGCGTCGTCTCGGCGACGTGCGGCACAAAGCTTCCGCTCCGCGATCGGTGGCATTCGACAGTGACGCTGGTTCGGCGCTACAGACGCTCTAAGACGGCGTCGGCGTCGTACGCCAACGACAGCGACCGCGACCGACCGCGACCGTCGATGTCGGCGTAGTCGGCGTCGACGACCCCGAGGCGGTCCAGTTTGTTGACGATCTCGGAGTAGCGGGTGTAGCCGAGGCCGGTCTCCTCGCGGAAGGCTTCGTACACCTCTCCGGCCTGACTGCCGTCGTGTTCGGCGACGACGCGGACGAGGTCGCGCTCGCGATCCGAGAGGCCGCGGAGGCTCCGCGAGAGGTGGACGTACTTCGACTTCTCGTAGGCGGCCTCGACGTCTTCGACGGCGACGGTGCGACTGGCGCGCATCTCCGCGTGGAGTCCGGCGCGGCGCAGGAGGTCGATCCCGACTCGGAGATCGCCGCTCTCGGCGGTGAGTTCGGCGACGCGATCGAGTTCGGGCGCGCCCACGACGCCTTCGTGGAAACCGCGACGGGCGCGCTCGCGGAGGATGTCGACGATCTCGTCGACGTCGTAGACGGGGAAGTACACCTCCTCTGGCCGGAAGACGCTCTGGACGCGCCCGTCGAGTTCGTCGATCACGTCGAGCGAGAGGTCCGAGGAGATGACGACGACGCCGATCCTGGCTCCCGAGTGCGCCTCGTGAGCCCGCAGGAGCGAGTAGAGCGTATCTGAGGCCTCGTTCTCGTAGAACAGATAGTTCACGTCGTCGAGCGCGACCGCGAGCACCTCGTCTTCCTCGACCAGTCGGTCGGTGATCTGTCCGAACAGTTTCTTGAACGAGATGCCCGAAGAGGGCGGTTCGTACTCGAAGATGTGCTCGAAGATACGCGAGAAGACGGCATAGCGCGTCGAGTCGACCTGACAGTTGACACGAACGGTCTCGACGCCGCCCTGCGCGCCGAGTTCGCCGAAGAGTTTCTGCACCGCGGTCGTCTTGCCCGTTCCCGGTGGGCCCCGAACCATCGTGTTCAGGGGGCGCGAGCCACGGACAGCCGGTCTGAGTGCGTACTTCAGACTCTCCAGTTGGCTCTCGCGGTGCTCGAACGTCTCGGGGACGTAGTCGATCTCGAAGACGTGTTCGTCGCGGAAGACGGACTCGTCCCACGACAGCATCCCCTCGTCGGGGTCGTCCCTCATCGATTCAACCACGTTGAGGAGTCTACTTAACGGTTCCCCAGGGGGACGAATATAGTAGCGTTTACAACTCATTGCGCAGCCGATCGCACGACCGCGTGCGACCACGTGCGTGAAGACGCGCAAGTGCTACTATAGTGCCGCTGGCCGATGTGACCTGCTCACTCGGTGACGAGTCGAAACACGCGGTAGACGGCGAAAAAGCCGACGCCGAGGGCAACGAGACCGACCGCGAGCGCGGTGTACGACGCCGAGCCGCGGAGATACGGGCCGAGGCCTGCAAACGCGATCGAGAGGCTGATCGCCGCGAGCGCGAGGTAAAACAGGATGAGCGTTGCCGCCCCTAGTACGTCCCAGATCGCGTCGCGGGTAGCGCGGTAGACGAGATCGTAGGTGGCGTCGCTGTCGGGCGCGAGCGGCGCGTCACGGCTCTCCTCGTCGGCGGACGTTTCGGGGGCCATACGTGTTCGTTCGCCGAACTGAATGAAAAATCTCCGCTCGGAAGTGGGTCGAATCAGAACTTCCGCAGCAATCGGTCGTAGAAGCCCGATTCGTCGCCGTCGGCCAGTTTCTCGACGATGAGCTCGGGCGTCGAGCGCGCGAGGTGGTCTTTGACCGGCGAGCGGTTCACCACGAGTTCGCCGTCTTCGAGGCCCAGCGCCTGGATTCCGTCGACGGCGACGTCGAAGTCTGCGGCGTCGCGGATCTCGCCCGCCAGGTGAGAGACGAAGACGGCCGTCGCGGCCTGTTCGTCGAGCGCCTCCAGGATGCCGGCGACGATCTTCGCGGACGCGCCGGGTTCGGTGATGCTCTCCAGTTCGTCGACGAGGACGAGCCGGTTCGTCGCGCCGTCGGCCAGGCTTCGGAAGTCCCGCAGCGTGCTCTCGAATGCCCCAGCGTCGAGTGTCCCCTGCGTCTTCGCGTAGTAGTGCAACTCCGAGAAGCGTTCGAGTTCGACGCGCTCGGCGGGTACGGGCAATCCCATCTGCGCGAGAACGACGACGAGCGCGACGAGGTCGAGCGTCGACGTCTTCCCGCCGGAGTTGACGCCCGACAGCAACGTCGCCCCCGAGACGCCGTAATCGACGGGGGCGACCTCGCCGAAGGCGACGTCCAAGAGCGGCGAGCGGCCCCCCTCGATGAGGAAGCCGTGGGCGTCGCTCGCAGCCCCGCCCTCTCGCGTACCGCTCGCGTCGGTGTCCAGTCCGTCCACGAACTCGGGGAGCGTGCAGTCGAAGTCGTCAGCGAATCGGGCGACCGCATATTCGACGTCGACTTCGAGCGCGTCGCGGACGAGCGCCTCGACGGGGTCGCGAAGCGCCGAGAGATCCGCCGCGAGTTCGCGCTTGAGGCGGGCGGCCCGGCGGTCGCGGCCCGCTTTGAGTTCCGTGCGGAGCCGCGAGATGACCGACGACTCGTGTTCGACGGGAAACGCGGGGTCGTTCGGGAAGGCCCGCTCGGCGAAATCCGCCTCCTCGGGACGGAGGTCGAGCGCGTCGACGAGGTGCTCACGCGCGGCCGCGACGGCGTCGTCGTACTCGTCGTCGAGTTCGCGATCCAAGAGTGAGTCGACGCGCGCACCCTGTTCGACCAGCGAGAGGAAGTCCGTTCCCTCGATGGTGACGTCACGCTCGCGGATCGCGTCGCGGAGGCGGTCGTTGGCGACCGATTCCGCGGTGGCGACCGTGGCATCGAGGTCGTCGACCGCGGTGGTGAGGCGGTCCAGTTCCGCGTCCCCGACGATCGTCCCGTCGTCGTCGAGCCGAGCGAGCGCGTCGCGGAGGGCGTCGATATCGCACGGTGCGTCCATACCGGCCGCCTCGTGCACTTCCGCGGCCGCGAGGATCCGCGAGCGGTTCTCCGCGAAGAACGCCAGAACGCGCTCGGGGACGATCTCGTCGGGGTGTTCGAGCGCGTCGGGGCGCACGCGGACGTCGCCCTCGACGTCGACGCCGGCGAACTGCTCGTCGAGGGCCACGACAGTCGAGTACGAGCGGGCGAGTTCGGCGAGTCCGCGGGTGTCCTCGACGACTTCGACGGAGAGTTCGGGGAATGCCTCCTCGGCCGCCGCGAAGCGCTCGGCGTCGGCCGTGGCGAGACAGCGATCGCGGACGCGACGAGGCGACGGCGGCGCGAGCGGTTCGACGCCGTCGAGCGCGTCGAGAGCCGCGGGGTCGGGGTCGCGCTCGGTCGCACGGTCGACGAACGCCCGGACCTCCGCGATCCGCGAGGCCGACTGCGTCGGGTAGAGCGTCGCGACGCGCTTTGCGGCGTAGTCGGTGACGGTTCGCTCACGGAGGAGACCGAGGACGTCGTCGTAGATCTCTCGGGCCCGGTCGGTCGCAAGAAAGCCGCCGTCGTCGTCGTGTCGGCGGCGGATCGCCCCGCGGGCGACGGCGGCCGCCCGTCCTTCCGAGAGTCCTGGTGCGCGAGCCAGCGTCGCCACGTCGCCCTCGCTGAGTGCCCGTTCGGCGTCGTCGAGTTCCGACAGCGCCGCTGCCGTCTTCTCGCCGACGCCCGGGATGGCCTCGAACTCCATTCGAGGATGCCTTCGCTCGCGATCGGACAAAACGTTACGGGTGTGACGCTCGGGTGACAGGGCTCGATCCGCCTCGGCGTCTACGACAACGTGCTTTTGGGACTGCACCCGGTAGTGCGGGTATGCGAACCGAGACGGGTGCGGACGCCGACGTCGACGCCGCTGCCGAGACGGCTGGGGGCGAGGACGCCGACGCACAGTCGGTGACGGAGAAAGCAGCGGCGGTCCGCGAGTCGCTCGGCGAACGCGACGGCGTCCTGATCGCGTTCTCCGGCGGCGTCGACTCCGCGGTGGTCGCCGCCTTGGCACACGACGCGCTCGGCGACGATGCGGTGGCGTGCACGGCCAAGTCGGAGACCCTCCCAGCGGCCGAACTCGACGACGCCCGCCGCGTCGCCGACGAGATCGGCATCCGCCACGAGATCGTCGAGTTCTCCGAACTCGACAACCCCGACTTCGTCGTCAACGACGGCAACCGGTGTTATCACTGCCGGACGATGCGACTGGGTCGGATGTACGAGGCGGCCCGCGACCTCGGGATCGGGACAGTCTGTGACGGGACCAACGCTTCCGATCCGGGCGAGGGGCACCGGCCGGGGCTCCGCGCCGTCGACGAACTCGACGTACGCTCACCGCTCTTGGAGGCCGGTATCGAGAAAGACGAAGTCCGCGCGATCGCCGACGAGTACGGGCTCTCGGTCGCGGACAAGCCCTCGATGGCGTGTCTCTCCTCGCGGATTCCCACGGGGCTCGAAGTGACGACCGAGCGGCTCACGCGCGTCGAGAAGGCCGAGCGCGTGCTCCGGGAGTGGGGCTTCTCGCAGTTCCGCGTCCGCGACCACGACGGTCTCGCGCGGATCGAGATCGCCGCCGACGAACTGGAGGCGGCGCTCAATCACGACTTCGTCGTCGCCGCGCGCGAGCACCTCACGGATCTCGGCTTCGAGCACGTGACGCTCGATCTCCACGGGTATCAGACGGGCAGTGTCAGTCCAGCGGGCGAGGACGAGCAGGACGGCGCCGACAGCGACGATTCGGGCGACGAACCGCTCGTCGAAGACGTGTTCGGGACCGAGTACCCGACCGCCAGCGAGTGAAGCCGCGGCAGCGGATGGTCGGAGCGTTGTGAACCTGATTCTGGCTGTCCGGAAGGCACAGAGAGCCGATAGCTCAGGCCGCACGATCTTCGCGGGACGCAAGCAGCAGACGAAGCACCTCGTAGCCGAGCACCAACCCGACCGCGATCCCGCCGGCCAGCGCCGGGCGAAGATTCAGCTCGGTGACCCACCGGAGGACGGCCGGATCGGGGCTACCGAGATACCCCACGACGACGGCGAGCAGCCACACCGGACGGCGGACAGTGTCGACCGCGAGACGGGCCCGCAGCATCCGCCGCGAGCGGCCGTAGCGGCGCAGGAGGAGCGACACGAGTTCGAACACCCCGACGAGGGCGCCCGCGATGATCAGAGGCGTGTACACCGCGAGGCCGTTGGCCGTGAGCGTCTCGACGACCACCGAGGGGAGAAGGTCGTAATAGCCCGTCGGGGCCGGCAGGGGACTGAGGAGGTACCCGACGAGCGCCGCGAGCACGGCAGCATAGGGGCGGCGGGCCGCCAGTCCCTCGGCGGTGGGAGCCAGCGAACCTCTCCCGGTCCACCGCAGCACGAACAGCGTCCCCTCGAACAGCGTGATCATCGTCGCGCCGATGATGATCGGGGCCATCCCGGTCGGGTCGGGGCTGACGAGGAACGCGAGGCCGAGGAACGTCCCCCAAAAGAGGAGGCGGCGGTCTTCGAGCCACCGCCGCGTGACGAGGTTCATCATAATCGCCAGCATCACGAACAGCGGGATCTGGAAGATGATGGCGTTGTACCCCATCAGGATGAGGATGAGGTTGAACGTCTCCTTGAGACCGAACGCCACGAGCGCTGTCCCGGTGGTGTAAGAGGTGAAGTACGCGAAGATCGCGGGAAGGACGAGGAAGTGCGCGAAAGAGATGCCGACGAACGCGAGAATCAGGCTCGTCGGGACCGCAGCGAGGTAGTATCGCCGTTCTTTGGGGTACAGTCCCGGTCGCATAAACAGATACGTCTCGTAGACGAACGCCGGCAAGCCGACCACGAGGCCACCGAGTGCGGCGACCTTCAGTTCGGTCAAGAGGAGTTCGAGCGGGCCGTACACGCGCGGTCGGCGGTCGACCATCTCCGGCGCGCCGGGGATGTGCTTGTTCCAGAGGAAGTCGATGACCTCGGTGGAACTGACGAGGTTCAGACCGAACGCCGAGTTGACGAGGTCGGCACCGGGATACAGCAGGAGCGTGACGATGCCGCCGATCCCGAGAACGACCGCCAGCCGGCGGATCATCTCCTCGATGTGTGCCGCAAGCGGCATCTCCTCGTCGCTCTCGGGGCCTTCGGAGACGAATCCCTCGTCGACGCCGGGCTCTGAAATCTCCGCGGCCCCGGGGCCGGGACCGGCCTCTGCGTTCGCCGGGGCGCCGCCGTCCGTGCCGGCGACGGCTGGGTCGTCGCCAACGGCTGGATTGTCGCCGACAGCCGCTTCGGGGGCGGCGGCGTCGGGATCGAAAGTCGCAGGGGCCGGACCATCGGTATCGACGTCCGAGTCGGTCGTATCCGCGTCGACGTCAGGGTCCGAAGTCGCGGAGTCGGAGTCCGCCGTTTCGGAGTCGGCGTCGTCAGCCGGCGCCGTGTCGTCGGCGTCTCCGTCATCGGTGGGCGAACCGTCGAAATCGCCGTCTTCGGACTCGCCGTCTTCGGAGTCAGCGGCGTCAGCGTCGGCCGTCAGTTCGTCGACCGTCGCCGCCGAATCGACTTCGGTGGGTGATTCGACGTCGGTGGACGAGTCGGAGTCGCTATCGGCGTCAGGAGACAAGTCAGAATCGCTATCGGCGTCGGTGGACGCACCAGGTCCCGGTTCGGAGTCGTCGCCGGACGCGGTTTCGGAGTCGTCGCCTGATTCTGCGTCTGAGGTTGAGCCGTGAGCAGACGATCCGGGCACGTCGTCGGCCGCAGACGGCGCTCCGTCGGTGTCGGACTGCGCCGCGTCGTCCGGGGACGAGTCGGCGCGAGATGAATCCGCGGCAGCGTCTGACGAGTCTGCATCGGCCGTAGATGCGTCGGCGTCGGGCGTCTGGTCCGCGTGCTCCGAATCGTCGGCCATTCACCAGAGTTTCGCCGCCCGGATCTTATAGGCCTTTCCGCATCGGCGCGCTGCTATGTGAACGCTGTCACCCGCTGAGACGACGACGGCCGGCCGCCGCGGTCCGGACGCGCCGGCGCGGCGGTCGAAAAGATTGATAACTGCGAGCGGGCTCACTTCACGTATGTCTAGCGCGCTCGACGACGACACGAGAGAGACACTCGACGCCGGGCGGGAGACCGCCGGCGCGATGCTTCGAGCCGCGCAGAAGGACCTCCAGAAAGTCTTCATCTTCTTCCTGATCGGCTTTCTCGGCACGTTCTACGCGCTCCGGCTCTTCGTGTGGGACTTCTTCAAACGGGTCACGAGAGCCCAGATGTCCGCACAGGTGAGCGGCGAGGTCTCGATCATCGCACAGACGCCGTTCGACGTCATCCTCTTGCAGGCGAAGATCGGTCTCGCCGTCGGGATCATCCTCGCCGCACCCGCATTCGTCTACTTCGCCAGAGACGCGCTGAAAGTGCGCGGGTTCTGGCCCTCCTCGCCGGTCCCCGTCTGGCAGCTCGTGCTCGTTCTCTCCGGGATGGTCGGCCTATTCGTGCTCGGCGTGGCCTACGGCTACTACGTCTTCTTCCCGTTCACGTTCTCCTTCCTCGCGCAGAACGCCATCGCCGCCGGCTTCACGCCGACGTATTCCATCGTCAAGTGGGCGCAGTTCATCTTCCTGCTCACCGTCTCGTTCGGTCTCGCGAGTCAACTCCCGCTCGCGATGACCGGGCTCTCGTACGCCGAGATTGTCCCCTACGAGACCTTCCGCGACAAGTGGCGCCACGCCGCCGTCGGCGTCTTCGCCGCCGGCGCGATGTTCACGCCGCCGGACCCGTTCACGCAGATTATGTGGGCGATTCCCGTCCTGACGCTCTACGCCGTCAGCCTCTATCTCGCGAAGATCGTTACCACCGCCCGCCGCGGCAGCGAGCAGATGGACGTCGCGGGGACGGTCAGCGCCCACTGGAACTCGATCGCGGGCGTCGGCGTCGTCGGCGGACTCCTCGTCTACGCCTTCTTCGAGCGCGGCGGCGTCGACTACCTTAATCAGGGCTTGGCGGCCATCGGGAGCGACTACGTCGTCTTCGCGCCGGCCTCGCTAGCACTGCTCGGACTCTACGTACTCGTCGCGGCGATCCTGGCTGCCGCCGTCGCCGTCGGCTACTTCGTCTATCAGGACATCGACGACCTCGCGGTCGTGGAAGCCGGCATCGGCGATCCGACCGCCATCGACCTCGCTGACCTCGACGTTCAGGGCGTTCGCTCGGCTCCGCCGGAAGTGTTCGCCGCGATGGACGAAGACGAGGCGATGGCGGCCGCGGGCGACGCGCTCGACGCCGGCGACAAGGCGAAAGCGCGGGCCATCGTCGACCGCTTCGACCAGGACGGCGGTGCGGATGCGGACGCGGACGCCGAGGCGGCCGACGGGGACGCAGCAGCGGCGTCCGGAGCGGCCGCGAAGAGCGGCGGTTCCTCGATCAGTGACCGGGCCACCCGCGCCGGCAGCGCCTTCTTCGAGGAGTTCACCGGCGGCGACGAGGAGGACGCCACAGAGTCGGAGGCGGACGCAGACGAGAGCGACGCCGAAGACGACGACTTCGAGGGGTACTACACCGACCTCGCGTTCATCCTCGACTCCGTCACCTCGAACGCGTTCCGCATCGTCGGGGTGTTTATGACCGTGCTGGCGGTCACGTTCGGCTGGCTCTACACTGGCGGGATCAAGCGCGTCTACGAGGATTTCCTGCGCCGCCTGCCCGCGCAGGTCCGGCCCGAAGAGGTGCTCAACGTCGTCGCGCTGCACCCGATGGAGGCGCTCGTGTTCGAGGTGAAGTTCTCGACGATCGTCGCCGCGCTCGTGACGGCCCCGCTGCTCGCGTACTACGCGTGGCCGGCTCTCAGAGAGCGCAACATCGTCAGACAGCGCCGTCGTGCGATCTTCGTGTGGACGGGCGCGCTCACGGTGGGGCTGATCGGCGGCTTCGTCCTCGGGTACACGACGATCGCGCCCTCGGTCATCTCCTGGCTTGTCAACGACGCGGTCCAGGCGAATATGGTGATCGCCTACCGCATCACCAACTTCTTCTGGCTCATCTTCTTCACGACCGCCGGCATCGGCCTCCTCGCGGACGTCCCGATCCTGATGATCCTGCTCAACAGCGCGGGCGTCGGGTACGAGACGATGCGGGGGCGCTGGCGCGAGGTGACCGTCGGCATCCTCGCCTTCGCGGCGCTTTTCACCCCCGCGGACGTGCTCACGATGTTCCTCGTGACCATCCCGCTGATGGTCGCGTACGGCATCGGACTGGGCGTCCTGTTCGTGATCACGCTCGGCGGACGGCGTGATCTCGCGCCGTCTCGCAGCGCCGAGATCTGACTCGAACCGACACACTCGGCGTTAACTGCCGACACACAGCGGATTTCGTGATCGACGGAGTCGAGAGCGAACGCCCTAAATATTCGCGAGAGAATCCCGTGATATGGCCAAGATAAGCGTAGAGATTCCCGACGAACTGCTCGCGGACCTCGACGAACACGTCGGCGACGACGGGAAGTTCGTCAACCGGAGCGACGCGGTTCGCGCGTCGATCCGCAAGACGCTGGATAGATTAGACGAGATCGACGCACGGCACGGACGAATCGACGATGAGTGAGACGCGCGCACAGACCGGGCGGATCGCGCTCGTCGCGCTGTTCGTGACGGCGCTCGCGACGGCCCAGTTGACCGCCTCGAAACTGCTCGCGTTCGGGCTCCCGGTCGAACTGCCTGTGACGGGCTCGAGCATCATCCTGCCCGGCGCAGCGCTGGCGTACGCGCTGACGTTCTTCGCGTCGGACTGTTACTCCGAACTGTACGGCCGCCACGCGGCGCAGGTGATGGTCAACGTCGGCTTCGCGATGAACTTCATTCTCCTCGGACTCGTCTGGAGCACGATCCTCGCACCAGCGGTGAACCCAGAGTCGGCTGCGCAGTATCGCGCGGTGCTCGCGCCCGGGACGAACATCGTCCTCGGAAGCCTGCTGGCGTACCTCGTCAGCCAGAACTGGGACGTCCTCGTCTTCCATCGCATCCGCGAGGCCACGGGCGAGTCGATGCTCTGGCTTCGGAACATCGCCTCGACGGCGACCAGCCAGGCCATCGACACGGTGCTGTTCGTCGCGATCGCGTTCTACGTCGCGCCGCAGGTCCTCGGCTTCGGCACCCAGTTCGAGATTCCGGTGATCCTCTCGCTGATCGTCGGCCAGTACGTGCTGAAACTGCTCATCGCGCTCGTCGACACGCCGTTCGTCTACGTCGTGGTCGGCTTCTTCGGCGGGTCGAACATCGACACGCAGGACGAGGCCTGGGCCGCCGAGTAATCGGCTCGTACGCCGCGAATCAGCGCCTCAGAAGACGCTCGCTGAAAGAGTCGACCGCTATTCTTCGACGACTTCGGCGAAGCCGAAGTTCGGCTTCAGGTCGGTGACGCGGACACGGACTGAATCGCCCGTTTCCGTGCCGGCGACGAAGAGCGTGTAGCCGTCGATCTTGACGACGCCGTCGCCCTCGCTGCCGACGTCGTCGACGACGACGTCCAGTTCTTCGCCTTCTTCGACGGGCGCCGTGATCCGGTGTTTGCCGACGAGATACAGTTCCGACGAGGAGTCCCGAGAGGCGTCCGGGCGGATCGAGCGAACGTACTCGAACTCCTCGTCGATCTCCGCGCGCAGGTCGGCGAGGTCCTGGCCGTCGAACACCTTCGCGGCGAAGTCGCCGCCGGCGGGCAGCAGGTCGAGTGCGACCTCGAACGCCTGCCGTGCGAGGTGGACCGAACGCGCGTGATCGACCGAGTACTCGCCGGTCATATTCGGCGCCATATCGGAGATGACGACGTCTGCGCCGTCGTCGCCGATCCGCTCGCGGAGTTCGTCTTTCGTCTCCTCGTCGGTCATATCGCCGCGGACCGTCTCGACGTTGTCGTGATCGAGGTCGCGGATGCGCTGGAAGTCGACGCCGACGACGGTGCCGCGGTCGCCGACGGCCTCGGCAGCGACTTGGAGCCACCCGCCGGGTGCCGCACCGAGGTCGACGACGGTGTTTCCGGGACCGAACAGGCCCGCCTCCTCGTCGAGTTGCTTCAGTTTGTACGCCGAGCGGGCGCGGTAGCCCTCCTGCTTTGCCTTGTTGTAGTAGTGGTCTTTCCCAGTCATCGGTACCACCCACCTCCGTGAGATACTCTCGCCCGATCGTCGCGGGGCGAACGCGTCGGTTGCATACGACCTAAGAGACGGTCAGCGGGGAAAGGTTCGTCGGAGCGAGCCCCGAGAAACTGACACGGACGAGTTGGCACGCCAACACCACCCGCGAATAGTCGGGGCGGCGACGTCGACGCGGCAGGGGCCACAGACGACCGCGGAACTACTATCGAGGTTGTCTATCGAGGAGGGAAGCATAGGCAGAAGCGGCCCAAGTCGTGGTGATTCGGTACAATCAAGAGTGCCCAGCCACTCCCTCCGGTAGTGCGCCGGAAGAACAAACTCCTCGTCACGACGGTCGGGATTCTCGTGCTACTCGCCACGCTCGGCGTGACGAGTATGAACGCCTCGGCCGCGTTCGTTTCGCCGACGCAGATCTCCGAGAACGAGGGAACGTATCAGGACGACTGGGTGAATCTGGAAGGAGTCGCGACGGACCTCGACACCGAGGGCCAGACGATCACCTTCGCAGTGACGGACGGTAACCACACCGTCCCGGTCGTCTACGAAGGGACTGTTCCCGATACGCTTCAGGACGGCCGTGTCGTCGTCGCGAAAGGGCGATACGACGGCGGCGAGCTCGTCGCGAACAAGCTCTCGGTTCGTGCACACGAGGGCGAAGAACGGCCCAAAAGCGCTCGATGAGGTCGGGAGACGATCCGGTCAAAGCTGACGCGGTCCCGCCTGCAATCGAGGTCGCGGACGTGACGAAATCCTACGGACACTTCACGGCCGTCGAACGGCTGTCGTTCACGGTCGAACGCGGATCGACGCTCGGGTTGTTCGGCCCGAACGGAGCCGGAAAGACGACGCTCCTCCGAATGCTCGCCGGACTCACGCGGCCGACTGAGGGGACGATCTCGGTCGACGGCGTCGCGTTAGCACCGGACGATTACACTACCTATCGAACTGTTGGCGTCGTCACCCACGAGACGATGGTGTACGACGAACTCACCGCACGAGAGAACCTCCGGTTTCACGCCGGCCTCCACGGCGTCGACGACCCGGCGGCGCGGTGTGAGTCGGTGCTCGAAACCGTCGGCCTGAGTCACCGCGGTAGCGACCGCCCGGGCGAGTTCTCCCACGGCCTCCGAAAGCGGCTCTCACTCGCGCGGGCGCTGTTGCACGACCCCGAAGTGTTGCTCCTCGACGAGCCATACACCGGACTCGATCAGCGGTCGGTCGCCGACCTCGAAACCGTCCTCGACGGCTTCGACGACCGGACGGTGGTGTTGACGACGCACGACCTCGAACGAGGCGTCGAGCGGTGCTCGCGTGCGCTCGTCGTCGACCGCGGACGGATCGAAGCCGACGTCGACCTCGACGAATCGGGCGCGGCGTCGTTCGAATCGACGTATCGGCAGGCGATCGGTGTCGACGAACCAGAGACGAGCGAAGCAGTGCGATGAGTTCGTTCCTCGGCGCCATCTATCGGGTGCTCAAGAAGGACCTCCAGATCGAGCGCCGGACGAAGCAGGTGACGACCACGGTTGCGGTCTTCGCGCTGCTCGTCGTGCTCACGTTCGCGTTCAGTTTCGTCCAGACGCTCCAGAGCGCCGCGCTGCTCGGACGCGGCGCGCTGTGGGTCGCGTTCGTGTTCGCCGGCACGTTCGGCGTCACGAAGACGATCGAACTGGAAGATCGGAACGGCGCGCTCGACGGCCTGCTCATCGCCCCGATCGACCGCTCGGCGATCTACCTCGGGAAGGTCCTCAGCACCACCGTGTTCATCTTCGCAGTGAGCCTGTTGACGCTGGGCGCGACGTCGGTCTTCCTCGGCTACAGTCCCTCGATGTCGACCGCGGCCGCGATCGTCGGCGTCCTCCTCGTGTCGGCCGTCGGTTTCTCCGCCATCGGCGTCGTGGTCTCGATCCTGACGTTCCGCTCGGGGCTGGACGAACTCGCCTTACCCGTCCTCCTGGTGCCGCTCGTCGTCCCGCTCTTGCTCGCGGGGGTCGAACTCACGACCGCGCTCGAAAGCGGCGCGCCCCTCGGTGGTTGGCTCCGCCTCCTCACGCTGTACACCGGCATCGTGCTGCTCGCCGGCATCGCGACGTTCGAGTACGTCGTCGAGGAGTGAGAGAGCGGCGACTCGACGAAACGCCGTCGCAGGATCTCAACGGTGTCGTGAACGACTCTCATAGTGATTACTCTCACTGTTTACCGCCGAGCGCCACTCCCGGTGGCGATGATCGGCGGTAAGAAACGAGAGTAATCATTATCAGTCGACGTGCTAGAAGCAGCCTCTACAGTTTCGACGGTTCAGAACCGTCGGCTACGCTCGCATCGGCAGTACAAAAACAGTCGCCAGCGGCGCGAATCCTCAGTTAGTGTTCGCCGGCGGGCCGCCGCTTTCGTCGCTCTGCTTGAGCAGCAGGAAGACAGCGAAGAAGATCGGCGAGAGCAGGCCGAGCACGAGCGTCGTGACGAACGTCGCACCCTCGAAGGAGATCGGCCCGGAGGCACCGGAGAGACCGCTGCCTTCGCCGCCGCTGTCGCCGCCGCCACTGCCACCGCTTTCGCCGCCACTACCGCCGCCACCGCCACCGCCGCCGCCGGATTCGAGCAGCGGCTGGGAGACCTGACTCGAGTCCATCCCGCCGCTGCCGCCGACGACGACCGCGCCGAGCATTCCGAGCGCGCGGTGGGGCTGACAGAAGTACTTGTACGTTCCTTCGCTCTCGAAGGTGTACTCGAACGTCTCGCCGGCAGCAGAGTACATCTCGCTCTCGAAGGTGCCGTCCTCGGCGATGACGTTGTGGCTGTTGCCTTTCCCGGTCCACTGCCAGATGACGGTCGTGCCGGGGTCGACGCGGATCGCCGCGGGGTTGAAGCCGTAGTAGCCGCCGTTTGCCTCAGATCCGACCGAAATCGTCACTTCGGACTGGCCGGTGAAGTCGTACGTGCCCTCGAAGTTACCCACACCGTCGAACCAGCCGCCGTAGTCGGGTTCCGACTGGGCGGCCGCGGTGTCCGCCGAGAGTGCGAAGGTCGCTGCTGCGCCGACGCCCGTCGCCGTGCGGCGCAGGAACGCTCGTCGATCAGTCGATGTGTCAGTCGTGTCGTCCATTGTCGTTGAATCGTTGTTGAGGTTTTGTGTGCGTTCTGGTTTGCTGTCCAATACTACGCGTCGTTACGTCTGTGCGTCTTCGAGTCGTCGTTCCAGCCGCGACATCCGGCGCTGTAAGTACGTCACGTATCCGAAGAACGCGACGAAGAGCGCGGTGTATCCGGCCAAGAGTAGTGGTTCCATCGTTATCGCCTCCGTGCTGAGTGCAGTCTGCGTACTTGCTGTTCGAGTTCGTGAAGGTGGATCCGGATCCCGAGGAGATAGAGATACAGGAACGTCGCCGCGACGAGCGTCACGACGAGCGTGAGCGGATCGATGTTCGCGCTGACGCCGCTGTTACCGATCGTCGTCTCGTGGAACGTCGGCGTCCACAGCCGCGTCGACGCGTACGACAGCGGGACCGTCACGAATCCGACGACCCCGTAGACGGCCGCGTATCGATCGCCCGTCTGGTCCTCCGTGGCCGAGTGAACGACCAGATAGCCGGCGTAGATGAACCACACGATCAGGAACGTCACGAGCCTGACGTCGGTCCACTCCCACCAGGAGTTCCAGATGACTCGCCCCCACGCGCTACCGAGCAACAGCGTCAGCGTCGCGAAGAGGAATCCGAGTTCGCCGGAACTGTGGGCCAGCCGGCTCCAGAAGGGGCCGCGGTAGCGCAGATACAGCGCGCTCCCGATGAACGTCGAGCCGAGCGCGGCCGCGGCGACCCACGCGAGCGAGATGTGCCAGTACGCGAGTAGATTCGCCCCGTGTTCGATGCCGTACATCGTATCCGAGGCGTAGCCGAAGACCAGCACCATCGACAGGAGGCCGAATCCGAACGCCCCCCACGAGACGAGCCGGCTCCGCGTCAGGCGGTGGAGAAACGCCGTGACGGTGCCCAAAATACGGGCGAACCGAATGCTCGTGCGGTTGCGCGTGCCGTCGTCGTCCGTGGATGAACTACCGATCATACGTTATAGCCAGTTCGTTACCGATGCAAGAGCAAGTTTGTCGAGCCCAAAGAGGACAGCGATTCCGAGCGCGATGAGCGCGTATCCGGTCGCTGTCCGGAACAGCTCGGTCGATTCGCCGTTCGTGACCGAATCGAGGAGCCGTCGGCTCCCGGCCTGCCCGACGTAGGCGACCCCGAGAAGCGGGATCGAAAAGCCCGTCCCGTAGATCGCCAGGAGACGGGCGCTGCCGACCACGTCCGAGGTCGTCCCGACGTACGCTAAGACGCCGCCGAGCACCGGGCCGACGCAGGGGAGCCAGATGACGCCCAGCAGCAACCCGACCACGAAGGCGTTCGCGAGCGGGTGCTCGCGCTCGTCGACCCGGCCCGTGAGCTGCGACGCCCGTCCCGCGAGCCGTGAGGCGTACCGCGAGTACAGGTCGTTCACGTCGTCGTCGGCCATCACGATCCCGAAACCGAGCATCAGCACCGCGAACGGCGCGCGGACTGAGTCGGGGGTTACCGAACCGATCATCCCGGTCGCGACCCCGAGTGCGGTGAACGTCAGTGTGCTCCCGATCACGATGACGATCGGTCGCAGCACGTGTCCGTTCGCTCCGACGACTAACACGGGGATCATCGGGAGACAGCACGGCGTCAGGATTGTCAAAACCCCCGCGAAAAACACCGCGGCGGTCGTCGGATTGTCCATCATTCGATGCTAGTCGTGATGAATCCGTTAGCTCGCCGTCTCGCCGGACGCTGCGGACGATTCGCCCTCGAAGGCGGTCGTGACTGCGTCTTGCGCCGACATCGACGACTGCTCTGTGGAGTTGTCGGCCGTCGAGTTACCGACGTCCTCGTAGGTCCGGATCCACGTCGTCTCCCACGAGCCGTCGACCGACTCGTTCTTCAGCGGCTGTTCGTACCGCTCGACGTTGTCCGGGATCATACTCTCCTCGAGCGGGGTATCGTCGACCGGGATCCCCGCGAGCATGAGCTTCTTGGTCATCGGATTCATATCGTAGCCGAAGCGCTGCTGCGTGCGGTTGTAGTAGACCGCTTCGTCGGGCGCACCGGCGACCGCCCAGTCTTTGGGCTGTCGCGGGAGGTGCGGCCGCTTGTGCGCGTTCATATATCCGGCGACGTCCTGAACGTCCTCCCAGTTGGAGAACGTGTGGCCAGCGCCGTAGGGCATCGATTCGCGGATGAACCCTGCGGAGGTGTAGATACGACCCATTCCGGCACCGTCGTTGAAGGAGTCTTCACCCCACAGCGGCGGGTACTGACCTTCGATTCCCTGTCCGTCAGCACCGTGACAGGATGCGCAGTTTTCGAGGTACAGCTCGGCCCCACGGACCGGGTTGACCTCGGGGACGGGCACCTTCTCGTCGCCCTCGGGCTTCTCGATGTGCCGCCAGTACGGGACGGTTTCGCTCGGCGTCCCCTTGTTGAGCCAGACCATGTAGGACTCCATCGCCTGGATCTCACGGCTGTCGTAGGCCGGGACGCCCTCTTCGGAGCCCGGCGAGTTCATACTGCGGAGGAAGCAGCCCATAATGCGCTGCCGCATATCTCGCATCCGCTGGGTTCGGCCGGTCCATTCGGGGTAGCCGGCCGCGGTCCCGACGAGCGGAATCATATCGATGTCCTGCCCGACCATTCCGGTCGTCGTCGGGAGGTCGCCTCCGCCGTGACAGTTCGCACAGGAGAGGTCGTTCCCGACGTGTTCGGGCATCTCGTTCGACGTGTTCGCGAAGATTGCACGGCCCTCACGGATGAGTTCGCGCCGGTTTTCGTTCTCCGGAAGCGTCGAGTTGTTCATCTCCTTGGGGACGAAGTTCACTTCTTCGCCCGCCGTTGCGTTCTTGTACTGGAACTCCTGTTCGCGAAGCTCCTCGCTGTACCACTTGCTCCCGTTCCACGTCCCGGGGAGTTCTCGCACCTCGCCACCGCCACCGCTGGCGGCCGCCGGCGCGTCCGACGGGCCGCCCATAAAGGCGATAGCGCCGTTGACGGCGAACACGACGAGGATTGCCGCGAGAACCGTCCCGAAGACGAGCAGGACGGGTTTGAGCAGGAGGGTGGAATCTCCTTGACTCATCGCTCGGTCACCGTGACCGTACTTTCTACAATCATTTCGTATATTCCTCAGTTACGACGGTATCTGCGTATGAATATAGCCGAGTAATAAAGATTCCCTTCTGCACAACTTCTCGCCGGCTCTCAGCGAAAATCGAGTTACTGAGAAGACATAAACGTGCGGAATATTGCCACTTCCCAGCTAGACTAGAGAAGTCTACGACGGTACATTTTACTGCGGGAATCTACAAGCGGCTACACCGATGAACCCACGAAAGGCGATGACGATCGCCTTCTTCGCCCTCTTGCTCGGGATCGGGTACCTCTCTATGAACGCAGCTCCGGTCCTGTCAGACGAAGGCTACTCGTATCACGGCGAGGTCAAATGGCAGACGAACTATTCGAGCGCGGTGGAGACGGCCGCCGCGGAAGACGAGCCGGTCGTGATCTACTATTGGACGACCTGGTGTACCTACTGCGAGGACTACAACCGGAACGTCTACAGCGACCCGACAGTGCAATCGGAGCTCGACGAGTTCACCAAAGTCGCAGTGAACCTCGACAGCGACTCCGAGAGCGCGACCCGGCTACAACAACGGTACAATATCAACTACCCGCCCCAGCACGTCATCGTGACGCCTGAGGGCGAGGTACTCACCCGAATTCCTGGCTACGCGGCGAAAGATGACTTCCTGTCGTATCTGGAGACGGCCAAGCAGCGCTACCAGGCCGGACAGACAGCAAACGGAACGTCGCAGAGCACAGAGAACACGGCCGGCCGGTTGACGGAGGCCGCAGTATGAATCCGGGAACGATCCTGCTCGCGCTGGCGTTCCTCTCGGGACTGTCGGGGACGGCGATTCTCGCGCGGTCGTACCTCCGCGACGACGACGCGTACCTCTCGTACGTCCCGAAACTGACCGCGGGGACGGCGGTGCTTCTAGTTGCCGCACTCGCACACCTCACGTACCAGTTCATCAGCCAGGACTACACGAACGCGTACGTGTGGGAGAACACGGCCTCGTACCTCTCGCTTCTCTACCGGGTGACCGGCGTGTACGCTGCCAACGAGGGGTCGGTGCTCCTGTGGGCGGCGATCGTCGCCGTCGTCGCGCTGGTCGCGAGCCTCTCACGCGGGTTCCCGACCCGGCGCGGGAAGCTCATCCACGCGTTCACCGTCGGTCTCGTGACCTACTTCACGGCGATGTTGCTGCTGCAGAGCCCGTTCGCCTCGGTGCGAACGGAGTTCCCCAACGCGCCGCCCGGGTTCGTACCGACGAGCGGGCAGGGCCTGAACCCGCTCCTCGTCGATCCGTATATGGCGATCCACCCGCCGGTGATGTTCATCTCCTACGCCTTGCTGACGATGCCGTTCGCCATCGGAGCGGCGCACTTCATCGCGCTGTTCCGCGGCGACGACGGCCTCTTTTCGGCGTGGATCGGGAGCGTCACGCGCTGGCTCCGGCTTAGCTGGCTCTTCCTCACCGCCGCCGTCGCGCTCGGCGGCCTCTGGTCGTACACGGTCCTCGGCTGGGGTGGCATCTGGGCGTGGGACCCCGTCGAGACGGCAATCTTGGTCCCGTGGCTGTTCCTGACGGCGACGCTACACGCCGTCACGAACTACCGGCCCGGCGGCCGCTATCGGATCCTCGCGCCGGCGATGACCGCGAGCGTCTTCGCGCTCGCCGTGTACACGACCTCGGTCGTTCGGAGCGGCGTCTTCAGGAGCATCCACTCCTTCGCCGACGGCGGCATCGGCGCGTCCTTCCTCATACTGATGGGCATCACGACCCTACTGGGCGTGGTCGCTCCGTTCGCCTACTGGCTGTTGCAGAACGACGACTCTGACGACGACGCCGAAGCGGCGGCGGGCGAATCCGGCCTCGCTGGCTGGATCAACCGCTCGAATCTGCTGCACCTCGCCGTCCTGCTGTTCGGCCTCCTCACGTTCGTCTCGTTGTGGGGTCTCTCCTTCCCCGTCCTGCGGAGCGCGATGACCGGGCTCGAAGTGTCCGTCGAGTCGCGCTACTACAACCTCTGGAGTTTCCCGCTCGTGCTCGCGGTGCTTCTCCTCTTGGGCTTCTATATGGACTACGAGCGGGACGGCCTGCGCCGGAGTCTCATCAGCCTCGGCGTGTTCGGCCTCGCGACGGTCGTCGGAGCTGCCGTCGCGCCCTCCGAGACCTGGCGGCTGGCGTCCGTTCGCCCGAGCGACGCCTTCGTCTACCAGCTCGTCGGCAACGCGAGCGCGCTGTCGGTGCTGCCGCCGGTGGCGTACGCCATCTTCGGGACCGTGAAGCGCACGGGCAGTCGGATCGCGGCGACGACGAGCCGAGACGCGAAACTGAAAGAAAGCGGGATCACGCTCATTCACGTCGGCGCCGCGCTTCTCGTGCTCTCGCTGCCGTTTATGTACCTGTTCGCCGGTCAGGCATCGGTGATGGCCACGGGCGTCGCCAGCGGTGCGGTCGACACTTCCCAGCGCGACGTCGGGGACTCCCCCTACGACGTCCGCGTGCTGGGCTACGAACAGAACGAGTTCCCCAACAACCCCGAACCCGAGACGTACGCGCTGTCGTCCTCGCAGGTCCTCACCCGCGGGCAGTCGTTGAACACCTCGGTACAGGCCGTCCACGGGACGGTGACGGCGATACGTGAGGGACCACAGGCGACGGTGGTGCAACTCGACAACTCCCAGGTCTGGGTCGGCGTCGCCGGGAACGGGTCCGTCGGCATCGAAACCGGCCAGGAGGTCGTCGCACGCGGCCAGGTGATGTGGGAGTTCGTCCCGACCGCCGACGCGATCGTCCTCGCCGGCCCGCAGACGATCGGTCCGGCCGACGACCCGCCGGAGTCGGTTGTCCCGACGCGCGTCGTCGCCAACGGCGTCTCACTCGCCGTCTACGACGAGGACGGCATCGTCGTCTCCGGCGTCGCCGGACAGCGCGAGTACCCCGAGCAGGGCGGCCTCCAGGTCAGAGACGTGCTGATCGACCGCGGACCGCTCGTCGACACCTACGTCATCGCGGGCGTCAGCGACGGAACCGCCTCGATCTCGGTCAAGCGCGTGCCGTTCGTCACGCTGATGCGCGTGAGCATCCTCGCGCTGCTCGTCGGAATGTTACTCGTGTTGTTCTTCGATCCGCGACACGGCGTGCGGACGAGTGCGAGCGCAGGAACGAGCGATCGGAGATCGACGCAGCAGACGAGCAGTGACGCCGGTGCCGTCCAGGAGGTGAGCGACTGATGCGGCGTCTCATCGCGCTCCTCGTCGTCGTCAGTTGTCTGGCGTTCGTTCCCGTGGCCTCCGCGACGACGACGGTCAGCGGAACGGTCACCGCCGAGGACGGAAATGCGGACGGCGCTCGCGTCGAAGTCGTCCCGCTCACGCAGCAGCAACAACGCGCCGACGGCTCGGTCACGACGACCATCGACGGCTCGTCGTTCAGCGTCGACGCACCGGACGCGCCGAGTTACGCCGTTCGCGTCAGCTACGGCGGCGCGACGCACTACGAGATACTACAGAATCAGACGCAGGTGTCGATGGACCTCACAGAGGGCGTGTCTGGAACGATCCGCAATCCTGACGGAAGCGGCACCGAGGGAGCGGTCATCGAAGTCGTCGACGAAGACGAGTTCGTCGTCGACACCTACCGGACGAACGCGACCGGTTCGTTCGCGTTCGGACCGCTCGAATCGGACGAGACCTACGAGATTCGGGCGGCCGTCGGCGATGCCGAGTACCGACGCACGGTGGACCCGTCGACGACCGACAGCGTGACGATCACGGCGCAGCCGCCGACGAGCGACACCTCGATATTGAACGTCGCGAACCGCTCGCCGACGGGCCACGTCGTGCAGATGCTTCCGGCGCAGAACGCCTCGACGAACCCGAGCGTCGTGGAGACGGTCGCCTTCGAGAACCCGACCGACCGGCCGTTCGTCGGCACGGTGACCATCGGGCTCCCGGCCGACGCGTCGCCGTACGCCGCGATGGTCGGCGGCGAGCAGGCGCAGTACAGACGCACCGATACCGGCGTCCAGTTGAACGTCAGCGTGCCGGCGAACGGCACCACGCAGATCGGCGCGGCCTACGACCTCACCGGACGGCAGTTCGAAAAGCAGGTCGTCCGCAACACGTCGTCGCTCGCGGTCGTCCTGCAGGGCTACAACACCTCGAAGGTGAGCCACTCGGAGAACCTCCGGGTCGGCTCCTCGCCGATTTCGCTTCTCACGACAACCGGGTCGCTCGACGCGGGTGAGACGATAAGCGTCGACGTCTCGGGAGCGCAGATGGAGGCGGCGGCGGGAGCGGGCGCCACGTCCGACTCCGGATCCAGCGCCGGCGCGTCGTCCTCGGAAGTCGAGACGTCCTCTTCGGAGAGCGGATCGATCCCGTCGTTCCCCGGCGTACCGATCCTCGGCGGGATCTTCGGGACAGTGATCGTCGGACTCGGCGCGTACCGCGTCGCCGACGCTGGGCTGTCAAATACCGGCGAAGACTGATCCAGCACGTAGGCTCTGCGAGGACGACGGACGGCGGCATCTACGACTGACGGCTGCCGTCCACGACTGACAGCACCTTTTCGTCATCGCGCGCGCGAACAAAAATCAGGAGTATTTTTAAGCCCGCTGTCGTAGCCCCGCTCATATGTTCAAGGCCATCGTGAGCGCGTCTACGCTCCAGGATGCGCTCGACTCGGTGAGCGTGTTGGTGGACGAGTGCAAGATCCGGCTGAACGAAGACGAGTTGTCGATTCGCGCCGTCGATCCCGCGAACGTCGGAATGGTGGATCTCTCGCTCGACGCCGCCGCTTTCGAGTCCTACGAGGCCGACGGAGGCGTCATCGGCGTCAACCTCGCGAAGCTCGAAGACTTCGTCGGGATGGCGAGCGGTGATCAGCTCGTCGAACTCGAACTCGACGAGGAGACCCGGAAGCTCAACATTCGGATGGACGGCCTCTCCTCGACGCTCGCGCTCATCGACCCCGACTCGATCCGTCAGGAGCCCGACATCCCCGACCTGGATCTCGCCGCGGAGATCGTACTCGAGGGCGCACAGCTCGACCGCGGGATCAAGGCCGCCGATATGGTCTCCGATCACGTGCGGCTCCGCGTCGACGCGACCGACGAGGCGTTCCACATCGAAGCCGAGGGCGACACCGACGACGTCGACTTCGAACTCGACACCGGAGACCTCATCGCGCTCACGGCCGGCTCGGCCGACTCGCTGTTCTCGCTGGACTACCTGAAGGATATGAACAAGGCGATCCCGAAGGACGCGGAGGTCACCGTCGAACTCGGCGAGGAGTTCCCGGTGAAGATCCACTACGCGGTCGCCGAAGGACAGGGCAACGTTACGTATATGCTCGCGCCGCGCATCCAGAGCGACTGAAGACGCGGAGCTGCGGCCAAACGAGGCCGTCGAACGGGCGGAAAATCACCCGCGGTGGCGATCGATGACGCGCTTTGCCGCCTGGGCCTTCTCCTTCCAGCCGTACCCCGCCTCGTAGACGTGGCGCTTGGAGTCGACCAACGCTTCGGGCGAGGTTTCCTCGAATCCCCCGCGAGCCCACGCACCGCTCTCTCGCAGCCACTCGACGACGTTCTCGCGGGTCTCCGACCACGAGAGCCCGACCATCTCGTACCACGCGATCATCGCGAACACGGCGTTGTCGTGACAGCCGGGAACGCTCCCGTGGCGGTAGAGCGTCCGCATCGGCTCGCGCGTCGGCTCGGACACCTGCTCGCGGAACTCCGCGGCGGTGAGGAGTCTCAGGACGTCGTTACCCTCTGTGACGCGCTCGTCGCGCTTCAGGCGTTCGAGCGCGGCACGGTGGAGGCCGTCCCACTCGCCGTCGACCGCGTCATACAGGTCCGCCTCCTCGGTCGGCGCGGCCGTGAGACGCGAGACGATGTCGATGTAGGCCTTCTCGACGTCGGGCCAGGGCGTTCCCTCGAACTCACAGTCGGCGTCGTGAAGGCTGTTCGTGGCCCGGCAGTCGGGACACGGGTAGTCGAACTGCGGCACGCAGAGAGAGTGGGCACGTGTCGTCTTAGATGATACGGTGTGGATCGCCGACCGTGGCGTGCGGGACGCGCCGTCAGTCGTCGATGCGGTCGATCGTCGGTTCTGCCAGATCGGGTCTTCACCGATCGTCGTGTTTATTCGGCGGCGGGGGCAACGCTCGTGCGATGCCGATGGACCCGCTCTACGCGCGCTATCCCTTCTTCGAGGGGGCCCGCGAGGCCGTCCGCGAGGCCGAAATCTCGCCGGCGGCGCTCATCGCCGAGGACGCACCCGCCGTCGAGCGGGGCAAAGAGCGGGTCGAGCGCGCCCTGATGGAGGGCAACGTCGCCGCCGAGGACCCGCGTCGGTGGGACACCAGAGAGGAATTACTCTCGTATCCGATCGCGCGGATCCTCGTCTCGCTGATCGAGACGCCCGCAGCCGTCGAGAAGTACGCCAAAGCCGAGGCGGCGACCGCGCGCGAGCGGTTTCAAACGGACTTCGCGGCCGACGACGACCTCCAGAGCGGTGGCCGCACACGTGCGTCGCTGGAGGAGGTGCTCCGAGAGTTCGATCTCGCAGACGCCGTGCGCCCCGAGCAGGCGGGCGGGCCTGGAAGCGCGGCCCGCCCCGGCGCCCGCCGAGGCGGTGGGGCAAGCGCCGGCGGCCGGGCCCCGTCGCACTACTGGGTCGAACTGGGATCGTACCTCGACCTCGCGGACGCCGAGTGGGGCAGTCGGTGGCGACTCGTCAACCGCGAGGTCGCCGCCGGCGAGGTCCGTGTCGCGGCCGAGGAACTGTCTCGGATACTCGAAGCGGCCGTCGAGCGCCGCGTCGCGACCGGACTCCCGTTCGAGGTGCGCGGCACCGACGGCGGCGACGCGATCGCGGAGGCGGTCTCGACAGCCGTCGCCGACCTCCGTTCCCTGCTGAACGACCACGACGCGGGGCGAACGTCGGTCGACGCCGTCGTCCCCGCGCTGTTCCCACCGTGTATGAAAGCGCTGGTCCGCCGTGCCCGCGGCGACGAGGCACTCCCCGGGCACGCGGAGTTCTCACTCGTCTCGTTCCTCGTCGCGTTCGGGATGGACGCCGCCGACGTGACGACGCTTCTCGACGTCGACGGCGACACGGCAGAGCGCATCGAGACGCGCGTCGAGTACCTGGCGAACGCCGACGGGACACAGTATCCCCCGCCGTCGTGTACGACGATGCAGTCCTACGGCGACTGCGTCGACCCCGACGAGCGCTGTGAGACGATTTCACATCCACTGTCGTACTACACGGACGCGGTACGGGACGCTGGCGACGTTCGCGACTGGCGGGAAACCACGACCGGTGAGTAACAGAACAGCCGTCGTGTGCTGCGCGTGACGAACCGTCGTCGCCGGTGAGTCGGTAAGGGAGTCCTACCGGCGAGTCATACTGTCGGACAGAACGATGTGAAAATCATCGGCTCCCCGTGGGTACCAACATGATTCACGAACTGCTGTCCGACAGTATCAGTCCTGCAGATACACGCCGACGCCGGCCATCACGAGGACGAACAGCGCGATCGCGCCGACGAGAGCGAGTCCGCCCGTGTCGCCGAGGTCGGGGCCGTACGTGACGCCGATCCCGACGAAGAGGGCGAAGAAAGCGCCGACAGAGACGATAGAGACGACGATCTTCCGGCGCATCTCCGCATCGATATCCATACGTCCGCCTTCCGGTGGCCATTCTAAAAGGGCTTCGATGCGGTTTTCCGGCGGTGAGCTCCACTTGAAACGAGGGTTTAGGTTCGTCCGGAGCGTACGTGTAACTAGCGAGAGAACAGATCTCTCGGGAGTATCAGAGATGACGCACACACGAAACACACCCGCGTCAGAAGCCCCTCCAGCGGACACGAGGGCCGGACGTCCCCACCTCCGACAGCCCCGCGTCCGTCGACAGCGAACCTTTCCCGCGGAAGGGTACGAGGGACGCGCCTACCGCGCCCGCGCCGAGCCGATGACCGTGCGGCCCCTCCGTGACGGCCGCTACGTCGTCGAGAGCGAGGGCGGGACGTACGTCGTCGACGCCGAACGCGAGACCTGCACGTGCCCGGACAGCGCCATCCGCGGGGCGCGCTGCAAGCACATCCGGCGCGTCGCAATCGAAATCGAGTCGGGCCTCGTTCCGGCCCCCGACGAACGCGAGCGCGTCTGTGCCGTCTGCGGCGGCCTGACGTTCGCGCCGGTCGACCAGGACGGCCCCGCGCTGTGTGACCGCCACGACCACGACCCCGGCGACCTCGTCCGCGACCGCGAGACTGGCGCACTGCTCGTCGTCGTCGACCGGATCGGCGACCGCGCCGACGAAGTCCGAACCGGCGAGGGGCGCCTCGTCTCAGAGTACGAGACGAACGCGGCGTACGGCGACCACGAACCGGTGTTCGCGGTCGTGTACGTCGAGTCGCTGCCGGCGGGCGACGCCGTCGACGACTTCGGAACGTGGGTCGACGCACTCAGAGACAGCCGACGGTACCTGTTTCCGGCCTCGCGACTCACGCGCGTCGAACTCCGGGCAGGCGACGAGGAGGGTGGTAAGTCGGGAGAAGCGGACGCAGGTCCGTACTCCGGGCGAACGTCGGGGACGACTGGAGCCGAGACACAGCGGGCGTGAAGCGTCGCTAGGGCGCTTATCGCGCTCTCAGGCGTCGTCGCTGTCGCCGCCGTCCGCCGTCGCGTCCGCTGTCGATTCCTCGACGTCTGTCAGCCGCGCCTGCGCCGGACCGCCGACGAACGACTCGAACGATTCGCCCTCTGCGAGCGCGGTCTCTTTCTTGACGCGGTAGTTACCGCCGTCGGTCACGTGGAGATCACCGGGGTGGAAGAAGTACCACGATTCGCGGTCGAATCGAACGCCGATCCGCGCTTTCGCACCGAAGTTTTGGGCGAAGTAGATGAGGGCTTCGACCTCCTCGCCTGAGAGGTAGATCGGACGGCCGGAACTGGATTTGGCCTCGATGGCGTAGAAGACGTCGCCGTCGCCGGCGAGTACGTCCGGGAGTTCCCGGTCGGTCGCCGATCCCGAGGCGGGGGCGCGCATCACCGCGAAGCCGGCCTCGTCGAGACGGTTGACGAGTTCGCGTTCGCGGCGGTCGCCCTTCCGGTTCGAAGACATACGCTCACTCGGGGAGAGAGGGCCTTAAACCGGACGACACCGGACCGCCCCGCTGCGGATTCGTCGGGAACGTCCGAGATACGGGCGACTCCTTCGAGCACCGCCGCGAGAAATCCGCGGGTATATATGTTTAACATACCATCAATCCACTAATACGCGTATCCGTCGGCGGGCGATCGAGCCGTCGGAGTACCATCACCGACTCACATATGGACGCAGACACTTCGGTCTCGAACGTCGTACTCGTCACCGTCGATTCGCTCCGAGCGGACGCTCTCGGGACGTACGATTCGAGCCGACACACGCCGGTGATCGACGGCCTCGCCGAACACGGCACGGTCTTCGAGCGGGCTTTCGCGACCGGGAACTGGACGCCGTTCTCCTTTCCGTCGATTCTGGCGTCTCGTCCGGTGTTCGCCGATTCAGGCGATATCGGCGTCGAAGACGTGCCGACGCTCGCACGGGCGCTGTCTGATTCGGGTGTCGCGACCGGCGGCTTCAACGCCGCCAACGGCTTTCTCACGTCGTTTTGGGGCTACGACGACGGATTCGACGAGTTCGAGCCGTTCGTCGCGAGCGTCGGGTCCAGCCTCTACAGTCGGTATCTCGCCACACATCCGACGGTCGAAGCGTGGCTCCAGTTCGCCGCCTCACCGATCAGACGGATCAAATCGCGACTCGCCGGCAACGTCGACGACCGACCCTTCCTCGACACCTCGCGGATGTTCGACGTCGAACACGCCGCGAGCGACTTTCTCGAAGACGCCTCCGAGCCGTTCTTCCTCTGGATCCACTATATGGACACCCACACGCCGTACGTCCCGGCGCCGCGGTACATCCGAGAGGTCTCCTCGGGCCTGCTCGGCACCCATCGAATGCTACACGCACACACGCGGACCGGCCTCGGCTGGGAGGTCGGGGAACGAACCCTCGCCGAACTGCGGACGCTCTATCAGGCGGCCGCGCGGCAGGTCGACGCCAGCGTCGGGCGACTGCTGGACGAACTCGCCGCGAACGGTCTCGACGACGAGACGGCGATCATCGTCGCGGGCGACCACGGCGAGGAGTTCCAGGAACACGGCCACCTCGCGCACTACCCGAAGCTGTACGACGAATTGATCAACGTCCCGCTCATCGTCGACGTGCCGGGCGCAGCGGGGCGACGGATCGACCGTCAGGTCGGTCTCGACGCCATCCCGCCGACCGTGACGGAGTTGTTGGGCGTCGACGCCCCCGACAGCTGGAGCGGCACGTCACTCACCTCGTCTGTACTCGACGGCGACCCGCCGGCAGACGAGCCGGTCGTCTCGGTCACCGTTCGCGACGAGGAGGTGACGGCCCAGCCGATCCCGCGATCGCTCGCGGACGGTGATCTGCTGGTGAGCGTCCGCGACCGGGAGTGGACCTACATCCGAAACGTCGACGCGGACACCCACGAGCTGTACTACCGCCCCAACGATCCCGATCAGCAGACGGACCTCGCGGCCGGCACCGATGGCGACGCGGGGGACGACGACGCGGGTGACGACGACGCTGTCGACGGGAGCCAGGCACGGCGCGTCGTCGACCGCTTCCGACCGCTCGTCGACGCCCACGTCGAACTGCTCCGCGAGGGCGAGGCGAACGCAACCGGCGAAGAGACCGACGCGGTCGACGAAAACCTAGAAGCCCGATTGGAGGCGCTCGGCTACCGATAAGATGATCCGGAGCTTCTTACGCAATCTCCATAGCGGTCCGCTCGCGCTGCAGCTCCGGCGATTCGTCATCGTCGGAGCCGTCACCGCCGGGATTCAGATGCTGCTGCTGTGGCTGTTCGTCGACACTGTCGGCCTGTACTACCTCGTCGGCGCGGTGATCGCGATCGAGATCACGATCGTGCTCTCGTACGTCCTCAACAACGCCTGGACGTTTCAGGCGACCCAGAACACCGGGACTGCGGAGTATCTGTTCGGACTCCTCAAGACGAACGTCGTCCGCGGGACGGCGATTCCGATCCAACTCGCGGTGCTGTATCTGCTCGTCGAGTGGCGAGCCATCCCGTATCTGGTCGCGAACGGCGCCGCGATCCTGATGAGCGGGATCTATCGCTACGTTCTCGACGCGAAGTGGACGTGGGGTCAGTAGCAATCGAGTGCGGGGCAGCCCGCGCGGTCGGCGAGACGGCTATGTGCCGTGACTCCAGCTATCCATATACTCCGCCTGCGTCTCCGTCAGCGAGTCGATGTCGACGCCCTCGGCGTCGAGTTTGATCTCTGCGACCTCCCGGTCGAGGTCGTCGGGGACGTCGTGGACGCCGGCGTCGTACTCCTCGCCGTGTTCGACGAGTTCGCGGACACAGACCGCCTGAATACCGAACGACTGGTCCATCACCTCCACGGGATGGCCGAGCGCGATCGGAGAGGCGAGGTTGACCAGACGGCCCTCGGCGATGACGTTGAGACGGCGGCCGTCGGCCATCTCGTAGGCGCGGACGCCGTCGCGAGCCTCGTACTCGTCGACCGCGAGGTCCGAGAGCGCGTCGAGGTCGATCTCGACGTCGAAGTGGCCGGCGTTCGCGAGCAGGACGCCGTCGTCCATCACCTCGAAGTCTTCGCGAGTGATGACGTCGCGGTTGCCGGTCGTCGTGACGAACACGTCGCCGATCTCGGCGGCCTCGTTCATCGGCATCACGTCGTAGCCTTCCATATGCGCTTCCAGCGCGCGGCGCGGTTCGACCTCGGTGACGATGACGTTCGCGTTCTGGCCGGCGGCCTTCTTCGCGACGCCCTTTCCGCAGTAGCCGTAGCCGGCGACGACGACGTTCTTGCCGGCGTAGGAGAGGTTCGTCGTCATCGCGATCGTCGCGAGCGAGGACTCGCCGGTGCCGTGGACGTTGTCGAAGAGGCGCTTCATCGGCGTGTCGTTGACGGCGAAGACCGGATAGCGGAGTTCGCCGTCGTCGTCCATCGCGCGCAGTCGGTGGACGCCGGTCGTCGTCTCCTCGGCCCCGCCGACGATCGTGTCGATGAGTTCGGGGTAGTCCTCGTGGATGGCGTAGACCATATCCATCCCGTCGTCGACGGTGATCGTCGGCTCGTGGTCGACGACCGACTCGATGGCGGCGTAATAGTCGTCCTCGCCGACGCCGCGCTTGGCGTAGGAGGTGATGTCGTCGTTGGCGTCGAGCGCCGCGCTCACGTCGTCGTGCGTCGAGAGGGGATTACAGCCGGTGATGGCGACCTCGGCGCCGCCGAGCGCGAGGAGTTCGACGAGGTTCGCGGTTTTGGCCTCGACGTGCATCGCCATCCCGATCGTCTGCCCGGCGAGCGGTTTCGACTCTCGGAACTGCTCGCGCAGCTCCCGGAGGATGGGCATATGCTGGAGCGCCCAGTCCATCTTCCGACGGCCCTCTTCGCGAGCGGACTCGAAGTCGTCGAGTTGCTCTCCGATAGGCGGGTACGTACTCATACCCCGGCGTTCGGTCAGGTGCGGCAAAACGCTACCGAACCCCTATTTTGTTGCGTGGAAGCGGTCGGCCACGACGAACGCCGGCCAAAACCGGACCTACAGTCGCATTTGCAACTGATTGCGCACCCGAGCGCACGACAGCGTCTGCTCGGGTGCGTGAAGACTTGCAAATGCTACGATATCAGCAGTCGATTCGACAGCGCGCGGCAGAATCTTTCAAGACTCGTGGCCCACAATAGTCGTTGTAGATGTCTGCACCTGATGGTGAGCAGCGTCGTGGCGAGGGCGGCGCTGAAACCACGCTACCGCGGTCGAAGGCGCTCACGCTTTTGGCGAGCGATACCGGCGTCGCGCTCCTCCGAGCGGCAGGGCGGCCAGCCACGGCCTGCGAACTCAGCGATCGGTCCGGCGTACCGCTGTCGACGGTGTATCGGGAGACCAGCAAACTCGTCGACGCGGGGTTACTGGAAGAGACCGTCCGCGTAGACGTCGAGAACGGGCGGCACGCGAGCGTCTACGAGCGGTCGATCGAATCGCTGACCGTCTCGGTCACGGACGACGGCGTCGACGTCGTCTCCGAGTGATCACTCCGCGCGCGCGACGAGGTCGACCGCGCGTCGTCGCGCCGTCTCGACGACCTGCTTTTCGTCGAGGGTCGTGAGTTCGCGATCCTGCATTAGAATCTGTCCGTCACAGACCGTATGGCGGACGTCTGATCCGCGGACGGCGTACGCCAGATGGCTCACGAGATCGTGCGCGGGCGCGAGGTGCGGCGCGTCGAGGTCGATAATCGCGAGATCCGCGGCGGCGCCGGCCTCCACGCGGCCACCAGGGAGCGAAAGCGCCTCGGCGCCGCCCTGCGTCGCCATCTGTACGGCCGCTTCCGCGGGGACGGCCGAGGCATCGTCGGCCCCGAGTTTGCCGATCATCGCGGCGTCGCGGAGTTCGTCGAAGAGGTCGAGGTCGTTGTTCGAGGCGGCGCCGTCGGTGCCGAGACCGACCGTCACGCCCGCATCGAGCAGTTTCTGCACCGGTGCAATCCCGGAGGCGAGTTTCATATTCGACGCCGGGCAGTGGACGACCGCCGTGCCGCGCTCGGCCAGCAAGTCGATCTCGCTCTCGTCGACGTGGACGCCGTGCGCGAGGAAGTCCGACTCCGAGAGGAGGCCGACGTCGTCGGCGTACGCGAGGGGACGCTCGTCGCGCTCGGCGACGATCGGCTCGACTTCGTCCCGAGTCTCGTTGGCGTGTGTGTGGATCGGGATGCCGGCGTCGTGCGCGTCGGTGACGGCCTCCCGTAGGAGATCCTCGTCGACGGTCGTCAGCGAGTGCGGCATCACGGCCGTTCGGATCCGACCGTCGGCGGCGCCGTCGTACTCGCGAGCGACGTCGAGGCTCTCCTGAACGTCCGCGCGGGCCTCCGCCTCGTCCTTTCCGACGGTAACGACGCCGTGACCGACGCGGGCGCGCATTCCCGCCTCGTCGACGGCCTCGACGATCTCGGGGACGTGGAAGTACATATCCGCGAACGTCGTCGTCCCCGAGCGAATCATCTCGACGAGGCCGAGTTCGGTGCCGGCGCGGACGTCCTCGGCAGTGAGCGCTGCCTCTGCGGGCCAGATGTCCTCGCGGAGCCACGCGTCGAGCGGCTTGTCGTCGGCGTAGCCCCGGAGAAGCGTCATCGCGACGTGGGTGTGTGCGTTGACTAACCCGGGCATCACGAGTCCGCCCGAGGCGTCGAGCGTCTCGTCGGCGTCGTGTTCGGTCGCCAGCTCCGAGCCGACGGCCTCGATCCGGCCGGCCGTGCGGTCGATCAGCACGTCTGCGTCCACGACGTCGCCGTCGGGGCGGAGCACCCGGCCGCCGGCGACGAGAAGCGTATCGGAATCCATACACGCCGGTACCGACGGCGCGCGTATGACACTGTCGTCTGGGTTTCGTTCGGAAACGGCTGGCCAGCCGTCGCCTGAGACCGTTCGGGGACACGGCTGGCCAGGAGCGCATAGACGAAATCGTTCTGGAGCGTCGGTTACGACGCCTCTCGCAGAACTTAAACCGGGGCGCGACGAACGCCCGCGTATGAGCGACGACGAGAACGGGGGGCGACGTGACCTCCGAATGCCCGACGACGACGAGGTGTTCGCCGTCGTCACGAATATGCTCGGGGCGAACCGCGTGAAAGTCCGGTGTGCCGACGGCGTCGAGCGCACCGCACGAATCCCCGGCCGGATGCAAAAGCGCATCTGGATCCGCGAGGACGACGTCGTCCTCGTCGAACCGTGGGACTGGCAGGACGAGAAAGGGGACATCACCTGGCGCTACGAGAAGTCCGAGGCCGACCAGCTCCGCGAGGAAGGACACATCCAGTGATCCGAGTGTCGGCGTGGACCCGACGCGGGGCGTTCTCGACGGAGTGGAGTCCGTGGCCGGGATCGACGCCGACACCGTCTTTTCGTACAGCGATTCAGACCGAGCTCCCAACCCACACCAATGAGTGATCCAGACGAGTACGGATTTCTGGAGCCCGAGGAGGCCGAGGGTGTGGGCGACGAGTGGGAAGAGATCGACGTCACCGACACCGAGGCCGATCGGATCGCCCGGCGTCGGGACCGCGAGTTCGACGAGTTCCGCAAGCGCCTGAAGGACGCCGATCAGTTCAAAGTCGAGCAGTCGGTCTTCGACGACGCCACGTTCGCGGCGATCTACAAGCTCGTCCAGGACGGCTACGTCGACGCCTTCGGCGGACCGATCTCGACCGGCAAGGAGGCGAACGTCTACGAAGCGCTCGGGAGTAAAGACGGCGAGGAGCGCGACGTCGCCGTCAAGATCTACCGCATCAACGCCTCGAACTTCCGGCAGATGCGCGAGTACCTGGAGGGAGATCCCCGGTTCGAGGGGCTCGGCAACGATAAAAAGCAGATCGTGCTCGCGTGGACCCGCAAGGAGTTCGCGAATCTCAAACGGGCGCGAGAAGCAGGCGTTCGCGTCCCCGAACCGATCGCCGTCGAACGCAACGTCCTCGTGATGGAGCTCGTCGGGCTCGTCGAAGACCGCGCCCGGCGACTGGCCGAAGTCGACGTGGAGAACCCCGAGACGGCCTACGAGGTCGTGCGCGAGTATATGCGGCGGCTCTACTCGGCGGGGCTCGTCCACGGCGACCTCTCGGAGTACAATATGATCATCCACGACGGCGAACTCGTCGTGATCGACCTCGGACAGGCGGTGACGATCCATCACCCGAACGCCGACGAGTTCCTCCGCCGGGACTGCCGCAACGTGGCCGCGTTCTTCAGTCGACAGGGCATCGAGGTGAGCGGGACGGACCTCTACGACTTCGTCACCGAAGTCGAGCCGGAGCCGTCCGGGACACCCGAGGACCCGGACGACGCTGGCTCCTGAATGGGGTTGCTACAGTAGCGTTTGCAAGTCTTCACGCACCGACTCGCACGCAGCCGTGCGATCGGCTGTGCAATCAGGTGCAAACGCTACTACAGGGCATGTGACCGCGGTACATTCTCGAACAAACTCTTAAACCGTTCCGCCGGGTAGCGGGGTGTATGAAACACGTAAAGGTCCCGCAGGACCGCATCGGCGTCCTCATCGGCGAGGGTGGTGAGACGATGCGCGAGATCGAACGCCGGGCCGAAGTACGTCTCGACATCGACTCCGAGAGCGGGGCGGTCGCCATCGACGACGTCGGCGATCCCGTGAGCGGAATGCTCGCCCCCGACGTGGTTCGGGCGATCGGGCGCGGATTCACGCCCGAGGCGGCGCTGTCGATCCTCGACGACGAGCTCCGGACGTTCGAACTCGTCGACCTCGAATCGCACACGCGAAACAAGAACGACCTCCAGCGACAGAAAGGCCGCCTCATCGGCGAGAACGGCCGGACTCGGGAACTGATGGAGGAACTCACCGGTGCCGAAGTCGTCATCAAGGGTACGACCCTGGGCGTCATCGGTCAGCCCGAAGAAGTCGACGCCGTCCGCCGGGCCGTCGGGATGATCCTCGACGGGGCTCCCCACGGTGCGGTCTACTCGTTCCTCGAACGGAAACACAACGAACTGACGCAGGGCTTCGACGTCCGACAGTCGGGCTGAGTCGGTCTCTGGATCGGCGAGGCGCTCGTTTTTCGACTATCAGGCTATTCGATTCCAGCGACGCGGCCGCGTCTGCGACGGCGGAACGGCAAGCCGCAGTATACGTCGTGGTATCAAAGGGATAGCCGCTCGGAAGGTCGGTGCTACGCCGCGCCGTGTTCGTCGCAGAGATACGACGCGACTTGCCGCGCGGCGTCGGCGTCGAGTACCCAGACGCCGTCCCACACCTCGTCGTCTTCGGTGATTGCGACGAGGGCAGCACCCTCGGCGTCGCTATCCGGAGGCGGTGCGAAGACGACGAACCAGCCGTTTCGGATCTCCGGGACGTCGTCGTTGTGGACGGCCACAGACCACGTATCGAACGGACGCGGATCGCCGATTCCGTAGACGTGCAGGTCGAGATCGGTCTGCGATAGCTGTTCGTACGCACGTGCGGTGCCCCGCTCGTCGGTGATCCGCGAGAGTCGCTGAAAGCCAGTGTGAAGTTCGCCCACCCCGTGCTGCAGCGCCATCGCCTCGATGTACCGGGAGATTTCGATGAGGAGCAGTTTGCCTTTCGTGCCGGCCGGGTAGCCGCGGACGCGGAAGCGGGTGCCTTCCAGGTTGCGGACGACTTCGGGAGTCTCGACTTCCGAGAGCGGACGCGTACCCGTGATGTAGATGTCCGAGTTGACCGCGAGAATCGAGTCGCGAACGTCGCTGAACGCCGACTCGGCGACGACGCTGCCGTCGCGGCGCAACTGGACGACGTTCGAATCGGACAGAACGCGGCTGACCTCCGAAACGGAAACGGGCTGCTCATCGAAGAGCGACTCCAGCATTTGTGCGACCATCGGCGGCTGGTCGCTGTTGACTATAGAGAGGGACGCGGTGTGGCCGCCGTCCGCAAATTCGTCGATGAACTCCCGGAGCGTCATCGAACGTTCGTAAGGCGAGTTCGGATAATAGGGCTTTGCATAGGCGTGACCGAAGTGAGAATATAAAAACACCATTATGTCAACCTTTACCACGGCTTTCGTCGTCCGCAGTCGGGGTTTCTGGAGCCGGTAGCGTTACTTTTTTATAGAATCACAAACAATCAACGGTTGATTATGTCTCAGCGAATGCAGCAGGGTCAGCCCATGATCATCCTGGGCGAAGACTCCCAGCGCACACAGGGGAAGGACGCGCAGTCGATGAACATCTCGGCAGGGAAGGCGGTCGCCGAGTCCGTCCGGACCACGCTGGGTCCGAAAGGGATGGACAAGATGCTCGTCGACTCCGGCGGGTCTGTCGTCGTCACGAACGACGGCGTAACGATCCTCAAGGAGATGGACATCGACCACCCCGCGGCGAATATGATCGTCGAGGTCTCCGAGACCCAGGAAGACGAGGTCGGCGACGGGACCACGACGGCTGTCGTCGTCGCTGGTGAACTCCTCGATCAGGCCGAGGAGCTCATCGAGCAGGACGTCCACGCCACCACCATCGCACAGGGGTACCGCCAGGCCGCAGAGAAGGCCAAGGAGATCCTCGAGGAGAACGCCATCGAGGTCTCCGAGGAGGACCGCGACACCCTCGTCAAGATCGCCGAGACGGCGATGACCGGCAAGGGCGCCGAATCCTCGAAGGACCTGCTGGCCGAACTCGTCGTCGACGCCGTGGTCGCGGTCGCCGACGAGGAGAGCATCGACACGGACAACGTCTCCGTCGAGAAGGTCGTCGGCGGCTCGATCGACAACTCCGAGCTCGTCGAGGGCGTCATCGTGGACAAAGAGCGCGTCCACGAGAACATGCCGTACGGCGTCGAGGACGCCGACGTCGCGCTGTTCGACGGTGCCCTCGAAGTTCGCGAGACCGAGATCGACGCCGAAGTCAACGTCACCGACCCCGACCAGCTTCAGCAGTTCCTCGACCAGGAAGAAGAACAGCTGAAAGAGATGGTCGATCAGCTCGTCGACGTCGGCGCTGACGTGGTCTTCGTCGGCGACGGCATCGACGATATGGCCCAGCACTACCTCGCGAAGGAGGGCATCCTCGCGGTCCGCCGCGCGAAGTCCTCCGACCTGAAGCGGCTGGCCCGCGCGACCGGCGGCAACGTCGTCGGTTCGCTCGACGACATCGAAGCCGACGACCTCGGCTTCGCCGGCTCCGTCGCCCAGAAGGACATCGGCGGCGACGAGCGCATCTTCGTCGAGGACGTCGAGGACGCCAAGTCCGTCACGCTCATCCTCCGCGGCGGCACCGAGCACGTCGTCGACGAACTCGAGCGCGCCATCGAGGACTCCCTCGGCGTCGTGAAGACGACGCTCGAAGACGGCCAGGTCCTGCCCGGCGGCGGCGCCTCCGAGACCGAACTCTCGATGGAGCTCGGCGAGTTCGCCAGCTCCGTCGGCGGCCGCGAGCAGCTCGCGATCGAGGCCTTCACCGAAGCGCTGGACGTCATCCCGCGCACCCTCGCTGAGAACGCCGGCCTCGACCCCATCGAGTCGCTCGTCAACCTCCGCAAGGAGCACTCCGACGGCGACTTCGCTGCCGGTCTCGACGCCTACACCGGTGACATCGTCAACATGGAGGACGACGGCGTCGTCGAACCCCTCCGCGTCAAGACGCAGGCCATCGAGTCCGCCACCGAGGCGGCCGTGATGATCCTCCGCATCGACGACGTCATCGCCGCTGGCGACCTCAAGGGCGGCGGCAGCGACGACGGCGGCGACGAAGGCGGCGCACCCGGCGGCGCCGGCGGCATGGGCGGTATGGGCGGCATGGGCGGTATGGGCGGCGCAATGTAAGCGTCCTCTCAGGAAAACGCCTACACCACACCCACGACCCTCTGCCCGAACCGCGCGCCGAACGTCCGCAGGCACTGACTTCTTTTATTGCGACCGCGATACGACGAGCGACGCTGCGATAGCGGCGCAGAAAGGCTTTGTCGGTCGGGCGTGAATGATCGGCCGATGGGCGATCCGGCCTGCTACAGAGCGGCGTGTCCAGTGTGCGACGCGCAGGTGACGATCGTCGACGAGGAGTGTCCGGAGTGCGGGCAGCGAATAGAGATCCGGAGGGCGTGACGGACCGCGTCGGTCCTCACTCGGTCCGGTCGATGTCGATCTGTTCGCGGATGGCGGCCAGTTCTTCGGAGTCGGCTAACGCTTCGACCTGCGTCCGGAAGTGCCGCTCACAGAGCCCGACCTTGATTCCGTCCTTCTCCGCGGCGTACGCGGCGTCCCGGTCGCAGTAGTGGCACTTCATACACCCTCTTTGGTGCCGCTCGGGGTTTAACTCTATGCTCCCGGCTATCTACACCGAGAACGGCGTCAGACGCCCGACAGACGGGCGGCGAACGGCTCGAAGGCCGACCGTGGCGGTCCGGTCACGCCCAGCGTCCGGTCGTGGGCGTCCGAGCCCCCAAGTCGAAGGAGCGCTGCGTCCTGGGCGATTTCGTCGACGAGCGCACCGTCTTCGCGGTCGGCGCTAGAGTCGCTGTAGGGGTAGTAGCGCTCGACGGCGTCGAGTTCGCGGGCGCGCGCTAAGGCACTCTCGGGGTCGGGATAGCGGAACGGGTGTGCGAGTCCGACGACCGCACAGGAGTCCCGCAGGGCGTCGACTCCCGCCGAGAAGGAGGGAACGTATCGCTCGACGTAGCAGGGACCGTCGTTGCCGATCAGGTGTTCGAACGCGCCGTCGTAGTCGTAGGGAGCGTCGCTCTCGTCGATCGCGCGGGCGATGTTCGGTCGTCCGATGCCATCGCGCAGTTCCACGTCGAGGTCGACGCCGAGACGCTCCTCGGCGCGCGCGACGATCTCCGCGCCGCGGCGCTTCCGGTTCTCCTGGATGCGTCTGGTCACCGACAGGATCGACTCGGTTGCTTCGACGCCGTACCCCAGGAGGTCGAGCCGCTGGTCGCCGGCGTCGACGCGGAGTTCGATCCCGCGAACGATGGTGACGCCGTCGTGCGTCGTCACTGGTGCGTCCAGTTCCGGGTGGATCCGGTCGTGGTCCGTCACGGCGACGACGTCGACGCCGCCGTCGCGGGCGACCGCTGGGAGCTCGGGGACCGTTAGCGTCCCATCGGACGCAGTGGTGTGAACGTGGAGGTCCGCCGCCGGTGAAATGTCGGCTGCCGAGGTCGCGTCGTCGCGTTCCCGTGTCACGTCGGAGAGTCGGCGGTGCCGTTTCAAAGCCCTTGCGCCCCGTGTGAAATGTACCCGCGATAAGACTATCCGTGACAAGAGTCCCCGTGAGAGCCAACCACGGTTAAAGATGATTAAGGAATTTAGAGACCTCATATTCCATCATAGAAAACCATTAAGAATACCCAGCACTCAGAGTAGAGTGTAATGCGCTTGAACCGCACCGGCGATCTCATCGGCGGTCACGAGTTCCCGGCCACGACCGAGGACCTCATCGAGGCGTACGGCGACCAGACTATCGAACTCCCCAACGGGACCGCGCGCCTCGGAGACGTACTCGCTCGTGCGGGCTCTGAGACCTACACCAGCGCCGACGACGCCCACTCGGCGCTCCTCTGTGGCCTCGGTCACGAGGCCATCGGTCGCCGGTACTACAGCGATCGAGACGCCTACGCGACGGGCGAGGAAGGTCCTCAACAGGTGTCCTTCTGAGATAGAGACGTAGCGCGACAGACGACTTTTTTCGAGGTATTCTACAGGCTGAGCAGGCCGAATGCCTCGGGGTCAAGCCCCGAGGCGGTTCACACAGGCACGTCGAGCGGGACGTTCCCCTTCGTGTAGCCTTCGACGCGACCGGACGGCCTGAGTCGGAAGACCACGGCCGGCCGGTGGTGCACGTCCGGCCGCTCGGCGAGTATCGACTGCCACTCGTCGTCGGGGAACGACGAGCAGTCGACGAAGAGGACGACGCCGCCGCCGTGTTTTTCCAGTTGCCCATCGGACTTCGTCGCTGCCGTGTCGCGGACGGCCGCGATCGGCGTGCCCGCGCGACGCTGTCCCGTCGGCGTCGGCCGCGTCACTTCGACGAGGACGGACTCGTCGTCGCTTTCGGCCCGGTAGTCGATAGCGTGCCCCGTCGACACTTCGATCTCCGGTTCGATGTCGTAGCCGTCGTCGACGAGGAGGTGACCAGCGTTGAACTCCCCCATCGCGGCCGTCATCCGCGTGAGATCGAGGTACTCGGAGGTGCCGAGTTTGCCGGCCATCACCTCCCGCCAGTCGTCTAAGACGCGCGTACGGAGGAACGACTCGTAGAATTCGAGGGCCTCCTCACGAGTGACGTCGGGGAAGCCAGCGGCGTGTTCGTCGAAGAACTCGCGGGTCGTCTCGCGGCCGTCTTTCGAGAGGAAGACCGGCAGGAAGAACCACGAGAGGTGCGGGTACGGTTCGAGCCACGGGCTCTCCTCGTGCAGTTGTGCGGTGAGCTCTCGCGTGGCCCACCGTGAGACGTCGTCGGGGATCGCCTCGAAACTGTACTTCTCCGTGCGCCAGAGCGCCTCCGGCGTCTCGGTATTCCCGAGCCAGTAGGCCTCGTCGTCGTTCCACAGAAACAGCGCGATGTCGCCGTTGTCCATCTCGAATCGCTCGCCCGAATATCGGGCGGGCTGTTTGAACCACGGACTGCGACGGGTCGCACCGAGATTCCGGTCTAGATCGCGATAAATTTGTCCGACCACCCGGCCCTCCGTCCAGCGGCTGGGGGCGTGTCGAAAGCGTAGTGGGCGTGCCACACTGTACAGTAGCGGTTCAATCGGTTTATACTGTCGCCTCGGAGCGGCCGAGAGTTGTCACGGCGTCGAAACCACGAGGAGAAACCCCCAGACGGCGATACATATATGTGGGTGACACTCTCACGGTATGATGTACCATGTCGATGGGCGCATACGACGACGACGAACACGAGCGTCGTGAGCGGAAGAACGGTGCAGTCGATACGGATTTCTCCGACGACCGGACAGTGTATCAAGGGTCCGTAGAGTACGACTCCGGCGACTCGACAGAAGCGCTCCTCGACCAGTTCAAACAGTTGCAGGGCGAGTGAGGCCGGGCGACGCGGGGTGAGCGTCGCCGACGCCACTCCTCCGTTCTGCCGAGAGGAGCTGACCTTACCCTTCGAGCGGAGCGGCCGTCACGCGAAGCGTCGCCATCGCCGCTAGAGAGACGACGGTGACTGCGACGATGTGGCCGCCGACGGCCAGTAGCAACACCGGCCTATCGAGGACGAACGGGACCATCGCGAGTTGCGTCAGGCCGAAGACGACGTTGAGCGCGTCGAGACGACGGAGTCGGTGCGCCGTCTCGGCGTCGAACGAGTAGCGCCACGAGCGCCACAGCGCGACGACGGCGGCCCACCACGAGGTGCCGATGCGGTAACAGAGGTCCCAGAGGATCAAGAGCGTGAGATACACGACCGGGATCGGCGGGTCGGGACCGAACAGCCACTCGAAGAGCGTCGGATCGGCGGTCCGCGGGTCGAAAACGAACAGATGCGTCACGAGTGCGACGAACGCGAGAATCCCGAGTACGACCTCGATGCTCGACCCGAACAGCAGACGACGATACGGTTCCGGGAGGTCGAGGCGGCGCGTCCGTCGCCCAAACTGCCGCATCACGCCGCTGCCGACCGCGGCGACGGCGACGGCGACCGTTCCCGGCAGGACGGCCGTCCAGAGGTCGTAGTACCACGCGAGGACGAGCACGCCGGTCTGAAAGATCGCCAACTGGATCGCGATGGCTTGCAGGTCCGAGAGGTCGATCCCGGGGACGGCACCGACGATGCTCTCGTAGACCCAGGTGTCGCCGTACCGCTCGACGCCGCTCTCGTAGCGCGGATTCGGCCGGGCCATCACCGATCGAGCGGCCGAACGGTCGGTTCGGAGACGGTCCCGCCGTCGGCCGTCGGCGTTTCGCCCTCGTCTCCGGCGACCGTCGCGCCGCCACGTCCCTCACGGGTCGTCGCTTCGGCCTGAAGCGCTTTCCTGATGGCTTCGTCGAACGGTGTCAGATCGACGTCGACGAGCGACTCGATCCGGTGATCGCGCACGACGACGGGGTTCTTCAGCCCCTCGATCAGAGGACGGGCGACCGGTGCCGGAACGTCCGTGACCAGTCCGATCCACAGCGAAGAGAGTTTCGGGGAGAGGATCGGCACCGGAACGATCGTGGGGGCGCGCCCGCGCTGACGGCCGACCCGGATCAGGATCTCCCGGTAGGTCAACACGTCCGGGCCGCCGATCTCGTAGGTTTCATCCGCTGTCTCGGGCACGTCGAGAACGCCCACGAGGTACGCGATGGCGTCGTCGACGAATATTGGTTGACACTTCGTCTCGACCCAGCGCGGCGTCACCATCACCGGGAGGCGCGAGGCCAACTGTTTGATCATATCGAAACTCGCAGAGCCCGCGCCGATCAGGATCGCGGCCCGCAGCGTCGTGAGCGCGTACTCGCCCTCGCCGAGGATGTTCTCGACTTCCCGCCGCGAGCGGAGGTGCTCGGAGAGTCGGTCCCGTTCCTCGCCGAGGCCGCCGAGGTAGACGACGCGCTCGACGCCGTGTTCGGAGGCGGCGTCGGCGAAACTCCGCGCGGCCCGCCGGTCGCGTTCCTCGAAGTCGGCGCCCGAGCGCATCGAGTGGACGAGGTAGTAGGCGGCGTCGACGTCGAGCGCCGACTCGAAGCTTCCGGGCTCGAGGAGGTCGCCCTCGACGACCCGGACCTCCGGCGGCGCGTCGTACCGCGATGCGTCCCGAACGAGCACCGTCACGTCGTGACCGGCGTCGAGAAGGGCGGGAACGAGACGGCCACCGACGAACCCGGTCGCACCCGTTACGAGAACTCTCATACCGATGAATGGATCCGTAGCTTGTTAACAGTTCTCGCCGCTCGTCGGACGACTGCGGAAAACAAGAGACGGCTACGCGTCGTCGATTGCGTCCCAGCCCGGCGTCTGCGGCGCGCCGCGTGACACCTCGACGTCGTCGCCGGACGGCGGGTCACTCGCCCGTTCACCGGGGGCTCCGGCGGCCTCCGTCCACTCACGAATCGCTTGTCCGGCCCACGAGTCGGCGTCGAGTACGTCCGCGGTCGCGGCCGCGGCGCGCCCGTCGTCGACGGAGAGCGACCCGGGATGGGACCCCGCGGCGGCCCCGACGAACGCCGCGCGGTCCGTGTCGGTGAGTTCGCCCCGCTGCATCCGGTCGACGACGCCGTCGAGGTCGTCGGGGTCGGGGTAGCCGAACACCTTCGCGCCAATCGCCTGCGGCCCGAGCAGCAGGCCGCTGTACTCGCCAGGGGCGTCGTCGAGCAGCCGTTTCCCGTCGTGCTCGGCTTCGACCCGTTCGCACTCGGTCTCGACGCCGAGGTCGAGGTTGTGACTCGGATACGCCGAACACTCCTCGGGGTAGAGGTCGCCCTCGTGGATTCGACACTGGAGCGTCTCGGGGTCTAAGAACGCACAGGCGGACAGCCACCGCGGTTCGGTCCCGAACGGGGCGACGGGCTTCGGTGGTTTCCGCAGGCCGACGAAGAACGCCGGACGTCCGTCGATGGCGGCGAGCCGAACGCCGTCGACGACGACGCCGGGCGTCTCCTCGTCGACGCGCCAGAGCCGCGGTGTCAGAACGTCGCCGAGTCCGCGCTCGACGAACCGTGCGACCTCGTCGCGCGTCAGGGGTACGAGGTTGTACGCGTCGTCGAGCGGTTCGCCGGGACCGCGCCGCTCGTGATCGGACGGGGAGTCGGCGATCGGTCGCCAGTCGAGACAGCAGCCGGCGCAGTTCTCACAGTTCAGTTCCATCGTTGATCACTCCGGGTCGTCAGCGTCGAGGTCCTGATCGGGCTGTGGCTCCGGGGCCGATCCCCCGGCGGTCTCGTCTTCGACGGTCACCGATTGCACGTCTGCAGTTTCGCCGTCCGAATCCGCGACCTCTGCGTCCGGGTCGCGGTCGCGGACGACGAGCACGGGCGCGACCGCCCCCTCGGCGACGCGCTCGGCGTCCTCACCGAGCAGCACGGCGAGCAGCGACTCGCGGCCCTCACCCATCACGATGATATCGGCCTCGTCCGAGCGATCGACGATGTTGTGGATTTGCAGCATCGCGGTCGTCGTCTCCGTGGTGATCTGCTCGGCGGGAAGACCCCGTCCGCGGAGTCGCTCGGCTGCGGTGTCGACGGCACTCTCGGCGTCGAACTCCGAGCCCTCGCCGGCGGCGATTCCCCAGAGCGTCACGTGGCCCGCACCGCCGGCGAGCAGCGTCGCAACGAGATCCGCGAGCCGGCCGACGTCGATCACGCCGCGGATCGGCACGAGCACCTCCGAGATTTCGCCGGTCGGATTCGACAGGAGGATCGCCGTCGCGCCCAATTCGGCCGCGACGCGGTCGATCGTCTGCTCGCGGTCGTGGGTGAACACGACGCGCGTCTCCGGGTCGCCGCCGGCGTCGATGAACGACTGCGCGATGTCGTCGACGGCCTCCTGCGCCCGGTCTTCGAACTGCATACTCGCCTGCTCTGTCGGCGTCTGCTCCGGCAGGACGTGGTAGCCGAGGACGATCACGTCCGCCGGCGCGAGGAACTCGACGACCGTATCCGGGATCGTCTGTCCCTCCAACACCTCGACCGGGAGGAGGATCACCGGCGGTTCACGGATCACGAGGTCGGCGTCAATCAGGTCCTCACCCGGAAGATCACCCCACATCTACAGCACCCCCTTGAGTTGGACGTCGCTGGCGTAGTACTTGTACCATCCGGCGGATACGAGCATAATCGCGACGCCGACGATCTGTGAGGTCGGCTGCATAAACAGGATCAACCCCGCGCTCGCGACGGCGCCGAGTCCCGCGACGACGCGGTGAGCGGGCACGCGGAACGCCGGATCGTACCACTCGGGCTCGTCGCGACGCATCACGATGAGCGCGACGCACATCAGGCAGTACATCACGAGGTGGAGGAACGAGGCGACCTCGGCGAGCACCTCCACCTCGCCGAATGCGACCAATACCAGCACTGGTCCGCCGGCCATCGTCAGCGCGACGTGTGGCGTCCCGTAGCGGAGATTCATCCGACTCGCGAACCGGGGGATGATCTCGTCTTTGCTCACCGCGAACACCGCCCGCGACGTCGAGAGGATCGAGGCGTTCGCACTCGAAATCGTCGCGAGCAGCCCCGCGATGAGGATCGCGATCGCACCGGTCGAGCCGACGAAACTGCGCGCGACCTCGACGATGGCGGTCTCGCCGAACGAGGCGAGCGTCTCGCTCCCGAAAGCGCTGGTGGCGACGAAGATCGTCGCGACGTAGAGGATGCCGACGATCACCACCGACGCGACCATCGCCAGCGGGAGGTTCCGTCCCGGGCGCTTGATGTCGCCGGCGACAGTGGCCACCTGCGCGAACCCGAGATACGAGGTGAACACGAGCGCCGCGGTCGTGAACACCGGCAGCGGGCCGAACGGCGCGAACGTCTCCGGCGTGCTCGCGCGCCCGAACACGCCGAGGGCGTCCAGCCCACCGTATCCCAGAAAGAACACCAGAATCGTCAACAGCAGCCCGACGACGTAGTTCTGCAGCGCAGCGGCGTTCTCCGTGCCAAAGAGGTTCAGCGCGGTCAGGAATACGCCGAACAGGAGCGCGAACGGGATGACGATCGGGACGTTGCCGACGGCGACGCCGGCCTCCGCGAGGACCGCCGCGACGTAACTCCCGAAACCGACGAGGTAGAACGCCGTCGCGAAGACGAGTCCGAGCCAGATGCTGAGACCGACGACAGCGCCGGGGAGCGCGCCGAGCGCCCGGGAGATGAAGTAGTAGCCGCCACCGGATTTCGGCATCGCCGTCGCCAGTTCGGAAGTCGGGAGCGCCACGAGCAGCGCGATGACCGCGCCGATGCCGAAGGAGGCCGCTGCGGCCGGACCGGCACCGCCGGCGGCGAGTCCGGGGAAGACGAAGATGCCCGCGCCGATCATCGTTCCCACCCCGATCGAGATCCCTCCCGAGAGCCCGATCGTGCGCTCCAGTTCCGTCCCCGCTTCGGTGACAGTCGCCTCCTCGTCGTCAGCAGGCGGCGTTATCACCGGTGGCGTCTCGCCGGCGTGCGTGTCGCTGGCGGTGGCCGACGCGCCGTCGTAATCGCTCATTTCACACCAACTGTTCGACGGATGAACAGTAGAAGCCTCGGATATATCACATTAGTAACTGTAATCCGGAGACGGCACGCGGCGAGCGTCGATCCGACGCCACGCTCGCCGCAGGACGTATAGCCGTCGGCCACGTCGCTCCCCTATGACGAGCGAGCCTTGCGATGCGTGCGGTCGGTCGGTGCGGATCGCCGGTGGAATCGGCGACTTCTGGTCGTTCGAGACCGAGTCCACGGGCGGGATGACCCTCGAACTCGACGACGGCGGCGAGTACTTCCTGTGTCACGACTGCATCGCGCGCCTGCCTGACGACCGGGTCGTGACGAGCGAGGACGTCGAATCCCTCTGAAAAACGGCTCCTTGCGGACCAGATCGGCAGAACGGAGGAGTTCGTCGGTTCATAGGGGTATCGTACGTCCTCATAGAGATCTCGCCGTATCGGCCGGCGAGAATCTCGGAACAGGTACGATCACCTCGATCAGTACGCCGGCGATTCCGCGTCGATGACGCCGGCGAGATTCCCGAGTTCGCCGGTCAGGAGGACCGCGAGGTCGTCGAGAGTGACGATACCGGCGAGGTCACCGTCCTCGTCGACGACCGGCATCCGCCGGACGCCCTCGTTGCACAGTTGCGTCGAAAGCTCGAACAGGCCGGTGTCGGCTTCAACGGTCACCGGGTCCGTGCTCATCATCCGCTCGGCGTCCATCTCCTCGGCATCGAGCTGGTCGGCTGCAATTCGGATCGCGATGTCGCGGTCGGTAATGAGACCGACGGGCTCGTCACCCTCGACGACGACGACGCTGCCGACGTTCTCATCGCGCATCGTGGTCGCCACTTCGTGGACGGGTGTTTCAGGGGAGGCGGTTACGACTTCGTGGCGCATTATGTCGGAGACGGTCATCGGTCGAACACCATCGTATACACGACTCGGGAAGCAGAAAAGAAGGACATATCATTCTCAAATAATGAAAACTATTGTGTTTTTTGTACAATACTGTTGGAGTGAAGAGTGGGAGTGCAGAACAGCAGACGCGATGCGGGACGGCGTCTCCAGTACAGGTGGTGCTGTGTCGGGTCCCGTCTGAAGGTTTTTATCCGAGAGCGGCACAGGGTCGGGTGTGGACCCCGATCGGATCCCCCCGTCGTTTCCGGCCCCGAGCTTCCGCGGCGCACAAGAGCAGGCGCTCTCGGACATCCGAGACGCGTTCGCGGCCGGCAACGACGTCGTCCTCGTCCGCGCGCCGACCGGCAGCGGCAAGTCCCTCCTCGCGCGGTCGATCGCGGGCGCGGCGGCGACCACCGACGAAGTCGCGCCCGCGGAGGCGACTGACGCCTACTACACGACGCCGCAGGTGTCCCAACTCGACGACGTCGCAGAGGATCCGCTGTTGGACGACCTGAACGTAATCAGAGGCAAGTCGAACTACACCTGTATTCTGAACGGCGAAACCGACACGCCGGTCGACCGCGCGCCCTGCGTCCGACAGGCGGGCTTCGACTGCTCGGTCCGACACCGCTGTCCGTACTTCTCCGATCGGGCGATCGCCTCGAACCGTCGCATCGCGGCGATGACGCTGGCGTACTTTATGCAGACCGCGGGCTCGGACGTGTTCCGCAAGCGCGACGTCGTCGTGATCGACGAGGCGCACGGACTCGCCGAGTGGGCGGAGATGTACGCGACAGTCGATCTGAACCCCCGGACGGTCCCCGTCTGGGACGACGTCGGGATTCCCGACGTCACGGCCGCCGGCGACCCCGTCGAGCGGACCGTGCGGTTCGCTGAGACGCTCGCGGGCGTCTGCGAGCGCGCGAAAGACGAGTTGCTGCGGAAGCCCGAGTTGACGCCGGAGGAAGCGGCGCGGCGCGACCGCCTCCAGGAGCTCCGGTCGGAGCTCACCTGGTTCGTCGACGACTACCGAAATCCCGAGAGCCCGACGACCTGGGTTGTCGACCAGCCCGACGGCGAGGGGAGTCCGGTCACGATCAAACCGCTCGATCCCGCCAGGTATCTGCACCACACGGTCTGGGAGCGGGGGAACAAGTTCGCGCTCCTCTCGGCGACGATCCTGAACAAGGCGGCGTTCTGTCGGGGGGTCGGCCTCGATCCCTCGAACGTCGCGCTCGTCGACGTCGAGCACACGTTCCCGGTGGAGAACCGGCCGCTGTACGACGTCACGCAGGGGAAGATGACCTACGACCGGCGTGACGAGACGCTCCCGAAAGTGGCGCGGACGCTCGTGCGGATTATGGCGAAGCACCGGGACGAGAAGGGACTCGTGCACTGTCACTCGTATGCGATCCAGTCGGAGCTCCGACGCCGACTCGCACAGCTCGGGCTCGGGAGTCGCGTTCGGGCGCACGACCGCGAGGACCGCGACGCCGCCTTAGAGTCGTGGAAGGCGACCGACGATCCCGACGTCTTCCTCTCGGTGAAGATGGAGGAGGCGCTCGATCTCTCCGGGGATCTGTGCCGCTGGCAAGTCGTCTGTAAGGCCCCGTATCTCAACACGAACGACTCCCGCGTCGCCCGCCGCCTCGACGACGGCCAGTGGTCGTGGTACCGCCGGGCGGCACTCCGAACGGTCATTCAGGCCTGTGGGCGGGTCGTTCGCGCCCCCGACGACTACGGCGCGACGTATCTCGCGGATTCGTCGCTACTAGACCTGTTCGAGCGTACGCGAAGCGATATGCCCTCGTGGTTCCGCGACCAGGTGGATCGGTTGTCGACGCCGGACCTCCCCGAGTTCGATCAGGTGGCGGCGGGCGGACAGTCAGGATCCCGACGAACGTCGAGCGGGCGTCGGTCGTCGGCGCGCGATCGGACGGCGACCCGCACTGAGAGTCGCTCCTCGTCGGGTGGGTCGAATCAGTCGAGCGGAACCACGCGCTCGGGGAGTAACCGGGACACGTCCGAGTCTGACGACGAACAGTCGGACCACCCGCTGTCGGACGTGTGGGGCGATACGTAGTCGGCAGCGTAGATCTGACGGTCGTTAGAGGAGTAAGGACGCCCCGTAGGCGAACGACGAGCCGACCATCAAGAGAACGAGAATGAGCGCGAGCACCTGCTGTCGATCCATAGTGGGAGTACGCTCGCATCTAATTCAATTCTTTCGCTGTCCGGTCGCTCGCCTCGGCAGCATACATAGAGAGCGGAGATCGACGCGGCACATTGTGTGACTACACAGAGAATCCACGCGATACCGAAACGAATACATAATGAACGTTAATTTGGGTTTAAGATAGAACCCCTATATAGCGAAGAAGGATACATTTGTTTTGTATTAACACGCTTCTGTGATTGTTTGAGACAGTATCTCACAGAATACTTAACACCCTCAGTAGCGTGGTGATAATTGTCCGGCAATGTATACCCACGGGCTGAACACGGCGATGACCCTGTACCGGAACGGAACACTGACACTGTCGCAGGCGGCGTCGCGGGCGGGCCGCTCGAAGGACGCGTTCGAGACGGCACTCGTGCGGCACGGCATCTCGGTGCGGGAGAATCAGGCGCGGCCCGGACCAGCGGACGCGTCTGCGAGCGCAGACTAGCATACAGAGTTTCTACTGATCTAGCGAGGGTGAGAGCCGCAGCACCGTCTCCAGCACGTCGGCCTGCTCGTGGTCCGTCGACCGAGTCGTAGTCACTCAGAAGTCCCCGTGATTCCTCGTTCCGTAGTCGCTCCGAAGTGTCGGTGTTTTGGCCGGCGCTCGGTATCGTCGCCACCGTCCGCGTCGCCGCAACCGACGTTATTCGTCGCTGTCGACCGCGTCCTCGGGGAGCACGTGCAGTCCGGCGCGACTTTTCAGTACCGGCACGGCATCCGCGTCGGCGTCGACGTACGACGGGCGGGCAATCGTCTTCGACTCGTAGGTGTCGGGATCGAGCACCTGAATCGCGTACTCGTCCTCGACGGCGACGACGGTCGTCTCGTCCGCGTCGTCGACGGTCCCGAGTTGTCGCGCGTCGGGCGTCTCGCCCTCCTCGAAGGAGGCCTCGTACTGGTCGCCGGTCGTGAGTCGAACGCCCTTGAGGTTCCCGCGGACGCTCCGGACCAGCACCGGCCCGTCGTCGTCTTTTGGGTCGAGGACGTCGCCGGGCGTGAACTTCGGGAGGCGGACGGCGTAGGTCACCCGATAGACCTCGTTGCCGTCGCTGTCCTCGGTCACGAGCGTCGGGTACTCCTTGACGTGCCCGCCGAGTTCTCTGACGATCCGCTTTGCGACGCCGCCGCCCAACTGATTCGTCGAGATCTTGATGTCGGTGCCGTCGTCGGTCTCTTTCGTCTCCGAGATGAACGCGTTTCGGTCGCCGGTGTCCTCGCGCTCTTGGACGTACGACTCGGCGATCTCGACCGCCCGTGCCTCCTCCTCGGCAGTGGGCGTCCGATCGTCGGCTCTGACCTGTACGATGCTGGCGTAGTAGCCGCCGGCGATCCGCCCGCAGCGGTCACACGTCTGTCGCGAGATGAGGACCGGCACGGTTACGCTCTCCTCGCGGTAGGTGCCGCGGACGATGCCGCTGAAGGTGCAGTGCATCCGGATCGTGTTCTCGTCGACCTGCTCGGGTTCGACGCCCCAGCGGACGTCTTCGGCCTTCAGGTGGACGCCGAGCGCCTCCGAGACCTGTTCGACGGCCACGTCGGTGTAATCGCGCGCGCCGACGTCGACCCAGCGGTTCCCCTCGTAGACTGCGCCGCACTGCGAGCAGACGCGGACTTCGATCCGCTCGGGGGCGTCGACGAGGTCGAAGTCCTCGAAGTAACAGTCGTCACAGAGGACGGCGTCGCGCTCTCGGGGTTCCCCGGGTAGGGGTTCTGATCGCTCCGATACCGGGTCCCCACACCGCGGGCAGAAGTCTCCCGAACTCATCAGCCACCGTAGACGACGGAGGCGGTTAAGCGCGACGAATAGGCGAGCGTTCGAAGATGCGAGAGCGCGAGAGGCGACCGCACTGGGCGTCGGACCCACCCAGCCCCCAACACCGTTTATTACGCTGAAGGCATAGTCGGGGTATGGACTGGAAACCCGACTGGGGACTCCGGGGCCGTATGGTCCTGACGATGTTCCTGCTCTTCGCCCTCTATCTCGTCTTCGTGGGTGCGCTGTGGTGGACGGACTCGTTCTTCTATCTCCCGTTGATGGGCGCGTTCGTCCTCGCGCAGTTCTTCTTCAGCGACAAGCTCGCACTCTACAGTATGGGCGCAAAGAAAGTCTCAGAGGAGGAGTACCCCGAACTGCACGCGACGGTCTCACGCCTCAGCCAGCAGGCTGACCTCCCAAAACCCGCAGTCGCCGTCGCCGACTCGCGTGTCCCGAACGCCTTCGCCGCCGGTCGCTCGCAGAAGAAATCGACGGTATGCGTGACGACCGGGCTCCTCCGGACGCTCGACCGCGACGAACTGGAGGGCGTGATCGCACACGAACTCGCGCACGTGAAGAACCGCGACGTGATGGTGATGACCATCGCGTCGTTCCTCTCGACGGTCGCGTTTATGATCGTCCGGATGGGCTTTTGGTTCGGCGGCGGCCGGGACCGCCAGGGCGGAGGTGGCGGCTTCCTCGTCGCGATCGTCGCATCGCTCGTCGTCTGGATCGTCTCGTTCGTCCTGATCCGCGCGCTCTCGCGCTACCGCGAGTTCGCCGCCGACCGCGGCGGGGCGCTCATCACCGGGAAGCCCTCGGCGCTCGCGTCGGCGCTGCTGAAGATCGACGGTCGGATGGACAAGGTCCCGAAGGAGGACCTCCGCGAGCAATCGGAGATGAACGCGTTCTTCATCGTCCCGCTGAAGAGCGACGTCATCGGCAAACTGTTCAGCACCCACCCCGCGACGGAGAAGCGCGTCGACCGCCTCCGCGACCTCGAACGCGAACTGGAGACGCGGTAAGATGACCCGGACAGAGAGGCTCGGTGGGGCGGAGAACGGAGGGATCAGCTGATGGGCCTGTTCGATACGATCCGAACGGTGCTCGGGACGAACGCCGAGGCGGACGCGACCCGCGACGCCGATCCCGAGGACCTCTTCGGGATGAGCACCGCCTACGTGACGATGGAGGCCGACCTCGGCTTCCGCTCGGTCGGTGCCGCCGCCCTCTGTTTCTCCGGCGTCGATAGCACAGACTTCGAGGCGGCGGTCGACGAGGTCGAGGCGATCCTTCGCGCGGGCGAGGAAGAGACCGGGACGACCTTCGATGTCCGCGAGGACAGCCACGGCTGGGAGTGGGTCGTCCTCCGCGACGACGACCCCGAGGATCTCGTAACGAGCGTCCACTTCGCCGCCGACGAGTTCGTCGAACGCGGCTACGGCTCGCGGCTCCTCGCCGCCGTCTTCGGGTTCGAACGCGGCGGCGGGAGCGGCGAGCGCGCCTACTGGATCTACTCGTTCCGGCGAGGGTCGTACTACCCCTTTGCCCCCCGCCGCGGAAAGGAACGCGAGCAACGCCTGGAGTTCAAACTGGACTCGGTCCTCGACGGCGAACTGGAGATCGAAGACGACGAGTCCTACTGGTATCCGATGTGGCCCGACCGCGACGGCGGCCACCCCTGGGAGTGAGATCGGGCACGCTGGCGGCGTTCCCCGGGGCTATTTGACGCCGTCTCCTGTAGTACTACCGCGATGCCCTCCAGTACGAGTTCGCCGACCAGGCGACGCCTCCTTCGATCGACGGCTGCCCTCCTCGGAGCGGGTGCCCTCGCCGGATGCGGGGGACACTCCGGTGCGTCCGGCTCAAGCACCGTCAGCGGCCCCGGCGCCGAACCGCCCGCAGATGCGCTTGTCGATCCGACCGCCGTGAAACTCCGGAACCCGGAGCTGAAACCGGCCGTGTCGACCGGGACGGAAACAACGACGAAGTCTGACGACCAGACCGAGACGCCCATCGACGACTGGCGGCACACCCTCGTCGGCGACGCCGAAACCGCAGCGTCGCTCTCGTTCGCCGACGTCGACGGCGCCGACGAAGCGAAAGCGCTCCTCGAAGAGACAGATTTCGAGTCGCAGTCGGTGTACGTCGAACGACACGCGATCGGCGAGTGTTACGAGCGGCGGCTCTGTTGGGTCCGCTGGACCGAGAACGAAATCGAAACCGACTACGCACGGATCCTCCGCGACGCCGACGTGGCCTGCGAAGCCGACGCCCGAGACGTCGTGACCTACCTGATCCGGATTCCAGTCGCATTGGACCCAGAGCAGGTGAACAGCTACAGTTCGGGAAGCGGGAGCGGCCCCTGTCGGACGCCCACAGACGGGGAGGTGAAACGATGACCCGTTCCTCACGCGGACGCCGCCTCGACCGGCGGCGCTTTCTCGCGGCCTCGAGTGCCACTGGTCTCGCGCTGCTCGCCGGGTGTACGGATCGGATTCCGATCATCGGCGACAGCCGACAGATGCTCGACGGCGACGCCCTCAGCGCGATTGCCGACGAGGAGCCGCCGACAGTTCCCGAGACGTTCCCCGTCGACATCGAGGCGTCCTTCACCGAACAGCATCGCACAGCGGCGCAGTCGAAGCTCGACTCCGTCCCCGCGCCGTTCGACGAGGAGGAGATTCCGAACGGCGTGATCCGAGAGCGCCTCAACGACGACTACGACTACGCGAGAGAGTCGCTCCAGCAAGCCGACGCCGCGCAGACGCCGTACTCCCGACTCGAGCACACGACTCGCGCGCGAGCGACCAGCCGTCAACTCCAGGCCGCCTGGGGCGCCATCGAGTCCGATCTGACCCGGTCGGATCTCGAAGCGGAGGTACCGCAGATCGAAGACGACCTCGACGCGTTCGTCTCCGGATGGTCCTACGTCGGCGACGACCCGGTTCGCGCTGCGGTCGTCCACGCCGAAATCGAAGGCGAGATCCGCGGATCCCGGCGCTGGCTGGCGATACATCCGGAGGAGTACGCGAGCGCTAGCGGACAGTCGCTCGAACTCGGCGAGATGGCGTCCGACCTCGAATACGCCCGCGTCAGCGTCGCGGTGGCGTCGTACTTCTTCGATCGTTTCCGGGGAGATCTCGGAGAGCAGGTGGATCAGGAGTCCCGCTTCGAGCGTGCACGACGGAAACTTCGAGAACGTCTCCAGCAGGAGGCCGGGTCGCTCCCGCGCGAAGACATCGACGATCCGACCGAGTTCGTCGACCGCGACGTCGACGAGACGGCCGGCGTCCGGGCGCTCGCGGAACTCGCTCGGGACGCGCGAAGACGTGTCGACGATACGGACGGCAGTGACGACGGCCCACGGCTCGCGATCGAACTCCTGCTCGCGTCGCGTGCGCTCGCGCACCTGGAGGCATACCAGTCCCTCCGCGAGCGGATCGAGAACGGCGACGACGTCGCGATCGACGACGCAGAAGACGTGACGGCGCTTCGCTCGGACGCCGTCGCGGCCATCGAGGGGGCACGCGAGACCGAGCAGGCACAGTTGCTCGTGCGCGCCACACTGCCGCGGTTCGCCAACGAGATCCGCTGGGCCGACGAGCGGTTTGCGGACCTCTCTGGATCGGTCTCTGCGGAGTCGGTGACGTACGACGCCGTCGACTACGTCGTCGTCGCCGAACTCTGCCGCGCGCTGCCGTCGGCGAGCGCTGACGTGGCGGCTGTGCTTCGGGAGTCGTAGGCGGGGCGACGACACAGCCGAACTCGTTACGAGCCCCAAATCGTCACGAATCCCGTTCATCCGGTATGAATCCTCTCCCACGCGAGCACCGGGAGTCGCTGCAGTGCGGCGTTTTTACTTTCACTTTGGTGTTAACGAGGGTTTATGTGCAAGTGGGACCCAGAACCGGATACGATGCCAGAAGACGATCTCGAGAGCCTTCCTGGAGTGGGGCCGGCGACGGCAGACAAACTGACTGAAGCGGGATTCGAGAGCTATCAGGCGATCGCCGTCGCGAGTCCGGGCGAGATGTCTAACACGGCCGACGTTGGCGAATCGACCGCGGCCGACATCATCAACGCGGCCCGCGAGGCCGCCGACATCGGTGGCTTCGAGACGGGAGCGGCTGTGCTCGAACGGCGCGAGCAGATCGGGAAGCTCTCGTGGGGGATCCCCGAGGTCGACGAGCTCCTCGGCGGCGGGATCGAGACGCAGTCCATCACAGAAGTGTACGGCGAGTTCGGGGCCGGGAAGTCGCAGGTGACCCACCAGATGGCCGTCAACGTCCAACTGCCGCCCGAGCACGGCGGCCTCGGCGGGTCGTGCATATTCATCGACTCCGAGGACACGTTCCGTCCCGAGCGGATCGACGATATGGTTCGCGGCCTCGACGACGAGATCATCGCCGACCTCCTCGAACGGCGCGAGATCGAGGGCTCGCCCGGCGACGACGAGACGATGGCGGACCTGCTCGATAGCTTCCTCGATCACATCCACGTCGCGAAGGCGTTCAACTCCAACCACCAGATCCTCCTGGCGGAGAAAGCCAAGGAGCTCGCCCGCGACAACGAGGAAGCGGAGTTCCCCGTCCGCCTGCTCTGTGTCGACTCGCTCACCGCGCACTTCCGCGCGGAGTACGTCGGTCGTGGCGAACTCGCCGAGCGACAGCAGAAACTCAACAAGCACCTGCACGACCTGATGCGCATCGGCGACCTCTACAACACGTCCGTGCTGGTGACGAACCAGGTCGCCTCGAACCCCGACTCGTACTTCGGCGACCCGACCCAGCCGATCGGGGGCAACATCCTCGGCCACACCTCGACGTTCCGTATCTACCTCCGGAAATCGAAGGGCGACAAGCGTATCGTCCGCCTCGTCGACGCGCCGAACCTCGCCGACGGCGAGGCCGTGATGCGCGTCCAAGACGGCGGTCTCAAGCCCGAATAAAACGACCCAGCTCTTTTAACAACGAAGCGGTGCGATTCGCGCACCCGAGTCAGCAAAAAGGTGGTTAGTCGTCCTCGGTTGTCGTCTCCTCGATGTCGACGTCGCCTTCGTGGATGGCAGCCCCGTCTTGGGCCACCTGTCGCGCGAGGACAGCGCACTTGATCCGCATCGGCGAGATGTCGACGCCGAGCATATCGGTGACGTCGTCGGTGCCCATCGCTTCGAGTTCCTCGAGCGTCATCCCGCGGAGCTTCTCCGAGAGCATACTCGCGGAGGCCTGGCTGATCGCACAGCCGTTCCCGGTGAACGACACGTACTCGATGGTCTCGCCGTCGTCTTCGAGTCTGACGTTCATCGTGATCGTATCGCCGCAGGAGGGATTTTCTCCGGTGTGAGAGAAGTCCGGATCGGACATCTCGCCCTTGTTCCGGGGGTTCTTGTAGTGATCCAGAATCTGCTGCCGATACATATCCGAGCCCATTCCCATTGTTGGCGGCTGTAAGGTGGTGCAGCGCAAAAGGGTTCCGCCGGGGACGAATGTCTCGCCGCCCGTCGCTGCCGTCGCAATATTCGTGTCCCACGTTCGGAAGAGGGACGTCGATTCGATCGCGTTGCCGACGAGGATATGTCAGCCGTTTTTGGATACATCTACAAATCTGGAGGCCTCAAGAGCGATCAATGGCGATTCCGACTTGGGTGAGCGATCGCGAAGCGTTCGGCAGATCGTCGTTGACGAACGAGGAGATACAGGACGTCTCGGAGACACTCGGGGTCGTATCGAACCCACTTCGGCTCGAAATCCTCGTGACACTCGGTCGCGGTGAGGCGCCGATGTCGTACACCGATCTGCGGGCCGCGATCTCGGTTCGCGACAACGGGAAGCTCAACTATCACCTCCGGCAGCTCGAGGGCCTCATCGAACGAGAGGACGAGCAGTACGCGCTCAGCGTGCGAGGCGAGCGCCTCCTCAAGCAGGTGACCGACGAGGCAATTCGGGAGTCCCCCTAGACAGCTGCGAGGAGAAACGCGCTTCTCCGAGAACTTAGGGGGGAACACGTCGAAGACGTGTGTCGATGCGTCGGAACCACGAAGAGCACGCCGCAGTGCAGCCGGAGACAATTTCGTTCTCTCGAGAAGGAATTCGCGCGGGCTTCCTCCAGTGTATGCCGGTCGCGGCCGGTGTCGGCGGCTACGGCGTCGTGTTCGGCGTCCTCGCTGGTCAGGCGGGGTTGAGCGTGGGGGAGGCCGCGCTGATGAGCGGGACGGTGCTCGCAGGTTCCGCACAGCTGATCGTGATGGAACTCTGGCGAGAGCCGGTTCCGATCGCCGCGGTAATCGCGACGACGCTCGTGGTGAATCTGCGCTACCTCCTGATGGGTGCGGCGCTCCGACCCTGGTTCGAGCAGCTCTCCCCGAGACAGACGTACGCGAGCCTCTTTTTCACCGCCGACGAGAACTGGGCGCTCACGATCGGCGAACTGCGCTCGGGGAGTCGCCGCGGCGCGTTCCTCCTCGGGAGCGGGCTCGCCATCTGGGCGTTCTGGGTGCTCGCGACGGTCGTCGGCGTCACCGTCGGCGACGTGATCGAAGAACCAGCGCAGGTCGGATTAGACTTCGTCCTGACGGCGGTCTTCCTGATCCTCGCAGTCGATCTGTGGGACGAGGCCTCGCGACTCCGTACGTGGGTGAGCGCCGCGGTCGTGGCAGTGCTCGCCGCCGGCTATCTGCCCGGATACTGGTATCTCGTGTGTGGCGGCGTCGCGGGGAGCCTCGTGGAGGTGTGGCAGTACGATGGCTGAGCTCGATCCCGTCGTCGTCGTCACCATCCTGGCGATGAGCGTCACGACGTACGCGACGAAGGCAGGCGGATTCTGGCTCCTCAGCCGAATCGAACTGTCGCCACGCATCGAACGGGGCCTCGACGCGCTTCCGGGCGCGATCGTCGTCTCACTCCTCGCGCCGGAGCTGACGAAGCTCGGTCCGGCAGGCTGGATCGCGGCCACTGCAGTCCTCGTGGTCGCCTGGCGAAACGACGGCACACTCGCGGCCCTCGGGGTGGGAATGGTCACCGTAGTCGCGTTGCGGGCGCTGTTGTAGCGCGAGGACGTGCAGCCGCAGTCGGTCGCGAGCGCATCACTCGTCCGCAGAAGCGATGAGGCGCGTCCACTTCTTTTCGACGTCCCGGTTCGCCACGACGATGGTGTCACCGTCGTCGTTCCGGAACCGGGTCTTCCGCAGTTCGATGGCTTCCACCGTCCCCGTAACGGGATCTGACTTCACTTCGTCACCGGGGTTGAAATCCGGATCGCGGAGGAGATAGACGCCCGCGACGGTGTCGGCGATCATATTCGAGAGCGCGTAGGAGACGCCGAGCGCGACGAAGCCGGCGGCAGTGCCGAGACTCGCGGCGATCTCGCCCATCCCGAAGATCTTCAGCAGCGTCAGCGCCGCTCCGAACCACAGGAACACGCTCACGATGGTCACGCCGAGGTCGACGACGAGGCGCTGGTCGTCCGGATAGACGGCGTCGAGCGTGCGACGGAGCACGCCCGTGAGCACCCGGATCCCGACGTACGCGATCGCGAGGAAGACGAGCCCCGTCAGGACCGTCGGCGCGGCCTGCCGAAGTCCGTCGGCGAACTCGAAGAGCGTCTGCCGGATCGTGTCGACGAGGAATCGGACGACTGTGGACATCGGTGCCGGTGCATTGACACTCAGTCACAAAGTGCTTCTGGAGAGGTAGATTCGAGCTGAGACAGCGAGCTCGAGCGGAATACGGAGCCTGGGAGAAGCGAGCCGGGAGAGAGCAGACGAAACGCGACGTCAGGCGAAGAGCTGTCGGGCGTCGTCGACGGCGTCGACGAGCGCGTCGATCTCTTCTTTCGTGTTGTAGATGTAGAAGGACGCGCGGGTCGAGGCCGGAACGCCGAGTTTGTCGTGCAGCGGCTGGGTACAGTGGTCGCCGGCGCGGATCGCGACGCCATGGTCGTTGAGGATGCTGGAGAGGTCGTGTGCGTGGACGTTCTCGAGGTTGAACGCGACGAGACCACCGCGCTCGTCGCCCGGCGGGCCGTATATCTCGACGTCGTCGAACGCCGACAGTTCGTCGTAGGCGTACTCCGCGAGCAGTTCCTCGTGGGCCTGGACGCGTTCCATTCCGATGTCGTCGAGGTAGTCGATCGCGGCGTGGAGGCCGATGCCCTGTGCGATGACGGGTGTGCCCGCCTCGAACTTCCAGGGGAGGTCCTCCCACGTCGAGTCCTCGTAGGTGACGCTTCGGATCATCTCGCCGCCGTAGAGGTACGGCTGCATCTCTTCGAGGATGTGTTCTTTCCCGTAGAGGACGCCGATCCCTGTCGGCCCGAGCATCTTGTGCCCCGAGAAGGCGAAGAAGTCGGCGTCGATATCTCCGACGTCGACTGGTCGCGTCGGGACGGACTGCGCGCCGTCGACGAAGATGTACGCGCCGTGGTCGTGGGCCAGATCGGCCAGTTCGGCGACCGGCGTGACCGTCCCGAGCGTGTTCGAGACGTGCACGACGGAGACCATCGCGGTCGAGTCGTCGATCAGTTCGGCCGCGTGGTCCATATCCAATCGGCCGGCGTCGTCGACGCGGATGTACTCGACGCTCGCGCCCGTCTTCTTGGCGATCTGTTGCCAGGTGACGAGCGAGGCGTGGTGTTCCATCTCGGTCAGGACGATCGTGTCGCCCGGCCCGAGTTCGGCGAGTCCCCACGCGTAGGCGACGAGGTTCATCGATTCGGTGGTGTTCTTCGTGAAAACGATCTCTTCTCGTCCCGCGGCGCCGATGAACTCCGCGACGCGGTCGTGGGCGTTCTCGTAGGCCACCGAGGCCTCCTGACTCAGGTGGTGAATCCCGCGGTGGACGTTCGAGTTGTAGCCGTAGTAGTAATCGACGATACTCTCGACGACGGATTTCGGCGTCTGACTCGTCGCCGCGTTGTCGAGGTAGACGAGCGGACGGGTGTCGTCCGGGCCCTCACCCGGCGTCTCGATGTCGCCGCCGACCTTCCGGTCGAGGATGGGGAAGTCCTCGCGAATCGACGCGACGTCGACTGGATACGTTTCCTGCGTTCCCATTGAAGACCCGTTAGCGTCCCAGCACTAACACGGCTTCGGTCCGGGCGGTCGCTGCCACGAGATGCGTTCGGAGACGATTCGCTCCGCTATAGTAGCGTTTGCAACTGATTACACAGCCAATCGCACGACTGCGTGCGATTAGGTGCGTGAAGACTTGCAAACGCTACTATAGTTGCGGACGATGAGGCAGAAGAGTCGTTTTCGGACGTGTACTGGAATAAACGTTCGACCACAAAATGGAGGTTTACGTTCTGCTCTGTCGGGTATCCAGAAACTACGGTGCGTGGGCGTCTAGACATCGGGCGAATAGCTCAAAAAGATAATACTTATTATCGTGTGTTCGTCGGTTCTGCACGATGACCGACGAAACGATCGAGACCGTCCGGACGCTTCTCCGCGGAGCGTTGGAGAACACTGACGACACCGAAGTGCACTACAAGCTCCGAACGGCGCTACAGTTGCTCGACGTGTACAAGAACGACATCGATCAGCTGCAAGACGCCGCCGAGGGCGACGACGACCTCGAAGAACGGCTCAGCGACCTCGGCTATCTCCAGTGACTCCGAGTCGGTGCCATCCAGCGTGAATGTCCGCCCGCCGGGGTCGTAAGCCGGCTTACAACCGTCGGAAGTGGACGAAGAACCAATCTAATGGCCTTGTTGAGAACGCAAGTAGCGGTTCTGTGTGTTTAAATAAATGAGTCGACGGCTCGCTGCCCGCGGCTCGGTTAGACGACGCGGACGGGGACCTCCGTCCGGCCGAGAACGCGGTTCGTCGTCGACCCGACGAGGGGCTTGTCCGGGTCCGAGCGACCGCGTTTTCCGATGACGATGAGATCGACGCCCTCGTCTTCGGCGTACTCGATGATCTCGTCCTCCGGGATGCCCGACTTCACGACGGTGACGCAGTCGACGCCCGCCTCGGCGGCCAGCTCCGAGATGTCGTCCGTGAAGCCTCGTCCCTTCTTTTCCAGTCGCTTCCGCGTCTGCGCGATGTCGCTCGGGACCGCCACGAAGTCGGCGTCACCCATATCCATCACGTACATCGTGTGGACCGTGGCGTCGTTCTTTTTCGCCAGGTCGATCGCTTGCCTCGCCGCCTTCATCGCCGCCTTACTCCCGTCGGTCGGGACGAGAATGTCGTGAACCTCGGTTTCTGTTGTTTCGCTCATACGAACCGATACGGTATCACGGTTAATTAATTGATACTTCGGCTATCACGATCTGGGACCAATCTCCCACGACAAGGATGGTACCCTCGACAAGACGTGTTGGTACGTCGAACGCGATTTCGGGAGGGCTTGCATTCGGTCACACCATCGAGCGAACCTGTAATTCTCTGATACTGTCGGACAGATGTTCGTGAACATATTGGCACCCACGGGGTGCTGATAATTTTCACACCGTTCTGTCCGACAGTACGAGGGACAGAGGCAATTTAATTTACACGCACAGATGAAAGACGGGATATGAACACCGACGGGGAGGGAGAGCCGTACCGAGCCTACTTCGAGGAGTCCCCGATCGGGGTGTTCGTGACCGACGCCGCCGGTGAGTTCGTCGACGCCAACCCAGTGGCCTGCGAGATGGTGGGACGCGAACGGGAAGAACTGCTCTCATTATCGATCAAAGACGTTACTGACCTTCCCGAAGGGGCCGCGCTCCCCTCGTCGTTCGCGAAGGTCAAAGAAACGGGGCGCGCCCGGGACGAGCATCAGTTGGTGCACGCGGACGGGCGGAGGATCGACGTCCTCCTCGATACGATGTCGCTCGGCGACGACCGGTTCGTCGCGTACGTCCAAGACGTCAGCGAGAAGAAGCGATACGAACGGGAGCTCGAACGGTTCAAAGCGTTCACCGAGCAGTCCTCTGACCTCATCACCCTCCTCGACGAAAACGGGCGGATCCAGTACAACAGCCCGGCAGTAGAAGATATCCTCGGATACAGTCAGGACGAACTGATCGGTGAAAATCCACTCGAGTACATTCATCCGCGGGACCGCGAACGCGTTGCCGATCAACTCCAGACGGTACTGACGACGACGGGGAGGGGGCCACGCGCCGAGTTCCGGATACGGGACGCCGACGGGGAGTGGGTATGGATCGAAAGCTACGGGACGAACCGCCTCGCCGACCCCAACGTCGAGGGGATCATCGTCAATCAGCGTGACATCACCGAACGCAAGGAGCGAGAGCGGACGCTCAAACAGTACGAGCGCGCCGTCGAACAGGCGACGGACCTCCTGGCCGCGGCGGACACAGACCACCGACTCCTCTTCGCGAACAAGCGCTACCGCGAGTTTCACGGCCTCAGCGACGACGATATCGGCACCACCACGCTGGAAGAAGTTCTCGGACCCGAACAGTTCGCGGAGATCGAACCGCGACTCGACGCCGTATTCGAGGGCGAGACGCACCAGTACGAGATGATCCGCCAGGACCCCGATGGCGACGACCACCACTTCGACATCCGGTATTACCCACTCAGGTCCGACTACGGCGAGGTCGTCGGTATCGTGGCGACGATGCGCGACATCACCGAGCGCAAGGAGCGGCGCCGGAAGCTCAAGCAGTACGAATACGCGGTCGAGAGTTCGACGGACTGGATCGTCGCCGTCGACACGGACCACCGAGTCCTCTTCGCGAACAGCGGGTTTCGATCGTTTCACGGCCTCGACGGCGACGCACGCGGAACGCCGCTCTCGGAGGCGCTCGAGGAGTCCGTGGCGACGGAAATCGTCCCGCAGATGGAGCGAGCGCTCGCCGGCGAGCGAGTCGAATTCGAGCATCAGACGACTTCCGACGGGGAACGACGCCCGGTTCGGAGCGTCGTCTTCCCGCTCGAAGACGACGACGGAACGGTCATCGGCGTCGTCGCGTTGATCCGTGACATAAGCGAACTGAAAGATCGAGAACAGCAGTTACAGGTGCTCGATCGGGTCCTCAGACACAACCTCAACAACAAAATGAACATTGTCAGCGGGTACGCCGAGTCGATCCAGGATCGGACGACAGATTCCTTTATCCAGGAGTCGGCGGCCAAGATCCGCGCGAACAGCGATCAGTTGACGCAGATGGCGTCGAAAGAACGGGCGATCACCAAGGTACTTTCGGACCCGCCCGCGATGGAAGCGGTCGACCTCGCCACAGTTGCACAGCAGATCACGTCGTCGGTGCGGAAGTCGCATCCGGCGGCAACTATCACGACCGAGTTACCAGAACAGCGCGTGGAGGTCGTCGTCGGTGCGGTGGGGCGTGCGCTCAAAGAGCTATTACAGAACGCAGTGACCCACTCCGACCGGGAGCGGCCAGCTATCGAGGTCCGGGTCCGGAACCTCCCGGACACGGTTCAGGTGCAAGTGGTCGACGACGGCCCGGGTATTCCGGAGATGGAGCGCGCGGTCCTGACCGGCGAGTCGGAGATCGAACCACTGCTCCACGGCAGCGGCCTCGGACTGTGGCTCGTGAAACTCATCGTCGGGCGCGCCGACGGAACGCTCCGCTTCGAGGAGAACGAGCCGAGAGGCAGCGTCGTCACGATAGCGTTCCCCCGGCCAGGAACGGCGGGCTAGCCGCGTCACATCCAGAGGAGTTGCGCGTGAAGCGTCCCGTCGACGTCGAGTACGCGCTCCTCGTCGACGATGCCGGCGTCGACAGCGACGGAGACCGCGCGCTCGCCGACGATGTTGGCCACGCTGGCCCGCGTGAGACTATCGACGACAGTGGCTTCGTCGGCCTCGGCGGCCTCGTCGCCGCCGTAGAACGCCTCCGTTACCTCTAGAGAGATGTCGCCTTCGGTGTAGGTCTCGCCCAGACACTCCGGGTCGCAAACGGAGACGAGCAGTCCTTCCGGTGTCTGTCGTTCGCGAAGGAGCATCACCGGTTCTGTTGTTGCTGTTGCAGCATCTCTTGTTCGCGTTCCTGCCGCAGTTCGTCGGCCTGCTGTTGGGCCTGTTCGGCCTCTTCGTCCTGCCCGAGTTCTTCGAGCGCGGCCGCCTTCTCTTCGAGCACGTCGGCAGTGCGCATTCCCAGTCGGATCGCGTTGTCGAAGGCGTTGACGGCCTCCTCGTTCAGGCCGCGTTCGCGGAGGAAGAAGCCGCGGTTGTACCACGCCTGCGGGAAGCGCGGGTCGATCTCGACCGCGCGCTCGGCGTGGCGCAGTGCCTCTTCGATCTCGCCGGCGTTCCAGAGCGCGTACGCGAGGTTCGTCTCGGCGGAGGCCGCGTGTTCGGAGTCGTCGTCGATGCGGAGCGCCTCGCGGTAGGAGCCGATGGCTTCGTCCCACTCCTCCAATTCGGCGTGCGCTGCGCCCTTGTTAACCCACGCCTCCTGGGCTTCGAGGGAGTCCTCGTCGGCGAAGCGCGCCGCGCGCTCGAACGTCTCGGTCGCCTCCTCGAAGCGGTTGATCTGCATATACGAGAGCCCGACGTCGACGAGCTGTTCGACGTCGACCTGATCTGAGGCGATGTTTCGCCGGTCGAGTTCGTCCGTGACGACGCGGCTGTCCACGGGATCGACCTTCGTCGGATCGACCTTCAGCTCCGGCGGGTCGAGGGTGAACTCCTCGTAGTCCTCGTCGAACCCCTGGCCCGAGGAGAACTCGTGGTCGTCTCGCTCGCCGTTTGTCATACCGCCTAATTTGCGGTCAGGACGGTTAAGGACTGCGTCACGGGGTTGCGGTGGGGAGCGATACCCACCCAGAGTCAGTGAGAGGACGAACAGTAGGTGGACGAACGAGGAAGAACGGCGTCGCGCGTGAGGCTGCCGCTCAGTCCTCGCCGTGCTCGTCGACGACTAACACGGGGACCTGCGTCTCACGCAGGACCTTCTCGGCGACGCTACCGAGCAGCGCCCTCGAGAGGCCCGAACGGCCGTGCGAGCCCATCACGACGAGGCCGATCTCGTTCTCGTCGACGAACTTTCGGATCGCCCGAGCGGGCTGGCCGGCCCGGACGTGTTCCTCGACGGTGAGCCCGCGTTCGGCGGCCATCTCAGCGACGTGGCCGGTCGCGGCGTCGGCGCTCGCTTTCACTTCCGGCATCTCGTCGAGGTGGCCCTGGCGGAGCCGGTCGACCTGTTCGGTCCCCAGCGAGTAGCTCGTGGCGTCGACGTCGATGACGTAGAGCGCGTGCAGCGTGGCGTCGTACTTCTCAGCGAGGTCGATCGCGTGGGCGACCGCGACCTCGGAGGTGTCGCTTCCGTCGGTGGGAACGAGAATGTTGTCGTACATCAGTCATCAGCGGGGGTCTGGCCCCCGTCGGTCGCCGCAACGTCTTCTGCGCTCTCGGTGCGAGACATCGGTTTCGGGCTGTGACACTGCCGGACCAGCCGCTTCGTGGACTCCGGCGGCTCCTCGGTGAGGAGCGAGACCACGATCGTGATCGCGAAGACCAGCGGCGTGCCGACCAGCGCCGCGCCGATCGCGGGGACGACGTCGCCGAAGGCCTGGCTGAAGGGGAGGATGAGGTCGTTGACGACGGCCGCGATCCACAGTAGCAGGCCGAAGCTCATCCCGGCGAGCGCGCCCGCGCGGTTGGTGTTCTCCCACCAGAGCCCGAGGAAGAACATCGGGAAGAGAACGATCGCCGCGAGCGAGAACGCCAGCGCGACGAGCTGGCCGATGAGCGCCGGCGGGTCAAGCGCCGTGATCGTGACGATGATACCGAGGAGCACGATCGTGCCGCGGCCGACCAGCACCTGCTCGCGCTGGGTCGCGTCGGGGTTGATGATGTTGGTGTAGATGTCGTGTGAAACCGCAGAGGACGCCGTGATGAACAGTCCGGCGGTCGTCGCGATCGCGGCGGCGATGCCGCCGGCGGCGACGAGGCCGACGAACCAGGTCGGGAGGTTCGAGAGCTGCGCCGCGAGCACGACGATGAGGTCACCCTCGCCGCCGGACATTCCGCCCGAAGCGGCGTACGTCGGGCCGTACTGGGAGGCGTCGTAGAGGTCGACGCCGAAGGCCGCAAGCGCCGGCGCGCCCCAGTACAGCAGCATAATGAAGAACAGTCCCCAGACGGTGGAGTGGCGAGCGGTCCGCTCGTTTTCGACCGTGTAGAAGCGAACGAGGACGTGTGGCAAGCCGCAGGTCCCGAAGACCAGCGAGAACGCGGTCGCGATCCACAGGAAGAACGAGGCGTTCACGAAGGGCTCGGAGAACTCGGTGTTGAGGTCGTTGATGAGCGCCCCGTACTCGATCTGCGGCAGGAACGTCGAGTAGCCGTTGACGATGCCGACGACGTAGACCGCCACGAGGAACGCGACGATGAGGATGACGTACTGGACGGCCATATTCTTCGTCGCGCCCATCATCCCCGAGAGGGTCAGGTACGCGACCGTGATGCCCATCATCACGACGACCATCGTCACGTAGTCGGTCCCGAAGACGTAGAGGCCGACGAGGCCCATCCCGCGCGCCTGACCGACCGAGTAGACGAAGCCGATGAGGATCGTCGTCGCCGCGCCGAGGGCGCGTGCGGTGTCGGAGTTGAAGCGGTCGCCGACGAAGTCGGGCGCGGTGTACTTCCCGAAGCGACGCATCTGCGCCGCGAGGAAGATGAGGAGCACGAAGTAGCCCGCCGTCCAGCCGATGATGAACGCGAGGCCGTAGAAGCCCGACAGCGCCACCAACCCGGCTAAGCCGAGGAACGACGCCGCAGACATCCAGTTCGCGCCGATCGCCATCCCGTTCTCGATGTTCCCGATCGAGCGGCCGGCGACCCACATCCCCTCGGTGTCGGCGACCTTGAACAGGTAGCCGACCACGAGGAACAGCGCAAGCATCGCGACGACCATCACGGCCGGAATCGGCTTGAACGAGATGTCGAGCGCCTCGGGAAGCAGATCGCCCGACTGCAGCGCGAGTCCCAGAAGCGAACTCATCGGGGTTCACCTCCGTCGGTCGCCGCCGCGTCGGCGTCGACGTCGTCCTGTGACTCGACCGCCGCGGTGGAGTGGTCGATACCGTACTTCTCGTCGAGTTTGTCCCGGCTCCGGGAGTAGAGGTACGCGAGCACCAGCGAACTCGTCGGCGCGAGGAACGCCACCGAGAAGTAGTGCGCCGGGAAGTTGAGGACCGGAATCGGCTGAGTCATCACTTCGGGCGCCAGATACGTCGCCGTCACCGGCCCCCAGGTGAGGATCACCCAGGCGATGAAGCCCGCCCAGACCTGCTTGAGGTGGTCGCGCATAAAGGGCGTGCTCGGCTTCAGGAGGTTGACTTCGGCCTCCAGATAGTCGACGTCGGCGTCGGTGTCGACCCCGCCGTCAGTTGCGATGCGTCCGTCCGCGTCGTCGGATCGGGTCTCGTCCTGTTCGTGTTCGGGATTATCTATCATAATTGGCTTCGAAATATATCGTGGCTCACGGTGTGCTCAGTCCTGGACGCTCGCGCGAATCTCCTCGACGATCTCGGGGTTCCGAAGGGTCGAGGTGTCGCCGAGTTCCTCACCGTTGGCGATGTCTTCCAGCAGTCGCCGCATAATCTTCCCCGAGCGGGTCTTCGGGAGTTCGGGCGTGAAAATCACTTCTTCGGGGCGCGCGATCGGTCCGATTGCGTCTTCGACGCCAGCGATGATCCGCTCGCGCAGGTCCGCATCGCCCTCGTGGCTCTCCTCGGTGATGACGTAGGCGTAGACGGCTTCGCCTTTCACCTCGTGGTCGCCGCCGACGACCGCGGCCTCGGCGACACCCTCGACGCCGACGATGGCGGATTCGATCTCCATCGTTCCGAGCCGATGGCCGGAGACGTTGATCACGTCGTCGACGCGGCCCAGAACGGTGATGTAGCCGTCCTCGTCGATTTTCGCGCCGTCCTCCGGGAAGTACACCCAGTCGTCGGGGTCGTCGCTGTCGGTGTCGGAGTACTCTGCCCAGTACTCCTCGATGTATCGCTCGTCGTTCTTATACAGGGTCCGAAGCATCCCGGGCCACGGTTTCTGCACCGTCAGGTAGCCCGCGCGGCCCGCGTCGATCTCGTCGCCGTTGGTATCGACGATCTGTACGTCGAGTCCCGGCAGCGGCGGCCCCGCAGAACCGGGTTTCATATCCTTGATGCCGGGCAGGGTCGTGACCATCATCCCGCCGGTTTCGGTCTGCCACCACGTGTCGACGACGGGGCACTCGCCGTCGCCGATATGTTGGTAGTACCACTTCCAGGCGCGGGGGTTGATCGGCTCGCCGACCGTCCCCAGGAGACGCAGACTCGACAGGTCGTGGCGGTCGGGGTACTCCGTGCCCCACTTCATAAACGCGCGAATCGCCGTCGGCGCAGTGTACAGTTGCGTCGCCTCGTAGTCCTCGATGATCTGCCACAGGCGGTCGCGCTCGGGGTGGTCCGGCGTCCCCTCGTACATCATCGTCGTGGTGCCGAGCGCGAGCGGCCCGTAGACGATGTAGGAGTGGCCCGTGATCCAGCCGATGTCGGCCGAGCAGAAGTAGGTGTCATCCGGTTCGATGTCGAGGACGGCCTGCGAGGTCCAGGCCGACCACGCGAGGTAACCGCCGGTCGTGTGCTTGACGCCTTTCGGCTGGCCGGTCGTTCCCGAGGTGTACATCAGGAACAGCATATCCTCGGCGTCGCGGGCGACGGGATCGACCGCTGCCCCCTCGTGGGCGGCGACGAGGTCGTCGTAGTCGTGCTGGTTGCCTGCGAGGTCGTGACCGAAATCGTCGCCGTTCGGGCCGAGACGGTCGACGACCACGACGTCCGAGACCGGATGTTCGACGGAGTCGAGGCCCTGATTGGCTTTCTGGAGGTGGTCGAGGGGGTCGCCGCGGCGGTAGTAGCCGTCGCAGGTGACCAGATACTCCGAGTCCGCAGCGTTCATCCGGGTTGCGAGCGCGTCCGCCGAGAAGCCGGCGAAGACGACCGAGTGCGGCGCGCCGATCCGCGCACACGCCAGCATCGCGATCGGCAGCTCCGGCACCATCGGCATATACATCGTGACGACGTCGTCCTCGCCGACGCCGAGGTCGCGGAGGGAAGCCGCGAACTCGTTGACCTCCCGGTGGAGTTCCTCGTAGGTGTAGGTACGATTCTCCTCGTCGACGGGTTCGCCCACCCACTCGATGGCGGCCTCGTCACCGCGGTCTGCGAGGTGCCGATCGAGGCAGTTCGCCGAGGCGTTGAGTTCGCCGCCGGTGAACCACTCGTAGAACGGCGGGGTCGAATCGTCTAAGACGGTGTCGTACTCGGTCTCCCACTCGAGCAGATCCGCCGCGGTTTCCCAGCACTCGGGCCAGTTCTCCTCGAACTCCTCGTAGATGCCCTCGTCGGAGACGTTGGCCTGACCGGTGAACTCCGCCGGTGGCTCGAAGACGTCCTGTTCGGCCAGCCGTGCTTCGAGTTCTACGTCATCATTTCCCATAGTCTATCACTCACAATCGGTCACCCCTACATAAGCGGAGGCTCTAATTATACCAATTATTACTGTTAGAGTCAGTCTGCTGCCACGAATACACGTCACTCAGCGGCGACGGTCGGCGGTCGACGGAGAGGCCGGCGTCTCGTCGAAGAAGGCCGTCAAAAGCTTCTGCTGAGCCTTTCTGAGGTGGTTGTGAAGCGTCGGTGAGGAGACGTCGAGCGAATCAGCCAGTTCCTCGGCGGTCGAGCCGCGAGGCCACTCGAAGTAGCCGCTGTGGTACGCCGCCCGGAGAACCGTCGCCTGGCGATCCGAGAGCCGATCAGCCAGGCGCTCGCGGAATCCCTGGTCGGTCTCGACAGAGCGGTCGGCCTGGTGTTTCGCCGCCAGCGACACCGAGGGGTGCGCGTCGGTGACAGCGTCGACGACCGCGCGGACGTCGGCCTCACCGGGCAGTTCGACCGTAACCGTCGCATCGCCGCCGTCGGCGCGCAACGATCGAACGCGGGCCCCGCTCTCGACGGCCGCGAGAGCGGGTGAGGCGTCCACGACGACCTCGACGGAGGCTCCGTCGCCGTAGTCCTCGATGAGGCGCGCGTCGGCGACGGCGTCGGCCGCCGAAGCGTGCGAGAGCACCGGATCAGCGCCCGCGCCCTCGACGACGAGGTAGTACAGGAGCGACCCGCCGCCGACGGGGACCATCCCGGAGAGTTCCACGTGGCACTCGAGTGTCCCCGAGAGGTCGGCGACGAACGACGACTCGGTCGGACACCGGAAATCGAGTTCGACGACGGTGTCTGCGAGCAGGAGGCGCTTTCGCTCGACGGCCGCGAGGGCGTGGCCGACCTGGGTTCCGAGGACTGCCAGCGCGTCCCGACGGTCCTCGCGCACCGCGTCGGTGGTCCCGACCGCGAGCACACCCGCCGCGGCCCCCTCGCGCACGACTGGAACGAGTGCGAGCGGCCCGTCCGCGGTCTGTTCGACCCCGACTGTCGGCGTCTCGACGGCGTCGATGGCGGCCGCTTCGTGCTCGTCGAGCGCGTGCTCGACAGCGGCCTCGTCGATGCCGCCGGCTCCGCGAAACGTGAACCCGTTTCCCGTCCGTTCGGCGAGCCACGCGAATCGGATGCCGTCGGCCGCCGCCAGACGCTCACACGCCGTCTGGGCGACTTCTCTCCCCGTCGCGGCGCCGACCAGTGCGGTTCCGAGGTCGGCCGCGAGTTCGACATCCTGGCGGAGTTCCGCCGAGACGTCGGACCCGTCGTCGTCGGCCAACGCGGCCGCGACGGCCTCGCGGTCGGGGTCGGTGAGCAGCGGTTCGAGGCTGTCCAAGCGGTCCCAGCCCCCGATTGCGCAGACGACGTGCGGTGGAACGCCGGCGTCGAGCAGGTCGGCCGCGAAGTGCCAGCGGAGGTCCCGCGAGGAGACGTCGACCCCTTCGACGCGCGCGGAGACTTCGCCGACGAGCATCTGGAGCCGCCGCGGCGAGACCGTCAGCAGGGGGTCGTCGTCGCCGACGCCGACGCTGCCAGCGTACTTGCGGAGGTCGTGCTCGACGTCCGTCGGGAGGTACGCCTCTCGTGTGATTCCGTCCCCGTTTCGCACCGCGAGAAAGTGGTGGCCGTCCTGCGATTCGACGTCTCCCAGGCGGACGCGGGCCATCTCCGCTGGACGGAGACCGACCTCGCCACCGAGTCGAAGCACGAGATCCTCGCGATGCGTTCGGGTGGCCCGACGGAGGCGCTCGTACTCGCGGGCGTCGAGGGGCGACATTCTGTTTCGACGTATTCAAAGAAAGCGAAATAAAGATGTGGATTTTCGAGACAGAACCTCGGACGTCGCGGGATCTAAATGTTCTATCTGTCCCTACTGGGTAGATAGCGTCGAAAAAATCTGTTTTCGTCTTTATTCGAGTAATCGAAACGTCATCGGTCCCGCGTTCGAGACCGGATCTCACCGAGAATCTCGGGGTTGCGAAGCGCGGAGGTGTCGCCGAGCGTCTCGTCGTTAGCGACCGCCCGCAGGAGTCGGCGCATCACCTTTCCGGAACGTGTCTTGGGGAGATCCGGCGTGAAGACGATCTCCTCGGGGGTGGCGACGCCGCCGATGGCGTCTTCGACCGCCGCCCGGATCCGTCCGCGCAGGTCGGACTCGGCGGCGTCGCGTTCGGGCGCGACGTAGGCGTAGATTGCCGTCCCCGTGGTGTCGTGGTCGGCCCCGACGACGGCTGCCTCGGCGACGCCCGCGACGCCGACGATGGTCGACTCCAGTTCCATCGTGCTGAACCGGCGGCCGGCGACGTTGACCGCCTCGTCGATGCGTCCCAGGAACGTGATGTACCCGTCCGCGTCCTGGCGAGCGCCGTCTTCCGGGTAGTAACGCCAGGGGCCGCCGTCGTGTGCCCCCCAGTCAGTGCCGGTCGCGAGGGCGCGCGGCATCCCCGGCCAGGGGCGAGTGATCGCGAGTTCGCCCGACTCGTCGGGTTCGACTGGTTCGCCGCGGCCGTCGACGACCGCCGCGTCGATGCCGGGGAGAGGTTTGCCCGCCGCGCCGGGTTTCATCGCGTCGACGCCAGGGAGCGTCGAGACGAGGATCGCGCCGGTCTCGGTCTGCCACCAGGTGTCGACGACGGGGCACTCGCCGCCGCCGATGTGCTCGTGGTACCAGCGCCAGGTTGGTTCGTCGATGGGTTCGCCCACGCTGCCGAGAAGCCTGAGACTGGAGAGGTCGTGGCGGTCGGGGTACTCCGCGCCCCACTTCATAAACGCGCGAATCGCCGTCGGCGCGGTGTAGAACACGTCGACTGCGTGGCGGTCGACCAGTTCCCAGAGGCGGTCCTTCTCCGGGTGGTCGGCGGTGCCGCCGTACAGCATCGTCGTGGTGCCGAGCGCGAGCGGCCCGTAGACGATGTAGGAGTGGCCCGTGATCCAGCCGATGTCGGCCGAACACCAGTGAGTATCCTCCGGCCGGATGTCGAGCACGGAGCGCGCGGTCCAGGCGACGTGGGCGAGATAGCCGCCGGTCGTGTGCGTGACGCCGCGCGGTTCGCCGGTCGTCCCCGACGTGTAGATCTGAAAGAGCGGGTCCGAGGCCGCCCGCGAGACGGGCTCGACCTCGTCCCCGCGGTGGGCGTCGATCAGCTCACCGTAGTCGTGATAGCCCGGGCCGAGATGCACGCCCTGGCCGAGGTGATCGAGGACCACGACTTCGACGTCGTGATCGAGCGCGAGGCGGGCGTTGTCGGCTTTGTTCTTCTGCGCGATGGCGTCGCCGCGGCGGTAGTAGCCGTCGCAGGTGACGAGGTACGCCGACGTAGAGCGGGCCATCCGCTCGGCGAGCGCGTCGGCGGAGAAGCCGGCGAAGACGACGTTGTGAATCGCGCCGAGGCGCGCACACGCGAGCATTGTCACCGGAAGCTCGGGGACCATCGGCAGATACAGCGTCACGACGTCGCCGGCCTCGACGCCCAGTTCGCGCAGGGCCGCCGCCGCGGCGTTGACCTCGCGGTGGAGTTCGAGGTAGGTGTAGCTCCGGGAGTCGCCGAGGTGGCCCTCCCAGACGAGCGCGCGCTGATTCTTGCGCTCGGGAAGGTGGCGGTCGACACAGTTGACCGAGGCGTTGAGCGTCCCACCGGGGAACCACTCGAACGGAGGCGTCTCTCCGCCGCGGAAGACCGTCTCGGGGAAATCGTCCCAGTCGAGTAACTCGCCCGCCCGACGCCAGCAGTCGGGCCACTCGTCGGCGAAGGTCTCGTAGATATCGGGATCAGAGACGACTGCCTGCTGGCGGAACCACGCCGGTGGATCGAGTGCCGTCCGGTCGGTTCGGGTCCGTCCCGAGCCCTCGCCTGTCATCGTGTCTCTCTCGATGGCGGTACGGGCATAAGTTTCCCGCTCGCGGCGGTCGAAGCGGGCGAAATTCGAGATCCAGTCCGCGATCTGAACAAAAAATCGAACGGGAGCACTGTGATATCACTCGCGGGCGGAGCGTTTTCATCGCCGAGCGCGTACGCCGAGGTATGCGCCTCTTCGTCAGCATCGACCTTCCCGATCGGCTCGCGGCGGCCGTCGCGGACGCACAAGAGCGGTTCGCAGACGCCGAGGGGCTCCGCTTCGTCGACCCCGAGCAGGCCCACCTGACGCTCCAGTTCCTCGGCGAGACGGACCCGGATCGCATCGAGGAGATCGAAGCAGCACTGGAGCGCGCGGTCGCCGACGCCGACGTCGACCCCTTCGAGTTTCGGGTCGGCGGCTTCGGCGTCTTTCCGTCACAGAGTTACATCAGCGTGGTCTGGGCGGGCGTCCGCGAGGGTGTCGGCGGTGCGGAGACGAGACGACTCCAGAGCGCCGTCGAGCGCGAACTGGCCGAGCTCGGGTTCGAGGGCGACGATCACGACTTCACGCCGCACATCACCATCGCGCGGATGGACGACGCGCGCGGGAAAGACCTCGTGCAGCGGGTCGTCCGCGAGACGGACCCGGACATCGGCTCGTTCCGCGTCGACGAGATCAGATTGAAAAAGAGCACGCTGCGCTCCGACGGTCCGGTGTACGAGACGGTCGCAGCATTCCCGTTGTGAGGGAGAGGCGTTGCGCAGCCGGGCGATCACCGGCTACTGGGCTGGACAATCACGGCTGCTGGGCTGGACAATCACGGCTGCTGGGCTGGGCGATCACCGGCGCTCAATCGGCCTGCTGCGCCTGCGGCGTCGACCCGTCTCGCCACCGCCGGAGTTCGTTCCGGATCGTCGTCCGCTTGACGAGTACGAACCCGACGAAGATGATCGCAAAGCCCAGCACGGTCGTCGGCGCGAGTCGCTCCTCGAGCGCGATCCACCCCGAGATGGCGGCGAAGATCGGAATGACGTACTCTAAGAGACTGACCTCCACGGGGCCGACGCGACGAAGCAGCCAGAAGTACAGGCCGAATCCGCCCGCGCCCGCGACGACGGCGAGGTAGCCGAGCGAGACGACCGCTTCGAGCGACCAGACGACGTCGGCCGCCGACTCCCACGGCAGCGCGACGCTCGTCACGTGGAGGACGACCGCGCCGACGAACATCATCCACGCCTGTTCGGCCAGCATCGGCATCGTGTCGGCGGCGTCGTGCGTGAGCACCGCGCCGACGGCGAAGGTGACCGCCGAACCGAGCACGAGCACTACTCCGAGGAGGTCCGCACCGACGAGGTTGGCCGGATCCGGATTCGCGATGGTGATGACGCCGACGAAGCCGAGCGCGACCCCGACAACGCCGCTCGGCGTGAGTCGCTCTCGCGTCGACGACAGCCGCGTCAGCGTCGGCGTGATGACGGGGATGAGACCGAGCAGGACGGCTGCGACGGCGCTCGTGACGTACACCTGTCCGGAGAACAAGAACGCGTGGTGGATTCCGATGAGGAGAACGCCGCCGGTCAGAATCGGCCGCCACTCCGCACCGTGGGGACGGATCCGATCGCCGCGCCACGTCGCGAGCGCGAAGAGCACGATCGCAGCCAGGTCGAAGCGAAGCGCAGCAAAGAGAGCGGGCGGGATCCACGCGAGGCCGGCCTTCGTCACCATAAACGCGGTGCCCCAGATGGCGGCCGCGAGCAGAAAGACGAAGGCAGTCAGATTACGCATTGACGTGAGAGACGACACGGGCGGTGTTGAATATCTCGAAACGGCGCGGCGGCGACAGCTCGGCACGGGGCAGATCAGAGTGAAACAGCATCGTTCGGGGCTGTGAGGCGCTCGCACGCGAGCGGCGTCGAAGGAACAAGATTTTATGCGATCCGGGGAAACAGACGAGCACTATGAGCAAGAAGTCGAAGGCCAAGAAGAAGCGTCTGGCCAAACTGGAACGCCAGAACACGCGCGTTCCGGCCTGGGTGATGATGAAGACGGACATGGAAGTCACGCGAAACCCCAAGCGTCGCAACTGGCGGCGGAGTGACACGGACGAGTAAGAATGAGCGCCAGCGACTTCGAAGAGCGCGTCATCACGGTACCGCTCCGAGACGTCAGCGTCGTCCCCGCCCACGAGCGCGCGGGTCGAGCGATGTCTCTGATCCGAGAGCACCTCGCGAAGCACTTCTCGGTCGAGGAAGACGACGTCCGTCTGGACCCCTCGCTCAACGAGACGGTGTGGGCACGCGGCAAGCAGAAGCCCCCGAGCAAGCTCCGCGTCCGCGCCGCCCGATTCGACGAGGACGGCGAGTCCATCGTCGAAGCGGAGCCGGCAGAATAACGTGCTCCGCGCCTCCTTCGCCGGGTCGCCCTACGTCGGCGTGTTCGCCCGTGCGACGGACGACGTACTCATCGTTCGCTCGGACGCCGAAGACGACGTCGTCGACGCGATGGCCGACGAACTCGACGTTCCGGCCGTGGCGACGACCGTCGGCGGCTCCGGAACCGTCGGCGCGCTCGCGACCGGCAACGAGAACGGGATCCTGGTGACGAGCCAGGCGACCGAGCGCGAGAAGGAGGCCATCGAATCCGCCGCGGGCGTCCCCGTCGCGGAACTACCCGGCCACATCAACGCCGCCGGGAACGTCGTTCTCGCGAACGACTACGGGGCGTACGTCCACCCCGACCTCACCGAGGAGGCCGTCGACGCCGTCGAATCCGCGCTCGGCGTCCCCGCCGAGCGCGGCGACCTCGCGGACGTCCAGACCGTCGGGACGGCCGCCGTCGCGACCAACGAGGGCGCGCTGTGTCACCCGAAATCCCGCGAGCCCGAACTCGAAGCGCTCGAAGCGCATCTCGACGTTCGCGCGGACATCGGGACCGTCAACTACGGCGCACCGCTCGTCGGCTCCGGGCTCGTCGCCAACGAGACGAGCTACGTCGCCGGCGAGGACACCACCGGCCCGGAACTGAGCCGGATCGAGGACGCCCTCGGCTACCTCGAGTAACCTCGCGTTCTCCCCGTCGGTATCACCGTCTGCAGAGGAGCGTCCAGTACGATCGCCGCCTCCGACTTTTGCTCCGAACGGCGTTTCTGAGAGCCGCTCTCACGGCGTGACTCGCGCCCGTTTTCGGGAGCCCGAGTAGGAAGATACTTCCCGCTCGCTCGGGAATCGAACGGTATGAGTAAGTTCGCAGTGAGCGGCCGGTTCCAGAGCCGCGACGGATTCAGCGAGTTCAACACAGTCGTCGAGGCTCCGAACGAGAACGTCGCTCGCGAGCGCGTCTACGCGAACGTCGGGAGTCAGCACGGTCTGAAGCGGACTCAGATCGAGATCGACGAAATCGCAACGGAGGCCGCAGCATGATGGGCGGCGGCGGTCAGCAGCAACTCCAGCAGCTCTCCCAGGAACTGCAGGCGATCGACGAGGAAATCGAGACGCTGGAATCCGAGGTCGACGATCTCCAGTCCGAGCAGACGGAGATCGACGAAGCGATCGAAGCGATCGAGACGCTCGAGACGGGATCGACCGTGCAGGTCCCCCTCGGCGGCGGCGCGTACCTCCGCGCGGAGATCCAGAACATCGACGAAGTCATCGTCGACCTCGGCGGCGACTTCGCGGCCGAACAGCCCGCAGACGACGCCGTCAGCGCGCTGCAGACGAAGCAGGACGCTCTCGACGACCGCATCGACGAGGTCCGCGAGGACATCGACGAACTCGAAGACGAGAGCTCCGAGCTCGAACAGCAGGCCCAGCAGATGCAACAGCAGATGCAGCAACAGCAGATGCAGCAGATGCAGCAGATGCAGGAAGGCGACGACGAATAACGCAACCGCAGACTCGATTTACGGGTGCGCCGCCGTAGAAGCAGCACCCAGACGGTAGACGACCACGTAACAGCGGCAGACAACTATGTTCGACGGACTGAAAAAGAAGCTCAACAGTTTCCGCGAAGACGTCGAGGAGACGGCCGAAGAGAAAGCAGAGGAATCAGCGGCCGAACTCGACGAATCCGAGGCCGAGGCGGCGGACACCGAGGACGCCGCCGGCGGAGTCGAAACGGCGGCATCCGCCGAGGAGGGGACCGAAACGACACCGGAGGGTGGCGAGGTCACCGAACCAGACACTGTCGCCGCGGAAACGGCCGAACCCGGCGACGAGAGCGCGGAAACTGCGACCGCTGAGAGAGACCACGCGACGTCCGAGACGACAGCGGCAACCGGCGATGAAGCCGCAGCAGAAACCGGTGGTGAGACCGCAGCGACCGAGGCAGACGGTGCGGACGAACAGCCCGCCTCGCTCGCCTCCGAGGAGGCCGCAGCCGCGCTGCAGGACGAAGACGAGGAGGACGACTCCGGTCCCGGTCGGCTCAAGCGCGCCGCAGCGTTCGCCACGGGGAAAGTGATCATCGAGGAAGAAGACCTCGAAGACCCCCTCTGGGAACTCGAAATGGCGCTTCTCGAAAGCGACGTCGAGATGAACGTCGCCGAGGAGATCCTCGACACCGTCCGCGAGAAGATGATCGGGGAGACGCGCGCGCAGGTCGAGACCACGGGCGAACTCGTCGAGACCGCGCTCCACGACGCGCTCTACGAAGTCATCAGCGTGGGGCAGTTCGACTTCGACGCGCGCGTCGAGTCGGCGGAGAAGCCGGTCACGATCGTCTTCACCGGCGTCAACGGCGTCGGGAAGACGACGAGCATCGCGAAGTTGGCCCGCTACTTCGAGAACCGCGGGCTCTCGGTCGTCCTCGCGAACGGCGACACCTACCGCGCCGGCGCGAACGAGCAGATCCAAAAGCACGCGGACAACCTCGACACGAAACTCATCGCCCACGAGCAGGGTGGCGACCCCGCCGCCGTGCTCTACGACGCCGTCGAGTACGCCGAGGCACACGACATCGACGTCGTCCTCGGCGACACCGCAGGTCGGCTCCACACCTCGAACGACCTGATGTCCCAACTGGAGAAGATCGACCGCGTCGTCGACCCCGATATGACGCTGTTCGTCGACGAGGCGGTCGCGGGCCAAGATGCCGTCGAGCGCGCGAAGACGTTCAACGACGCCGCCGAGATCGACGGCGCGATCCTCACGAAGGCCGACGCCGACTCCAACGGCGGCGCGGCCATCTCCATCGCGTACGTCACGGGCAAGCCGATCCTGTTCCTCGGCGTCGGACAGGGCTACGACGACATCGAGCGATTCGACCCCGAGCGGATGGTCGAACGTCTGGTGGGCGAGGAATCGTAGCCGTTCTTCGATAGCCGTAGCCGCTTTTCGATTTTCGATAACTCCGCCGCCTACGCGTCGCCGTCGGACTGGAACGGCTCGCCGACCGCCGATCTGGGCAGGAGGTTCAGAAACTCCAGTTCGAGGTCGTCGCTCGAGGTGAAGCGGTCGCTGTCAGACTGCTGGATCACCTCGCCCACGGTGACCGAGCCCTCGGCCAGTCGGACTGTCAGGTCGCCGCACTCGCTGGTCACGCGCGACGGCGACACGGGGAACGAGAGCCCGGAGAAGACCGTGCCGATTCTATTGAGTCTGATCGATTCTGTCATACGTACCTCTAGTACGTTCGGGAATATAATAAATGTATATGATATTTCTGAGGCCCTCCTCATCGGAGTGTGTGCCGTCGTGGGACGAACACCGTGCGAACGGGTCAGGGACGCGCTCGGGAGAGTTATTCGACCGCCAGCGCCAGTCCGAGCGAGATCATCGCACCGCCGCCGAGCCAACTCAGCCGGGAGGTCGTCGCCGACGAGGACAGCGCCCGCCCGACCCGCCCGGACGCGACGCCGATACCGCCGAGGTACACCGCCGTCAAGGCGGCGTACGTCGCTCCGAGGAGGAGCATCCGCGGCGCGGCGTCCGGCCCCGACCCGGCGAATCCGGGGAGAAAGGCGAGAAAGAACAGCGCGACTTTCGGATTGAGCGCGTTGACGAGGACACCCCGGCGGAAACTTCCGGCTGCGGTTGCGGCCGCTGCGTCTCCGTCCGTCTCCGTTCCCGAGTCGGACCCCGTCGAAGACCCGAACTCGTCGTTGCGGATCGCCTGCACGCCGAGGTAGAGCAGATACGCCGCGCCGACGTACTTCACGACCTGATAGGCCGCGGGCGCGGCGCGGAGGAGGGCGGCGAGGCCGAGCGACGCCGCCGCGGTGTGAAAGAGCACGCCCGTCGCGATCCCGAGCGCGGAGCGCACGCCGGCGTCGCGGCTCTGGATCCCCCGCGTGAGGACGTACATCGTGTCCGGTCCCGGCGTGAGAATGAGCGCGACTGCCGCCGCACAGAACGCGAGATACGTCGAGAGGTCGGGAAGGACCGCCATCACCGCAGCGTCGTCCGCGGCGCAGAAAAAGCCTTTACCCGCGTGGCGGCGTAGGAGGTGGTAATGGTACTCGACAATCTCGGGAGTTCCCTCCGCAGCAGTCTGGATAAGCTGCAGGGGAAATCCCGCCTCGACGAGGAGGACGTCGAGGAGATCGTCAAGGAGATCCAGCGCTCGCTGCTCTCTGCAGACGTCGACGTCAGCCTCGTGATGGACCTCTCCTCGTCCATCGAAGAACGCGCGACAGAAGAAGAACCGCCCGCCGGCACCTCCGCGCGGGATCACGTCCTCAAGATCGTCTACGAGGAACTCGTCGACCTCGTCGGCGAATCCACCGAGCTACCGCTGGAGTCGCAGACGATTCTCCTCGCTGGCCTCCAGGGGTCGGGGAAGACCACGAGCGCTGCGAAGATGGCGTGGTGGTTCTCGAAGAAGGGACTCCGTCCCGCCGTCATCCAGACGGACACCTTCCGCCCCGGCGCGTACGACCAGGCCAAGCAGATGTGCGAGCGCGCCGAGGTGTCGTTCTACGGCGACCCCGACGAGTCCGACCCCGTCAAGATCGCCCGCGAGGGCCTCGAAGCGACCGCGGACGCCGACGTTCACATCGTCGACACCGCCGGGCGACACGCGCTCGAGGACGACCTCATCGCCGAGATCGAGGAGATCGAAGACGTCGTCGAACCGGACCGCTCGCTCCTGGTGCTGGACGCTGCGATCGGGCAGGGCGCGAAAGAGCAGGCCCGTGAGTTCGACGACGCCATCGGCATCGGCGGCGTCGTCGTCACCAAACTCGACGGGACGGCGAAGGGTGGCGGCGCGCTGACGGCCGTCAACGAAACCGGCTCCTCGATCGCCTTCCTCGGGACGGGCGAGACCGTCCAAGACATCGAGCGCTTCGAGCCCAACGGCTTCATCTCCCGGCTGCTCGGGATGGGCGACCTGAAACAGCTCTCCGAGCGCGTCGAGCGCGCGATGGCCGAGACCCAGGAGGAAGACGACGACTGGGACCCCGAGGACATTATGGAGGGCTCGTTCACCCTCAAGGATATGCAAAAGCAGATGGAGGCGATGAACCGGATGGGCCCGCTCGATCAGGTCCTCGATATGATCCCGGGCCTCGGCGGCGGTTTCAAGGATCAACTCCCCGACGACGCGATGGACGTCACCCAGGACCGGATGCACTCGTTCGACGTCATTATGGACTCGATGACCGAGAACGAACTGGAGAATCCGCGTTCGATCGGTGCCTCCCGCGTCCGCCGGATCGCCCGCGGCTCCGGGAAGGACGAGGAAACGGTCCAGGAACTCCTCGAACAGCACAAGATGATGGAGCAGACCATCCAGCAGTTCCAGGGGATGGGCGACGGCGATATGCAGCGGATGATGAAGAAGCTCCAGAATCAGGGCGGAGGCGGCGGAATGGGCGGCCTCGGCGGCGGCGGTGGCGGCGGTCTCGGACCGTTCGGCTAACTTCGACTCGAACGTAGCGGCTGTGGCGGCGAGCGCATCCAGGACACGCCCGATTTTTTACCCCCCGCGTTCTCGACTCCCGTATGACCGTCCGGGACGCCGCACGCGAGGCTTACCGCGAGGCGCTCCCGGCGCTCGCCGCGAGCCTCGTCGGCGGCCTCATCGCCGGCGTCGTACTCAGCGGGATGCGCGCGGAACTGCGCGACGTCTCGGGACTCCTCGTGCTCGTGCCTGCACTACTTGCGACCCGCGGCAACGTCTACGGCTCGCTCGGAGCACGGATCTCGACCGCGCTCCACCAGGGGCTCATCGAACCGCGGGTCCGCGGCGGCGACGAACGACTCAAATCGGCGGTGGCGGCCGCGCTCGCGAACGGCCTCCTGGCGTCGGCGTTCGCCGCCGTCGCCGTCTTCACGGTTCTCTCGCTGCTCGGAAGCTCGGTCGCGCCGCTCCCCGTACTGGTCGCGATCGCGCTGCTCGCGGGGCTGCTCTCCGGCGTCGCGCTCTCTGCGGTCGTGGTCACCGCGGTGTTCGCCGGCTACCGACGCGGCCGCGACCCCGACACGCTCGTCGGACCGCTCGTGACGACGACCGGCGACGTCTTCGGCGTGTTCTTCCTGCTCGCGGCGGTCAGGATCGTCCTCGCGCTCGCAGAGGTGATCTAAGTGTCGACCGAGTGGACAGTTCGAGCGATCACGCGGGCGATGCTGCCGATCCTGCTCGTCCTGACGCTCGTCGAGGTCGGGAGCGGCCTCGTGCTCGGACGCTTCGAGACCCAGTTGCTCCAGTATCCGACACTGCTCGCGCTCGTTCCCGTGACGATCGGGACGGCCGGGAACCTCGGAAGCATCCTCGCCGCTCGGCTCTCGACGGCGTTTCACCTCGGGACGCTCTCGTTCGACCCTCGCGACGAGAACCTCGCCGGCAACGCGCTCGCGACGTTCGCGCTCGCGGTCTCGATCTTCCCGGTCGTCGGCGTCGGCGCGTGGGGACTCACAGCGCTCGTGAGCGGCGCGCAGTTGGCACCCCAGACTGTCGTCGCAATCTCGCTCGCGTCGGGTATCGCGCTGGCGATTCTCGCGATCGCGGTGACGGTCGCCGTAACCTACGTGGCCTACCGCTTCCGGCTGGATCCCGACGACGTCGTGATCCCGATCGTGACCAACACCTGTGACGTCCTCGGGGTAGTGGTCCTCTTTGCGACCGTGCAACTGCTCCTGTGATCGAAACTGCTCCTGTGATCGAGGACGGCGCTGCTCCGCCATCCCGACTCCGTGAACCGACGCCGATTAGTCCGCCGGGTTCCGAGGGTGAGGCGTGCAACCGGGAGCGGCCGTCGATACCGTCTGGCCCGTGCTCGTCGAGGTAGCGCCGAGAGTCGCCCGCATCGCGGTCTTCATCGCCGGCGGCGTCTTTCTGGCCAACGTCGCCGTCGGCTTCGGCCTCGTCGAGAAGATCGCCACGTTCTCGAAGTACCTCACGCGACCCGCGAACCTCCCAGACGAGGTCGGAACTGCGATCGTCACCACCGCCGCCTCGACGACGGCGGGCTATGGAATGCTCGCGGACTTCCGCGAATCGGGACGGCTCGACGACGCCGAGACGCTCATCGCGGTCACGATGAACACGTTCTTCGGCTTCGTCCAGCACATCTTCACCTTCTACGCGCCGGTGTTGATCCCGATTCTCGGTCTCGAAGTCGGACTGCTCTACGTCGGTTCGCGCGCCGCGATCGCGCTCGGGATTACGATCGCCGGCGTCCTCGCCGGCGCGGTGTTGCTCCCGCGGGGAGGGACAGAGGTGGATCGACAGGACGATTCGGTGACGACCGACGGCGGCGCAGAGAGCGCAGTCGGCGACGGCGGGCGTGCGGCGACGGCGGACCACGCCACCGACGACGAGTCGGAGTCGATCCCCGACGTACTCCATACCGCGGCCGAGAAGACATGGCCGAAGATCCGGCGGATCGTCCCGCGGCTCGCGGTCGTCTACGTCCTCGTGACGCTGCTCGTGCGGACGCAAGACGTCCAGTCAATCACGAGCGTCGCAGAGCCACTGACGTCTCTGCTCGGACTGCCGGCGGCGTCGCTGCTGGTGGTTGGCGTCTTCGCGTTCGACACGACGACCGGAGCCGCGACGATCGCGCCGATGGTGGGGTCGACGTTCACGCCGCGGACCGCGGTGGCGACGATGCTCCTGGGCGGGATCATCTCCTTCGCGGTTTCGACGTTCAAGCGCTCGATCCCGTTCCAGTACGGGATCTGGGGACCGCGCTTCGGCTCGAAAGTCATCGTCGTCAACACGGCGCTGAAAATCGTCTTCATCGCCGCCGCGTTGGCGATACTGCTCGCGCCGGTCTGACCGTCGGAGCCGACTCGGTCCGCGCGGACGACCTGGTGCCGCAGTTCAGTCGCGGTCGTCGACATCGACCGGACGGCCGTCCTCGGTCGGCGGCGCGACGTGGTCGATGTACGCCTCGACGTCGGGTTCGTGTACGGTGACGTGGACCTGGATGTCGCCGAGTTCGTCGGGGTTGCCGACGGCGAAGTTGATGACGCCTTTGAACGCCGCCTGCTTCTTCAGCGCGAAGGAGAAGCCGTCCTCGTCCGCTCGCTTGAAGAACTCTCGGCGGGCCGTGTCGAGGATCTCCTGTTCGTGGAGTCGTTCGGAGAATCGCTCCAGCGAGTGCGTCTCACCGACGAGTTCGCCCGTTTCGTGCTCGAACTCGACGTTCGGAAAGAGATTCCGGACGGCGTCTTCGACGCGGGCGGTCACCTCTGTATCGCGGACCGGTGCGACGATCCGAGCCTTCACGCGGTAGATCATCGGTGATCACCCGCGTTCGCTTCAGGTGTCGGGTCCGATGCCGACGGGTCGAGGGCGTCGGACGCGACCTGGACGGACTCGTCGTCGTCGACGCTCGCGAGGTCGCGGTCGAGGATCGCTCGGATGCGCTCGCGGAACGCGTCGAGGGTGTCGGTATTCTCGACGACGACGTCGGCGCGGTCCATCACCTCGCCCATCCCGAATCCGAGTTCGCGCTCCTCGCGGTCGCGGAGCGCCTCTCTGTCGATGTCGGAGTCGTCGCGAGCGCGGTCGAGCAGTCGCTCGGCGCGGGTCTCGAACGGCGCTTCGATGCTCACGAGCAGGAACTCCTCGCCGAACGCCTCGCGGAAGCGGTCGAGTTCGACCTCCGAGCGCAGGCCGTCGACGAGGACGGTGTCGTGGGTTTCCAGTTCGGCTTCGATCAGTGGCAGCGAGCGTTCGGCGATCGCCGCGGGGCCGTCCTCCTCGCGGAGCGTTCGCGCCATCTCGCCGTGGTGTTCTGCGGGGTCGAAGCCGCGCTCGCGGCAGGCCTCACGGATGACGTCGCCCATCGTGACGACCGGAACGTCAGCCTCGCGGGCGACCGCGGCGGCCTCGCCCTTGCCGCTTCCGGGCAGTCCGACGGTACCGATGACCTTCATTACGCGTCGATTCACGGCACCCGACCTTACGAGTTCCGCTCGCGCGGGCGCGCCGGCGACGAAAGCCACATCCCTTTTTACTGCCCACCGAGTGCCTACCCACGAGGGCGCGTAGCTCAGTTGGACAGAGCGTCGGACTTCTAATCCGATGGTCGCGGGTTCGAATCCCGTCGCGCTCGTGAAATCAGAGATTTCACTCGCGCGACGTACTCCCGATCGGTTCCCTCTCGGGAGTCCCGTCGCGCTCGTTGCGACCGCCGAGCGAAGCGAGGCGTGTCGAACCGTACCGCAAGGGATTCGAGTCAGGGAGCGACTGCAAGGAGCGACCGTGGTTCGAATCCCGTCGCGCTCGTGAAATCAGAGATTTCACTCGCGCGACGTACTCCCGATCGGTTCCCTCTCGGGAGTCCCGTCGCGTTCTGCCGAGTACGGGTGTCCGTTTTCACTCGACGAAGATCGCTCACGGTCGGTCAAAACTCGACGTCTGACGGGGCTATTTCATCTCCGAGTCGAGTATTTCATCTATGCAAGACGCACCCGGAATGAGCTGTGCGTGTGGCAAAGGGCACGACGAACTGAAAGAGTGTTCGGGGTACTGTTCGGACTGCGGCACCAAACTAGAATGGATCTCCCGCGGCGTCGGCGCGGAGATCAAGGCCTGTCCGAACTGTAATTGAGTTCCGTTCCGTCCACCTGTTTCACTGCGATCCGACGACCCGCGAAGCCGAAGCGTTTAATCGAATTCCGAACCCTGTTTCGGCTGATATGACGAAAGTCAGCGTAGTCGGTGCCGCCGGTACGGTCGGTGCCGCCGCCGGGTACAACCTCGCGCTTCGTGACGTCGTAGACGAACTCGTCTTCGTCGACATCCCCGACAAGGAAGACGAGACGGTCGGACAGGCCGCGGACACGAACCACGGGATCGCCTACGACTCGAACACCGAAGTCGTACAGGGCACCTACGAGGACACCGCGGGTTCGGACGTCGTCGTCATCACCGCCGGGATCCCCCGCCAGCCCGGACAGACGCGAATCGACCTCGCGGGCGACAACGCGCCGATTATGGCCGATATCGGCTCCTCGCTCGCCGAGCACAACGACGACTTCGTGTCCGTGACGACCTCGAATCCCGTCGACCTGCTGAACCGCCACCTCTACGAGTCCGGCGACCGCGACCGCCACAAGGTGATCGGCTTCGGCGGCCGCCTCGACTCCGCGCGCTTCCGCTACGTGCTCAGCCAGCGCTTCGACGTACCCGTGAAGAACGTCGAGGCGACGATCCTCGGCGAACACGGCGACGCGCAAGTCCCCGTCTTCTCGAAGGTCCGCGTCGACGGCACGGACCCCGAGTTCTCCGCCGACGAGCGCGAGGAGATCTTGGGCGACCTTCAGGAGTCCGCGATGGACGTTATCGAACGGAAGGGCGCGACTCAGTGGGGGCCCGCGACCGGCGTCGCACATATGGTCGAGGCCATCCTCCGCGACACCGGCGCGGTTCTCCCGGGTTCGATCGCGCTCGACGGCGAATTCGGCTACGAAGACACCGCCTTCGGCGTCCCCGTCAAACTCGGCTCCGACGGCGTCGAAGAGGTCGTCGAGTGGGACCTCGACGACTACGAGGCGGACCTGATGGACGACGCCGCAGAGAAGCTCTCAGAGCAGTACGAGAAGATCGCGTAGACTCGAACGGAGCAGCCGGAACCTTCCCTACACCTGATTTTTTCGCCGCTCGAACGGGACTCAGTCCGTCACGACGCTCGCGACCGACGGGATCGCGTCCACGACGCCGACCGCAACCCCGTAGCAGGCCAGCGCGTGCGCTCGCGGATAGTTGTCGAGGATCTCGCCGTCGGTGAGGAATCGGTCTCCCTTCGAGAGGTACATCGCTGCCCGACGCAGGAGCCATTTCTCGAAGGGGTCGCCTGCGGCGGCAATCCGATACGCGCCGTCGACGGCCCGCCGTTTCGCGTCGAGCAGCAGTCGCTTCGGGATCGACTGGCGACCGCGCAACCGCTCGACGGCGTCACGGCCGGTCGAAAAGCCCTGGAATTCGACGGCCGCTTCCGCGAGTTGGACCGTTTCGAGCCCGGAGAGCCCGTCTCGACGCGCCCACTCGGCGTCGTCGAGGCTGTTTTCACCCGGGTGGAGCGTCAAGAGTCGATTCCACGCGGTGTCGCGCGGCGTCTCCTCGTCGGTGTGACGCTCGTGGTACCACTCGTTGTCGTGCGACGACTCCTGTGCACGCTCGCGGTACGTCTCGCGGGCCGCCGTGAGTCCGATCGACGCGGGAGCGGACTGCCGAGCACGGAACGTCCGATAGAACTGGCGGGCGTCACTCAGAAACCGGACGGAGCGCTCGTGGTTTCGGACGGCCCGAGCCAGCGCCTTCTTGCGGACGCGTTCGGGCTTCTCTGCGAGTTCGTCGCGGTCGACTTCGGCGTTCTTGCCGGCGATCATCGCCGCGTGGAGCCACGACTCCACGAGGTCGATCCAGACCATCGTCTCCGCGGGCGCGTCGCTCTCGTAACTGAGCGTCCCGACCAAGTCTTCGATGCCCGCGGCCGGGCCAGTCTGTGCCGCGCCGGACGGCTCGATAGACACGTCGTCGAGGCCGGCGGCGGCAACGCCGAACGTCTCGGCGACGTACCGGACGTGGTACCGGGCTTCACTGATCGTATCGAACGAGGCCGCGTGCGAGCCGTCGAGGAACTCTCGCGCGGACGCGACGCTTCCTTCGTAGCCGAGGAACCGTTCGCCCTCGAAGACGCCAGCCGAGCGCGCGCGTTCGACGATCGGTTCGGCACGCTCGAGGAGGTCGCGGAGGTGCTCGATCGCGACATCCCGGTGTGGCGGGCGCACAACGGCGACGTCCTGGTGTGAGACCCCGTCGGGCACGGGGACGGCCCACGGCCCCGCGGCGGCCACGGCGCCGCAGCCAGCGAGCGCGGCGAGGCCCGCGGCGGCGCCACCGCGGAGGAGGGAACGGCGTGAGAGGGAGGGACCAGTCACGCCACGCGCTTCGAAAGTGATGCTAATACGTCTTTTCGTCGGCGCGACAGTCGTTCGGCCCGGCTACGCCTTCGCGGCTTCGAGATGCGAGATGTACGACGCCAGGTCGGTCGTCGTGACCATCCCGATGACCGCGTCGTCGGCGTCGACGACAGGCACGTGGTGGATGCCGTGTTCGATCATCGAGTCGGCGACGTCGGCGATCGGGACCTGCGCCGTCGTCGTGACGTCGGCGTCGGACATGTACGCGGAGACGGGCGTCTGGTCCTTCGGCTTCCGCTCGGCGACGATCTTCACGAAGTCGGTGTTGGTCAAGATCCCGACGAGTTGGCCGTCGTCGACGACGACGACCGAGCCGATCTCTGCGTCCAGCATCTTCTGTGCGACCTCCTCGACGAGCGTGTCCGGCGAGACAGTGTGTACTGGCGAGGACATTACCCGTGCGACGAAGATGTCGTCCATACCTCGACCTGGTGCAGGAAGGACTATTAAGGATTCTGCCTAGTGGTACCAAACTACACTCCGAACTGGATTGCAGAGCGGCGGCGCGATCGGTCTCCGACCGAGCGTTTATATCCGATGCCGGGGCCAGGCCCGGCGTGACCTAAACGAGGTCCCGCGCCGGGTAGCGGTCGCTCGGCACGTCGGCGCGGGAGCAGGGACGTGTGTCGACTGTTCGCCCCAACAGGCCATATTCGCGCGGTCGCAGGACCCCAAGGCGCATCACAGCCGTTCGCGTATCGACTGCGCCGTCTTCTCGCCGACGCCCGGGACGTCGATCAGATCTGCAGTCGACGCCGCGCGGACGTTCTCCACGCTCCCGAACCGCCTGAGGAGCGCCCGCCGCGTCTCGGCGCCGACACCCGGGACGTCTTCGAGCACCGTCCGGACGTCGTCGCGGAGCGTCTGGTGGTACTGGACCGCAAAGCGGTGCGCCTCGTCGCGGACGCGCTGGAGGACGTGCAACGCGGGGTCGTCGTCCGCCCAGTCGTAAACCCGATCAGGGGTGACGACGAGTTCGTCTTCCTTCGCGAGCGCGACGACTGGCACGTCCCAGCCGGTCTCGGAGAGTGCGGCCTGCGCGGCCCCGAGTTGGCCGTCGCCGCCGTCGATCAACAGGAGGTCGGGATCGGGTCGATCGTCTCGTCCCTTGATCGCCCGTTCGGCCCGCCAGCGGACGAGTGCGCGCATACTCGCGTAGTCGTCGTTGCCGTCGGGGAGTCGCTTCCGCCGGTAGTCGGATTTCTCGGCGGAGCCGTCGACAAAACAGACGTCGCTGCCGACGACGGCTTTCCCGCCGGCGTGGCTCACGTCGAACCCCTCGATCCGGTCGACGGTCGACAGCCCCAGCGCGTTCGCGAGCGCCCCGAGTTCGTCGCCGCGGTCCGGCCCGCTCCGGGCGTTCTTGAGCGCGAGGTCGACGAGCTTCGCCTCGCGTCCCGCGCCAGGCACGCGGACGTCGACGCCCTCGGCGTTGAGCCACGCCGTTACGTCGTCGTCGTCCGGACGCTCCGAACAGAGGATCGCATCGGGGAAGTCGCGCTCGGCGTAGTACTGCGTGAGGAACGCCGTGAGGACGGCGGCGGACCGCTCGCCGCCCTCGGGCGCGTCGAGACGGTGCCGCGAGCGGTCGACTAGCTGGCCGCGTTCGCTGTGGAGTCGCGCGACGGTTGCGGTGTCGCCTTCGACCGATACACCGAGAACGTCGACCGCTCGTTCGTCGGACTGCGCTGAGACGGCCTCCTCGCCCGCGCCGTGGAACGATTCGACCGCATCGAGGCGGTCGCGGAGGTTCGCCGCGCGCTCGAACTGTTCGGCCTCCGCCGCGTTCTCCATCGCGCGCCGGAGCGGGTCGGCAAGGACGCCGGTCTCGCCCTCGAAGAAGCGGACCACCGACGCGACGTCCTCCCGGTAGGCGTCGGCGTCGATCTCGTCGGTACAGGGCGCGCTACACAGGCCCATCTCGTAGTCGAGACACGGGCGGTCGCGGTTCGCGTACTTGTGATCCGAGCAGCCACGGAGGCCGTAGGTCTCTCTGAGCGCTTTCACCACGGTCTCGACTCGCCCCTTGTCGGTGAACGGGCCGAAGACGGTCGCACCGGGGTCGGGATCTCTCGTGACCGCGATCCGTGAGATTGGATGGTCGGTGAGCTGGACCAATGGATAGGACTTGTCGTCCTTCAACCGGACGTTGTACCGCGGCTGATGCCGCTTTATCAGATTCGCTTCGAGAAGCAGCGCCTGCGTCTCGGTGTCGGTTACGGCGACGTCGATAGACCGAGCGCGCTCGACCATCTGCCGGATGCGCTCGCCGCGCGGATCGGCGTACGATCGGACGCGATCTCGGACGTCGACGGCCTTGCCGACGTAGAGGACGTCCTCGCCGTCGAGAAACTGATAGACGCCGGGGTCGGTCGGTAACTCCGCGGCGCGGTCGCGAAGTTCGCTGCGCTCCATCGAGTCGGTGTAGCGGGCGAATAGGCTTGAGAGTGACGTGATCCGCGGGTGGCGATGTGACCTGAGACAGTTACGGCTGCGCTGCTCGGCGGCGGACAGTGAGGAACGCGAGGTTTTGGAGACTCGTGAGGAGGAACGCGCCGGCGGTGCTCGAACGGGGAGCAAGCTCCAGAACGTCCGTCCCGATGAGATAGAACGCCGTGAACTCTGCTGCTGCCACCGCTCCCACGAGGACGGTCCAGAGGACCGCCTGCCACGCCCGATCGTAGGGCGGCCAGTACTCGTCGTACGCCGTCGGCACGCCGACACCGAGGAGCAGCAAGAGCAGGAAGCCGCCTGTATCCGTTCCGACGCGCGACTGGAACGCGTAGGCCGTGGGGAGCGCGATCGCGATCGCCGTGAATATCGTGAGCTGTCGCTGTGCGGTGAGCCACCGATAAACGGCGGCGGATCGTGTGGAGGGCATAGTGGGAGATACGCCGGACGACAGTAAGAAAGTTGACCGCGCAGCCGACGAGCCACCGAGACGGTAGCTACAAACCGCTCCTCGCCGATTCTCGGAGTATGGACGACGGCGACGATTCCACCGACGACAACACGGTTCGCTGCTGGCTCGTCGAACGGACGTACACTGACCGCGGACTCGTCGATATGGTGTATGCGACGCCCGACGGGTCACAGCTCCGTCGAAAGCAGGTGTCGACGACGATTATGCGACAGCGCGGGGTCGGGACGACGGCCGCCGTGGACGTCGACCGTGACGACCTCGAACCGGTCGACGACGAAGTCCGAGAGCGCTACGCTGCGGAAGTCGAACGGATGCGTGAACAGTACGAGCCCGACGACGAAGTGTAGTCCATCCGAAGAGAACGCGACGCAGACACGGCGAGCCTCGTCCTGAACGAATCTCAGAGCTGATTCTGCCACCAAACGCTTTATGCACGGACCTGACAACCCTCGCCTATGGCCGCCATCGAACTCGACGGGTTGACAAAGCGGTTCGAGGACGTCACCGCCGTCTCGGACCTCTCGTTGACTGTCGAGGAGGGGGAGGTGTTCGGCTTTCTCGGCCCGAACGGTGCGGGGAAGTCGACGACGATCAACGTCCTCCTCGATTTCGTCCGCCCCACCACGGGGACTGTGACTGTACTCGGTCACGACGCCCGTGCGGAGAGCGTCGCCGTCCGCGAGCGAACCGGCGTCCTCCCGGAGGGATTCGACGTCTACGATCGGCTGACCGGCCGTGCCCACGTCGAATTCGCGATCGACTCCAAGGAGGTCGACGACGACCCCGACGCCGTATTAGAGCGCGTCGGGCTCGCCGACGCCGCGGACAGACAGGCCGGTGGGTACTCGAAGGGGATGCGCCAGCGCCTCGCGCTCGCGATGGCGCTCGTCGGCGACCCCGACCTCCTGGTCCTCGACGAACCGTCCTCGGGGCTCGACCCGGCCGGCGCGAAGGAGATGCGCGAGATCGTACTCGAGGAGGCCGAACGAGGCACGACCGTCTTCTTCTCCAGCCACATCCTCGAACAGGTCGAGGCCGTCTGTGACCGGGTCGGGATCCTCCGCGACGGCGAACTCGTCGCCGTCGACTCCATCGACGGCCTCCGGGAGGCGACCGACGCCGACGCCACGCTCTCTGTCTCCGTCGGCGACCCGGTCGGCGACGAGGTGCTGGCTGCCGTCGGCAACCTCGACGGAGTCCAGAGCGTCGACCGCGACGGCGACGGTGCACTTCGGGTCGCCTGCGACAGCGACGCGAAGACCCGAGTCGTCACGGAACTGGAAGACCGCGGCGTCGCCGTCACCGACTTCACGACCGAGGAGGCGTCCCTCGAAGACCTGTTCCTCGCGTACACCGAGGGCGGGGGCGTTGCCGAGGCCGACGCCGTCGAGACGACTGACAGTGGATCGCCCGAGTCGGCCGCCGACGACGTGGAGGTGCGACAATGAGCTGGCAGGCCGTCGCCCGCAAGGAGTTCCGCGACGCGATCCGCTCGCGGTGGCTCCACGGCTCGACGCTGTTTTTCGCGCTGTTCCTCGGCGGAGCCAGCGCACTGTTCTTCGGTGTCCTGCTCCCGCCGGCGAACCGACAGGTATCGAACCTCTTCGGGTTCTTCGCGAACCTCGGCGTGTTCAGCTTCTCGTTCCCGGCGCTACTCGCGCTCGTGCTCGGCTTCATCGCGCTCTCGACATCGTACGGCTCGATCACCGAGGAACGCGAGACAGGATCGATCAAGCTCCTGCTGTCGCTGCCGAACTCGCGTCTCGACGTCGTCGTCGGGAAGCTTCTCGGCCGGTCGACAGTCATCGTGGCCGCGCTGCTCGTCGGGTTCCTCGCGACGTTCGTAGCCCTCGTCGCGACCGGGACGCGACTGCAGCTCGGCGCGTTCGCGCCGCAGGTCGCTCTCACGGCGATTCTCGGCGTCGCCTTCGTCTCGATCGGACTGAGCCTCTCCGCGCTCGCGGATTCGAACCGCGAGGCGACGCTCGCGACGATGGGGCTGTACTTCGTCTTCGCCGTCCTCTGGGGATCGATCGCGGAGGGCATCCCGAAGCTCCTGAACTACACTGCAGAGCAGGTCGGGATGAGCGTCGGAGAGCTCACCCGCGTCAAGCTTGGCGTGTTCCTGAAGTACGTGAACCCGCTGAAGGCCTACGAGACGCTCGCGGCCGGGCTGTACTACGAGCCGGCGCGAGCGCGGCTTCTCAGCACCACGTTCGGGGAGCGAGCGGTCCTCGGATCGACCCTGCAGGAGTCGATGCCGTTCTACTTCACAGATTGGTTCCTCTTTCTGCTCTTGCTCGCGTGGATCGCCGTGCCGGCCGCCGTCGGCTACTGGGCGTTCGAGCGCGAGGACCTCTGAGGACCGCTGCTCAGTCACGTCGACCCAGATCGGTCGGTCACTCAGTTTCCGGCGGATACTCGATCCCGTGCTCTTCGAGGAGCGCCGCGAATTCGTCTTCGCCGAGCGTCGGCACGTCGTTGTCCGCGGCGTCGTCGCGCTTCGTCTGACCCGGGTTCTCGCCGACGACGAGGTAATCCGTATTCCCGGAGACGCTCCCGGTGGCCGTGCCGCCGTGACGCTCGACGACCTCTTGGGCGTCGGCGCGCGTCACCGAGAGCGAGCCCGTGAACACGAACGTCAGCCCGTCGAGTTCGTCGCCGCCTGTCGACTCGACGGATTCGGGCTCGACGCCCAGTTCGCGCAGTTCCGTGACGACCGCGCGGTTCTGCTCGTTCGCGAAGAAGTCGTGGATGCGCGCTGCGACGGTCGGTCCGACGTCGTCGACCGCTCGCAGGTCCGCCTCGGAGGCGTCCATCACGGCGTCGAGGTCGCCGAACGTCGCGGCGAGGTTTCGCGCCGTGCTCTCGCCGACCTCGGGGATCCCGAGCGCGACGAGAAAGTCAGAGAGCGGTGGCGACGTCGTCGCCGCGACGGCGTCGACGAGGTTCTGCGCGCTCGTCTCGCCCCAGCCCTCCAGATCGGCGAGGTCGTCGGCGGAGAGCCGATAGAGGTCCGGTAGCGTCGACAGTACGCCCGTATCGACGAGCTGTTCGACGCGCTCCTCGCCGAGGCCGTCGATGTCGAGCGCCTGTCGGCTCCCGTAGTGGACGATCGTCCGCACGAGCTGAGCGTCGCAGGTGAGACCGCCGGTACAGAACGCCAGCGGGCCGTCGCGCTCGACGGGGCTGTCGCAGACCGGGCACGTTTCGGGGAAGTCGTAGGTGCCCGCAGCGCGCTTCTCGATCACCTCTGCGACTTCCGGGATGACGTCGCCCGCGCGGCGGACGCGCACCTCGTCGCCGACGTCGACGCCGAGGCGTTCGATCTCCTCAGGGTTGTGGAGTGATGCTCGCGAGACGGTGACGCCGCCGACGTCGACTGGATCGAGAAGGGCAACAGGCGTGAGCCGACCGGTGCGGCCCACCTGGACGACGATGTCGGTGACGTGTGTCACCTCTGCACGCGGCGGGAATTTGTAGGCGAAGGCCCATCGGACGGCTCGGCTCGTCGCCCCCAAGGCTTCCCGGGCCTCGCGGTCGTCGACCTTGATCACGGTGCCGTCGATCTCGTAGTTCAGGTCCTCACGGGCGTCGAGCAGGGCGTCGCGGTAGTCGATCGCCTCGTCGATCGAGGGGACGGCCTCGACGCGGTCGTTCACGTGGAAGCCCCACTCACGGAGGGCGTCGACCGTCTCCCGCTGGCTGTCCGGAACCTCGCTCGCGTCCAACACGTCGTAGAAGAAGCAATCGAGCGGCCGATCGGCGACGACCGAGGGGTCGAGTTGCCGGAGCGTCCCGGCGGCGGCGTTCCGGGGGTTCGCGAACGGGTCGTCGCCTCGCTCGACGCGCTCGCGGTTGTGCTCGCGGAACGCGTCTCGCGGCATAAACACCTCGCCGCGGACGGCGAGGAACTCCGGCACGTCGCCGCCGAGTTCGAGCGGGATCGACCGGATCGTCCGCACCTGTCGGGTGACGTCGTCGCCGCGCCGACCGTCGCCCCGCGTCGCCGCGCGGACGTACTCGCCGTCCTCGTAGACGACTTCGACCGAGAGGCCGTCGAACTTGGGTTCACAGACGTAGTCGACGTCGCCGACGGCGTCGCGGACGCGGCGATCGAACTCGCGGACCTCCTCGGCCGCCGTCGACTGCTCGATCGAGAGCATCGGCGCGGCGTGCGCGACGGTTTCGAGTTCCTCCAACGGTTCGCCGCCGACGCGGCGGGTCGGACTAGTCTCGCGTTCGAGGTCGAACTCGGCCTCGAGGCTCTGCAACCGGGCGAACAACTCGTCGTACGCGCGATCGGAGATGAGTGGGTCGGCCTCGACGTAGTAGCGGTGGTCGTGCTCGCGGATCGCCTCCCGCAGCAACGCCGCCTGCGCCTGCGCCTCCTCGCGGGTCAGTTCCTCGACCGGCGCGAAGTCCGTGTCCGGATCGCGAAGGTACGGATTGTCCGGATCGGCGTACGCCGGCTCGAACGCCTCTCCCGCACTGTCGCCGCTGGCCTCCTCCGACGACGCCTCGTCGCTCATCGTATCGACGGATCGGACGGCCCCGAGTTAGGTGCTTCGTCGCACCGGCCCCGCAACTGTGACCCGTGTCCCGTAACCGCTGGTTATAAGTTTGTGTGGGAATATGCATACTACACATAGTATGGTCGATGGGTTCCACACCCGGAGTCTACACGCCGGTCAGGAGCCGGACGAGGCGACGGGCGCTCGCGCACCGCCGCTCTATCAGACGACCTCCTACGCCTTCGAGGACGCCGACCACGCCGCCGACCTCTACGCGCTTTCGGTCGACGGCGACGTCTACTCGCGGATCTCGAATCCGACGACGCGGATCCTCGAAGAGCGACTCGCTGCCCTCGAAGGCGGTGTCGCCGCGGTCGCGACCGCCTCGGGAATGGCTGCGCTCGATTCGATCACCAGTATGCTCGCCAACGCCGGCGACAACGTCGTCGCGAGCGCGGATATGTACGGCGGGACGGCGACCTATCTGACGAAGATGGCGACGCGCCGCGGCGTCGACATCCGGGTCGTGGACACCCTCGACTACGACGCCTTCGCAGACCGGATCGACGAGGATACCGCGTTCGTCCACGTCGAGACCATCGCGAACCCCTCGCTGAAGACGCCCGACTTCGAGCGCCTCGCAGACATTGCCCACGAGGCGGCCGCGCCGCTCGTCGTCGACAACACCTTCGCGACGCCGTATCTCTGTCGGCCGCTCGAACACGGCGCGGACATCGTCTGGGAGTCGACGACGAAGTGGCTCCACGGCTCGGGGACGACCGTCGGCGGCGTCCTCGTCGACGGCGGCACCTTCCCGTGGGAACACGCCGATTACGACGAGCTTTCTGGACCCAACCCGGCGTTCGGCATCGACTTCGTCGAGCGCTACGGCGAGGCCGCGTTCGCCAACGCCACCCGCCAGCGGGCGCTCCGGACGCTCGGAAATCAGCAGTCGCCCTTCGACGCCTGGCAGACGATCCAGGGGCTGGAGACGCTCCCGCTGCGAATGCAGCGCCACTGTGAGAACGCCCGCGAGGTCGCGACCTTCCTCCACGAACACGCGGACGTCGCGTGGGTGTCGTATCCGGGGTTCGAGGACCACCCGACCCACGAGAACGCGACCCGGTATCTGGGCTCCGAGGAGAACGGCGACGGCGAGTCCGAGTACGGCGGAATGGTCACCTTCGGCCTCGAAGGTGGCTTCGAGGCGGCCAAGCGGACCTGCGAGGAGGTCGACCTCGCGTCGTTCCTCGCGAACATCGGTGACGCGAAGACGCTCGTGATCCACCCCGCCTCGACGACGCACGCACAGTTGAGTGAGGAAGAACAGCGCGCGGCGGGGCTCAGCCCCGAGATGGTCCGCCTCTCGGTCGGCATCGAAGACGCCGCCGACGTCATCGCCGACCTGGACCGGGCGATCCGCGCCGCAACGCAAGGCGTTTCGGCCTCGGACTCCGAGGGGGAGGAAACACGATGAAAACAGACAGCGGAACCGTCGACCTCGGGCGGTTCGACTTCGCCTCCGGCGACGAGATCGAGAACCTCGAAGTCGCCTACGAGACCTACGGCGAGTTCGACGGTGACAACGCGGTGCTCGTCTGTCACGCCCTCACCGGCAGCCAGAACGTCGCCGGCTACGGCTCCGAGACCGCGGGCCAGGCTCGCGCGTGGTGGAACGACATCGTCGGCCCCGGCAAGGCGATCGACACCAACGAGTACTACGTCGTCTCGGCGAACATCCCCGGCTCGTGCTACGGCACCTCCGGCCCCGCATCGACCGATCCCGAGGGCGAGGTGTACGGCACCGACTTCCCGCCGGTCACGATCGGCGACTGGACGCGCTCGCAGCGCCTACTGCTCGACGAGCTCGGCGTCGGCCGCCTGCACGCGGTCGTGGGCGGGAGCGTCGGCGGGATGAACGCCCTCGACTGGGCGAAGCGCTACCCCGACGACGCCCGGTACGTCGTTTCCGTCGCCGCAGCGGCACGCCTCGACGCGCAGTGTCTCGCGCTCGACGCCATCGCGCGCCGAGCGATCACGACCGATCCGCACTGGAACGGCGGCGACTACTACGGAAACGACGAACAGCCGACCGACGGCCTCGCGCTCGCCCGCCAGATCGGCCACGTGATGTACCTCTCGAAGTCGTCGATGGAGCAGAAGTTCGGGCGGCGCGCCGCCGGCCGCGACGCGCGCCGGGACTCCTTCCCCGCCGACCCCGCCGCGGCGTTCTTCCCCTACCGCGACGTGGAGTCCTACCTCGACTACCAGGCCGAGAAGTTCGTCGACCGCTTCGACGCCAACTCCTATCTGTATCTCACGCGGGCGATGGACGACTACGACCTCTCGGAGGGCTACGAGAACGACTCGCGCGCGCTTGCCGCCTTCGAGGGCGAGGCGCTGTTGCTCTCGTTCACGGGCGATTGGCACTTCACCACCGAGCAATCGGAGACCGTCGCCGAGGCGTTCCGCGAGACGGGCGTGCCGGTGTCGCACCACGTCATCGACTCCGACCACGGCCACGACGCGTTCCTCGTCGAACCCGAGAAGGTCGGGCCACCGCTCCGCGATTTCCTCGCGGAGGGCGTCAACGGGCGCTCCGTCCACGACACCGTCGAAGCCGAACCCAACACCGGCGGCGACTTCGCGCCCGTTCACGCGTCGCTGTTCAGTCGGTGAGTCCGCGCCGCCCCAGCGGGCCGACCGGACGGTCCCGCTGAACCCGAACGCACTTTTCGCTGCGCGCTGTGTCCGACGGTATGTCTCCGGCAGATCTCCTCGCACGCCTCGCTGGCCTCTCCGTCGCCGTTGTCGGCGGCGTCCTCGTCCTGGGCGGCTTCTTCGTGCCGACCGCGGGCGCGCCCGGCATCGCGCTGCTCGCTCGCGGCGCGGTCCTGAACGTCGTCGTCGCCGGGGGAGTCGCCGGCGTCGCCTTCGTCCTCGCCGGACTCGGTGTGCTCGTCGATCGCGGCCGTGCGCTCGCGGTCAGCGTCGGCGGAGTCGTCCTCGTCGCTGCCGTCGCCCTACTCGCCGTCGGGACGAATTCGACACAGAGCGTGCTCGGCGTCGGGCTCGTGGCGCTGGTACTTCTGCTCGTGGGGTCGTCGGTCGGAAGTGGTGCAGCGGCGTGAGGCCATCCGGAGCAGGTGCCCCTGCGATTCAGACCGGACAGCGCTCTCGCAGGCGCTCGACCGCTCGCTGTGCGCTCTCGGCCCCGCGGCGGAGACAGCGACGAGCGCGACGCGTCCGTCGTCGGATGCCGAATTTGAGCGCGTCGTAGGAGTTTCCGAGCAGATTGCCGAAGTAGATCGCGCGAACGAACGCCAGCACGTCGGCGGCCGTCTCGGGTCCGTAGGTTTCGCGTAGCTCGGCGACTGCGTCCGGATTCGGATCCTCGTCGGCCTCGGCGTACGCCTGTGCGAACAGGAGCGCGGTCCGTTCCTCGTCGTCGACAGCCCCGTCGACGTCGTTTTCGAGGATTCGGTCGATGGTCGCTTGATCGACGCCCGTCTCCTGAGCGAGGTCGGTGTGGTAGCGAGTGCAGTACTGGCACTCGTTGACGGCAGTGACCGCGAGCATAATCTTCTCTGCGAACTGGTCGCTGACTCTGTCTGCTCGTTTTGCGCGCACCAAATCCGGAAGGTTGTGCACGAATTTTGCAGTACCAGTCAGGAGAGAACGCGGCGTGAATCGCTTTTTCGTGAATCTTCCCGGCGTATCTTCGGTCTCGTCTGTCATCTCTAACCTCATATTCTGCACCGTTACAATACCGTTTCGATGACCGTAGACGTCCATAGGATGACGGGGCGGATCACGGAGGTGGCACTATTCCGTAACTTGGCCAGCGACAGGTCGCCATCCAGAATGGTCCATATTCCACAATCGTCAGTCGATTAGCTGACGAAATAAATCCGCGCGACAGAAGCGCTCGTCGCAGATACCGGCGGAAATTGCACGCGCCACGTCCGTTAGGCCCCCGCTCCGAGAAGGGTGCGCTATGGCTGACGACGACGACACACCACTCGGATTCGGGACGCGGAGCCTCCACGCGGGACAGGAACCCGACCCGACGACTGGCTCACGCGCACCGCCGATCTATCAGACGAGTTCCTACGTCTTCGAGGACGCCGAAGACGCTGCCGGCCAGTTCGCCTTAGAGAAGGAGGGCTTCATTTACAGCCGGCTGATGAACCCGACGGTCGGAATGTTGCAGGAGCGCCTCGCCTCGCTCGAAGGCGGCGTCGGTGCGGCAGCGACGGCGTCCGGGATGGCCGCACTCGACCTCGCGACCTTCCTGCTCGCCAGCGCCGGCGACAACATCGTCACGGCGGCGTCGCTGTACGGCGGCACCTACACCTACTTCACGCATACCGTCGAGCGACGCGGGATCACGACGAAGTTCGTCGACACGCTCGATTACGAGGCGTACGAGGAGGCAATCGACGAGGACACGGCGTACGTCCACTTAGAGACGATCGGCAACCCCGCGCTCGTCACGCCCGACATCGAACGCATCGCCGACATCGCTCACGAGCACGACGTGCCGCTGTTCGTCGACAACACCTTCGCGACGCCGTATCTCTGCCGCCCGATCGAACACGGCGCAGACCTCGTGTGGAACTCCACGACCAAGTGGCTCACCGGCGCAGGGACGACGATCGGTGGGATTCTGGTCGACGGCGGCTCGTTCCCCTGGAGCGAGCACGCCGAGAAGTACCCCGAGATCGGCGCGTCGAACCCCGCCTACCACGGCGTCAACTTCGCCGAGCGCTTCGGCGACGCCGCGTTCACGTACGCGGCCATCGCCCGCGGCCTGCGCGATCTCGGGAACGCCCAGTCGCCGTTCGACGCGTGGAACACCCTCGAAAAACTGGAGTCGCTGCCGATGCGGATGGAGCGACACTGCGAGAACGCGATGGCCGTCGCGGAGTTCTTAGAAGGCCACGACGCTGTCTCGTGGATCAACTACCCCGGCTTGGAGAGCCACGAGACGCACGAGGAGGCCTCCGAGTACTTAGAGGGCGGCTACGGCGGGATGATCACCTTCGGCCTCGAAGCGGGCTACGAGGCCGCCCGCGACACTGTCGACAACGTCGAACTCGCCTCCCTGGTCGCGAACGTCGGCGACGCGAAGACGCTCGTGATCCACCCCGCCTCGACGACGCACCAACAACTCACCGAAGAAGAACAGAACGCCGCGGGCGTGACGCCCGATATGGTCCGCCTCTCGGTCGGCATCGAGGACGTCGACGACATCATCGCCGACCTCGAACAGGCGATCGACGCCGCGACGAACTGATAATGATTACTCTCGTCTCTTACCGATGAGCGCCACCTCGGTTGCCGGCGCTCACCGGTACACAGTGAGAGTAATCATTATGAGCGTCGTGCCCGGACGCAGTCGAGTGGCCTGACCGATCTTACTGCGGCGTGCCGGGCGTTCTCGGCGTCGATGGTGACGTTTTTCCGCCGGTACTGCGAACCACGCGTCGTGGTCGAAACACTCCTCGCCGTCGGTCTCTTCGTCGCTGTCTTCGTCGGATTCAACATCGGCGGCTCCTCGACGGGCGTCGCGTTCGGCCCCGCCGTCGGGAGCGACCTCGTCTCGAAACTGGGCGCGGCGATCCTGATGACCGGCTTCGCGCTCCTCGGCGCGTGGACCGCCGGGCGCGAAGTCATCGAGACGATGGGCGGGCGCATCGTCCCCCAAAGCGAGTTCACGCTCGCCGCCAGCGTCGCCGTCCTCTTTTTCGTCGGCCTGGCGCTCCTCATCTCGAACACGTTCGGCGTCCCCGCGTCGACGTCGATGACGGCGGTCGGCGCGATCGCCGGCCTCGGCGTCGCCTCCGGGACGCTGAACGAAGCCGTGATGCTCGAGATCATTTCGTGGTGGATTGTCGCCCCGGTGATCGCCTTCTGGATCTGTGCGGTCATCGGCCGGTACGTCTACCCCTACCTCGACGCGAAACTGAAACTCGACCGCTCTCCCGGCCCGATCGTCGTCCTCGACCGCGAGAACGGGTTTCCGCGGCCCCGACTCGGGCCGAACACGACGCCCCGAGAACTCGGCAGCGTCGGCCTCGTCGTCGTCATCGCCTGTTATATGGCCTACTCGGCGGGCGCGTCGAACGCCGCCAACGCCGTCGCCCCGCTCGTCGGCAACGGCGCGGTGTCGATCAATCAGGGCATCTTCCTCGCGGCCGGCGCGATCGGTCTCGGCGCGTTCACCATCGCACGGCGGACGCTCGACACCGTCGGTAACGACCTCACGGAACTGCCGATCCTGGCCGCGCTCGTCGTCGAGACGGTGTCGGCGTCGCTGATCGCGATGCTGTCGTATCTCGGCATTCCGGCGAGTCTCGCCGTCTCGGCGACGATGTGCATCGTCGGACTCGGCTGGGGTCGCGCCACGCGGACGGTGACCCTCGGCGAAGCGCTCGGGGGCACCGCGCCGGAGATGTCCGTCGACGCGCTGACGACCGAAACGAGCGACGAAGTCCCGCCAGTGGGCGAAGAGTCCGCACGCGATCTCGGCGGCACCGATCTGTTCGACCCGGGGACGACCGGTCGCGTGATCTTCTTTTGGCTCCTCACGCCGAGTCTCTCGGCCGCGGCGTCGTACGCGCTCTTCGCGGCCGTCCCGCTGTAAGTCGTCGCAGTCGGCCGCGCCTCCGGCGGAGTGACCCCCACTGTCACCGCACACAGCAGTGATACGTCCCGAACAATCGCCCGTAATCGACGAATCGAACAGCAAAGTCTAATGGGGTGGCATACAAACCGCTTGCTGATGCCTACCGTAGAATACCTCAACTACGAAGTGCTGGACGACCAGGGCTGGGACATGGACGACGACGACCTCTTCGAGAAGGCCGCTGACGCGGGTCTGGACGACGAAGACTACGGTTCTCTCGAAGTCAACCAGGGCGAATACATCCTCGAAGCCGCCGAGGCGCAGGGCTACGACTGGCCCTTCTCGTGCCGCGCGGGTGCCTGCGCGAACTGCGCGTCCATCCTCAAGGAGGGCGAGATCGATATGGATATGCAGCAGATCCTCTCCGACGAGGAAGTCTCCGAAAAGAACGTCCGCCTGACCTGTATCGGCTCGCCGGCAGCCGACGAGGTCAAGATCGTCTACAACGCGAAGCACCTCGACTACCTCCAGAACCGCGTCATCTAACGAAGGCTGTACGACGAACGGTTCCTCTAACACCCGTTCTCGGTCGCACCGAGAACCGAAATCCCAACATTCGCGCTTTTTGCGCCCGCGACCTCGTCGGCAGCGCAGACGGCCAACGCCGGGGAGAACCGTCCTCGATCGCCGCTGCAGATCAATCGCCGTCCCGGATCTGATCGACCGGAAAATAGGCGGGCCTTTCTCTCGTTTACGTCGGTCATAGTTCGATACAGCACTCGCTAACAATAGTCGTGGCTCCAGCATACAGGGGACGCCGATGTCGAGTGAGGAAAACAAAGAAATCGCCCATCGGATCCTGCGAGACGTACTGGAACAGAGAAACCTCGACGCAGTCGAGGAGCTGTATGCGACGGACGCGGTGGAACACAGCCCAATGCGTGATTTCCGTGGCCACGAAGAGATCAAAGAGAGCTTCGCGGAGACGCTCGACGCGTTTTCGGACTACACGGTGACCGTCGAGGATATGATCGCGGAGGGAGATACCGTCGCTGCCAGGTTGACAGAGCGCGGCGTCCACGACGGGGAGTTGATGGGGATCGAACCGACCGGCAACGAGTTCGAGCATCAGACGATGGCTTTCCTCCGGTTGGAGGACGGAAAGGTCGCTGAATGGTGGGTGCTGCCCGACAACCTCAGCTTCCTCCAACAACTGGGCGTCGTCGAGTCGCCCGGCGAGTAAGCTTGGATGGAAGACGACGGGCCAGCGAGTGTCGTAGTTGTCACGTGTGAGCGCCGACGCGGTGTGCGAGGTAGAGCCGACGCAGACGCAAACTACAACTCCCCCGGGGTCACTTCCCCTGTATGTTCGCCAGCGTACCGGATCTGCTTCGGTTGGCCGTCCTCCCAGTCCTCGGGTGGGCGGCGTGGCGGGACGTCGAGACGCGACGGGTACCGAGTCGGACCTGGTACCCGCTGGTCGCGCTGGGCGTCCTCTTGCTCATGTGGGACGCCCTCGGACACGTGTCGATGGCGACGTCTGCGGACGTCTTATTCTTCGTGCGCGTCGCGATCAGCCTCTTTCTCGTCGCACCGATCGCCTACATCTTCTGGCTGCTCGGCGGCTTCGGGGGCGCAGACGCGAAGGCGCTCATCACGATCGCGATTCTCCTCCCGACGTTTCCGACGTACTACTTCGCGGGGTTCACGCTGCCCTCGACTGTGACGACGCTCGGCGTCTTCTCGATGACTGTCCTGACGAACACGGTCGTCCTCGCGGCCGTCTATCCGCTCGCGCTCGCGGGACGGAATCTGCTCGACGGCGACGTCCGATTTCCGGTCGTCTTCCTCGGCCGGCGGATCGACGTCTCGGCGCTCTCGACGGCGCACGGCCGCCTGTTCGAGACGCCCGACGGCTTCTCGCGGAACGGCCTCGACATCGACGCACTGCGGATGTACCTCCGCTGGCGCGGCGCGAACCTCGCAGACCTCCGGGCGGACCCCGATGGGTTCCGGGACCCCGAGAGCATCGGTGCGACGTACGAGCCGACAGACGGCGCAGTCGGCGTCGAGAGCGACTCACCGGTTCCCGAGACGGGAGCGGCCGATATCGACACTGACGGCGGAACGGATGAGGGAACGGCACTCGCGAGCGATACGAACGGCAGAGCGGCCGCCGCAAGCGACACTGACGTCGGCGCCGACGATCAGTGGGGTGCGGAGGCGTTCCTCGACAGCATCGACGGGACGGCCTACGGCACGACACCGGAGAAACTCCGCGGCGGCCTAGAGATCGTCGCCGATCAGAACGACGTGTGGATCTCGCCGGGCATCCCGTTCATCGTCCCGATGTTCGTCGGGACACTGCTGGCGTTCACGTACGGCGACGTCGTGTTCGGCGTCCTCGGGGCGCTCGGCGTGCTGTGAGCGCCGGCCGAGTCACGTTTTGACGAACTGCGCACTCCCGTCCTGCTCGACGGTGATTCGGTATCCCTCGTAGCTGAACGTAATTTCCACCTGTGCTTCCGGGACCGGCGGCGTGGTGAATATGTATTCGAGAACGTGATCGAGGTGCTCGTACGTCGTCGTCAGTTGTTCGTGGCTCTTTCCTTCGAGTTCGGCGACGACCTCTGCAATCTGGACGACCGGCTGTTCTCGATCCGTCTCGAGAGTCCGATGGACGATTTCTCCATCTGGAGGGTCAGTCATTGCGATCAGTCTGCGGTCGTAGTTTTGGGTTTTCTGGAGTTTCACTATTTTGTCAAACTATTTTTATGACAGCGCGATTTCGGGTCCAGAACGGGGCAAAAGACCTATCGGACGGACACTCCTCGGTCGAGGTAATGACCGACGACGTCGAGGTGGACTTCGGCGATGACGGACTCGTCCCCGCCGTCGCACAGGACGCCGACTCCGGCGAGGTGTTGATGCTGGCGTACGTCTCACCGGCGGCGCTCGAACGAACGCGCGAGACGGGGCGCGCACACTACTACTCCCGCAGTCGCGACGAACTCTGGGAGAAGGGCGCGACGAGCGGCCACACCCAGGAGGTTCAGGAGATTCGCGTCGACTGCGACGCCGACACGCTTCTGTATCTCGTCGACCAGACGGGCGGTGCGTGCCACACCGGCCACCGCTCGTGTTTCTACCGGACGATCGACGGCGAGAACGTCGGCGAGCAAGTGTTCGATCCCGACGCGGTGTACGAGTAAGGACCGATGTCCGGACCGGAATCGACGGCTGACGACGCCGACGTGGATGCGCTGCTCGCCGAAGTCGACGCGCGGATCGAGGATCTGCAGGCGGCGCGCGAGCGGCGCGAGAAGGTGGAATCGCGGATCGAGGACGTGGGCGAGGAGTCCGTCGTCGCCGCTGCGGACGCCTACCGGAAGTCGATCCGACTGTTCGAGAACTACGAGGACTCCGCCACCGGGACGGGGGATTTCCAGGCGTACGTCGAGTTCCAGGATCGCTTTCTCGGCCTCGTCGAAGACCTCCCGGAGTCGGTCCCGGCGCACGACGGCTTCGAGGCCGCCGCCGAGCGGATGGACCGACGGCGACTCAGCGAGGACCACTTCGACGCGGCGCGCGAGGACCTCGAACCCGCCGCGGAGTACGTCGACCTCCTCGACCGGCGCGAAGAGACGAAAGAGACGCTCTCGGAGGCACGCCGGGACGCGAAGCTCTGTCTCCGCGACCTCGACGAGGAGATCGAATCGCGTGCGGAGACGCTCGCCTTCGCCGACGCCGACCTCGGCGCGCCGGTCGAGAAACTCCGAGACCCGATCGAGGCGTACAACGACGCCGTCAGCGCCGAGTTCCAGTCGTTCTACGAGTCGGCGTCGGCGACCGCCGTGATCGAGTTCCTCGAACGGGCGGAGTCGTTCCCGCTCGTCGCGTTCCGGTCGCCGCCGCGCGACCTCCGCGAGTTCGTTCGGGAGAGTCCCGACGCCGACGAACCGATTCCGACGCTCTTGGAGTATGCCGATTACTCCGGGTCGAAACTGGATCACTACGCCGAGGACCCCGCAACGCTCCAGACGAGCGTCGCCGTCCACCGAACGTACCTCGAACGGCTCTCGGCCGAGCCGTTGACCGTCTCGCTCCCGCCGCCGTCGGCGGGGACGCTCCGCCGCTTCGCCGGCGAAGCGATCTCGCTACTCGGACGGTTCGCCTCCGAGGAGACTGTCGCACGGCTTCGAGAGGTGCGGGATCTGACCCGTCGCGACGACTACGCGGATCTCAGGCTCGCCGCTCGCGCGCACGAAGAACTCGACGCCGACGAACGCGAGCGCGTTCAGTCCGGCGTCGCAGCGGCCGAACTGGAACGCCTCCGCGACGCCCGCGAGCGCCTGTCGGCGGCGCTGGAGGACGCGAACGAGACCGGCAGGCAACAGGGCTGATGGTCGCCGTCTCGGCGGTGGCGTTCGCAGCCGGGGCACTCAGCCTCTACTACGGGGCGCGGTCGCTGCGGACGAAGCGCGCGCTCGAACGACTCGACGCCGACGGCGACGAGCGACTCGACGCGGGGACCGAGACGGGGCTCGCACACCCGACAGATTGGCTCGAACCACCCGGCGAGCGGTCCTCGTCGGACGACTCGACTCCGACGACGACCGAGTCGGCGACGAACCGCCGCGACGACGTCTCCGTCGAGCGCGGCTTCGTCCTCCTGGTGCTCGGCGTGGTCTGTCTGCTATTCGGGTTTTTCGCGCTGTGAACGGCGGCGTCCTCACGTCAGGACAACTGAGAACTCTGGACGACTGGGAGCTGTGGACAACTGGGGACCCTGAACGCCCGAACACGCTGGACGACGCAGGCGACAGCCTCACTCCTCAAGCGCGGCGCGGAGTGCGTCGGCCGCCTCCTCGGCGAGAATACGAGCACGTGACTCCGAGCGCGCCTCGGCGTAGACGCGCACTTTCGGTTCGGTGCCGGAGGGACGGACCAGCACCCAGGCGTCACCGTAATCGAGGCGGTACCCGTCGATCGTGTTCGGGTCGGCGTCCGCGGACTCGGCGAACTCGCGGGCCGCGCCGAGCATCGCGTCGAGTTCCGCGTCCGTGTCGTATTCGAGGTTGATGCGGACGTTCTCGTAGTCGGTGTAGGGGGCGATGATCTCGGTCACGGGGCGCTCGGCGACGAGTTCGAGGAACTTCGCGCCGACGTATGCGCCGTCGCGGACGAGTCGGTATTCGGGGAAGAAGATCCCGCCGTTGCCCTCGCCGGCGATCGGGACGTGCGCATCCATCGTGCGGAGTTCCCGAATCCGGGTGATGATGTTCGTCGAGCCGATCGGGGTCAGTTCGAGCGCGGCGCCGACCTCCTCACAGACGTCGACGAGCCGCTGCGAGACGTTGACGGCAGCGACAGTCGTGTCGCCTGCCTCCAGTTCGGCGGCGGCCAGCGCGGCGAGCGACGCTTCGCCCGCGACAAACGCGCCGGTCTCGTCGACGAAGACGGCTCGATCGGCGTCGCCGTCGTGGGCGATGCCGACGTCCGCGTCGGCCGCCTTCACGAGCGATTTGAGGTCGGCGAGGTTCGGTTCGACTGGCTCGGACTCGCGGCCGGGGAAGTGCCCGTCGGGGTTGGCGTTAACGGTGACGACCTCACAGCCGAGTTCGCGGTAGAACTCGGGGCTCGTGAGCGCGCCCGCGCCGTGGCCCGGGTCGAGCGCGACGGTGAGGTCGGCGTCGGCGATCGTCTCGCGGTCGACCGACGCGAGGAGCTCCTCGACGTACTCGCGGTTGACTGCGTCGATCGTTCGTGAGGCGCCGACCTCGTCCCAGGCGGCGGTCCCGAAGTCCTCACTGAGAACGTGCTCTTCGATCCGTTCGAGGTCGGCAACGCTGAGTTCGACGCCGTCGGCGCCGACGAGTTTGACGCCGTTGTACTCCGGCGGGTTGTGCGAGGCCGTGATGATGATCCCCGGACGCTCGTACTCGCCGGCGTAGCGGACGGCGCTCGGCGTCGGGGTCGTCCCGAGCCGGTCGACGTCGACGCCGACGCTCTCTAAGCCGCTCACGGCCGCATTCGCGAGCATCTCGCCGGTGGTTCGGGTGTCGCGTGCGACGACGGCGCGGTCCGTCTCCCACACTGTCCCCGCCGCCTTCGCGACGCGGAGGACGAACTCGGGCGTCAGGCCGTCGCCGACGACGCCGCGAGTGCCGCTCGAACCGAACAGTTTCATTACGTCGTCTTCCTCATCGCGCCGTAAAAGCGGTTGCGAAGGAATCGCCGGTCAGAGAGCGCCGATCGCCTGCCGTGAGCCGGACGAGCAATCGCGCGCCGGCACCGGCTCGATTGGTTCAACGCGTCACTCGGCAGCGCCGCCGAGAGCGCGCTTGAACTCGGTCATCGTCGGCAGGGCCTTGTCGACGGCGACGTAGTACGCGAAATACAGCGCGACGGCGCCGATGACCGCGGCCCACAGGCCGAGCGTCGGCTCGCCGCCCTGGGCGCTCGTGAGCGCGAAGCGTTCGAGAGACGCCCCGACGAGCGAGAGGCCGACGGAGCCCAGACTGAAAAACAGGACCTCAAGCAGTTCGGGAACGAGTTCGAGGGGTGCGGTAGTCATACCGTCCTATCGAGGAGTCACTGGTGTGACTCTTTTGGTTCGCAAGAGGAACGTATATTAATATCTGCGATTGTCCATCATATATGACAGGTCGATACGGCAACCTGGACTACCCGACCCTCACGAAACGGAGTTTCCTCCTCGGAATCGGGCTGTTCGCAGTCGGTGCGCTCGGTGAGTTTGCGATCGCTACGACCGGCGCGGCTGTGCCCGCGTGGGAGCACACGCTGCTCGTCGACGCCGAGTTCCTCGGCGTGTTGCTCGCACTGCTGTCCCCGTTCGTGTTCGGCATCCTGCTGCCGCTGACCGAGTGAACGCCGCCCCGACCGAGTCGTGACTTCGCGGTGCCGCATCCGATCTGACCGCGCAGCGGCCCCTCGCTCCGGAGACTTTAGGCCGCTCCCCCGCCGACACTCGCGCGTGAGCGATCCATTCCCCACTTTCGAGGTCGTCCCCGCGGTCGATATGCAGGACGGCGAGGTCGTCCAGCTCGTACAGGGCGAACGCGGCACCGAGAAACGCTACGGCGACCCGGTCGCGGCCGCCGAGCGCTGGGTCGACGCCGGCGCCGAGACCCTGCACCTCGTCGATCTCGACGGGGCGTTCGAGGGCGAGAGACAGAACGCCGACGCGGTCGAGGCCGTCGTCGACGCCGTCGACGTGCCGGTGCAACTCGGCGGCGGGATTCGCACTGCGGCGGACGCGATCGACCTGCTCGACCGCGGCGTCGAGCGCGTCATTCTCGGGACAGCGGCCGTCGAAGAGCCCGAACTGGTCGAAGAGATCTCCGCGGAGTACCCCGGACGCGTGATGGTGAGCCTCGACGCCAAAGACGGCGAGGTCGTCGTCTCCGGGTGGACCGAGGGCACCGGACTCGATCCCGCAGACGCCGCGGCGCGCTATGCGGACCTCGGCGCGGGCGCGATTCTGTTCACCGACGTCGACGTCGAAGGCCAACACGAGGGCGTCCAGGCGGGCGTGACGCGCCGCGTCGTCGACGCCGTCGACATCCCGGTCGTCGCCTCCGGCGGGGTCGCGTCGCTCGACGACGTCCGAACGCTGAAAGACGCCGGCGCGGCGGCTGTCGTCGTCGGGACCGCGCTCTACGAAGGGACGTTCACTCTCGCGGACGCGATGGCTGTACAGTAGCGTTTGCAACTCGGTCAGCGTGCGAACGCTTGCAAACGCTACTGTATAGTCCCGTACTGAGCGACGACTGCGACGCCCGTGAGCGCGACGAGCGTTACCCCCAACCCGGTCGCGACGCCCGAGTCCGAGAACAACAGCAGTCCCCCGAGACAGAGCGCATACGCGCCGAGCACTACTCCCTTGATCCCCATAATCGGGTGAATTAGCGGCTCACGAATATCAATCTCAGCAAGACGGGCGTCAGACGGCCGCAGTGGCAAGGAGGCGACGTCGGTAGAGAAGGCCGGCGACGGAGCTTCATAATGATTACTCTCGTCTCTTACCGCCGACCATCGCCTCCGGGAGTGGCGCTCGGCGGTACACAGTGAGAGTAATCACTATCAGTCCCGCTGCTCGCGGATCTTCTCGCGACCGGGCGCGATGAGGTTGTTCAGGTACGTCGTGAGCGCGCCCTTCGCGTCCGCCGGGTGGAGTTCGCCGGATTCGAGGTCGTCTTCGAGGTCCTGGTAGCGCTCGTAGGTCAGATCGCCGCCGTACTGCTCGGGGCGTTCGACGACGACTTCGCCGAAGCGCGGGAAGACGTGGTACTCGAAAATCTGGAGGACGGGGTTCTCCCGCTCTTGGCCCTCGTCTGTCGGCTCTGGATCCGCGGTCGGCGGGCAGTACGCCTTGTTGACCTTGTCTTCGATGTCCGACGCGGAGTCTTCCATCGAGATGGAGACGCCCGAGGAAGTCGACATCTTGCCGATGCCGGTCGTCAGATCCGCGATCAAGGGCGTGTGAAGACACGTCGGCGCGTCGGCGTCGATGCTCGGCAGCGTGTCGCGGGCGAGCATATGCACCTTGCGCTGTTCCATCCCGCCGATCGCGAGGTCGACGTCGAGATAGACGATATCGAGCGCCTGCATCAGCGGGTAGACCGCCTGTGCGACGGTCGCGGTGTCGCCGCTCTGAATCTCCGCCATCGCGCGCTCGGCCCGCGAGAGCGACGTTTCGAGTTCGAGCGCGTGCAGGTCGAGCACGTACTCCTCGTCGAGTTGGAACTCAGAGCCGAGGACGAATTCGGTCTGGGACTCCTCGAGGCCGTAGGCGACGAACTGCTCTTGCATTCGAGTCGCCGTCTCGCGAATCTCGTCGAACGTCCCCTTGTCGTTGAGGTAGGCGTGGACGTCGGCCAACAGCACGACGATCTCGAAGCCCGCCTCCTGGAGTTCGATGAGTTTGTTCGCGGTCAGCATGTGACCGATGTGGAGGACGCCGGAGGGCTCATAGCCGACGTACGCCCGCTTTCCGTCCGGGGATTCGGCTAGCGCGCGCACTTCGTCCTCTGTGACCACCTCGGAGACGTTCCGGGTGATCTGCTCGTAGGCGTCCATACGTGCGCAGAATCGCGACTCCGGCATATGACTTCTGGGATGTCCTCGCGGACAGGATCGGGGACGCTGCCGACCGCGACGCGGTTACGACGGAATCCCGTAGACCTCGTCGTCGAGGTCGATCATATAGACGTTCTCCATCCGGTCGACGCCGTCGAGGCGGGCGACCGTGTCCGCGTCGAGGTCCCAGTCGAAGAGGTCGATGTTCGACTCGATGTGGTCGGGGTCCGACGACTTCGGGAGGACGACGACGCCTTTCTCGACCGCCCACTTCAGGACGATCTGGGCGGGCGAGACGCCGTAGGCGTCGGCTGGTTCGGTCACGAGCGGGTCGTCGAGGAACTCCGCGCGGGCCAGCGGGGCCGACGCTTCGACGACGATGTCGTGTTCGTCACAGAATTCGAGGTGGTCCTCCTGGAAGTACCAGGGGTGGAACTCGATCTGGTTCGCGGCGATCGGTACGTCGGCGACCTTCTGGGCGAACCGGAGCTGATAGGGCGTGAAGTTGCTCACGCCGACGTTGCGGATCAGGCCGTCGTCGTACGCGCGTTCGAGCGCCTGGAACGTCTCGCGCAGCGAAATAGTCGGGTTCGGCCAGTGGATCAGATACAGGTCGAGGTAGTCGGTGCCGAGGCGGTCGAGCGATGCCGACAGCGACTCCAGGACGTCCTCGTAGTGGAGGTTCGAGGGGAGCACCTTCGACGTCAAAAAGAGGTCGTCGCGGTCGTACTCGGCGATGACCTCACCGATCGTGTCCTCGTTCTGGTAGCCCTCGGCGGTGTCGATGTGGGTGTAGCCCGCATCGAGCGCGGTTCGAAGGCCGTCGCGGAGGTCCTCGCCCGAACTGTCCCACGTCCCGTAGCCAACGATCGGGAGTTCATCGCCACTCGGAAGCGTCCGGCTCGGCATCGAACTCATAGTCGGCCGTAGATACCTCGCGCGGCGTTGTAAAGAAGTGGGTCGGACGCGGTCCGTGCAGAGACTACCGGGGCGACTGCCGACCCCACTGGAAAGCGTCATACGCACGCGGTCCCAACGGATCGGCGATGGCAACGACCCGTTCGCCGCTCATCGTCCTCGGGGGGTTGGTCGCCGTGGCGTTCCTGCCGCTGCTCGTGATGTGGATCGTCGTCACCGACGTGGGGACGTTTGCGTACTTCGCGGGCTTCGCGCTGTACTTCCTCGTCGCCCACGTCGCGCTGCCAGGGTGGGTCTACCTCGACGCGACGGGGCGCGGGAGCGATGCCGTGCTAGCGTGGACGGCGCTGTGCTTTTTCCTCCCGTTCGTGGGCTTCGTCGTGTACTACTTCCTCGGTCAGCCTGACGCGCCCTACGAAGTCGATGCCACCGCTCGCGCTCGGTGAGGGGATAAAATCCGTTATCGGCTCTCGCTGCGCGTCTCCGCGCGGTGCTCGGAGATGATCTGATCGACCATCGACGCCTTCCGTTCTTTCCGGCGTTCCTCCGCGCGACGCTCCCAGTCGTCGATCGCGGCCTCGACGTCGGCTTCGCTGGCGACCGCGAGTTCGTCGACTTCCTGGATCGCGACGTCGTCGGCGGGCGCGACGGGGATATCGTGCTCGAAGAGAATCTGGTCAGCCATCTCCGAGAGGTTGCCGCCCGAGCGGAGGACGACGCGTGGATCGACGTCCGCCAGCCGTTCGGCGGTCGATCGCCCGGCCCCGGAGGCGTCACGAAGGTAGACGACGTCGCCCGCGGCGAGGCCGTACTGCTCGTCTGTCGTCTCGATGGCGTCCCGCGTGAACTGCTCGATCACCTTCACAGAGACGAGGTCGCCGTCGGTGTCGACGTCGGCGAAGTTCGAGTGATCGAGCTTCCAGAGACGTTTCAGTCGCTCTAACTTCCCGTCGAGTTCCTCGTTTTCCTCCTCTAAGGTCTCGACGCGCCGTTCGAGCCGGTCGTTCTCGCGTTCGAGACGTTTTACCTCGCGGCGCTCTCTGGCCTTCCGGCGCTCCTCGCGCTTCGCCTCCGAGAGTTTCTCTTTGTACTCCTCGATCGTCGCCTCGCGCTCGTCGATCGTCTCGTTGAGGTCGTCGACGTGCGATTCGAGGCGTTCGACGCGCTTGCGAAGCCGCCGAATCTCCTTTTCGTCGTCAGTGAGTTCGCGCTCCTCGTGTTCGGGTTCGGACTCCTCGTCGTCCTCGTCGTCCCGGAGGTCACGGAGGACGGCCTCGACAGACTCCTCACCCGCGACGACGCGGGAGATTACCGTACCGCGCTCGACGTCCGGCGGCACCTTCTGTGAGATGCGCTCAAACTGGTCCTCGTGGTCGTCGAGGGCGAACAGCGCCGCGGCGAGGGCATCCCGCTGGTGGTCGTTCTCGTAGGCGGCCTCGCGCGTGCGGTGGAGTTTCTCGTCGACCGGGAGGTCCGAATGCGGCGTCCACGCGGCGGCGTCGAAGCTCCGCCGGAACTTCTCGACGGTCTCAGGCATCGGCGTGACGTCGGCCGCGACGACGATCGGTCGCCCGCGCTCGATGAGCCACTCGATCACGTCGGCCGTATCGGCGGTCCGCGTCGAGTAGACGTCGAGGATGGATCCGTCGAGGCCGACGACCGCCGCGGCCGTCGTCGTTCCGGGGTCGATCCCGACGACGACGTGGTCGCGCCGCTTGACTAACGGCTCGAACTCGATGCCGTCGTGGCGCTCACGTTCGATCTCGATTCGCGTGTCGCCGGAGCGACCGCGGGAGACCGGAATGTCGGCCGGCGGCGCTTCGACCGTGAACACGGCGTTCGCGTAGCCGCCGTACTTCTCTGTGACTTCTTTTTCGAATTCGAGGTCGGCCTGTCGGAGCCGCTCTTGGACCTCACGAGAGCGGCGCTTCACGGAGCCGTGAATCCGCCGCGTGTAGCGGTCCTGGCTCCACCCACCCTTGCCGGTCGAGCGCCCGCGAGACACCTTGACCGTCGTGGTGTCGCCGAACGCCGCCACCTCGTAGCCAACGTTCGCCGCCGCGAGCCGTGCCGCGGCTTCGGCCTCCTTCATCGGCTTCTTCCCGTAGGGAACGCCGTGTCTGGAGGCGACGCGGGAGAGCGGTTCCGGCCGCTCTGCGCCAGTCACCTGCACGAGTTTCGTCTCCGCCGGAAGCGCTCGCAGAAAGTGGACGAGTTCGTCCTTGTCGGCCGCCAGCTCGTACATATTGTCGGTCGCGAGCATCGCCGGTTCCTCGCGGTCGAGGAGGCGGCGGAGCTTTCGGTGGGAGACCACGTCGCGGTCGACGTTCTCGCCATCGAAGGCGACGAGGGCGTACGAGGGCGCGTCCCCGCGGACGTCGCCACTCTGGATGTCCACGCCGAAGACGAGGGTGTCGAGTGCGCTCGTCCGGTCGTTCACACCGTCGTTTGGGCGTCTGCGGATATATATGCCACGCCGGAGTGCATCACGAGCGTTTATACCGGAGGCCGGGGCCATCGCCGCCGTGACGTAACGCTCACCCCGCGCCGGTCAGCGGTTGTCCGGCCTCCCCGCGCGGGAACACTCGTGGCCGGCTGTTCGCAAACCAGATCCGATCACGACGAGCCGTCGCTCACTCGTCGTCTGGATACGGAATCTCGACTTTCTGTCCGTCGTCGGGGACGAACGCTCGATCGCCGGAGAACGTCTGTTTCGCCTCGCGTTCGATCGGCGAGGCGTCGCCGGCGTACCGCGAGGAGATGTGCGTGAGCGCGAGCCGCTTCGCACCGGTGCGGTTGGCGACCTCGGCGGCCTCGCGGGCGGTCGAGTGGCCCGTCTGACGCGCGCGGTCGGCCCACTCCGTCGCGAAGGTGGCGTCGTGGACGAGCAGGTCGGGCTCGTCGACGACTTCGACGGTGGCGTCGACCGGGCGAGTGTCGCCCGTGTAGACGAAGCTCCGTCCAGGACGGGGGTCGCCGACGACCTGCTCGGGAGAGATGACCGTCCCGTCGTCGAGTTCGACGGAGTCGCCGTCGTGGAGTTGGCTGAACTTCGGACCGACGGGAACGCCCAGTTCCTCGGCCTTCTCGCGGTCGAAACGACCGCGGCGGTCGTCCTCGACGAGCGCGTAGCCGATCGAACTCGCGCCCCGGTGTTCGGTAGCGAAGGTTCGAACCTCGTAGTCCTCGGCGTCGAGCGCGACGCCGCCGGGACGGGATTCGTGGACCGTGACGGGGAAACTCGGTCGATAGCCGCCGGCTTCGACGAGGCGTTCGAGGTGGCCCTTCGAGCCCGGTGGACCGTGGATGGCGATCGGCTCCTCGCGGTCGTTGAAGTCGAGCGTCTGGATCAGCCCCGGAATGCCGAGGACGTGATCGCCGTGGAGGTGCGTGACGAACACGTGCGAGACCGAGAATCCGGTCCCGAACCGCATCATCTGCCGCTGGGTGCCCTCCCCGCAGTCGAACAGGAGCCGTTCCCCCTCCCGTTCGAGGAGGAACGCACTCGGCCCCCGCTCGGTCGTCGGTACGGCCCCACCCGTCCCGAGAAATGTCACGCGCATCGATATATCCGGTTCTGGGAGGCGACGGGGTAAACCCGTGTCGGATCATATCGGTGCGGCGTATCTTTTTGGTCGTCCTCCCGAACCGACGGGTATGGACGATCGCCGAGACCGACTGGACCGAGTGGGCTTCGATCCCGCCGACTCGGACGACCCCGTCGTCGCCGCCACCGCGCTCGTGGTCCTCGGAGCCGGGCTCGGATCGCTCTTCGGCGTCCCGCTGCTCGCCGCGGTCGACTTCTGGCTCGTCTTCGTCGTCGGCTACGCGGTCGTCGTTCCGCTGGTCTCACTCGCTCGCAGGAGACAACGCGCCGAAGCAGAGACCGATTCGTCGACGGCGCGTACTCCTCGGGTCGAACGGTCAGACGGTACAGTGGGAGGTGACCAGTGGAACGGCGCCGACGGAGGCGTCGACGCCGCGCTCGACCGGCTTCGTGACCGCTACGCGCGTGGTGACCTCTCCGAGGACCAGTTCGAGCGGAAGCTCGAAGTCCTCTTGGAGACGGACACCCCCGAGAACGCCCGCGAACGCATCGAGCAGGGGAGAGCGCAAGAGCGGGGACAGGAGTACGATGAGGGCCAGCGCGGCGACACTCGCGAACGGGAACGCAACGACCCCGAAACCGAGCGCGCCCCGTAACGGCCACCGAGCGTGTAGCGGCCGCGGAGGGAGAGTTTCTTAGCCCCCCGCCGACTACTCGCCGTCGATGGACGCGCCCCTGTGGACGGAGAAGCACGCGCCCTCGCTCTCGGATCTGCCACAGCAGGAGGTCCGAGAGCGACTCGCACGCACCGTCGACGAACCGATGAACCTCGTCGTGCAAGGCCCGCCGGGCGTGGGGAAGACCGCTGCCGTCCGCGCGCTCGCCCGCGAGGCGCACGAGGATCCCGACGCCGACCTCGTCGAAATCAACGTCGCGGACTTCTTCAGCCGAAGCAAAAAGGAGATCCGCGAAGATCCGCGCTTCGAACGCTTCCTGCAGGGACAGACGGCGTTCTCGAAACAGTACCGGCGCGGCGGCAAGGGGAACAAGTACAAACGCGAGTGGTCCAAGCGCGATATGATCTCGCACGTGATGCAGGAGCTCGCGTCGTACAAGCCCGCCTCGGGAACGTACAAGACAGTGCTCCTCGACAACGCCGAGACCATCCGCGAGGACTTCCAGCAGGCCTTACGCCGCGTGATGGAGCAGTACCACGAGAGCACCCAGTTCGTGATCACGACGCGGCAGCCCTCGAAGCTCATCCCGCCGATCCGCTCGCGGTGTTTCCCCGTTCCCGTACGCGCGCCGACCACCGACGAGATCGAAGCCGTACTCGTCGATATCGCCGACGCCGAGGAGGTCGACGCCGAGCCGATGGCGCTGAACCTCATCGCCTCGAAGGCCGACGGCGACCTCCGCTACGCCGTACTCGCCGCCCAGCACGCTGCGATCGAGGGCGACGACGAGATCACCGTCGACGCGGCACAGACGGCGCTCTCGGAGGCCGGCCACGACGACGCGCTGAAGGCCGTCCTCGACGCCGCAGCCACGGGCGAGATCACCGACGCTCGCAAGCAAGTGACGTCGCTGCTGGACGACGAGGGCTTCGGCGGCCAGGAACTCCTCTCGGAACTGCTTCGCGTCGCCGACACCTACCCCGAGGAGTTCGGCGAGGCGAACCTCGTGCGACTCCACCGGCTCGCCGGACGCGTCGATCTCGACCTCGCAGAGGGCAACGACGGCCGCCTCCACATCACCCATCTCCTGGCGGCGTGGGCCGGCGGCCAGTCGGAACTCGACGAGGAGGCGCTGGCCTGAGCGATGCGCTTCGCTCCGGGCGCTCGTCGATTTGCAGTTCCCGCGTTCGCCGCAGCCGCAGTACTCGCGCCGTTCGCGTTCCCGCTGGCCGTCGTCGCGCTCGCCGCCGGCGGCTTCGTCGCGTGGTTCTTCCGTGATCCCGATCGCCAGCCCTCGGGTCCGGGCGTCGTCTCGCCCGCCGACGGCCACGTCTCGGTCGTGCGCGAGGAGGGCGATCAGCTCCGCGTGGGCGTGTTTATGAACGTCACCGACGTGCACGTGAACCGCGCGCCGTTCGACGGGCACGTCGAGCGCGTCACCCACCGTCCGGGCGCACACCGACCGGCGTTCTCGAAGGAGTCAGAGCGCAACGAGCGCGTCGACGTCGACGTCGCGACCGACGAGGGGCCTGCGGAACTCTCGCTTATCGCCGGTGCGTTCGCGCGGCGCATCCACCCGTACGTCGCCGCCGGCGACGACCTCGAGCGCGCACAGCGGATCGGCCACATCGACTTCGGATCGCGCGCGGACGTCCTCTTGCCGCCCGCCTATGACCGGGAAGATCTATTTGTCGAGGAGGGCGACAGCGTCCGCGCCGGCGAGTCTATTCTGGCAGCACGAGAACGGTAGACGGGTCGGACTCCGACGGCGGCGGATCACACACGCTGTAACACGTGGACGTGTCGGACCAGCGACCGGTGGACGCGGCGCTCGAAGTGCGCATCGACGGTCCAACCAGCCTCGCGGGCCTCGTCGTCCCAGGATCGGTCGGCGACGAGGACGCACGCGGGGGCCACGCGCGCCGCTTCAGCGAGCGCGCCGCCGACGAGGTCCGCGAGTTCGTGCCCGGCGATCTTCGACTGGCGACCGTAGGGCGCGTCGAAGACGACGGCGTCGACCGCGTCGTCGGCGAACGGGAGTGCAGTGGCGTCACCGCGGACGACGCCCCAGTCGGTCTCAGAGAGGTAGTGGTCGAGGTTCTCGGCCGCGCCGTGTGCCATCTTTGGCTGGGCGTCCGAGCCGACGGCGCGCGCGCCGACGAGCCCCGCTTCGATGAGCAGGCCGCCAGTGCCACACATCGGATCGAGCACCGTCGCATCCGGGAGCGCCGGGCCGGCCGCGAGGTTGACGTACGCGCGGGCGTCCATCGGGGCCATACTCCCTGGCTGGAAGAACGGCCGATCCGTCGGCGCGCGCGAACCGAAGGCCGCGTCGCGCTCGGCGGCGATCCAGCCGACGAGACAGACGTCGTCGGCGAAACAGACGCGGAGTTCGTGATCGGGGTCGTCGAGGTCGACCGAGAAGCCGCGGTCGACGAGCACCCCACCGAGTTCGCGCTCGGCCGTCGCGGTGCTCACCTCGGCCGTCGCGCGGACGTTCCGCGCCCGCACGGCGACGCTGCCGCGCCGCTCAATCGAGGCCGCTTCGAGGAGTGCGACCGCACTCGACACCGACGCGTCGGTCCGGCCGAGGAGTTCGGAGACGCGGCGCGTGTACGCGAGCGTCGGCACGCGGTCGAGACGGACGCCGCGGGCGGTGGCGAGTCCCGGGGCGACGCGCGTGACGGCCGACGCAGCGGCGCGGTCGGCCTCCAGGGCGGCGAACGCCTCGTCGTCCGCCTCGCCCGCGAGTTCCAGACAGTACACGCTCGTCCCTCGCTCTGCCCGCCAATGATAGTAGCGATTGCACGTCGAATCCAGGAATTCCAAAAGCGCGGTCCCGGCGGTTCGCGGCCGCCCAGACGCCGCGCCGTCCGGTGCTTGCGGCCTGTCAGCACCCGCACCAACCTTTTTAAACCTTAAATACGTCGTTTAAGTCGTCAATGAGCGACCCCAAGGACACCATCAACATCGAGAACGTCGTCGCCTCCACCGGGATCGGTCAGGAGCTCGACCTCCAGAGCGTGGCGATGGACCTCGAAGGTGCTGATTACGACCCCGAGCAGTTTCCCGGTCTCGTGTACCGAACCCAGGAGCCAAAGTCTGCGGCGCTCATCTTCCGTTCCGGCAAGATCGTCTGTACCGGCGCGAAGTCGACCGACGACGTTCACGAGAGCCTCCACATCGTCTTCGAGAAGCTCCGTGATCTGCAGATCCCCGTCGACGACGACCCCGAGATCACCGTTCAGAACATCGTCACCTCCGCGGATCTCGGTCGCAATCTCAACCTCAACGCCATCGCTATCGGGCTCGGGCTGGAGAACATCGAATACGAGCCCGAGCAGTTCCCGGGGCTCGTCTACCGGCTCGACGAGCCTGCGGTAGTCGCGCTGCTGTTCGGATCGGGGAAGCTCGTCATAACCGGCGGCAAAGAGCCCGACGACGCCCGCGAGGCCGTCGACGTCATCGTCTCTCGGCTGAGCGAACTCGGCCTGCTAGAGGACTGAGGTCGCGCTCTCGACGCTCTCGATTCGTTCTGTATGTTGCTGCCCATCCAATCCACCGCTGCCGGGAGTCCGATCGCGATCGCCGGAACGTTCGCCTCGTTCGCGATCTTCCTGTCGATCACCGCACACATCGCCGCCCGCAACGTCCTCGGAGACGTCCCCGTCCGCAACGCGTTCGTCGTCGGTCCCGTTCCCGCCGTCGTCGCCATCCTCGTCACGACGTTCGGGGTGAATCCTTTCGTGGGGCTCGTGGCTGCGCTCGTCCTCGATGGGGTCGCGATCGCGCTGCTCTACGAGCAGACGCGGCGGCTGTCGGCGTACATCACGCTCATCCACTTCGTCGTCAGCGTCATCCTCGGGACCATCATCTTCGGCGTGCTGGCGCTCCTGACGAGCGCGCCGGGGTAGCCGGTGTAACCTTCCGTCCGCTCGCGCGCCGCTCTCAACTCACTCGACGAGTCGCTCAATCTCGGTGACGAGGATTCCCGAGGCCCCGACGGCCTTCAGGTCGTTGACGACCTCGAAGACGTCGTGTTCCTCGACGACGACGTGGACCGCGACGGTGTCGTCGCCCGCGACGTCCATCACCGTCGGACCGCCGAGACCCGGGATGACCTCGCGGACGTCGTCGAGGCGATCCCGCGGCGCGTTCATCATCACGTAGCGCTTGTCTTCCGCGGCGAGCACAGATTCGAAGGCCGTCACGAGCTGTTCGACCTTCGAGTCGTCGGCGTAGTCCGGGTGAGCGTACAGCCGCACCGACGATTCGAGCACCTCGTCGACGACCGCGAGGCGGTTCATCCGCAGCGTCGTCCCCGTCGAGGTGATATCGACGATGGCGTCGGCCATCTCGACGTGCGGCGTCAGTTCCGTCGCGCCCGTCACCTCGACGACGTCGGCGTCGATCCCCTCCTCCTCGAGGTACTGCTGTGTGATCCGCGGGAACTCGGTCGCGACGCTCTTGCCCGCGACGTCGGCGGGATCGGAGATGTCGCCGTCCTCGGGCGCCGCGAGGACGAGTCGGCAGCGGCCGAACTCGAGATCGAGGAGTTCCACGAGGTCACACCCGGATTCGACGGCCTGATCGCGGCCGGTGATGCCGACCGCAGCGGCCCCGTCTGAGACGTACTCCGGGATGTCGGCCGCGCGGGCGAACAGGACGCTCACGTCGGGATCGACGGTGTCGGCGTAGAGTTTCCGGTCGGCGGCGCTCTCGATGTGGAGACCGGCGCGTTCGAGGAGGTCGACGCTCGGTTCGTGCAGGCGGCCCTTGTTGGGCACGGCGATGCGCATACCGGAGCGTCGCGCGCCCGGGACGTACCACTTTCGCTCGTTGTCGGGGGCGAGTCGGCACCCCGGCGGGCGCGACATAGGAGCGAGCGAGGCACAACGGTGATAGGCGCGCGCGTCGATTCGCCGGTATGAGCGACGACGACGGAACGGAGCGCACCGCGGCCGTCTCCCGCGAGACCTCGGAGACGACGATCGACCTCACGCTCACGATCGACGGCGACGGCGACGCCGCGGTCGACACGGGCGTCGGCTTCTTCGATCATATGCTCGAATCGTTCGCGAAGCACGGCCTGTTCGATCTGACCGTCCACTGCGACGGCGACCTCGACATCGACGACCACCACACCGTCGAGGACGTCGCGATCGTCCTCGGCGAAGCCTTCGCGGAGGCGCTCGGCGACAAGCGCGGCATCGTCCGCTACGCCGACCGGAAGGTCCCGCTGGACGAGGCAGTCGCGGGCGTCGTCGTCGACGTGAGCGGGCGGCCGCACTTCGATTTCGACGGGGACTTCTCCCAGGCACAGATCGGCGACTTCACGAGCGATATGGCGCGGCACTTCGCGTACTCGCTGGCGATGAACGCCGGACTGACGCTGCACACCGAGGTCGAGGGCGTCAACGCTCACCACGAGGTCGAAGCGCTGTTCAAGGCGCTCGCGCGCTCGCTCGACGACGCCACGCGGGTCGACCCGCGCCGGAGCGACACCCCGAGCACCAAAGGCGAACTCTAGGCAGTAGCGCCCCGTTTTCAGGCCTTCCGGAGCGTCCCGCTGTCGTCCACGAGGAGGTCGCGGTCGACTGCGTACTCCAGAATCTGTTCGACGTGCGACTCCTCGAGATCGTACGCACCCGCTGCCAGTTCGACGATCTCCGCCCGCGGGATCGGGAACTCGCGATTGCCGAGCAGGCGCATCACAGTCCTGAACTCCTCGGGTTCCTCGTCAGTCGTCGACGACTCCGACGCGCGCTCGGGAGCCTCCGACGACGATTCCGGCGGGGATGACGCGTCAGCCTCTGCCGTGCCGTTGCTGGCGGCGTCGGGCATCGACGGCACCGATTCCTCGTTCTCGCCGAGCGGCGGTGGCGACCTGGCGTCCTCCCAGGAAGCGTCGTCCGAATCGGGGTCGGCCCCCGTCGCTGATTCTGTGTCCGCGTCCGCGTCCGTGTCCGTGTCCGTCTCTTTGTCCGTTCCCGCCTCCGTCTCGGGCGCTGCGTCGCTATCGGTCGACTCACTCGAATCGGAAGCGGCAGTGTCGGCAGCGGCGGTATCAGCAGCAGCGGCGTCGGCAGGGGACTGCGAATCCGGGGCCGGAGCCGACTCCGGAGAGTCGGGCGCGCCGCTCGACGCCGCGGGAGTCACGGGGCGGTCGGGGGCGTCCTCGTCGCTCCGGCCGACACCGAGACGCGCGAGGAGCGGATCGAGCACGCCTTCGAGCGTCTCTAAGCAGTCGGCACAGAGGACGACCCGTCGCTGTTCGGCCTCGGTCGGCGACAGTTCCGGCGGGAGGACCTCGTAGACCCCCGCCGCGTCGTCGCCGCAGAAGTCACAGGTGCGAAGCTGACGCATCGGCATACCTGATGCTCCCGGGGCGCGCTGATAAAACCATTCGACCTACGCGGTTTCCAGCGGACCGCCGCGCTCGGTCCACTCGGTCAGGCTGCCCTCGTAGAACCCCACGTCGGCGTAGCCGAGCGAGCGCAACACGACGTAGGTGTGGCTGATTCGCCGGGCCGTGTTACAGTAGAGGATCACGCGCGCGTCGGGCGTCACGCCGACGTCCGCGAGGGTGTCCGTGAGTTCCGACTCGGGCTTGAGCCCGCGCGTCTCGTCGTCGACGAGTTCGCGCCAGTCGAGGTTGACCGCGCCGGGGAGGTGGCCCTCGGCGTACTCCTCGGGGTCGCGGGTGTCGACGACGACGGTATTCGGGTCGTCGAGCGCCGCGCGAACCGTCTCGTAGTCGACGAGCGGCGAGTGTTCGGGTTCTCGAACCGAATACGAGGTCGCCGTCGGCGACGGCGACTCGGAGGTCGTCTCGTGGTCGCGGTTCCACGCGCTGTAGTCGCCGTCGAGGAGGTGGAGGCGCTCCGGCGGGTGGCCGTACAGTTCCGCAGTCACGAGAAAGCGCGCCGCGAAGACGCCGTGCGTGTCGTCGTAGGCGACCACGTCGTCGTCCGGGCCGACGCCGGCGTCCGATAGCAGCGACTCCCACGTCTCCGCGCCGGGAAGCATCCCCTCGTCGCCCGCCTCGCTGCGGAACGTCTCGAACGGCACGCTCACCGCGCCCGGAACGTGGCCGATGCCGTCGTACTCCCACGCGTCCCGAACGTCTATCACTCGCACCTCGTCGAGTCGCGACGCCAGCCAGTCGGCCGAGACGACGACGTTCTCGTACATAGCTACCAGTACCGGCGCAGCACCCTTCAACGTGGCCGATGTTGGCGTGGTTCGCCCGCTGTCAGAGAAAGAGGATTATATTGCCCATTAATCCGGGCGTCGAGACGAGTGAGGTCGTCGTGTGGACGCCGTCGCGCCCCCGAATCCTGTCACGATCCATTAATGCGGCAAGATTCTCTGGATAGTGCGAGGATGGGCAGTACACGCCGTAGCTGTGAGGATTATACCGGATGGGGGTGTATAGAAGGACGCAATGACAGACGACGGTTACGCCAAAGACGTGCTCGTCTCCCCCGAGTGGGTAGAGGAGCACCTCGACGAGTTCCAGAGCGACGACCCCGCGTATCGACTGGTGGAAGTCGACGTGGACACGGAAGCGTACGACGACAGCCACGCCCCCGGTGCGATCGGCTTCAACTGGGAGAGCCAACTGCAGGATCAGACCACGCGCGACATCCTCGACAAGGAAGACTTCGCCGACCTCCTCGGCAGCCACGGCATTTCCGAGGACTCCACCGTAGTGCTGTACGGCGACAACTCCAATTGGTTCGCCGCCTACACCTACTGGCAGTTCAAGTACTACGGCCACGACGACGTTCGCCTCCTGAATGGCGGCCGCGACTACTGGATCGACAACGACTACCCGGTCACCGACGAGGTGCCCGAGTTCTCCCCCGTCGAGTACACCGCGAAGGGACCGTTCGAGTCCATCCGCGCGTACCGCGACGACGTCCAGCACGCCGTCGACGAGGGACTTCCGCTGGTCGACGTCCGCTCGCCCGAGGAGTTCCGCGGCGACATCCTCGCACCGCCGGGACTGCAGGAGACGGCTCAGCGCGGCGGCCACGTCCCCGGCGCGAGCAACATCTCCTGGGCGGCGACCGTCAACTCCGACGGGACGTTCAAGTCCGCCGAGGAACTCCGTGAACTCTACGCCGAGGAAGGCATCGACGGGTCGAAGACGACCGTCGCCTACTGCCGGATCGGCGAGCGCTCCTCGATCGCGTGGTTCGCGCTCCACGAACTGCTCGGCTACGACGACGTCGTCAACTACGACGGCTCCTGGACGGAGTGGGGCAACCTCGTCGGCGCGCCGATCGAGACCGGCGACGCTCAATAATCGCGTCGCGGTCGGGGCGTCACGGGCGGCAGCACGTGGCGCTCGACAGACCGACGCGACCCGGTGCCTCTGACACCTTCTCTTCTCGTCCGCTGACTGCGGCCCTCCGATTTGGCTTCTCCAAAGTCACCCGTCGCTTTCTCGCCCGTGAGCGACGGCGCGCGGCGGCGTTCACCCAGTCAGCACGAGGCTGGCGATCGCGGGCGTGAGAAACGCCTCGATGAACGCCGCGAGGACGAAAAGCGGCACGAGGCCGAGGAGGACCCGATAGGTCCGACGGATGGCCGATGCGACCTCGCCGGCGACGAGTCGCGCCCGGGCAGCACCGAGGCCGACGCCGCCGAGCCACAGGCCGAGACCGCCGCCGACGACGAGTGCGGGGATCTCGACGACCCCGTGCGGCGCGACCAGCGCGAGGAAGGCGATCGGATCGAAAACGCCGCCGACAGCGCCGACGATGAGTCCGTTGAACCCGAGCGTCACCACCGCCGGAATGCCCGCTGCGAGGCCGCTGAAGGCCACGTCGCTGGCGACCAGCCAGTTGTTCACGGCCAGGTTGACGAAGGTCCCGCCGGGGAACGCGCCGAAGACGTTGCCCACGTCGCTACCGACGGGGAGCGACACGCCGAGGGAGGCCGTCGCTCGCCACCCGATTGCGCCGCCAGCGAGGACGATAGCGAGCGAGGCGACGTTCGCGAGCGGGTGGTCAGCGACGAACCGCCCGACAGCTCTGAGCCCGCCGACGAACGCCGATCGGAGTCGGTCGCCGGGAGGAGCCACCTCTAGCGTCGGCGGGAGCGGCCGTTCCGCGTACAGCGACGTCTTGAAGCCGTCGAGGACCGGCGGGACGACGATGGCGCTCACGAGACCGGTGACGCGGGTCGCACCGGCGACCGACGCGACGCCCGCGACCGAACCAGTGACAACGAGGGCACCGAACGCGACGACGACGTAGCCGAGGAACGCCGTCGGGCGACGGAACGGGAACCGAACGCTGCGTCGGACGGCCGCGACCGCGCCGACGTCGTCGACGACGACCGCTTGCTCGGCGAACGCAAAGAGGAGGAAGACGACGAGAACCGCGACGAACGCGACGATCGAGCCGATCCCGACGACCGCGAGCGCGAGCACTGACGCCTCAGAAGACGGACCGGCGGCCGCCGAGGCAGAGGGGGAAGCCGCGACGCCGCCCGCCGAGGCGCCGACGACCGAGCCGACAGCCCACACGACGGCGGCACCGATCGGGACGAGAACGGTCGCGAGCGCCGCCAAAAAGAGCACGCGAACGCCGAGGAACGAGCGCCAGTACGTCCCTGCGCCTTCGACCGCGGCGAGGACGCCGTCCTCGTCCTTCAGGAGGCCGAAGACGGTGCTGATCGCTGCCGCCCCGCCGACAGCCGAAACGGCGATCGAAAGGAGCATCGAGAGGAACACACCGAGCAGGACGACCCCCACGATATCGGGCGTCAGGAGGTTCGCGACGGCGTCGCCGAGATCCGGCCCGAGTTGGTCCGGATCGACCGCGCCGAGGTCGACAGACCCCGGTCCGTCACCGCTCGCAGGCGGCGCCGAGTCGCTGGCGGCGTCGCGGAGCGCGTCGACGAACGGCTGCAGCCGTCCGCTGCTGGCGGCGAGCCACAGAGCGAGAAGCGCAGCGAGGAGCAGCGGGACGCGAGCGACGCCGTACAGACCGCTCACCAGGAGGTACACGGGGATGACCGACGCCGAACGCTCCCAGAGCATCCGGCCGCCGGTGCGGAGGGCTGAGGAGGGATTCACGGCACGAACGTCTCAGCCGCGAGACATAGATGTTCGGGGCCTCCGACAGCGCGCAGACGTGTCAGCTATCCCGACGTGTCGATGGCTACAAGCGATTTGCGGGCCAACAGTGCTGTATGAACGGACGCGACCTCGCGACGGAACTGCGCGACGGCCACGAGACCGCCTTCTCCCGGCTGGGATCCTCGAAAGCGATGTACGCCCTCACCGGCGGCGAAATGGCGGCCGAGCAGGTCCGCGCGGCCGCCGCGGACGACGCGCTCGCACTCGCGGCAGTGCTCGACGAATGGACGGCGAGCACGGCCGAAAACGGCGACATCGGCGCACTTTACTCCGAACTCGCGGACGCGGCTCGCGGGCACGCCGCGTCGGTGGTCGATGACCCGTCGCTCGACGACCTACCGGAGCGCTACGAGACGCTTTCGGGACTGGAATCGACGCCTGATCGCCTCGGCGGCCTCCTCGGTCGCTACCTCGTCACGCTCGAACACGTCGGCCAGATGGTCGGCTTCTTCGTCGGCGACGCGGATCCGATGGCCGCCGACGACTTCCGCGGCCTTCGTTCGGATCTCGAAGCCGAACGCGACCGTGTCGCCGACGCCCTCGACGACGTCTGTGAGAGCAACGACGACTGGGACGCCGCACGCGACGCCGGCGACGCCGTGATCGACGCGGCCTACGACGACTACGTCGAGACGCTCGAATCGATGGGAATCAAGCCGAAGAACGTTTGCTAGGACGATCATAGCGTCTGTGGTCGACCGCACGGTGGCGGAGCGCGCAGCAGCCGCTGGTCCCAACGCCGATGCCGACGTCCCAGCTTGACCCTGTGATTCGGTGTCAATCTCCACCCGAAACGGAGGGGTTCGGGACTGAGACAGCCAAGAATAGGCGCGTTCGTCTGCCGCGCGTCAGACGCCTTCGACGCCCTCACGGAACGTCGAGACTTTCGAGCGAGCGTCGACGACAGCGTCGTGGGCGTCGCCGTCGGTCGCGTCGGCCAGTTCCGCGAGTTCGTTCATATGCCGAGCGAGTCGGCCGTGGTCCGGTTGCTCCTCGCGCACGGCGAGCGTCGCGAGCGCGTCGGACTGGTCGTAGATACGTCGCTGGACGTCACTGTCGGCGGCTTCGGCGGCGGCACGGAGCCGCTCGCTCGCTTCCTGGAGGAGTTCGCGTGACATACCGTACGGTTCCGGCCACAGACACATTACTTTTGAGCCCTTGTCACGAGAGCTGTTGGCGTACCGACGCCTACCGCGATGCGTCGTCGGGCGCGATCACGTCGTTTCGGAGCGTTCCGACGCCCTCGTAGGTGATCTCGATTCGGTCGCCCGGTTCGATGAGGCCGGGATTTGCCGGGCTGCCGAACGCGACGACGTCGCCGGGGCGGAGCGTGAACCGTTCGGAGAGGAACGAGACGATCTCGTCGGGGCCGAACAGCATCAACTCCGTGTTCGCGTCCTGCCGGACCTCGCCGTTGATCTGCGTCTCCATCTCGATCGCACTCGGGTCGAGGTCCGTCTCGATCCACGGCCCCAGCGGACCCGACCCGTCGAACGCCTTCCGCGCGGTTCGGCCCGCCTGATCGAGGGCGTCGACGTCGTTCAGGATGGTGTACCCGCGAACGACGTCCGAAACGTCCTCGGGCGCGACGTCGCGACACCGCCGGCCGACGACCGCGGCGAGTTCGCCCGCGTAGGTGAGTTCGTCCGTCCACGCGGGGTATCTGATCGACCTCTCGTGACCGAGCAGCGACGCGGGCGGCTTGATGAAGAAATCCGGCTCCTCGGGCCGTTCGTAGTCCATCTGATCGAGAGTTTCCGCGTAGTTCCGGCCGACGCAGTACAGCGCCGACGGGGTGCAGGGCGCGACGAGGGATCCGTCGCGTCCGACGACGTATTCGCCATCGTCGGCGACGACGACGCCGTCGTCGTACCGTCCGCGAACGATTCCGTCCGGAGTTTGCAGCCGTGCGAGTCGCATACGCGGACGTCGACGACCGGGAGCAAAGGTCTACTGTCTGTGGTCTGTTGAACTGCGAGCAGAGACTCCTGGGAGCAGCGGCGCGGGGAGGTGTCGCCGTTCGCGCCGCCCGTAGACGTGCTGTCTGTCGAGCACGAGTGGGGCGACCGTCAGCTCATCGGCAGTGAGTTCGTTCTCCGGTTCCAGCCGGGTCGGGAACCTGCTACAGGGGTGTGGTCGCCGTCGAACACCCGCAGCTAGTGACCTCTCGGACGGCGTCCGCTCTCACTCGGCCGATCCACCGCAAGGAGAGAGTAGAGTCGGTGCTCCGCTCTCAGGTGTTGATCGGCCGTTCGCGGGCAGTGACAGACTGGTGGCCCCAGAAGGGGCGCATCCACGAAACGACCCTGCCGCAGGGCCTCACTCGAATAGAAAAACTGCGGAATGACGGACGTCGATACTGGGATGCAGACGCGCGTTGCACGGGACAACGGACGTCGACGGACGGACCGATCAGTCGTCGGCGGTGAGGTCCTCCGGTTCGGGGATCGACAGGCCTTCGATCGGTGCATCGGGCGTGCCTGTGGTCGAGCGCGTGATGCCCTCCATCTGTTCTTTGGCCTTTTCGGGGTTGTTCACCCAGTCGTCGTAGAACTGGAACGGGTTCGCTGCTTCGCCGTCGCCGAGGCCGGCGGCCTCCGTCGAGGTGTAACCACGGTGTAGCAGTTTGTACAGGTGGTTCTGGCTCTGCCAGTTCGCGCGTGCGTCGCGAATCTCCGGAACGGAGAGTTCGGCGTACTGCCAGACGTCCTCCTCGCCTCCGCACTGCCCGAGCACGCGGCCATCGAAGCCGACGATATTCGAGTTGCCGAAGAACGAGTACACCTCGTCGCTGCCAGCAAGATTCGCGACGGCTACGTAGGCGTTGTTCGCCCACGCGGCGTGTCGCGCGACGATCTCCTGTTGATCGTTGGCCGGGTACATGTACCCCTGGCAGCGGACGATCAGCTCTGCACCCTTGTACGCGCAGTCGCGCCAGATCTCGGGGTAGTTGCCGTCGTCGCAAATGATGAGGCTGATCTTCAGACCCTTCGGGCCCTCGGTCACGTACGTCTGATCGCCGCACGTCCAGCCCTCGATCGGGGTCCACGGGATGACCTTGCGGTACTTCTGCTGAATCTCACCTTCGTTATCGATCAACAGCAGCGTGTTGTACGGGTTGCGCTCGGGGTGGTCCTCGTGTTTTTCGCCGGTGATCGAGAAGACGCCCCAGACGTCGTTCTCCTTGCACGCCCGCGAGAATATCTCCGTCTCGGGGCCGGGAACCTCCGTCGCGAGCTCGTTCATCAGCTCCTCGTCGTAGGTGATCCCCTGCGTCGAGTACTCCGGGAAGATGACGAGATCGACGCCCGGGGCGCCGGTTTTGATCCCCTCGATCTTGTTCGCGATGTTCTCACACTGTTCGAGCACTTCTTCTTTCGACTCCGGGCTCGGGGCCGAGGTCTGATGGACCGCTACACCGACCGCGTCTCCGGACGACGAAATGTCACCGTGTCTCATCGATACAATCATCCAAAGTTTAGACTGTTTATTAACTCTTTCTTAAATTATAGCCATATTGTTCCAGCAATTGAACTGGTATGCACTCCTTTAGGTACTGTTTGGAAATCCAGTGCTTCCAGACCCCAATATGCAGTCCTCTAGCACCCCCTGTTTGGCTTTAGGCCCCAATTACTACGGATTCTATTGCCTATAACTATATTAGGTGGAAAATTGTCTACTAACTCTAACTTATTTTAATCATCTGTTTGCAAATACTGCGCTAATACACATCTGTTTACTTATCACCCGGCCTCGGTTAGGTATGGACTACGAAAGTTCAATCGAAGACTACGGACGCAAACTCAGTCGCCGTAATGCACTCAAGATGGCAGGGTTGGCCGGGATCACCGGCCTCGCCGGGTGTTCCGGTGGCAGCTCCGCGGGCGGCAGTTCCGATAGCGGGAGTAACGGGGACTCGGGCGCGAGCGACGAACCACTGACCGTGGGCGCGCTGTACGCGTTGAGTGGGAGTACGGAGGTCATCGGCCGGCCGATGATGAACTCCACGGAACTGGCGATCCAGCAGATCAACGACGCGGGCGGCATCAACGGCCGCGAGATCGAACTCGTCAAGGCCGATACGGCGTCGGCGCCACAGACGGGGATCGAGAAGTCGAGACAGCTCATCAACCGCGACGGTTGCAGCATCGTGTTCGGGGCGTACACCAGTGCGATGCGGAACGCCATCACCGACATCTACGTGGAGAACGAAGTCCCGCTCTTCTACCCGACGCTCTACGAGGGCGGTGTCTGTCGCGAGATCGAAGGTGCGGAAGGGTTCAGCGGCGAGATCAACATCCCCGAAGAGAGTCTCGAGTGGGTCTTCTTCAACGGTGCCGTACCGAAGCAGCAGATTCAGCCCTATATCCCGTGGCTGATGGAGGAGTACGATATTAGTTCGTTCTACCTGATCGGCTCCGATTACGTGTGGCCGCACACAACCAACGCCGTCGTCGACGACTTTGTTCAGG
>NZ_JAVDDW010000006.1:0-175110 GCF_030848585.1 Halobellus sp. H-GB7 | reverse complement strand
CTCAAGTCCCGAAACGCCGGCCGGGCGACGTTCCTGCCGATCACGAAGATGGACGACCGGGGGCTGCCGCAACTCCCGGATCACCCCGGCGTCGTCGACTTCGCCCGCAACCTCGTCGACTACGACGCCGAGTACGAGTCCGTCTTCTCGTACGTGCTGGGCTCGACGCTCGTCGTCGAGGATATGCAGACCGCCCGCGACCTGATGGGCGACTACCGGATGGTGACGCTCGACGGCGACCTCGTCGAGCGCTCCGGCGCGATGACCGGCGGGTCCGGCGGCGGCTCGCGCTACTCCTTCTCGAAGTCCGGCAGCGGCCGGCTCGAACGGCTCGCAGAAGAGATCGAGGAGTTAGAAGACCGGCGTCGGAGCCTACAAGCGGAGATCCGCGAACTCGACGAAGACATCGAGGACGCCCGGAGCCGCGCGGCCGACGCCCGCGAACGCGTCCGCTCGATCGAGGCCGAAATCGAGGCCGCCGAAGCCGACGTCGAGGAGGCCGAACGTGAGATCGACGACCTCGAAGCCGAGATCGAACGCCTCCGCGAGAAGCGCGCCGAGGTCGACGAGGAGATGCGGACGATAGACGCAGAGATCGACGACCTCGACGCCGAAATCGCCGACGTCGAAGCCGAGATCGACGACCTCGAATCCGAACTCGAAGACTCGAAGATCCCCGAACTCACGGCCGAAGCCGACGGTATCCGCGCGTCCATCGACGAGAAAGAAGAGCGAATGGACGACCTCGACGGCCGGCTCAACGAACTCCAGTTAGAGAAGGAGTACGCCGAAGACGCCGTCGCAGACCTCGAAGAGACGATCGAGAACGCCCAAGAGCAGAAGGCCGACGCCCGCGACGTCATCCGCGAGAAAGAGGCCGGAATCGAAGACCGCGAGGAGGCGCTCGAGGCGAAGCGCGAGGCCGTCGAGGCGCTCGAAGAAGAGCTCAAAGAGCTCAAATCGGACCGCTCGGACTTGCAGGCGACGCTTCGGGAAGCAAAGAGCGAGCGCGACGAGAAGCGTGACGACGTCGACCGCGTCGAGTCGAAACTGGACTCGCTCCGAGATAGCGTCGAGCGGTTGTCGTGGGAGATCGACGAGTTGGAGGGGGAAGTCGGCGACTACGACCCCGAGAGCATTCCGGACCACGAGGAAGTCGAATCCGAGATCGAGCGACTTTCATCTGCGATGGAGGCGCTCGAACCGGTGAATATGCTCGCGATCGACGAGTACGACGACGTGAAGGCTGATCTCGAAGACCTCCAGGAGCGCCGGGACATCCTCGTCGACGAGCGCGAGGCCATCGAAGAGCGGATCGACCGCTTCGAGGCACAGAAGAAAGAGACGTTTATGCGGGCGTTCGACGCGATCAACGAGAACTTCACCGAGATCTTCGAGCGCCTCTCCGACGGGACGGGCGAACTCCACCTCGAAGACGCCGACGATCCGTTCGAGGGCGGATTGACGATGAAAGCCCAGCCGGGCGACAAGCCGATTCAGCGGCTGAACGCGATGTCCGGCGGCGAGAAGTCTCTCACCGCCCTGGCGTTCATCTTCGCCATCCAGCGGCACAACCCCGCGCCGTTCTACGCGCTCGACGAGGTCGACGCCTTCCTCGACGCCGCCAACGCCGAGCGCGTGGGTGAGATGGTCGACGACCTCTCGGCGGACGCTCAGTTCGTCGTCGTCTCGCACCGCTCGGCGCTCCTGGAGCGCTCCGAGCGCGCCATCGGCGTGACGATGCAGGGCGACAACGTCAGCGCCGTCACCGGGATTCAGTTGAGCGACGACGGCGACGAGGAGGAGGCGGAGGTGCCGGCGGATGACTGACTCAGCCGGGTCGACACCGGGAACCGGCGCTCTCACCGATGGCCTCCGCGCCGACCGCGGCCCAGAGCGCGACCCGTCGACCGACGACGACGAAGTCGAGCCCGTCGAACTGCTCGTCCAGTTGGCCGAGGAGGGCGAAATCGACCCCTGGGACGTCGACCTCGTCGAGGCGACGGACGCGTTCCTCGAACGTCTCGACGAGACCGATCTGCGGACCTCGGGGCGGGCGCTGTTTTATGCGGCCGTCCTCCTGCGGATGAAGAGCGACGCGCTGCTGGAACCGGACGACGAGGAGCCCGAAGACGAGATCGAGCCGTGGGAGGCCGCACTGGAGAGCGGCGGGCCGATCGCAGACAGCGAGGGCGACGGCGCGGGCGCACCGGGGTTCGATCCGGTCGACGCGCTGGAGGCGGAGATGGACCGGCGTCTCGAACGCAAACAGGCGCGTGGATCGCCAGAGACGCTCGACGAACTCGTCCGCGAACTTCGGGAGGCCGAGCGGCAGTCGTGGTGGAAGCGCCGCCGCGAGTACGACACCTCCGAGTCGCCGCACGGCCACCGCCGCGGGACCCAAACGCTCGATTACCGCTCGGCCGACGAGTTCCGCGAGGCCGACGAGCCGACCGCGGCCGACGTGACCGACACGGCCCACACCGAGGACATCGAGACGTCGATCGCGGCCGTCCAGGAGTCCATCGACGTCCACTACGACAACGGCCGCGAGGAGGTCCTGTTCAAAGAAGTCGCCGACGCCGCCGAGACGCCGGTGACGTCCTACCTCGCGCTGCTCTTTCTCTCGCACCGCGGGGACGTCCGACTCCAGCAGGACGACCTCTTCGGAGACCTCTGGATTCGGAATCCCGACGCGGAGTTCGCGGACCCGGACGCCGACGGCGACGAGGACGTGAGCGGATCGGGAGCCGACACTAGGACGGACGGCGACACCGACGCGGAAAGCGAAAAAACAGCGGACGAGGCCGTCGCGCCCGCCGCGGACGACGACTGAGGCGCGGTCCGCGTCGGCTGGCGGGTCAGGTCGTTCGTGACCCACAGGAGCCGGCGAGTCGTTCGTGACCTCCCGGGAACTGGCGGGGTCGTTCGCGACGACCGGACTTACTCGACGTACGCGCCGATGAGCGGTTCGAGGTCGTCTTTCGTCGCGTCCGGAATCGCGTCGTCGGGCGTGTTGATCGTGCCGTCGAGCGCCGTGTGGCAGTCGCAGGCGTGGTCTTCGGGGATCGCCTCGATCGCCGCCTCGACGGTCTCTTTGATCGCCGTCTCGTTCTTCGCGGCGTTTTCGAGCACTTCGTCCAGCGTGACCTCGCTGTCTTCCTTCCAGACGTCGTAGTCGGTGACGCCGGTGACGGTGGCGTAGGCCATCTCGGCCTCGCGGGCGAGTTTCGCCTCGGGGATGGTCGTCATCCCGATGACGTCCCAGCCCTGGTCGCGGTAGAACTCGCTCTCGGCGCGCGTGGAGTACTGCGGTCCCTCGATGCAGACGTAGGTGCCGCCGCGGACGACGTCAGCGTCGGTCGCCGATTCGGCGGTGTCCGCGAGGATCTCGTTGAGGTCCCCACAGTACGGATCGGCGAACGGTTGGTGGACGACGACGTCCTCGTCGAAGAACGTCAGGTCGCGGTGTTTCGTCCGGTCGTAGATCTGATCGGGGATCACGAGCGTCTGCGGTGGGAGGTCCTCGCGGAGGCTCCCGACCGCGTTCGAGGCGAGGACGTGCGTGACGCCGAGTTTCTTCAGCGCGAAGACGTTCGCTCGATACGGCAGCGTCGTCGGCGAGCGCTGGTGGTCGGGGCCGTGTCGCGGCACGAACACGACTTCGCGGCCGGTGTCGCCGAACTCGCCGACCGTCAGGGGTGCCGAGGGTTTCCCGAACGGCGTGTCGACGTCGACCTCCCGCGTGTCTCGCAGCGGTAGCGCGTCGTAGATTCCGCTCCCGCCGATGAATCCGATAGCCATAGTCGTGGCTTCGAGCGACGGCGCTAAAGCGTGATGGGTCGGCGTCGGTTCGGTGATCGTTCGCACGCGATCGGCGCGGGCCGCAGCGCCGGCGTCGCAGCGGCCTCGTAGGGAGTATCGTACGTCCCCATAGATGTCTCGCCGGACGGTACGGCGAGAACCTCCGAACAGTGACGATACTCCCTATCAGAGCACCACGCCGCTCTCTAGAACGGCGATGAGGACCGTCAGCGTGAGCACGGAGACCACCGTGGTAGCGAAGATCGCCGTCGAGACGAACTCGGTAACGGGGACACCCGCGACCTCGCCCTCGGCGAACTCGCCGACGAGGATCAGCGGCGTGACCGCCGACGGCATCGCGGATTCGAGGACGAACGTCCGCGCGACGGCGGGATCCGAAAAGCCAACCAGGAGCGCGACGCCGACTGCGATCACCGGCGCGACGACCATCTTCAGGCCGACGACGCCGCTGACAGACGACAGCGTCGATGCGACGTTCGTCCGCGCGAGTTGGATTCCCAAGAGGAGCAGCATCACCGGAATCGCCGAGTCGCCGACGAGTTGGAGCGTCGACATCGCGGTCGAGTCGACCGGCGGGACGACGCCGAGCGCGCGAGCGAGGAGCGCGGCGGCGACGGCGTACACGAGCGGCACGCGGAAGACCTGCCGGACGCCCGCAAAGCGGCTCTCGGCGCTTCCACGTGAGGCGAGGAAGACGCCCACGGTGTAGATGAGCGCGGCCTGCACGGAGAGATAGACGACGGCCGTCGCGCGGCCGGTGTCGCCGAAGGCGAAACTGGAGACGGGGACGCCGTAGTTGCCGGTGTTCGGAAAGGCGATGACGAGCGTCAGCGCCGCCAGCGCCGTCTCCGACGCGCCGAAGAGACGACCGGCGGCCTCTGCGAGCGCGATCGCGAGAACGTGAAAGACGAGAATCGCGACGGTGATGCGCGCCAGCGTGGACTGTGCGAGCGTCGTCGTCGCGAGGCTATGAAAGACGAGGGCCGGCGCGAGCACGTAGACGACGACGGTGTTGAGCGCGTCCGTCTCGATGTCGCGGACGCGCCCCAGCAGGTATCCGACGCCGCCGACGGCGACGATCGGGAGGATCGCGGTCGCGAAGACGGAGACCAGAGAGACCACGTCAGAGGGCACACGAAGTCGCTATTCAAACGCTTCGGTCGCCGGCGTGACGGGAGCGTCCGTATCGGAGGCTCGGATCCGCCCCGACCGACCCTACGCGCCGATACCTTCGTTGTCGACGAGTCGCCAGGCGTCGGTGTGAGCCGATTCGACGTAGCCGCGCCGCTCCATCTCGGCCATCACTTCGCTCATCCGATCGGGCTGGGCGATCTCCATCTCGATCCGGTCGACCGAGTGGAACTCCGAGAGGTAATGGCGGATGTCCTCGACCTCGAAGGTCTCCTCGTCGGCCTTCTCCATCACGCCGGAGATGAGGTCGATCATATCCTCGATGAAGTTCCAGGGGTAGACGATCCACGTCCACTCCTCTAAGCGCTCGCCGACGAAGTCGGGCTCGAACTCGCTCGTCTGCAGGAGTTGCAGCGTCGCGGTCCGGACCTCGCCCGCGTCGCGGTCGGTCACGTACTCGTAGGCGCGCTCGATCGACCCGCCGGTGTCGGCGATGTCGTCGATGATGAGCACGTCTTTGCCTTCGACGCTGCCTTTCGGCATCGGGTAGCGCACCTCCGGCTCGTCGGCCTTCTCGGCGGTGCCGACGTAGTGCTCCATCTTCAGGCTCGTCAGATCGTCGAGTCCGAGGAAGTCGCAGATGCACCGACCTGCGAACCAGCCGCCGCGAGCGAGCGCGACGACGACGTCCGGTTCGAAATCGGCGGTCTTCACCTGGTCGCTGACGTCGCGACAGAGCCCGTAGATGTACTCCCAATTAGTGATCGTGCAGTTGAACTGGTCGGGCAGGTCGCCCATAGATTTCGGTCACCGTTCGGTGAAGGGTGCGGCTGGACCCTTAATCTGTTCGTCTGGGCCGGCTTCGGAAGCGTCACGCGAACGACCAGCCTCAGCTCGTGACCGGGAGTGTGATCGAAACGACCGTGCCACGGGGGTCGTTGTCGGTGATCCGGATCCGCCCGCCGAGTTCGGTCACGACCCAGTTGACAAGCCACAGGCCGAGCCCGCTGCCGTGGAGGAGCGGCGTCTCTTCGCCCTCTTCGAGCACGAGCCGTTCGTTCTCGGGGATCCCCGGCCCGTTATCGGTGACAGTGATCGTCGCGTGGGGATGCGCAGCAGACTCGGAGACGTCGACAGTCAGCCGCACTTTCGGAGTGTCGGCATCGTTGTGCTGGACCGCATTCCGAAGCAGTTCCGTGAGCGCGGTTTCGAGTTCGGCGTTGACGCGGTGCTGCGTCTGCGGGATCTCGACCGATTCATCGACGCCGGCAGTAGTGTCGAGGACGTCCTGCTTTGCCCGCCGGATCACTGTTTCGAGGGACCGGACGACGTTGCGCTCGTTGTCGTCGCTGAACGTGCGTTCGATCTGCTGTACCTGGTCGCTGATCCGGAGGAGTTCGTCCGCCGAATCGATGATCCTCGAGACGGCACCCCCGGCGTCGGTCCCGTGATCGGAGAGCAGGTCGGCGTAGCCGCTGATGATGTTCAACTCGTTGCGGAGGTTGTGTCGGAGCACTCGATAGAGCACCTGGAGCTGTTGTCTGCGCCGCCGTCGCTCCGTGATCTCGGTATTGACCGCGACGAACCGTTCGACGGCTCCGTCGTCGCCGAAGAGAGGTGCGATCGTCTGGTCGATGTACTGGCGCCGGCCGTCTTTGCGGCGGTTGATAACCTCGTTCTCCCATATCTCGCCCGACGTGATCGTCTCCCAGAGGTCGCGGTAGAACCGCCGGTCGTGCTCGCCGGAGCGGAGGATGCGCGGTGTCCGCCCCAACGCTTCCTCTCGACCGTAGCCAGTTGCCTTCTCGAACGCCCGATTTACGTACTGGATCGTGCCCTCGACGTCGGTAATATAGATCGCGTGTCCGGTGTGTTCGATCGCCTTCTCGAAGAGTTCCGCCTCTTCGCGTGCGCGGATTCCCGTGATCTCGCGACCGATAGCGCGTCCGAGGTTCGCCAGGGTCTCTCGTTCCTCCCCGCCAAAGGCGTCTTCCCGCGAGGTGTAGAGATTGAGGACACCGAACAGTTTGTCGTCGTGCTGGATGGGGACGGCGGCCGTCGCGCGGACATCGAATTCCGATAACGCGTCGTGCCACGGGGTCATCTCTGGGTCAGCCGTGGCACGCTGGGCGGTTTCGACCTCACGAGACCGAAGCGCGCGGCCCGTCGGCCCCTGCCCGGTCGGGGCTTCGCCGGCGGTGATTTCGACCTGGTCGAGATACGCCGCCGCGCCGCCACCCGTCGCCCGCGGCACGACCGGATCGCCGCCCGTCTCGAACTGCCGCTCGCCGATCCAGGCGAACTGATAGGACTCGGATTCGGCGAGTCGCCGGCAGACGGTGGCTTCGAGTTCGTCCCGATCGGTCGCCTGAACGACTGCCTCCGTCGTCTCTTGCAGCGTTTGAGTGATTCGGGTGAGTTCTTCGAGCCTGTCTCGCTGGCGTTCGACCGTCCGCTCGCGCTCACGCCGCGCAGTGACATCACGGATGCTCAACACGATGTTCGGATGCGCGTCGGCGTGGCCTTCGAGGACGCTCGCCGAGACCTCAGTCTCGATGACGGTTCCGTCCTTCCGGATACACGAAAGCGCCCCGGTCCGCGCTCGGCCATCCTCGAGTACGCGCTGGACGAACGCCTCGTACGCGTCTTGGTCCTCGCGGTGGAGGTCAGCGGACGGCGACAGCGACACCAACTCAGACTCAGCGTAGCCAAGTAGTTCCGTCGCGCGGGGATTGCACTCCGCGATCCGGTCGGCCGCTGGGTCGATAATCAAAAGAGCATCGTCGACAGCGGCGAAGATCGTCTCGTAGCGCTCTTTGTTCCGTTCGAGCCGGGTCGTGAGGTCTGCAGAGAGCCGCCGTCGTTCGAGGAGGTTTTCGAGTCGTCGTCGAAACTCTGAGACCTCAAGCGGCGTCGTGATCGTCTCGTCGACGACCGATCGGAGAGCGTCAGTAAGCGTCTCACCGCCGTCGGCCGTCGCGAGCAATACGGGGAAGAATCGCGGACGTTCGCGTTCTTTGCACGCTTCAACCCACTCGTGGTGGCGTGCGAGTGCAGCAGGGTCGACGAGACAGAGGTCGCCATCGACCGCGTCTTCGGGATCGGAGACGACGACGGGGGTGTACGGCGAGTCATCCCGGAGCCACCGTTTGAGGTGTCGTCGATTCTCCTCGTGCTCCAACAGGAGGAGGATTCGCCTGTCGCGCTGTACGGTCGGTGATTGGGGATCGCGCGGGTCGAGGCGGCCGTCAGTCATCGGTACGGGGCGACTCCCACTCGGGCGTGCCCGAGAGGATACCGCGGAGCCCCGTCAGCGGTTCACCAACTGAGAGCCCATCTTCGGTAATCTCGAACTCCCGGAGTGAACGTTCGAAGTTGCTGGTGCGTTTCTTGAGAACTCCGCCGATCTTCCGGAGCGTCCCTTGGTGCTCGATGTGCTGGAGAACGACGATGTTGTCCGCGAGATAGCTCAGTTTGGCCCCCGTCGCCGAGAAATCGCCGGTGACAGTGTATGTCTCGTCGACGAGGATGACCGTCACACCCATATTCTTCAGATACCGGCTCAGCGCGTGCAGACGTCTGGTGAGTTCGTCTTCGGGACCGCGGACGGAAACCCGGTAGCCGTCGATACCGTCGGTCATCACGATATCGGCGCCTTGCTCTTCGACCTCCTGTCGGACGCACCCAGCGAACTGTTGCGGTGACAGTTGCAGCGGTTCCATCTCCTCGACGTACAGCGATCCCTGCTCGCACATCTCCGCCACGGGGACGTCGACCGACTCAGAGCGCTCGTGGAACGTCGCCATATTCTCCTCGAAAAGGTAGATCACTGAACGCTCGCCGCGCGCTGCGGCTTCCTTCATAAAATGCGTCCCGAGGGTGGTCTTGCCGACGCCCGTAGGCCCGCTGATCACCGTGACCGTTCCCCGTTCGATACCGCCGTGAAGCAGTTCGTCGAGACCAGGAACGCCCGAAGAGAGCGGTTCGGCGACGAACTGCTGAGTGTGCTCGTCGGGCTGTAATTCCGGATAGACGACCATTCCTTCGTCCGATATCTCCATCGCGTGCGTTCCGCTCTGGGCCGCCGATCCGCGGAATTTCGGAACCGAGATCGATTGACCCCGATCAGCGTCGCCGAGTTCGATCGTCCCGTCGCTGAGGAACTGCAGGTCCTCGTCGGATGAACTCGCAGTATGTTGAGAGGTGAACAGCACAGTCGCGTCGTCTCGGGTGAGATACTCGAGGAAGCCAATCGCCTGTTTTCGGAACCCGCGGTCGTCGCGGGTCAGATGCCGCAGCCGAGTGATCGGGTCGACGAAAATGCGGTCGGGATCGATCGCTTCGACCGCGTCGGTGACGCTCTCGGCGAACGGCTCCCGTTCGACATCGCTCGCCTCGAAGACAGTGTACGATTTGTCCTCGAAGAACACGTCCGCACTCGGGCTCAGATCCAGGAACTCGACGGCGTCGAGATCGAAATCCAGCGCCGTGGCGTTCTGTTTGATATCTTCGGCGGATTCCTCGAGGTTGATGAACAGCGTCGTCTCGGCTTGTCGGACGCCTTCGAGTAAGAAATGACAGCCAAGAATTGTCTTTCCGGTCCCCGGGTCACCGCGAACAAGATAACTACGACCGGGGATCAGACCACCCTGCAACACCGAGTCGAGTCCGTCGACGCCCGTCGAGAGTCGACGATCAGTCACAGCGTGTCCCCCCACAGCCCGTATGACCGACAGGGGAGCACACGGCACTCGTTGTGTTCCCTGAAATAGCGTCCGGGTTCCCCACTACCATTTGGTTGTGCGTATGGCAGTGTTTACGATAGAAAAATCACTGTGATCATATGTACATATGAACTTTTATTTATATTGGATATTTCCACTCAGCGGCCAGTGTCAGCAGATCGACCATCGAGGAGGCTGCTGAGGAGGTGCCGCTGTGCTGCCCGAAGGCGGTTGTGGAACGACGAGGAAGAAATGTCCATCTTCGCGGCGAGTTCGGTGCCGGAAAGCCCCTTCGGAGACTCGAAGTATCCGCCGTAATACGCAAGCTCGATGGTCTCTCGCTGACGGTCGGTGAGTCCGTCGAGGATGGACCCCGAAGAGTGCTCTGAGACGACAGGCGGGTCCTCCGGTTCCGTCACCGCGAGGAGTTCTGCGTCCGGATACGTCGCCGAGACGATGTCGACAGCGCGATGGACGGGCATCGTCGACGGAGTCGTAACACGGATCCGGGCATTGGTTTCGTCTTCGCCGACGATCTGCTGGAGCCGGATGCCGTGCTTGGCTAAGATGGTCGCGATAAACGGGTCTGAGAACGTCACCTGGAACAACACGTGGTCGCCGCCGTCACCGAGCTGTCGGATGGACGTGATTCCAGTCGACTCCACCGCCGTCTGGACAACCCGTTCGGCCGAACCCGCGAGCAGTCGTACGAAGACCGTCGTCTCGCCGCTTTCCTTCTGGTGGAGTCCGTCGAACGAGACAGAACACTGATGTTCCAGTGCGATCCGGATGAGCGGACACGACTGCGAGCGGATCTCGAAGTCGAGTTTTTGACCCTGCTCCGAGAGAACAGCATCCTCCCACTCCATCATACTCATCATACAGCCCAGGAGTTCACCACACTCTTCGAGTACGGCGGTGGTCCACTCCGACACCGCGCCACGCTCGCTCGCGAAGACCGTGAGGACGCCGTAGAGAACGCCCTGGTACTGGAGCGGGATCGCGACAGCCGATCGAAAGCCACGGCGTACTGCGTCCCGACGCCAGGGTTGGTGTTGGATATCTGTCGCCGTGTTCTGGACGACAGTCGTCTCAACGGTGCGAGCAGTCCGAACTGCGGGCTCCGCGACGGTCTCGTCGAGAGTGAACGCGTCAGTGTCGAGGTACCCCTGGTCCTGGCCAGCCCACGCTTCGGGGACGAGTTCGTCGCGTTCTGGACTCAGGCTCCCAACCCACGCGAACGTGAACGGGTCGGTGGTGCTAAAGAGTTCACACGCTTTCTGCTCGAGTTCCGCGCGCGTGTCTGCCGTAATAGCGATCCGAACGATCTCACGGATGTCCGCGTTCAGTTGTTCGATCTGCTGGAGCGTCTCTGTCTGCGCTTCGAGTTCGCGGCGCTGTCGTCGCATCTCCTGTTCGCGCTCCGTGCGGGCAAAGACGGCCTCCGCGTTTCGCGAAAGCAGTTCGAGTAGCCGCTGATCCGTGACTTCGAACTCGTCGACAGAGGTGTGGCCGCAGACGATCGCTCCGAACCCATCGATCGGGGCAACGAGGACGCTCCGGATCGGCGTATCCGAGCTTTGGATGCACTCGTCCGTGCGGGCGTCGGCGAGTCGAACCGACTCGCTCGTCAGATATGCCTCACCGATGATACTCTCGCCGAGCGACAGCGGCAGGAGATCACCGAACGCCTCCGGGACGCCGTCCGAGTGCGCGATCGGATGCAGTCGTTCGTCGTCGGGATCGAAGAGATAGACTGCGACGAAGTCCCGATTGATGGTCTCGACCGCCGTCTCGACGATCGACTCCGCGATTTCGACGTCGGTCTCGGCGCGAACCAAGTCGCGCGCGTTCTCGTGGAGTTCTTCGAGCGTCTGCTCGTACCAGACTTGATCGGAGATATCGCGAAAGATACCGTGGATCAGCGTCTCGTCTGTCGGCGCATCGTCTGGCGCCTCGACGGCGGCGACGCTGATCTCCACGGGGACGGTGTCGCCATCCGCATCGACGACGTGGATCTGCTCGCCGTCAGGCCGATACCGCAGCGTACCACCCACTTCGAGGTGTCTCTCGAAGACTTCCTCGTATCGGTCCGATTCATCACCAGGGTGCAATGTCGTTATCTTCTCGCCGATCAGTTCGGATCGCGATCGCCCAGTCAATTGCTCGGCTTTGTCGTTCAGTTCGCGGAGATGTCCCGTCTCGTCGCTCACGAGAATCGGAACCGGTGCGTTTTCGACGAGCGCACGGTAGGGGTCGGCTGCCGCATCGGACTGCAGCGCGCCGTTCGTCGCCCCATCGAGACGACCGACGACGAAGCGCTGCTCCGCCGACTGGATCGTCGATTCCCAGACGAGGAGGTGGGAGCGTCTCTCACCGGCCGCGGAGGCACCGCCGATCACGATCGGTTGCTCGTCGACGCTCGGGTCCTCGGGGTCGCTGGAGTCTGACTCGAGTCGCTCGCGAAACGCCTCTCGAGCGTCTGCACGGCTGTGGGCGGGAACCAGCGCGTCGAACAGATCCGCATCGCGAAGTGTTTCGCTATCGGTGTTGACGGCGTCACAGAACGTATCGTCGACGTACCTGATGCAGCCATCAGCGTCGACCGTCACGATCCCCGCCGAGAGCGATTCGAGAACCGATTCGAAGAACTGCGCTGACGGCATTCGAACTGCACTCCTTCCCCCTGACTGGTCATTCTATCGGTACGCGTGAGAGTCGCCACCATTCGCCAATAATCCGAGGCGCAGGACGAACCACACACGGAGGGACGGGGACTTTTCACCCGCGACCTCGTTCGGGCGGGTATGGATACCCGCCGCACACTGCTCGTAGACGCCTTCGCCGCCGAACCGCTCGCCGGCAACGCGGCCGGCGTCGTCCCGGAGGCGGACGGCCTCACAGCGGATCAGATGCGAGCGATCGCCCGCGAACTCGCCGTCAGCGAGACGGCGTTTCTGCTCCCCTCGGAGACGGCCGACCGCCGACTCCGCTACTTCTCGCCGGAGCAGGAAGTCGACCTCTGCGGGCACGCGACTGTCGCCGCGCACGCACATCTCCGCGAGGCCGGGGCGATAGACGAGGGCGAGCACACTATCGAGACGAACGTCGGCGTCCTCGACGTCGAGGTCGAATCTGACGGGAGCATCTGGATGACCCAGGAGATGCCGCGGGTCGAACGCGTCGAGGTCGACTACGAGCGGCTGGGGAACGCGCTCGGAATCGACCCCGCGGCGCTTCGCGATGTCGGCGCGGACGCTCCCGTTGCGGTCGCCTCGACGGGGCTCCCCTTCCTGATCGTTCCGGTGAACTTCCTTCAGAACCTCGGGTCGGCCGATCCAAACGACGGGGCGGTCGAAGCGATCGCCGACGAGCACGACGTCGCTGGCATCTACGCGTTCACCTTCGACGCGCTGGGCGCTGATTCGACGCTGCACGCGCGGGCGTTCGCGCCGTCGGTCGGCATCGCCGAGGATCCGGCGACGGGAACCGCGAGCGGCGCCTGCGGCGCGTACCTGCGCGAGGTCGGCGCCTTCGAGGACTTCCCCGAGGAGATGGTCTTCGAGCAGGGGCACTTCGTCGACCGGCCCAGCGAAGTCCGCGTGCGCGTCGCGGGAGACGTTCGCGTGGGCGGGCGCGCGGTGACGTCGCTCGACGGCCGGCTCGCGGTCCCGCCGGCAGAAGAAGACGACATCGTCGAGGCGTGAGCACTCGACGCCGACGGGCGTACCGCAGACCGCGTATTCGGGAGGCGAACCGATCCGAGCCAACCTGGATCGGCCGCAGTCTCTATTACAGGATCCGACTCAGCCGATGTACCGCAGGTCGTCGTCGGTCGGCATCCCCTGCTGTTGGCTCTGCATCTCCTGGATCTTCTCTGCGACCTCTTTCATCTCCTCGGCGCGCTCTTCGAGGGAGTCGTAGCCGACCTCGAAGCCGATGACGTCCTCGAGAACTTCGAGAACCACTTGCGCGCTCGTGGGATCGACCAGATAGCCGCTCGTCTCGCCCATCAGGCACGCGGCCGAGAAGTCGCGGCGGCCGCCGAGCCCGAGGAGCAGACCGCTGACGCCGACGATGCCGCCGGCGGGTTCGCCCTCACGGAACTCGACGCCGGCCTCGGCCAGCGCGTCGATGGCGTCGGCGTCGCTGACGGCACCGAGTACGTCCGGCTCCTCGACGAGTTCGCCCGTCGGGACGCCGCCGAGCGCGTAGATCTCGTCGACGCCGAACGACGTCGCGACGTCGAGGAAGGCGTCGGTGACGTGGTAGTGTCCCGAATGTGACTGTGCCTGGTGGTCGCCGGTGAGAACCAGGAGGTCGCGTTCGCCGGCGTCGACCGCGTGGAACTCGGCGCAGGCCAGCGAGGCGACGCCGTCGTCGTCGACGCCGACCTGCGGGGGGAACTCGTCGGAGTAGACGCGGGCGACGAGGTCCGAATCGAACTCCTCCAGTAGGTGCTCTACAGCCAGTTTTCCGACGTGACCGACGCCGGGTAGTCCCTCGACGAGAGCCGGCTCGCGGAGCTCAGGCTCTGCGAGCGTCTCGATTTCGATGTCGTCCATACCCTCACTCGCGGACGCGGCGTTTAAGAGCGCGTCGGTACTCGCCGTAGGCGTCCTCGGGGTCGAACGGCGCGGGCGCGGAGTTTTCCGTCTCGGCGCCGCACTCGGGACAGGTAGAAGAGAGCGTGTAGACCGGGCGCTCGTGGACGTCGCGCCAGGCGGAACACACGCGGATGTCGGATTTCACGAGCGGAAGGTGAGTCGTGGTCGCAGTCGGTCAGTCGGGGGCGTTATTCGTCTTCTTCGTGCCGGTCGCGGTGGTAGTTGGCGGTGCCGCCGTCGGCCTCGATCGACTCGCTGGCCCGGCCGGCCGCCGCCTCGAGGGCGTCCTCGGCCGTCTTGTAGTCCGGCGCGCGGACGCGGATGCGGTACTCCGGCGAGCCGACGTAGGTGACTTCGAGTTCGATCTCCTCGGGGATCTCGTCCTCGTCGCCCTCGGCCGCCTTGAGCGCCTCCTTGATCCGATCGACGCCGTCGCCGGTCGGACACCGGAGGTCGACGTAGCCCGTGACGTTCACGTACGGGACGGAGACGTTCTGGCGTGCGGTGTCGACGATCGCCTCGATCTCGTCGTCGTCGAGGTCGACGTCTTCGAGCGCGCTGGTGCCGTGGATCGCGGCCGACTCGAAACTGTCGTAGAGAGACTCGAACTCCGCCAGCAGCGCGTTCGCGACGGCGCTGTAGCGCTCGTCGTCGACGTCGTCGCCGAACGCGATCTCCATCCAGTTGTCGGCCTTCTGCTCGTTCTTCCACTCCTGGATCTTCTCTTTCCGCTGGTGCTCGTTGACGTCCTTGATCGAGAGATCGATCTGCTGTGAGCTCTCGTCGACGTCGATGACCTTCGCCACGACGGTCTGTCCCTCGCGGACGTGGTCGCGGACGTTCTTGATCCAGCCGCTGGCGACCTCGCTGATGTGACAGAGGCCGCGTTTGTTCTCGTACTCGTCGAGGTCGACGAAGACCCCGAAGTCCGTGATCTCGTCGACTTCGCCGACGACGAGTTCACCGGATTCAGGCCAACCGCTGTACTTCATATATTGGAACCTCCGAGCGGAGACTTACGCCTCGGCCGAGCGTCGCTCGACCGTCTCGATGACTTCGCCGTGGATCTCGGCGTCGCCGCCGGTCGGCGTCGCGAGCGTCGTCCCGCAGACGGCACAGTTGACGGTCGTGGACGCCTTGCCGAAGACGACCTGTTCGTTGTCACAGTCCGGACACTGAACGCGGTAGAAGTTTCCTGCCATCGTTACTCCTGGAATGTGAGACGGCCTGCGCGCCACCCTTCTCGCATGTGGGCTTTGCCGCAGTCCGAGCAGATGTACTTCAGGTGGGTCTTCTTCGTCGGCTTGTCCCCACCGGGCACTTTCGAGAACTTACCGGCGTTTCCGATCGTCGCTTTTCCGCGGCGGGTCTGCCGCGCGTTCCACTTCATTCCGGTCGACCGGCCCGTTCGGACCTTCTCGACCTCGTGCTCGTGGTGCCCGTCACAGTTCGGGCAGTACGTGTTGAATCGGCGTGGCATCTCCATAGATATCGACCTTGTGCGCTTTTCGATGTGGCCAGTTAAAACCCGTTTGGTTCGGATCGACGCTCGCGACGCCCGCCAGACGGCTTCGGGAGGCCGGTCGCGTGTGAGACAACGACGAGCGGACGCGGAGGGGGAGATCCGCCGCGGTGGCCGCTGAGAGACGCCGGGAGCGCCCCCGAGGCGTCTCCGAAGCGATTAAGCCCCGACTGAGCAAACGTCGTCGTATGAAGAAGGTCATCATCCGCGGGGATCCGGACATCAATCGCGGCGCGACCATCGAGGTCGACGGCGAGGAGGTCGTCTGCTTCTCGATCGACCGCCAAAGCGACTACCACGGTGCCGAACGGCCGCAGCTGTGGTGTACGGTCGGGGCCGAAGACGAGCGTGAGGCCTTCGAGAAACGCGAGTTCGTCCCGCACTTCCTCGACGTCGTCGCCGTCGACGCCGAGGCCGTGAACGTGATCTCCAAACGCGGCGCATAAGTCGGCTCGATCACGGGTCGATCGGCCGCTCGCCGGGCGATCGGTCGCTGTTTCTGCGGGTGTCGCGAGTGGCTACGCGGCGTCAGACGATTCGCGCCGGAGTTCCCCGAGCGCGACCTCGTAGATCGTCACGTCGCCCGAGCGGTGGACCGCCTCGATGGCTTCGGATCCGAACGACACCGAGCCGTAGCGCGCGCGCTCGTTCGGTCCGACCCAGATGTACTGCACCTGATACTCGTAGAGGAGCGCCGCCCGCGCCGAGGCGTTGCCGGTGTAGATCGTGTCGACGTCGCGCACGCGGTCAAAGTACGCTTCGCGCCCGCGGTAGCCGATCTCGTGTCGCCAGCCGGCCACGGTCGGCACGCCAGTTAAACTCGACGCGGGGTTTGCGTTCCAACTGTACATCGCGCGCTCGCGGCCGTCAGTCCCGCCGGGGTAGGTAGTCGTTCCGGGCGCTTCGAGGATCGTCGGTCGGCCTTCCAAGTCGTCGACCCAGTCGATCGCCGCCGCTTGTTCGGGGTGGTCGGTCTCGACGAACTGCGTGGCGTCGAGCGTCGGTCCGCCAGCGGGGGCACGCTCGACGTGCGCGCCGACCGCGAGCACGCCGTAGACGCTCGTCGAGGTGACGAGGGCGACAGCGAGACCGATCGTACCGACGCGTCGCCAAGGGATCTGCGACCACAACGTCGATCCAGAGGTGTCGCCGTCGCCACCGCCGTCGCGTGCGGCGTCTCGGTCACCCGTTGCCCACGGCCCGAGCACGAGCCCGGGGAGCGCGACGCCCATCGCGGTGCCCCAGAACGCCCAGATCTGCGCGTACGTCTTGAAGACGGTGTTCATCCGGCCAGGGCCAGCCTGCTCGTTGACGTACACGAGTTCGACGAGGGTGACCAGACCGGCACCCGCGACGACGAGCACGGCCTCGTAGCCGATCGACCGCGACGTGCGGAGGCCGACCCAAGCGACGACGAGGAGCGGCACCGAGACCGCGAGCGCGGCGAAGCCGATCGAGTGGCCGACGTAGCCTGCAGCGAGGAGTCCGGCCGCGAGGAGCCACGGGCGGGCGACGCGCAGGCGCGAGAGGAGGTAGCCGCCGAGGCCGACGACGAACGCGCCGTGGACGAGCAAGAGCGCGCCGAGTCCGCTTCGCATCTCGGGACCGAGGAGTTCGATCGACCGTTCGCCGCCGCCCGTCGCCGTGCCCAGGAGGAAGGGTGCAGCGAGCACGCCGGCGACGACCGCGGCGACGCCAGCGACGACGAGCGAACCGAAGATGCGGCTGCTCTCGGCCGTCGCTGCGGCGGTCGGCCCGTCGCCGTCAGCGGGTGCGATTCGCCCGGAGAAGCGGCGGAGTCGCGAGCGAAGCCCCGCCGTGCCGGGAAGGAGCGTCCACGGATCCGCGGGCGCGAAGGTCACCGCGAGCCACCCGAGCGCGAGCACGCTCGGGAAACTCCAGGTGTTCTGGACCGCCTGCCAGGCCGCGAGCAGGGGGACGACGAGGAAGGCGAGCGCGCGCCTGCGACCCCGCTCGCGCGCGGGCGTTCGGTAGTACGCGTAACCGACGGCCGCCGCCAAAAGGAGCGTCGGCGTCCCCATCATATGTGCGTGCAGATCGCCGTTCAGCCACGCGAACAGCGGAAATTCGTTTATCGTCCCGGGGATGACGCGCGAGGCGTTCCAGTAGCTGAACGAGTCCGCTCCGGCGAGGATTCGCTCGGCCGTGTAGTCCGTTCGCGCCGCGACATAGGTGGCCGCCGACCGCCGGAGCGACTCGGGGAGCGCGAGCAGCGCGAACCGACCGGCCGTGACGAGGTTGCTCGCGAGGCCGACAAAGAAGACTGCGACGCCCCCGGCGAGGCGGCGCGGGAGTCCCCGATCGGCGCCGATCGAAGCCGCGAGTTCGAACGCGGCAGTGACGAACGCGGCGTAGAAGCCCGCGAGCGCGAGGTTGTAGGCGAACCGCGGCGGCGTGCCCGTCAGCCACGCGAGCAGCGTCGTCGTCAGGTGGCCGCCGTAGTAGTACTTCACCGGCGCGTTCGCGAACCAGAAGTCCTCCGGCGGGAGGACCGCCGAGCGCTGGAGCGTCTTCAGGAGCCCGAAATCGAGGAACTTCTCGCCGCCGCCGGGGTGGACGGCCGGGTCGAACGCGCGGAGCGCGACGACGAAGACGAAGCCGAGGAGGAAGATAGCCGCCGCGTCGCTCGCGGCGTTGCGGTCGATGTCCACGCCGAGGCGAACCCGACCGTCACGGAGGGCTGTGAGGTCGAGTGCGGCAGTCGCACTCGCGACGAGCAGCGTCAGAGCACCCGCTGCGAGCGCGAGCGGACCCCACGTCAACTGACCGACCCAGTAGGCGGGGACGCTGAGAACGACGAGCGCGGCGGGGACGGCGAGGCCCGCGCCCCGGCCGCTCGCGCGAGGGAGGAGCCTGGCGACGAGCGGGAGACCGAGAGCGAAGAGCGCGGCGTAGAGGACCAGCCAGCGGGCGACGAGGGCGTACTCCATTCTCCGTATCGCACGGACCGAGACGCCGAGACATACGTTTTGTGATGCGCCGGGCGGATACCGGAGGAAGTGACTCTCCGCCGACCGCTAGCGGTTCGTTTTTCACACAGAAGCCGGTATCTGGGGGTGATGACTCGTTCCGTCGGGATCGTCGTCCCCGCCTACCGGCCCGATCCCGAACGTCTCGGCGCGTATCTCCGTGCGCTCGCGGAGCGACTCGATCCCGCGGTGGTCCGAGTCGAACTCGACGCGCCGCGGTCCGATCCCCGCAGTCAACTCGGCGCCCTCCCCGACTGTGTCGAGATCGCTGCCGTCGACGCCAGACGCGGCAAGGGGGCTGCGATCACGGCTGGGTTCGAGGCGCTCGTCGACTCGGTCGACGTGCTCTCTTTCGCCGACGCCGACGGGAGTACGCCGGCAGCGTCGTTCGCGGATGTCGTCGACGCCGTCACGTCTGGAGACGCCGACGTCGCGACCGGCTCCCGTCGGCACCCCGACGCCGACGTCGCCTCGCATCAGACGTTCGCCCGTCGCCGCCTCGGCGACGGCTTCGCGTGGCTCGCGCGCCGCTTCCTCGACGAACGGCTCTACGATTACCAGTGCGGCGCGAAGGCGATCACTGCCGATGCCTGGCGCGAGGTCCGCGGACACCTCTACGAGCCCGGCTTCGCCTGGGACATCGAACTCGTCGCCGTCGCAGGCGCGCTGGATCACCGGATCGCGGAGGTCCCGGTGCGCTGGGAGGACCGCCCCGGATCGACCGTCTCGCCCGTCCGAACGACGCTTCGGCTCGGCCGAGCGCTCGTGACGGCGCGACACCGTGCGCGTCTCCTGCGGGAGGACCGGCTGCACGAACTGCTGGACGCGCGCCGCGAGGCCGAGCCGTCGCTGATCGAGCGCCTCGCTGCAACGGACGCCGCAGACGCCGTCGAGGCCGACTGAATGGTCCGTGAGACGGTCGACGCGCTCGCCTCGGGCGTCCGGTTCGGCAAGTTCGTCTCCGTCGGAGCGGTCGGCGCGGTCTTCGATATGACAACCACGACGGCGCTAATCGTCGGTTTCGGGATTCTCGGCGAGTACGCGAAGCTCGTTGGCGCGGAGGTCGCGATCGTCGTGATGTTCGCGATCAACGAGCGCTGGACCTTCTCGGAGCTGGGTGCGTCGGGGCCGCTCCCGACGCTGAGTCGGTTCGTCCGGTCGAACCTCGTCCGCAGCGGCGGTCTCGCCGTCCAGTTTCTGATCGTCCGGGGGCTCCGACAGCTCGATCTGTCGGTCGTCGTCTTCGGCTTCGACCTCTGGCAGTTGATTCCGATCCCGATCGCCATCGCGGGATCGATGTTCCTGAATTACGTCGCAGAGAGCCTGCTCACGTGGCGCGTAACGCAGTCCTGACCGCGAGGGAAATTGCCACACTGCGGGCGAAACACAACCCTTAACCGTAACCCACGGTTTCGTTTCAGTAGCGGGATGGGATAGCCAGGAGATTCCGCCGGGCTCATAACCCGGAGATCGGTAGTTCAAATCTACCTCCCGCTATGGTTCTGCCGAACGTAACACAGCGAGGCGTCGTATCGCCGAGTAACCCCTGCGTTCGGCAGTCATAGCACGAGTAGATTTGAACGAGACTGCGAGGGAGCGCCGCGACCGACGCAGGCGTCGTTCAAATCTACTCCCGCTATTCTCCAGAGGCTCACCATCGAAGCTACAGCACTTTCGAGCCGATCGCACCGATTCTGAGGGCTGCTCGAACTGGACCACGTCCCGAAGAGTCCGACGTCTCTTTCGCGTGAAACGATATTCATCAACCGAATCTGACAGTACATACTGTCGACAGAACTATGTGAAAATTATCGTCAGCCGGTGGATGCCAACACCATTCACGAACTGCTGTCCGACAGTATCAGAAGTCGATCCGACCGCCCGAGGAGAGGTCGCGCTCCTCGGAGAGGCCGGGTTCGGCGGCGTCCCACTCGTCGTCGGTGAGATAGACCGCGCCGTCGTCGACGGTCACCTCGAAAGTGTCGAGGACCGCACCCTCACACGGACCGAAGTTGCAGTTTCCGCTCTGCTTTTCGAACGTCGCACCGTGTTTCTGACAGACGAGTTCGCCGTTGCGCACCAATGCGCTCGAACCCTTGTCTAATCGGACGTCGCGCCAGTGCGGACAGTAGTTCGTGAAGGCAATGACAGAACCGTCGTCGCGTCGAGTGAGGAGTCCTTCGGTCGTCTCGAATCCGGATTTCGCGGTGAAGACGACCGTCTCGTCCGCGGAGACCTCGTCGGCCGCAGCGATGCGGCGTTCCTCGTCCATAGCCGCGCGTTTGGGGTACGGCGATTCAAGCGTGACGGTTTGGCGTCGACGCGGTGGGAGACGTGGGCGGAGTCACTCCCGGACGCCGCTGTCGCCCCCGCCATAGTGGTCGCGCTCGACGCGAGCGTCGTAGACGCGCTGGAACAGCGTCGTGAGCGGGCCGCCGCCGACGTCGATGCCGTCGACCGTTTCGACGGGGCGGACCTCCCAGGTCGTGTTCGTCACGAACGCTTCTTCGGCCCCGCGGAGGTCGTCGGGCGTGAACGCACCCTCGCGGACCGGAATGCCTTCGTCGCGGGCGATGTCGAGGACCTCTCTGCGCGCGATCCCCGGGCGGACGGGACCGTCGAGACTCGGCGTGCAGAGCGCCTCGCCGTCGACGAAGAAGAGAGTGGACGTCGCGCCCGCCGCGAGGCGACCGTCGCCGTCGAGCATCACGGCCTCGTCGGCGTCCGAAACGCGGAGTTCGATACGGGCGAGGACGCCGTTCAGGTAGTTGTGCGTCTGCGCTCGCGACGGGAGCGACTCGTCGGGGATGCGACGCGTCCGAACCGTCTGGAGCGTCGCCGGCTCGTCCCAGACGGAGGTCGAATCGACGCCGCCCCGGGGGCGCGGGGTCACTTGGACGACAACCGTCGGGTCGACCGCCGGGTCGGGCGTGAGCGCGTCCGACTGGACCCCACGGGTGACAGAGAGCTTCACAGAGGCGTCTTCGAGGTCGTTCGCCCGCAACGTCTCGTCGACACGCCGTTTCAGCTCCGGGTCCGAGAGGCCGTGATCGAGCGAGAGCGCCTCCGCAGAATCCGCGAGGCGGTCGGCGTGTGCGTCCCAGCGGAACGCGTCGCCGCCGTACGCGCGGAGCGTCTCGAAGATCGCGTCGCCGTACACAAATCCCCGGTCGCGGACGCTCACAGCCGCCGCTTCTGCCGGAACCAGTTCGCCGTCGACGTGGTAGCGGAGGTCGGCCATCCGGTCGGAGATCACGAGAGCGCTAAGACTGCTCGCGAGCGCGCTCGACCCAACCGGAGACGCGCTTCGATGAGACGCCGATATCGTCGGCGACGTCGTCGGCGTCAGCAGCCGCGAGGTCCGCGACAGTCTCGATGTCGACGGTCCCGAGTCGCTCGGCGTAGGCAGGACCGATGCCTTTGAGCGTCTCGACCGGTTCGCTCTCGTCTTCGCCGGTCTCTGCACCGGCGGCTTCGTCGTCCGCTGTCGCGTCCGCTTCGTCCGCTGTCGTATCTGCTTCCACCGCTGTCGCGTCCGCTTCGTCGTCAGCAGACGCAGCGTCGTCATCTTCCGCACTCGCATCCTCGTCTTCGCTCCCGTCTTCGGGCGCTTCCGTCGGCGTGACGGCCTCGGCGGGCTCTTGACCCGTCGCCTCGTCGACGAGCGTCTCGGTCGAGGCCGCAGCGTCGGTGTCTGCCGCGACCGCGTCGTCGGCCGTCTCGATATCCTCGGCGTCGGGGTCGGGGGAGACAGCTTCCTCACCTTCCCCGGCCGTTTCGACGGCCTCTGCGGGCTCTTTGCCGGTCTCATCGTCGAGGAGCGTCTCAGTCGACGCCGCGGCGTCGGTCTCGGCCGCTGCTGGCTCTGCGGTCGCATCCTCGATCGACGTCTCTGAGTCGGCCGTATCCCCGGGCTCAGTCGCGTCTTCGGATTCGGTCGAGGTCTCGGCGTCGTCGGCGCCTTTGATCGTCGCCTCCGTCGACGCGTCCGCGTCCGCACGTTCCGTCTCGTGTTCGACAGAGACCTGCCCGCCCGCCCGCGTCGATCCCGGCGACGATTCAGACTCGTTCGTGCTCCCGCCGCCGACGAGCGAGCGCAGCGACGACAAGATCGTGTCGAAGATACTCATTACGTTGATGATATGGCCGTCGAGTATTTAAAAACCGTTGCGCCGCGTCGGTGTCACCGAGCGGCTGCCCGGATTGCGGTCGCTATGCGTCCGCCTCGTCCGCACTCGCGTCCGCTGCGTCGGCCTCGTCTGCGGCCTCCTCGTCGCTGTCGGCCGCGTCGTCCGCCGCAGAACTCTCGGCGGCTTCGGCCGCTTCCTGCAGTTGGCTCCGGACCTGCGGCATCGTGCCGGTGAGGTCGCCGACGAGGTCTTCGGCCTCGGCGAGCGACACAAGGAGTTCCTCGACTGACTCGACCTGCGCTTCGATCGCGTCGGGGTCGTCGAAGGCTTCCGCGCGTTGGCCCACGATGAAGGTCTTCTTCGCCTGGCGGAGGTGCTCTTCCGCCTCGCCGACGTCCAGTGCCGAACGGAGCGCGTTGAGAACCCCGAGGACGTTGTCTGCCTCCGCGTCCCACACCGCGTCGGAATCGGGGAGTTCCGCTCGCGCGTCGGCGAGGTGGCTCTCGACCTCCTCGCGCATCTCTGCAGCAGCCTCTCCGAACAGGTCGTCGTCACCGAGTGTGCTCTGGCTACTCATACCATCGGCTTCGACGCGGGAGGGGTTAAAAACACGCCCGAAAGTGAAAGTGAAATCGTGCGGCTGATGCGCGCTCGGGCGCGGTCACTCCTCGACCGCGACGAGTTTCATAAGCGGATAGTCGCCTTCCATCTCCATCCGCGTGCGGACGGTCACGCCCTCGTACTCGATCCGCATCTCGACGTCGACGAAGCGACCGGTCAGCTCCGTGTACTCGGCCGACTGCGCCTCCAACTCTGCGGCGATGCGGTCCGTTCGGACGTCGACGTCGACGTCGACGCAGTACGGTTGGTTCTCGATCGCTTCCTCCATCGCCCGGCCGAGGCTTTCGGCGCTCTGGGGGCTCACGGGCGTGCCCGCGAACTGGTGATAGAGCGTGCCGAACTTGATACCCGCCTCGAAGCACGCGCGCTCTGCATCCGTCCCTGCCTGCCCCGCGTCGGTCATATCCGGTCTCCGTCGCCGTGGGCTAAGGGACTATCGGCTACGGCGACGGATCGGCCCAGTCAGGATGGGCTCCGGGCGGGGCAGCCGACCCCCGAGACGTAGAAAACCGAAGCGAGACCTGTCGGCTCGCCGTCACGGGCGCGAATCGGACGTTTCTTGGCCTCCCTGCCCGGATGGTCGTTCGAATGGACGACCCGGTTCTCCTGACAGGGGCGGGCGGACGCGTCGGGCAGGCCATCCTCCGCCACGTCGGTTCCGAGTTCGACTGGCGACTGCTCGACCGAGAGCCGCTGCCGGACGCGAAGCGTCCCGAGAGCGTCGACGACGACGACGTGTTCGTCGCGGACGTCACCGACGACGAGGCGGTTCACGAGGCGCTCGAAGGCTGCCGCGCCGTGGTCCACCTCGCGGGCGATCCGCGCCCAGAGGCGCCGTGGGACAGCGTCCTGCAGAACAACATCGACGGGACGCAGACGATGTTCGAGGCGGCCGTCGAGACGGGCGTCGAGAAGTTCGCTTTCGCCTCATCGAATCACGCCGTCGGCGCGTACGAGACGGACGCGCGGACGCCGGAATTGTATCGACCCGAAGACGAGTTCCGCTTGGACGGGACGGAGCTGCCCCGCCCCAGCAACCTCTACGGCGTGAGCAAAGCGACCGGCGAGGTGCTCGGGCGGTACTACCACGACCATCACGACCTCTCGGTCGTCAACGTCCGCATCGGCAACCTCACCGAGGGCCATCCCCCGATCGACTACGAGCGCGGGCAGGCGATGTGGCTCTCCTACCGCGACTGTGCGCACCTCTTCGAGCGCTGTATCCTGGCGGACTACGACTACGAGATCGTCTACGGCATCTCCGACAACGACCGGAAGTACTACTCCATCGAGCGCGCGAAGGAGGTCCTCGGCTACGACCCGCAGGACAACTCCGCGGAGTGGCGCGAGGACGAACGCGTCGTCGAGGAGTGAGGCACGCTCGCGGTCGAACCGAGACGATCAGTTCTCCCAGGCGTCGTGGCTCTGTATCTCCTCGCGGACCGTCTCGCAGTCGTCCGCAGAGGACATCCCGAGCGCGTCGACCACCTTCGAGCGCGTCTGTCTGTCGGCGACGCTGGTCCCGTCTGACGTTTCCAGTCTGAACGTCGGCGACGACGAGAGCCCGCCGAGGCTCGATCCACCCGATTCGACGATCGTTGGGAGAACGCCGTGCGCCGCCAGCACGCGAACGAGCTCGTCTCGCCCGTCACCGATGGCGTCTTTGATATCGTCTTGGATTACCATACCAGAGAGTCGTACGCGCCGACAGTCGTTCAATTTTTTGACTGATTCGGGCGTTCAGTCGAACAGCCCGGCGACGTCGCGCTCTTCGCTCCGCTGCCGTTCGACGTGCCGCTGGAGTCGATCGTAGACGAGCGCGCGTCGCTCGCGGTCGGCCGCGAAGTCGAACAGCATCCCGACGAAACCCCGCGAGCGCGAGGCCGCGAGCGCCGTATCGGGCGAATCGCCGTCGGGGCTGTCGCTCTCGTCCGCCTCTGATCGCGCGTACCGAATCGCGTCGTCGACGACCGATTCCTCGAACGCCTCGTACTCGCGCGCCAGGAGTGCTGCCGCGGCAGCGACGTGCTCGAAGGAGAGATCCGTCGGCTCCAGCGCGTCGCCGTCGTAACGGAGCGCGGGCGGCCGACGACGTTCGGCGAGTTCCGGGTCGGCGGCGAGTCGCCGGAGATACGCACGCACGTCCGCGACGTTCACGTCCCGGGACGCTGCGTCGACGTCGGCGAGGTACTGCGCCGCGCTCTCGGCCAGTCCGCGCGCCCCGCTCCAGTTGCGCCGGCGAGAGTGATGTACCGCCGCCGCGTACTGGATCAGCCCGTGGAGCAGTCGCTCCTCGGGCGTCCCGTCGTCGAGGTCGAGCCACGGGTCCTCCCAGGCGTCGTGTGCGGCGCGATGGTCGCCGGCGTTGAACACCGCGATACCGATCCGGAGCGCATCTTGCACAGTCGGAAGTTGTCGTCGCGCGAGTAAATACTCGGCGTTCGGCAGGATTCCGCCCTCCTCGATGCCAGCGAGAGTGTGCCAGCAGGAGTGTGACAGTGGGTGACGAACTTATCCGCTTGCAGGACTATCGTACAGGTGAACAGCATATGACTACACAGCCCACATCCCCGCCCCGGAGGCGAAGCCAATGACCCGCGCGCACGTCACCTGTCTCGACTGCGGTACCGAGTTCGTCCGCCCGAACGGCTACGGAGGGAACTACTGCCTCTCGTGTCACGAGTCGTGGGCGGCCGACGCCGACGAGCGCGAGTCCGAGGAGACGGGCCCCCGCCGGCTCCGGCGTCGGACGACGCCCTCCGTGCGGCGACTCGACGACGATGACGCCGACGCGCCGTCGCGCTACGACGACGAGTGAGCGGCGCTGGCGAGCTTTTTTCTCAGAGGCGGCGTCTCGTGTGCTCGTCGTGTGGCGCCGGTGAAATGTAGCGTCCTGACGGAGATTTGAACTCACTCGCATCGCTTCGCGATGCTCGCTGCTCAAGCCTCCGATAGTCGTATGAACCGGCGCAGACGACTCGCTCCGCTCGTCGCGTTGCGTCTCGCAGAAACGTCCTGACGGAGATTTGAACTCCGGTCCCTGGCTCCGCAAGCCAAGAGGATAGTCCACTACCCTATCAGGACTCATCTCTTCGTACTCCGCATTCACTTATGAGGGTTACGATGCGACGGTACTACGGCACCGACACACACGGTTGCGGTCGGCCGGCAAATCGAACCCGAAGCCTGATCGAGGAGTGACACAAGAGACCGTTTGAGCCTCCGACACCGCTTTTGGGTGGTACGTGCTATCACAAAGTATGCTGCGCCGAACGGTCCTCTCGGGCCTCGCAGTCGCCCTCCCGACCGCCGTCGCCGGCTGTACCAGCTCAGAGCAGGCGACACCGGGGACGGACACCGCGAACGGAGCCACCGAGACAGACACGCCACCCAGTTCCACCGTGACGACGAATCACATCACAGCGACGTTGGTACCGCGAAAAGAGTGCTCCGAGCCCGGCACGGCGACCGTCTCGTTCGGCGACGACGGCGAAATCTCGGTCGTCGGCTGCGTCGTCGGCAAGAACGCCTGTACCGTCCCGCGGTTGCAGGACACCACTTACGACGCCGACACGGGCGTCGTCACCGTCGTCGTCGCAGCCGTCGAAGAGAAGGGAGAAAAAGAGGCGTGCGCGGAAGTGCTCACGAATCTCGGCTACGAGGTCGATATCGAGACGAGCGGCACAGCGCCGACCGGTGTGGAGGTCGTCCACGACGACGTCGACGGGCGACGGACTGTGGCGGACGTGACGAAGTGACCGCGTTCCGGCAGAGAGGAGACGGCGCGCCGGCGACGTGGCGAACAGATGGCGCACCGGCACCGACGGGCGCATCGAACGTTCAGGTCCAGCGAACGTTCATATAGGAGGACGGAACCACACCTCGCGTGCCAGAGATCGACCGGGGGAGACAGCGCGTATCACGGGGGCAAATCGGGGAACCGCGAGACGGCGAGACGGCCCGCACACGGCGCAGAACCACCGACAAGACAACGCTTAAGCGGCGGCCTACCCTGGCTGTGGATATGCCTGTGGCCGTATCCGCTCGACCCGCGGGTTTCGCGCTCGAACCCGACGGCCGTCGCCGCGATGGGGGTGTCGCGTAGATGGGAGCAATCGAAGACGTGTACGACGACCTCGACACCGACGTCGACTTCGAGGAGTTCGAGGCCGCCGTCGAGGACAAGGTCGAACAGATGGGGGGCCTCGCCGACGAGGAGACCGCCGCGATGCTCATCGCCCACGAACTCCGCGACGAGGAGGTCGAGGGCGTCGCCGACGTCGCACCGGGGATGGACGACGTGAAGTTCCTCGCGAAGGTGATGAGCGTCGGCGACCTCCGGACGTTCGAGCGCGACGGCGACGACGACGACGGGAGCGTCGTCAACGTCGAAGTCGCCGACGAATCCGGCCGCATCCGGATCACGATGTGGGACGGTATGGCCGAAGACGCCGTCGAGAGGCTCGAAGTCGGGCAGGTGCTCCGCGTGGCGGGGCGTCCGAAAGAGGGCTACAACGGCGTCGAAGTCGACGTCGACAAGGTCGAACCCGCCCCGGACGCCGAAGTCGACGTGGAGGCGCTCGACACCTACCGCGTCGAGGACCTCGCGCTCGGGCTCTCGGACGTGAATCTGAAGGGTCGCGTACTCAGTACCGACAGCGTCCGGACGTTCGACCGCGACGACGGCTCGGAGGGCCGCGTCGCGAACCTGACGCTCGGCGGTCCGACCGGTCGCGTGCGCGTCACGCTCTGGGACGAGAAGGCCGATCTGGCGACCGAGTTCGACACCGGCGACTCCGTCGAAGTCGTCGACGGCTACGTCAGAGAGCGCGACGGCACGCTCGAACTCCACGTCGGGAACCGCGGCGCGGTCGAAGCCCTCGACGAGGCGATCGAGTACGTCCCCGACACGACGGACATCGACGCGCTCGAACTCGGCGAGACCACCGATATCGCGGGCGGCGTCATCGAGACCGATCCCAAGCGAACGTTCGACCGCGACGACGGCTCCGAGGGACAGGTCCGGAACGTCCGAATCAAAGACGAGACCGGCGACATCCGGGTCGCACTCTGGGGCGAGAAGGCCGACCTCGACATCGACCTCGCGGACTACGTCGTCTTCACGGACGTCGAGATTCAGGACGGCTGGCAGGACGACCTCGAAGCCTCCGCCGGGTGGCAATCGACGATCAGCGTGATGGACGACGCGCCGGAAGACGCCGCCGACACTACCGCCGAAGCAGCGCAGTCGACCGGACTGGGCGCGTTCGAGGCGAGCGGTAGCAACGATACGGACGACACCACAGCGAGCGACGGAGCGGCCAGCGTCGACGGGTCGGGGTCAGGCGCAGTCGCCGCGACAGTCACGGACCAGTCGGCGGAGACGACGACCACGGACGCGGAGACGGGCGGCACCGAGACGTTCACCGGCACGGTCGTACAGGCCGGAAGCCCGGTCGTCCTCGACGACGGGACCGAGACGCGAAGCGTCGAAACCGACGAGTCGCTCCGCCTGGGCGAGGAAGTGACCGTTACCGGCCCCGTCAGCGACGGAACGATCACCGCGGCCGACGTCGAGCGGACGGAGTAAGCCGCGACGGAGCGGAGACGACGTTCGCCAGTCGCGCCGCGCAGAACCGCCGAGCGACGGCGTCGGACAGACAGCGAGCGGCACAGGGGTCGCTACGGAAAGGATTATACGCCGGTCGAACCGCATATGTTGGTAATGAGTGTCGAGTTGCCGTTCGCCCCCGTGGACACTATCATTCGACGGAGAGCCGGCGACCTCCGGGTCAGTTCCGGGGCAGCCGAGGAACTCGCTCGTCGCGTCCAAGAACACGGGGCGGCGCTCGCCGTCGAGGCCGCCGAGAAAGCGGCCGAAGACGGCCGCAAGACGTTGATGGCCGAGGACTTCGACGTCCAGCAGGTCGTCAGTCGTCGCGAACTCGAACTGCCGATCGCGCCGATCGACCGTATCGCCCGCCTCGAAATCGACGACCGGTACCGCGTCTCGATGGATGCCCGGATCGCCCTCGCGGACATCCTCGAAGACTACGCCGACAACGTCGCGAGCGCGGCCGCGACGCTGGCTCAGCACGCGGACCGGCGAACGGTTCAGGCCGAAGACATCGAGACGTACTTCGCCCTCTTCGAGTAGCGATGCAGTTCGGCTACAGCGAGACTTGTCTCGCACACGACACCGGCGACCGGCACCCGGAGACCGCCGACAGACTCCGCGCGATCCGCCGCGCGCTCGCGAAGCGACACGGCGTGTCCTACGTCGAAGCCGACGCCGCCGACGAGTCGTCGGTGACGGCCGTCCACGGCGCCGACTACGTCGACGAGATCAGTTCGTTCTGCGACGACGGCGGCGGCAACTGGGATCCCGACACCGTCGCGTCCGAAGACACCTGGGACGCCGCTCTCGCGTCGGCGGGGCTCTCACAGTGGGCCGCCCGGGAGGCTGCCGACGGCGCGGACGGCCGCGACACGCCGTTCGCGATCGGCCGCCCGCCCGGGCACCACGCCGTCGCCGACGACGCGATGGGGTTCTGCTTCATCAACAACGCGGCGGTCGCCGCCCAGACGGTACTCGACGATCCGGACGCGGACGTCGACCGCGCAGTCATCTTCGATTGGGACGTCCACCACGGCAACGGCACCCAGGACATCTTCTACGATCAGGGCGACGTCCTCTATGCCTCCGCCCACGAGGAAGGACTCTATCCGGGGACCGGTGAGGTCGACGAGACGGGAACTGGCGACGGCGACGGGACGACGTTGAACATTCCGCTCGCTGCGGGCGCAGGCGACGAGGACTACCTTCTGGTCGTCGAGGAAGTGCTCAGACCCGCCATCGAGCGGTACGATCCGGATCTGTTCATCGTGAGCGCCGGCTTCGACGCCCATCGGCACGATCCGATCTCGCGAATGCGCGTCTCGACGGAAGGGTACGCTCTCCTAACCGATCGGATCCGCTCGCTCACCGACGACGTCGACGCAGGACTTGCGTTCGTGCTCGAAGGTGGCTACGGCCTCGACACCCTCTCAGAGGGCGTCGCGATCGTCCACGAGACCTTCGACGGCCGCTCGCCGATGGATCCCGACGACGACCCCGACGAACAGACCGAGCGGTTGGTCGAAGACGTCCGGAAGGCCCACGGCCTCGACGAGTAAAGAGACGAACCCGACGCCAGCGATCAGCCCACCGCTATGGCTGCGGGTCGAAATACGCCGCTAACTCCGAGCCGAATTCGTCACAGAGCGTCGCGACCGCGTCGTCGACGAGCACGTCGTAGTCGTCTTCCAGTGTGGTCTGGATCCGCGCGCCGAGGCCGACCGTAAACAGTTCTTCGGAGGCGAGGAGTTCGGCGGCGTCAGTGAACTCGCGGGCCCGTTCGACGACGTATCGGTCGCCGTCGACGAACGGCCCGTAGACGTCGGGAGCAGAGTCCGAGTCGGGCTCGTCGTGTCCCTCCTCGTCGTCCGCGTACGCATCGCCGTCGTCCGCATACGCCTCGTAGAAGCCCTCAGCGTGCTGGCGAACGTGCACGGGCGGGCCGTCGTGGCGTTCGATCGCCGGGAGCGTCCGGTGGGCGAGTTCGACGAACAGCACCGCGCGCTCGTCGGCGAACGTCGCGGCGCGGATCGGCTCGAACCCACGGCGATCGAGTTCGTCGCGGACTCCCGACAGTGACTTTCTGAGCTGGGGGTACAGCTGATCGTCGACGATGTCCGGTGCGTCGAAGACGATCGCGACGGGCGTCGTCCCGCGGCGGTCGACGTGGGTACGAACTGCCTCGGGGGCGAGCGGAGCCGGTGTCGCGGACTCGAACAGTTCCGCGCGCGGGTCGTCGAGAAAGTCGCGGGCGTAGTGCTGAAGACGCGCGAGATTCGCGGCCGAGCAGACCGCGGCGACGTTCCGCGTCGGGTCCGTCGGGTCGACCATCACGAGCGGGTCGTCGTGAGACTGCGAGCCGTGATCCTCGGGGTCGAAAACGACCGGCGGGTGCCAGTCTGCGGCCGCCTCAAGCAGCGATGCGAAGTCGCCGTGTTCGAGAACGAGCAGTTCAGAGAGATACCCCGAGAAGCCCTCGGTCCGGAGATTGCTCCCGTAGACGCCGATGCCCTTCAGGAACTGTTTGAACACGCGCATCTCGCTCGCGAGGTCGTCGTCGATGCGCGCCCGGAGATAGGCGTTGTGGTGTGGCGTACGGTCGACAGCCGACTGTAACGCGGACCCCTCGCCGACGTCGTAGCAGGGAACGAGATCGACGTCGAAGCCCTCGAACTCGCCGGTGACGTAGGGGTGTTCGGCGTACTCCTCGTGTCCTCCGGGGAGAACTGCGTTGCCGATTTCGAGGCCGTAGCGCTCCAGCGTCTCGCGGTCGAGCGACGGCGGGAACCGGACGAACAGGTCGATGTCACGGTCGCCGGCGAGCCACGTCCCGCGAGCCGTCGATCCCACCTGAACGACGTCGCCCTCGACCGGGAGCTCGGCGAGTTCGGCTTCGACGCGCTCGGTGAGCGACGCCACTGCGGCCCGCATCGCCTCGCGCTCCGCGGCGTCGGGCGTGATCCGCTCGCGGACGCGTTCGATCACCTGGCGTCTCTCGTCGGCATCGACCATCGTTGTCACCGCTTCGGGTGGGCTCGGCGAAAGAGTGTCGATGCGCCCAGGACAGTCGCCGTGTGGCGTCTCGACTGTGCCGGTACCTCGCATCCGTGCGGTGAAAACGAAAGCCCTATCATACTACCTCGGTGTACGTTCGTGTGCAGGCACGAGCCGTCGTAGCTCAGTTGGTAGAGCACCTCGCTGTTAACGAGGTGGTCCCAGGTTCGAGCCCTGGCGACGGCGCTTCTTCCTCTCGACGTCGACGTGTGAGCCGGTAGTGTCACTGCTACTGTGCAGAACCGCGCCGCGACAACGATAACGTCTAAGAGGGAGACCGCGGAACGGTAGACCGTCGGGCCCTTAGCTCAGTCTGGTTAGAGCGCTCGGCTCATAACCGAGTGGTCGATGGTTCGAATCCGTCAGGGCCCATACGAGTGTCCGAGCGGAAGCGAGGACCGAGCCTGCAACGCTGACGGAATCGAATCAGGGAGCAGCTTTGCTGCGACCGAAGTTCGAATCCGTCAGGGCCCATACGAGTGTCCGAGCGGAAGCGAGGACCGAGCCTGCAACGCTGACGGAATCGAATCAGGGAGCAGCTTTGCTGCGACCGAAGTTCGAATCCGTCAGGGCCCATCTTTTATTACCACCGAGCCCGCTCAGCCGAGCGAGACATCGAGATACAGCATCACGACGATACCGATGATCGTCCCGAGCGTCGCGACGCGCTCGTGGCCGCTGACGTGTGTCTCCGGGACGATCTCGTCACTGATGACGAACAGCATCGCACCGGCAGCGAAGCCCATCGCGTAGGGGAGCAAGACCGAGACTGTCTGGACGGCGTAGGCACCGAGAACCGCCAGCGGGATCTCCACGAGACCCGATCGAATGCCGGTGAAGACGGCGTATGTACGCCGATTGAGTCCCGCGTTGACGGCGGCGACGGACACGGCCAGTCCCTCGGGGATGTTCTGGATGCCGATCGCGAGCATCAGGGGGATCGCGCCCGCGACGTCGCCGCTGCCGAATCCGACACCGACAGCGAGCCCCTCGGGCATATTGTGCAGCGTGATAGCAAGGATGAACAGGACCACGGGCGCGAGTCGGTCGTCGGTAAGCGGTAGCGACTCGCCCGGGTCCGCCGCGTCTGCTCGGCGACGTCCCGTCAGGAGGAAGTGCGCGTGCGGAACGAGGCCGTCGGAACGGTCGAGAAACAGCGCGCCGAGGAGGAGACCGACGAGGACCGGAATCGGATTGCCGTTCGAGTACGTCTCTATCCCCGGAATGATGAGGCTCGTGAAACTGGCTGCGAGCATCACCCCGGCGGCGAATCCGAGCGCCCCATCGAGCGCCCGTTCGGACGGGTCCCGCCAGACGAACACGAGCGACGCGCCGAGGAGATTCATCCCCGCGATCACGAGGCCGCCGACGAGGCCGTGAACGATCGGGTTCGAGCCGAACAGCTCGACGAACGTATCAGCGAGCATGTCAGCTCCCCACGCCGGGTCGAATCAGTCCCGTAGCGCCGTGGTGTCGCTGCCGTCTAGGGAGACGAGCAGGAGTCGTGAGAGCCGTCCGACAGGAAGCCATAGCAGACGACTCGTCGGCGAGGGGCTTATATCATCGGCTTCCACGTGGGAGCGTCGCTCCCGGCGGTGGATCGTATGAGAGAGATCGAAAACCCACAAGACCTAATCGGTCGGGTCCGAAAGTGTACGTATGAGTAGCCAGCGGGAGAAGCGGCCGTGGCTCGCGGCGTTCCTCGGCACGCTCGCCACCGGGCTCGGACACTTCTACCTCAGACGGTGGAAGCGTGGGCTCGGATGGTTCGCCGCCGCGGTTGCCACGTCGGTGCTGTTCGTGCCACCTGAGGCCGCACGGACGCTTCTCGACGGCGGCGGCGATCCGGCGACGCTCGCGCCCGTCCTGATAGTCGGCGTCGCGAGCGTCGCCGACGCGTACGTCCTCGCCCGGAGCCGACAGCACCGATCGCGGGTTGCTGACGCTCGTCGGGCGGCGACGGGTGGCGAGTACGGCCGCGACGACGTCGACGGGGCGGCGGCTGACACCCCGACGTCGACGGGCGAGACGGTGACGGCGGACGCCGAGGAGACGTGTCCTCACTGCGGGAAGGAGTTGGACCCGGATCTGGACTTCTGTCCGTGGTGTACGACGCGGTTGGCCGACGGACCGCGGCGCACCGAGTGAGGAGCGTACCGCGGCCGGTTCTTATAGGGATTACGTAACTGTTCGGAGATTCTCGCCGTATCGTCCGGCGAGAAATCTATCGAGACGTACGATAATCGCTATTACTCTTCGGTCGGAATGCCGCTGAACTCGTCGACTGGCATCACCGAGTAATCGACGCTGAGCGTGTCTTTCGTCGCGCGGATCTTGCCGACGAACGTGGAGATGTCTTCGAGACCCCCTTCCAGGACGAACAGTTCCATACAGCGGTGCTCGCCGACGTGACTGTGGAAGTTCGAGGCGACGAGGTTCTCGTACTCGTGGCGGAGTTTCATCATCCGCTCTTCGACGTTCGTCGTCTCGTACTCGAAGACGACCGTCACCACGGCCATCAGTTCTCTATCTTCCAGTCGTTTGTCCTCGAACTCTCCGAGCAGATTCCGCGAGGCCTCGCGGACGACCTCGCTCCGGCCGGTGTAGCCGTGCTCTTCGGCGAAGGCGTCGATTCGCTCGACCAACGCTTCGGGCATCGAGACGCTGACGACGGTCATATATTAACTCAGAGGCCGTCGGATATTAATTCCTAGGAATCGGGGGCGCCGTACGTCGATCGGAGAGTCTCAGCCAACACCCCGTCGCGACGAAAGACCACGTAGACGACGAGGAACGGTTCGTCCGCGGGCCGAAGGACGAACACCGCTCGGGCTTGCTCCGTCTCGGGCGGGATCGACTCGCCGCGATCGGCGCGGCGCACGAGCGGGTCCAGCGGCGTGACACCGGTGCGAAACTCCTCGAAAAGGTCGCGAGCGCCGGCCTGCTTAGCGAAGACGTAGAGCGCGCCGTTGGGTTCGCCGTCGGTGTTCTTGGTCACGCGGCCGTTCATCGCCGCGTTGTCGGCCTCGGCGACCATCCACGTCTGTTTGGCCGCCTCGAAGATCCCGGTGACGCCGTCGTAGAACTCGAAGACGGAGTCGGCGACGACGTCGATCGATTCGAACCGCGGGTCGCCGTCGGACCACGCGAGCGTCGCGTCGACGAGCGTGCCCGCGCGGAGCGACGCGACGGCATCAGCGAGTGCACCGTCGTAGCCGGTGGTGTCGACGTACGTCGGGGCGAACGCTTCGTCGGGGCCGGAGTCTGCCCGCGCTGCCTCCTCCTCGGAGTCGACAGTTGCGGCGTCTGCATCGTCGGAATCGGCAGCCACTGCGGCGGCGTCGTCGAAGTCGTCGGCCTCGACGAGCAGGAGTTCGTCGGGGTCGCGAGGGCGGCCGAGAACGCGGTATCGGTCGCTCGTCTTCAGATCCATCACGCACTCATCACCGCGAGATGCCGCCACCCTGTTCGGCGACGACGCGTTCGACTTCGGCGGGCGTGACGACTGCCAGGTCGCCGTCGACGGTGCGCTTCAGCGACGCCGTCGCCGCCCCGTGTGCGAGCGCGTCGGGAACGTCGCCACCGGCGACGCGCTCGGCGAGATAGCCGCCGACGAAGGCGTCGCCGGTGCCGATGGCGTCGAAAGTGTCCGCGTCGTAGACTGCCTGTTCGAACACCTCTCCCTCGTGGACGGCGAGCGAGCCGTTTTCGCCGCGAGTGAGGACGACCGTCTCGAAGTCGAAGTCGTGCAGGAGGCCGTTTGCCACCTCGACGGGATCGCCGTCCCGACCGAGGCAGGTGGCCGCGTCGCGCTCGGCCGCGACGAGCACGTCGATGTGCGGAAACAACGATTCGTAGCCCGCTTTCGCCTCCTCGGGCGTCCACAGCTTCGAGCGGTAGTTCAGGTCGAAGGCGGTGGTTACGCCCGCTCGTCCGGCCGCCCGGAGCAGCGCGTCGGTCGTCTTCGTGAGCGTCGACGAGAGCGCCGGCGTGATCCCGCTCGTGTAGAAGAACGCCGCGCCGTCGAGTGCGGTCGCCGGCAGTTCGTCCGGCGTCGCAGTCGTCACCGATGCGTCCGTCCGATCGTAGATCACGTCGGTGCCGCGGGGTTCGCCCCCGTGTTCGAGGTAGTACGTCCCGAGGCGCGCGTCCTCGGAGTCGTCCCACGCGATGTCCGTCTGGACGCCGTGGCTGCGCAGTTCGGAGACGATCCGTCGGCCGAGCGGCGAGTCGGGGAGTTTCGAGACCCACGCCGCGTCACAGCCCAGCCGTGAGGCCGCGACGGCGACGTTGCTCTCTGCCCCGCCCGTTCGCGCGTCGAGTTCGCGGGTCCGTTCGAGGCGCTCGCCCCGCGGCGGCGAGAGTCTGAGCATCGTCTCGCCGAAAGTCACGATATCCGCCATACCCGCTCGTTCTCCGAGGGGATACATAAGTTCCGGAGATGAACAGTCTCCGCGCTCAGGAGAGTAGGAACCGAAGACGGAAGATCAGGCGTCCCGCCGGCCGCCGTGTCCCGGGTAGTCGCGCTCGAAGCGATCGCCGATCTCGTCGCCGTCGATCGCGACGACGACTGGGCGGCCGTGGGGACACGCGTAGGGGTTCTCGCAGTCGTCGAGCGCTTCCAGCAGATCCACGACTGAGCCCTCGGTGAGCGAGGTGTTGCCGGTCACGGAAGGGTAACACGCCAGGTCCGCAAGCAGGTCGTCGGCGACTGCCTCGACCGTCTCCGCGCCGCCGTCGCCGTCCTCGGCGACGAACGCCGTGAGCGTATCGCGCAGGAGTTCGGGATCGAGCGCCTCCGCGAACACCGCGGGGACAGCCTCGACTGCGACGGTGCGCTGGTCGGCGCGTTCGGCGCGGAAGCCAAGCGACTCCAGCGCCTCGCGGTACTCCTCGAACAGCGCCGCCTCGCGCGCGGTGAGTTCGAGTTCGACGGGGTCCGCGAGCGCCTGTGTGGCGACGTCGCCGTCGAGTTCGGACTGGAGGCGCTCGTAGTTCACCCGCTCGTCGGCCGCGTGCTGGTCGACGAGCACCATCCCCGAGTCGGTCTCGGCGACGACGTAGGTATCGTGGAGTTGGCCGAGGATCCGCATCGACGGCAACGAGTCGAAGTCGGGTTCGAGCGTCGCCGCCTCACCGTGGAGGTCGCGCTGGGTCGTCGGCCCGACGATGCCCGTCAGGCGCGGCTGTGAGGCGTCCGAGCGCTCGTCGCGGGCCGTGCCGCGGGCGTCGTCGACGTCGAAATCACCGCTCGATCGGGAGTCCGTGTCTGCGCTCCGCGCCGTCTCCGTCGGATCAGCAGCCGTTCCCGGTGGCGTAGCGGTCCGCGACGACTCCCCGATCGAATCAGCCTCCGACTCGCCGAACGTCGATTGATCCGACGTCGAGGTCCGGGAGTCGCGGGCGGGCGGACGATCGTCGCGGCCGCGCTCTCGTTCGCTGCCAGCGTCGGTGACAGTCCAGGCGTCCTCGTCCGTCGGATCGACCGTCTGAGCGCGGTCGTCGCCGTCGCCGCTGTCACGGTCGCGATCGAAGCCGTCGCTGTCGGTGTCGAAGCTGTCGGTGCCGTCTCCGGTGTCCCCCGAGCGGTCGTCGCCGCGATCCGCGAAGCGGTCGGCGTCGAGACGCTCGTCCGAGGTGGTGTCCAGATCACCTGTTTCGGAGCTGCTGTCGCGCGCTCGCCCGACCTCGGAGGACCGCAGCGCCTCGTCGCTAGCGGTGGTGCTGTCGGCTACCGCGTCCCCGGCGTCGTCTCCACTGCTCGGCTGCGGGCTGTGTCCCGCGCCGCCGCGCACCTCCGAGTCGGGCGATTCGGGCTCGATCGCGGTCTCCGCGGGTGCTGAACGGCCTCTAGGCGCCGTCGACCTGATCAGCCCCTCGTCGAGCAACGCGGTCCGCACGGCGTCGGTGACGGCCTCGCGGACGCCCGCCTCGTCGCCGAAGCGGACCTCCATCTTCCGCGGGTGGACGTTCACGTCGACCGCGTCGGCGGGGACGTCGACGAACAGGACCGCGAAGGGGTAGCGGTCGGTGGCCAACTGGCCGCCGTAGGCGTCGAGGACCGACTCCCGGAGGACGCGGGCGGTGACGTACCGGTCGTTGACGAACGTCGAGAGGTACTCACGAGTGCTTCGGGTCGTCTCCGGATGGCTGACCAGTCCCGTGACGCGCTCGATCGGCCCCGCATCGGGGCCGTGTTCGACGCGGATCATCGACTCGGCGACCTCGCGGCCGTACACCGAGAGGACCGCCGACTGGAGGCTCCCGCGGCCCTCGGTCGCGAACACCTCGCGGTCGTCGTGTTCTAAGGAGATGGCGACGTCCGGGTTCGCGAGCGCGTAGTGCGTGACGACGGTGTTGACGTGATCGAACTCCGTCGCGGTCGTCTTCAGGAACTTCCGGCGGGCGGGGGTGTTGTAGAACAGGTCGTCGACCTCGACGACAGTCCCCTCGGGGCAGCCCGCGGCGCTCACGTCCGTTACTTCGCCGCCCTCGACGCGGAGTTCCGTGCCGACGCCGTCGCCACCGCGGGGCTTCGTCCGGATCGTCACCCGCGAGACCGCGCCGATCGTGTGGAGCGCCTCGCCGCGGAACCCGAGCGTTCCGACGCCGGCTTCGAGGTCGTCGATGTCGTCGATCTTGCTCGTGGTGTGTTCTTCGACCGCGCGCTGGACCGCCTCGCGGTCCATCCCGACGCCGTCGTCGCGGACGCGAACGCCCTCGGTGCCGCCCGCGTCGACCGCGACGGAGATGCGATCTGCGCCGGCGTCGAGGCTGTTTTCGAGGAGTTCTTTCACGACCGACGCGGGCCGTTCGACGACCTCGCCGGCCGCGATCTGTCGCACGGTCTGCTCGTCGAGCGCGCGGATCGTCGGCGTCGGATCGGCGTCTGCGGCATCGCCCGCGGCGTCGTCTCCGCTCACGGGTCGTAGACCTCCGTCGCCGTCAAAACTGCCTCGGACTGTACCGCGCTCAGTCGGTCGGCGGCCGCTTCCGGCGACAGCCACGCGTGCGTCGAGTGTTCGTGGCTGAGCTGGACTGGATCGTCGGCGACGACGTCGAGTCCGGCGGGGACCGCACACCAGTAGTAGACCGCGAAGCGTCCCTGGTCGGTGTCGTTTCGCCACGACGCCGTGTGGATGGGCCGGCCGACGTGAACGTCGAGCGCCGTCTCCTCGACGATCTCGCGGTGGATCCCGTCGGGCGCGTCCTCGTACGGTTCGAGCCGGCCGCCGGGGAGTTCCCACCCGCCGTCGGTGCTCCGGCGGACGACGAGCACGTCGCCCGAGGCGGCGAAGAGGACGCCTCGCTGACTGATCGTCGCCTCCAGGTGGTCGTCGGCGTCGGTCACGTCGGCACTCCCTGCCGTGAGGTGGTCGCCTCGCACCGCGTCGAACGGCCGATTCGGCCCGACAGCAGACAGCGCGGTCGCTCGTCCCAACACATTTGCTATCCGGGTACTGGTCGTATGCGCCCTAATCGTTACCGGTCGTGGCGATAGCGACGGCCGGCCCGTCGGGCGCGCTCTACTCGTCCAGCCGCTGCTTCCACTCCTGAACGGTCGTCATCAGGTCGATCGGGGACATATCGTTCAGATCCAGTTCCGTCAGTTCGGCGGCGATATCGTCCAGTTCCGGGTCGACTGCGGCCGGCCGCGACGGGTCGGCGTCGGGGTCTGCGGCAGAGGTGGTCGACGCATCGGCCGCCGCGTTCTCCTCGCCCGTCCGACCGCCGTCGGTCGCCTCCGCGCTCGCCGTCTCGTCGACGAACTGGCCGGCCGAGAGGTCGAAGACGGCCTGCATCGGCTCACTATCGCCGCCACCGCTTCCGCGGGCCTCGATCGCCTCCTCGGCGCGGAGGCGCGCGAGCACCGCGTCCGCGCGGGAGACGACCGGGTCGGGGACGCCGGCCAACTCCGCGACGTGGACGCCGTAGGAGCGATCTGTCGGACCGTCCTCGATCGTCCGGAGGAACGTCACGTCGTCACCCGCATCGTCGACGGCGACGTGGACGTTCGCGACGCGATCGAGGTGGTCCGCCAGCGACGTGAGCTCGTGGTAGTGCGTCGCAAAGAGCGTCTTCGCGCGGACCTCGTTGTGGAGATACTCCGTCGCGGCCCACGCGATCGAGATGCCGTCGTAGGTCGCGGTGCCGCGCCCGACTTCGTCGAGGATGACCAGCGAATCTTCCGACGCCGAGTGCAGGATGTTCGAGAGTTCCTGCATCTCGACCATGAACGTCGAGCGGCCCTGCGCGAGTTCGTCGAGCGCGCCGACACGGGTGTAGATGCCGTCGACGACGCCGATCGTCGCCGAGCGCGCCGGGACGAAGCTCCCGACCTGTGCGAGCAGCGTGACGAGCGCGACCTGCCGCATATACGTCGACTTCCCGCTCATATTCGGCCCGGTGACGATCAGGAACTCCCGATCTCCGTCCATTCGGACGCCGTTGGGGACGAACTCGGTCGTCTGCTCGACGACGGGGTGGCGACCGGCGTCGATCTGCAGCGGTCCCGGCTCGGTCAGTTCCGGACGGGTCCAGTCGTTACCGGCGGCGTGCGTCGCGAGCGACGCCAACGCGTCGACCTCGGCGAGAGCGCGACCGACGTCCTGCAGGAGTTCGGCGTGGTCGGCGACCCGCTCGCGAAGGTCACAGAAGAGGTCGTACTCCAGATCGCCGCGGGCCTCCTCTAATCTGAGAATCTCCCGCTCGCGCTCCTCCAGTTCGTCGGTGACGAACCGCTTGGAGTTCTTCAGCGTCTTGATCTCCCGATAGTGCTCGGGCACCTGATCGGCGACCGACTTGCCGACCTGGATGTAGTGCCCGTCGGTCTTGTTCCGATCAACGGTGACGTGGGTGAGGCCGTGCTGGCGCTTCTCGCGTTCGGCGAGCGTGTCGATCCACTCCTGTGCGTCCTCGTTGCGGTCCAGCAAGTCGTCGAGTTCGTCGTCGTAGCCGCGGCGGAACAGGCCGCCCTGCGTCACCGTCTTCGGTGGGTCGTCGGCGAGCGCCGCCGCCAGTTCTTCGCGGAGACGGCCGGCCGCATCACGGTCGGGCCGGTCGGCGACTGCGGCGAGCGGCGACGATTCGAGGCGTGACCCCTCGATAGCGTCGGCGACGTCCGGCAGGATTCCGAGCGTATCGCGGACGGCCAGCAAGTCGCTAGCGTCGGCGCTGCCGGACGCCGCCCGGGCAGCCAGCCGTTCGAGGTCGTAGCCGCCGTCGAGCGCCTCGCGGACGCGTTCGCGGGCGAGTGCGGCCGCGGTGAGCGCCTCAACCGCGTCGAGTCGGCGCGTCAGTTCCGCGCGGTCGCGTCGCGGACGGGTCACCCACTCGCGGAGGAGTCGCCCGCCCGGACTCGTCACCGTGTGGTCGATCGTGTCGACGAGGGTGCCGTCGCGGTCGCCCTGCATCGTCTCCGTGAGTTCGAGGTTCCGCTGCGTCGTCGAATCGAGTTCGAGGTGCTCGTTCGTCTCGAACGAGCGCAGGCGCGTCATCGACGGCAGGACGCCCGCGCCGGTCTCCTCGACGTAGCGGAGGGCCGCGCCCGCCGCGCGGATCGCCGAGTCGCGCTGGAGGCCGACGCTGTCGAGCGTCTCGCGGCCGAAGTGCTCGCGGAGGCGGTGTTTCGCGCGTCCCGGTGCGAAGGCGTCGGCCTCGAAGAGCGAGACGGTCGCGTCGGTCTCCTCGCGAAGCCGGCGGGTGAGCGCGTCGTCGCCGCGGACGTCAGGGCCCGGAAGGATCTCGACCGGCCCAAACCGATAGAGTTCCGAGAGCGCGTCGTCGGCGTCGTCGGCGACCGTCACGAGGAACTGTCCGGTCGTCGCGTCGGCGAAAGCGAGGCCGATGCCGTCGTCGTCGGAACCCGAGACGCCGCCGGTGGATCGGCGCTCGTCACTCGTTCCGCTCGTCTCGCCGACGACTGCGGCGATATAGCGCGCGTCGGCGTCGTCGGTCTCTAAGAGCGTGCCGGGCGTGACGATCCGCGTGACGCTTCGGTAATGGTCGCCGCTGTCGTCTTCGAACTGGTCGGCGACGGCGACTCGGTAGCCGCGTTCGACGAGTGCTTTTAAATATGGTGTGAGGTCGTCGACGGGGACGCCAGCCATCGGATACGACGACCCGTGCGAGGACTTCTCGGAGATCTTCAGATCGAGTTCGTCACCGACCAGTTCGGCGTCGTCGGCGAAGAACTCGTAGAAGTCGCCACACTGCATCGTCAGGACATCCGCGTCGGTGTCGGATTTTAGAGAGAGAAACTCCTCGACGATTCCCTGCGAGGCCATACGCGCACCTGGGCTGCGCGCGGATAAAACGCTGCGGTGTGGGCGGGCGGCACTGTTCAGATAAGATCGAAAAGTGAGGCGGTCGTAGTTCGTTGGTGCCTATGCAAGAACCAGACCGCCTCATCGAATGTAGCGACTTTCCGGAGTTAGAGTTTGTGGAGCGAGAGGCGACACCCGAGCCCGCGATGAAGCTGGGTATCCAACTGCATCTGGCGGGGTTATCGCTGTCGGATACCGTCTCAGTCCTCGCTGGCCTGGGTGTCGAACGATGTCGCTCTACAGTTCACAACTGGATTCAGAAGGCCGATCTACAGCCAACAGGGGGTCACGACCCGAATTACGTTGCGGTTGATGAGACCGTAATTCGAGTGAATGACCAGCGCTACTGGCTGTTTGCAGCAGTCGATCCTGACACGAACCGCCTGCTGCACGTGCGGCTCTTCCCGACCAGGACCCAAGCGCTGACCGAGATGTTCCTCGCGGAACTGCGCGAGAAACATCTCGTCGACGACGCGATCTTTCTGGTCGATGGCGCGCCCTGGCTGCAGGCGGCCTGCCATCGCCACTCGCTCCGATTCCAACACGTCACCCACGGGAATCGGAATGCCGTCGAGCGCGTGTTTAAAGAGCTGAAACGCCGAACTGAAGCCTTCGCAAATCACTTCAGACACGCTAATCCGAACACAGCAGAAACGTGGCTCCAAGCATTCGCCGTCTGCTTCAATCAGCTAATCTGAACAATGCCGTGAGTGCCGATAGTAGCATTTACAAGTCTTCACTCACCCGATCAGACGCTGTCGTGCGATCGGGTGCGCAATCAGTTGCAACTGCTACGATAGTATGGACTGTTTGTGGGCGGTGTTCAGATAAGGATGAAGGATGAGGCGGTGCGATTTTTGAGTGATCAATGCTCGAAATCGCACGCCTCAACGGTGGTAGCAACCGCTTCGAGTTAGGATTTGTGGAGCGAGAGTCGACACCCGAGCCAGCGATGAAGCTCGGTATTCGACTTCACTTGGCTGGACTATCACTTTCGAATACCATCTCTATCCTTGATAGTTTGGGTGTCGATCGTTGTCGCTCCACCGTTCATAACTGGGTGCAGAAGGCCGATCTACAGCCCACAGATGGTGCCGACCCGGATCACGTTGCGGTCGACGAGACCGTGATCCAACTCAATGACGAACGGTTCTGGCTGTACGCTGCGGTCGATCCCGAAACGAACCGCTTGCTGCATATTAAGCTTTCTCCGACGAGAAATCAAGCGATTACCGAGATGTTCCTTGCGGAACTCCGCGAGAAACATCTCGTCGATGATGCGCTCTTTCTCGTCGATTCTGCACCGTGGCTGCAAGCGGCACTCCATCGACACGGCCTCGATTACAGATATGAAAAACATGGTAATCGGAATAGCGTCGAACGTGTCTTCCGAGAACTAAAACGCCGAACAAATCAGTTCTCAAATTGTTTTAGCCACGCCGAAGCAGACACTGTCGAAAATTGGCTTCAAGCGTTCGCCTTCGCATGGAACCAGCTAATCTGAACACTACCGTGAAAACCAAGACTGGGTTCCTCCCGAACCAATAAGCGATGACTCGATGTTCGCAGGTACGCCAGTGCTGAACTTCTTAAACTGGCTGCCGTTCGAGATTGAAGCCGAAGATTCGGGTGGGCAATCAGTTGATGCGGACTCGGTCACGGATGAGTGGAGCTGGTACTTTCAAGATCAGTTTGACTGGGATTTGTCGTTCTTGAGCGGTGGAGGAGACGCAGAGGGCGTACGGTTCAGATTCGAGTCGCTTGTGGATAACGGCTATCGGCAGGCTTTAGCCCTCAAATTTACAGCCAATCAGGCGAGGGGGGCGCGAACAACGGGTCTTGCTCCGGAATGGGGAACGATCTACTTGATCCCACTTCTCGATGGGCGAGGTTTTCAAGATTTCAGCTATCAGGTAATGGACGAGCTTTACCCTGATGTTGATCTCAACACAGTCGGCCGTCAACCAGATTGGCTAGGTGACTATCAAGCGCCGAGGGAAGAGGAGCTTGAAGCCGAGATCGAACGGCTTCAACGCGAGCTAGCTCATGCTCAAGCGTATAAGCAACTCTTGTGGGAGCAGGGCGACGAACTTGAAGAAATTGTTTACATCGCACTTCAGGACGCTGGTCTTACAATCGAGGAGGAAGTCCCCGGTCGGCGTGATGGCGCAATTGATTTGGCGGATAGAAAGGTCATGCTGGAGATCACAGGGACGACTGGTGGTATAAAAGAAAGCAAACTCAGACAGCTGCAGACTTGGGTGGATAACAACCAGAATGATTACGACGAGGAGATTACTGGGCTGTTAGTCATCAATCATCAGCGTGACCGTAACCCATCCGAACGGCGAGTCCAATTAGACGAGCAGCGGGAAGCCTATCTTGATTCTCGTGGCCTGCAGCTGATTACGACACCGGAATTATTCAAAATGGTCACCGGAATTTCAATGGGAGACATTTCAGAGGATGATGTCCAAGCTAAACTGCGATCCGACGAGGGCATTATTGTCTTCAACGAGACCGAGGAGTTGTCCTGAACACCTGCTGGTATATCTGCAAACTCGCTGATTCCTCGCTTAATTTCACCCACCTGAATACACCGTCTGACCGTGTGATTCTGCTACTTCATCCAAAAACTCTCTACTGGCCTTGATTTAGAGGTGAGGTCGTGGCTGCGCGCGCAGCGAAGCGAGCACGGAGCGGAGGGTGGGGAGGTGGGGTCTGGGTCGGTCCGGCACGTAGCAAAAAAGAGAGTCGCGATGATCGGCTATTCCCACCACCGACCGCGTTCTGGGAACATCACGGTGCTCCACCCAGTGAGGGCCACTGAGACGCGCCCGTTATACCAGTTCTTCGCCGCCCCGTGAATCCGCACGCGCTCGCCCTCTTCGATCCAGGGGGCATCTGACGCTTTCCAGCTGGTGAACTTCGTCCGCCCACTGTCGTCTTCGATGAGACCGACTTGTTGAATGGCCGGAGAGTTGCTCTCCCAGAGTACCGTCACAGTACCTTCGATGCTCACCTCTTTGCGATTGACGTCCTCGAGCATCCCGATGGGAACCACCGTCCCAGGAGCCGTCTGCAACTCCTCGAACACCCCGACGACTGCACTCGTCAGGTCTTTCCCACCAACTACGGCTTCACCCAGCCGCCGACCAATCGCTGCTCGCGACCAGCCATCCAGCTTCTCCGCCAGCCGCATCGACTGCTTGTTCACCGCCGCCAACTGCTCTTGCGTCAGTTCTGCACGAGGGTCGTCCCGCTCTGGGTCCGCCCACGGGTCCACGCTCGTCGCCCGCTTCTGGAACTCAGCACGCCGCTCAGCGCTCCGCTTCGCTGCGATGTCTCGCGTCCGCTTCTCCCGACCTTCTTGCGTCCCCATCTCTGCCTTGGCACTGATGCGATCCAGTTCAGCCTCCCGCGCCCGAATGCGCTCTTCCTGTTCGAGGGTCGCACCGTAGATCCGCTCTTCACTGGTGTCGACCATCCCATCCGGGTGGTTCGCATCGACCTTTGCCTGCACCTCCATCTGCACCGTCGCCTGGAACTCTGGGGTCTCATCGACGACCTCGAAGCCCTCTTCATCGACCGCCACTTCATCCGCTTTTTCGAATGCCTGTTCATCGACCGAAACTACTTCACTGGTAACGTTCTTACTTGACATTGGAATTCTCCAAAATTCCGAAGGCGCTCAGCGCCCGACACCGCGATGCTGCTACATCGCGGTTCTTCGACGACAACGCCCGACAGAACCATCTACGCGCTCTCGCTCGCGCCTTCGTGAGCGCCCCCTGGGGCGCGAGCGAGAGCGCCAAAGGAAGGTCACCCAACCAGAACCGCGCGCCGACCCGCCCGGAGCAAGCGTCCAGCGGGATATGCCCGCTCGTGTCCGGCCCGGACTGCGGGATCGTGTCCAGGGCGACTGTCGCCGAGCACGCGCGCCGCGGTGTGGCGCGCGACAGCGCAGGCGGCACAAAGCCATGGAACGCGAAAGCCCGCGAGGGGCGCAACCGACGGGGATACCCGCTGGCGTCGAGGGCACATTCATTTTAGCCCGGAACGGGCGCTCGCGGTGCGGAGAGCGCCCGAACGCCCGGAATGGTCGGTCGCGAGCGACGCGGAGGGCGGCAGCGGCGCGCGGGGCGTGCCGTAACAAAGAACCTGTTCAACCGGGCTCGACGCTCAGTCACACAGCCGACATCCTGGTGGGCTCAGAAAGGGCGAGGTCGTCTCGGTCCTCCCCCGACTCCGTAAGCACCGCAGGCACGAGGCGCGCAGCGTGGGTCGCGGGATGCTGAGCGGCCGAGGGCTTTCGAGTCGGTAACGGCCATCGCTGACGGGCTGCTATCGAATTTTGATCCACAGTAACCAGTATGAGGACTCGCCGAGGGGCGGACTACTCCAGAAGATCTTCGACGAAGCGGAAGCCGTTCACGTACGTGACTGAATCGCCGTAGCCCTCTCTGGCGAAGACGGTTTCGGCTCCCTCGCCAGCAAGTGTATCCGTCGTATATATGTAGGCGTGATCTGCGGTCCCGTTGACGAACGCCTGGGCGGCGACCCCTGACAGCGCTGGATCTGCACGTTCGATTTCGTCAGCTGGACGATCATCCGCGTTCGCGATGTATCGCTGCACACCGTCCATCGTCCTCGAAACCAGTCTATGTGAGTATTCCAATGGCTCTGCGACGTGCGCCCACCCTTCGTCGATCGCCGTGTCGATCGGCGGTGTCTTGACGTCGGGCGCATTGACGGTCAATTCGTCGTAGACGCGTTCCGGGAGCACGAACGCCATGTCGTTCCGGCGTGCAAACGTCCGGACGACCTGATACCGACGGTTCGACGGTTGGCCCATCGCGACGAACAAACCGGTATCAGCGATGTGGATGGCGCTCACGCGTCGTCGCCGACGACATCCCGGTCGACACCTTCGATATCCGCGACCGACGCGCCCGACTCCTCGACGTCGAAGTGCTCGTGAACGACGGGGCGGAGCGCCTGGAGGATGATCTCGGCGGCGAGCGGCGAGATATCGAGATCGCGGGCCATCAAGCGATGCGTGATCTCGCCACGTTCTCGGTCGACGGTGTAGGTGAGCGCCGTCGCGAGGCCAGCGATTCCATGCCGATCGATGTACGTGTCGATGTCGGCGTCAGTGGCTCGCCGCCCGACGGCGTCGATGAGTGCCGGCGTGATTGTGTACTCGCGACCGCCGTCGGCGGCCGTGACGGTTAGTTCGATGTCGCGGGCGACGTACGTCCGGGGTTGCTCGTCAGTCGTCGTCTCGAGGACGCCGGCGTCGACGAGCCGGTTCACGTAGGTATAGGCAGTTCCCTGCGCAAGGTCGAGGGCGTCCATCACCTCTTGGACGGTTGCTTCCTCCTCTCGAGCGACATACGCGTACAGTTGGGCGAGCTGTGGCTCCTCGAGGAGGTCCGCGACTGAGAGGAAGTCGCGGATGACGTCGCCGTTGGCTCGGTTTGAAGTCCGTGACATGGGCAATTGAGTGTTTACAGTTTACAGCGAATCAGTAAAGAGTGTTGTGGTCAGTCTATCCGGACTGGGAGCGAGCGACGAGATGCTCATCGAGATCCCGCGTCCAGTACGTCGCGGGCCCACCGGGACTACACCGCGCACAGAGGTGCAACGTCCCCACGAGATGGCCGATTGCCACGCGGAACGACGTGAGCGCTGGGAGGGCGTCGACGATAAGCCCACACCCGTCGCAGGCATGGTGGTCGGTATCTTCGGGATCTGGCCGCTCTTGGATTGCGCAGTCGACGCAGATCAGGTGTGTAACGAGGTCGTCCTTCCCCCAAGTACGCGCTTCGCCTAATTCAGAGCCGGGCAACGCATCGCAGAATGCACAGCCGGAGAGTGTCTGCTGCACGTTTACCGCGGCTCCTCATCTCGTCTCTCCGCTGCGGCATCGTACCCCGCCTTCCAACCCTTGTGAAAGAGGGCGAGCGCCTTCTCTGAACGGAATGATTCGCCCGATGGCTCATGGACCAAGGATTGTGACTCCGCGACTGGCGTGACCACGTCCTGGCCGATGAGTTCCTCGACGACCATCCATGCATGGGCCTCGTCGATGTCGGCGGTCTCGATCCGGGCAGCGTCCCGATCGTGGGCTACCTGCTCGTTCTCGAACCGTTCGTGATCGCGCGATGCATCGTCGTACCTGTCCGGACCCGTCATGTGATATCAACTCCGGCACGCTCACCTACGCGCCTCGGTCCCCATGGCGCTGATAAAACCCCTTGTGGAGCGATCCTCGGTGAGGGCGGTGCCGAGGGAGACGGGAAATGACGCTACTCAGTTGTTAACCAACACTCTACGCAACAAGGGCCGGATGTTGGTTAAGGACTCACCGTCTTCGCATCTCACACTGCAACTGGTGGCGGGCCTTCACCGCGAACGTATCGGACTCGTCGACGGGCGCATCGTGGCTCCGTTTCGTCGCGAACGAAGGTGACCGGGAGAGGCGATTCACTAGCTCCTCGCGAAGCACTTGACGACTGATCGTCTGCTCATGCCACCCGAGTCGTTCGTCATAGTGGCGCTTTTGGAACGTCTCGCCGACGTCGTCGACTGCCATGAACTGCGTCCGCTTCACGCCCCAGACGTTCGAGGAGACGTATTCGGCACCGACGTCTTCGTGGGTAAGTTCGACAAGAGTGCACTCAACGAACGAGACGATCGATTCACCGCTTCGCGTGTTCGGGATCGTCAGACGAAGATCTGACCACGGTGAACCACGTGTGTCGTTCGTAATCTGGGTCTCGGTGCTCCGTGCTGGCTGTTGCTGACGACCTTGGTACATGGGTACTCGGGAGCTGTTCTGCCCCCGTCACCCCTAGTCGGGGAGAAAAACTCCCCAGAGCGTTACTTGTCGTCTGCGAGGAAGCGTTTTGCGCGCATCCACATCGTCTGTTTAACTGATCCGCTCTCCTCAACGTCGTCGCTAGCGTCGTCGACGTCGTCCTGATCACCGAGTTGCTCGATCTCGGACTCGCGCTCGGCAAGCGCCTCCTGAAGGTCACGAACGGTCGCTTCCAGCGTGTTGATGCGGTCGTTCTTCTCCTCAAGCGCAGCCTCGAGTTCGCTGACGCGCTCTTTGAGGAGTCGGTTCTTCTCAGTCAGGTACGTCTGCTTCCGCTGTCCCGCCGATGGTGCTACGTCGTGGCCTTGGATGTCGTCTTCCGTCTCTCGGACACTTGTTGCATCGGGGTCGTAGAACTCCGAGGTGCCGGCGATCGCCCGCTCGATGGTCTTCTCGCCGTAGGTCGAGCCGTCGGCGTAATGGACCTCGTCCCATTTCTCGCGCATGAGCCCGGACTGCTGGAAGAGCTGATCCACCCGCGTGGCGTCGCCGCCGGTCCAGAACGCGAGCAGGAAACAGAGCGCCATATCCGCCTCGGACTGGCTTTCGTAGCCGAGCATGTTTCCATTCCAGAGTCGCTCGAACTTCTCCCCATTCGACGCGTTCTGTGCCTTCTCAAGGAGTTCCTGATTATCGAGGTCGATTTCCGTGCTGGGCTCTCTTGCTGTCTCACCAGAGCTATCCTTGTCCCTCGGTTCACCGATATCGTCCTGGACGTACTCACGATGAACCGCTGCGAGCGCGTCCTGTCGAGTGGCGACCGCCGTCGGCGTCTCGGCGACGTGATCTCCCGTAACCGTAAAGAAACGCCCCGAGTCGTACATCTCGATCGTTCCCTTCCGGTTTCGCCCGTCAGGGAGTTCTCCTTGTACCAGAACGTGATACCCTGTTCCCGATGGCGAGCGTTCAGTGTAGGAATCGAGCCGGTCAATGATGTCCTCTGCTGCCTCATCGGCAGTGCCGGAGTCCGGGTCCCGACAGTCGTCTAGGTCAACGCCGACGAACGGATCATCGTCAGTAAAGACGAAGCCGATGCCAGTAGCGTCTCCCAACTCGGCGTACTCGAGGGCGTCGTCGAAGGAAGTCCACGTCTGCTCATCCGTCGACGAGGCGAACTCCCCACTCCCCGGCGTGATCGGAACCTTCGTCGGCTTTCCGTTACGCTCCTGTTCGTCCCAGCAGATCCACTGGTCGTATTCGATGAGCGCCGTCGGGAGTACCGACCCGTCAAGCGTAATCTGAGTAGTCATGATTCTATAGTGTCTCCTCCAGCGACCTCGGTCCCCTTCGGGGTCGACGAGAAACTGCCACCGGCCAGTGGCCGCCGATCCAATGCCTTGGTTCCAACGGGGAACCCCCCTCCAATACTAGTTGGTTTTTGCCGTAACACGGACGCCGTCTTTGAGGAAGAATGGATCGAGAACGGCCAATGCGGACGCACGGCAACGGTCCACCATTGCGTTCGCGTTACGGCAATCTCGGTGGTTGGCGTAACACGCTTCCGTCTGTCGATTTTATAGATTCTGGGCCCGTGGTTGCTGCTGAGGCCGTAACGCGAACTGATCCTTCCATTACGCAGGCTAAAACTGCCGTCCACGCCAGAATCGCAGGTGAGGCTGTACGCCACCATTACTCATTCACGCTCCCACACTGTCCGAATGCAAGTCCCACGTAGTATCGAACAGGATCGCCATTTTCGCGTTGGGTCGTCCGCTCGAATGTGACGTGATTACTGAGCCGGCGAGCAAACCAGGATTTGGTGTCTGGCTCGATATTATTCCGTTCAGCCCAGTGGTCGTATCGCTCGTATACCTCCCCCGCGGCCACCGTGCTTTCAGCATCCTCGATGAGGTAGATGTCCGCGAACCGCTTGACGACCGCATCCGGATCATCGGCAATCTCTTCGATTTGCGGCGTTTCAGTTTGCTGGGCAGTCCCACTCTTCTGGTCCGCAGCTCCCCCATCTCCACTCGGCGTTACTATCTCGAATAGTGTCTCTACGGAGCGCGTTTCTCCGTTATCGTATACGACAGGCTTACCGTCGTCGGGGAGGATGACAATCGCGTACGACTCAGGGCCGTATTCAGGCGTCGGGAGTTCGGCTTCAGGGACAAATGGTTTCTTGATGCGTACCCACTCGGCCTCGAACGCCGCCTTCGTGTCGTAGACATGCTGCTCACCCTGCTCGTACACCACGTACTCGTCAGCTGCATGGTCGTAGCTGTAGGTGGCAGGGACGCGGTCTTTGGATGCATCCGCGAGTGACGAGAGACGGACGTACTCGGCTCCATCGCTATCTTTGAGTACGAGTTCGTTATCTTCGTGCGACCAAACGGTTCGCCCGGAATCTGTCTCACCAGCGGTGGGCCTGACAGCCGTTACGCCACCTTGTTCGGTCGCCCCTCCGCGAAAGGTGATGTGCCCATCGTGGGTGTAGAATCGGGTTTCGCCGTTGGTAAGCTGCTGAACCGGCGGTGACAGAATTCGCTCGACCCGTTCAGCCCAGTAGGTTTCCGTCTCACCGGGGCGGACGACGAACAACGGGATGTGTTCAGCGTCCTGTGCTTTTCTGAGGTTGGTGAGGACCTTCACCGGGTTCTCTGGCGTCGTAGTTTCGGCTTCGATAGCAAACGTCTCGTCGAGGTCGGGATGTGTCGCTTTCGCGTCTGGCTGTTCGTTGCCGTCCTGTGTGAGAATCGTGACGCGAAATCCGAGCGCCGTGAGTGCAGCCTCGACCTCCAGTAGTACCGCATCGTGCGCGTCACTTCCAGCGGCTCTCGTGTCACCAGTATCTGGTGCTGCTGCTGTCTCTCCAACGTCAGTCAGGCAGACCAGGAGTTCGTCGGCGGCTGCATCAAGATCGACATCGAGCAGCCGCGACCGCTCGCGGATGTCCGCAAGCGCATCGTAATCCGGCGGGTCGTTATCTATCTCATCGAAGCACGACCGTAGTTCGGCGTCGACATCTTCGACGGCTACCCACCCATTCTCATCACGAACGCCCTCTCGGAGCTGGATGATCCGAATCGTCTTCGCGAGCGCCTGATCGAGATCCTGGTTTGCCGTGCCGAGGATCTCCTGTACTGCTTCTGGGGACCGTTCCGAAGACGCAACCCCCGTTTCGGGTACGCCGAAATCGTCGCTTGCTCGCTCGTGAATGGTCGATAGCGAGTTCTCAAAACGGTCCTCTTCCCGGTTATCAAGCGGAGACTCGCTCTCGGGATGACCTGCGGGAATCGGCAACGGTTTTACGCTAAACGGGTACGGGCCCGTTTCGCCGAACGTCGGGCTCGGGAGACTCGCAATCCACTCACCTCGAGGCAGTGACCGAATGCGATTGGCGAAGTCGACCGGGTCCATCTCCTCGTGGGCCATCGCCTGAGCGAGCTCTCGGTCAACATTGATCTTTCCGACGAGGGAGCTCCCGATATTGTTCAGCGCGTTCAGGTACACCTTCCGCCCGCCTTCGACCTCCATCTGCTCGGGGAACTGCATCGACAATCCTACCGAAAGGCCGAAGCTCCGACCCTTTTCGAGGAGGTCGTTCATAATGTCCGAAACCACGACCGATGCTGCCTCGTCGATGAGCAAGTTCACGACGTAGTCATCCGGGTACTGTTCGAGGTCGCGTTTACGTTCCTTGAGGGCATCATCGAGGTTGGTCAAGATCACGCCCGTCATGATGCGGGCGGCCTCGTCCCGAAGATCGCCGAGGTCGAACAGAATGACTTTGTTCTCGTCGAGGATGTCGCGGAAGTCGAACTGGTTCTCAGTGTTATTGAAAATCCGCCGTAGATGGGTATCCTGTGAGATGTAGGCGAGACGGTTCCCGACACCGCCCATCACGTTCGCGAAGGTGTTCGAGTCAAGCTGGAGCTGCCGCCGAATCGTCCGGACGACCTCCTCGTCACTTGACTGCGGGGCTTCGCCAAGATTCGCCTGCGGTGGCCCGGCCTCCCAGAGTTGGTCAACGATGTGTTCTAGCTGTCGATGAGCGAAGTAGTCGGTCGACTCCCGATACAGACCGTTCTCGCGGCCGTGTTCCTCGTCGAACAGGGCCTTGATGAGTGTCTTGATCAGGGTCGGAGAAACGGTAGCTCGTTCGTAGCGATCTGTACCCATCACGAGTTTCAGAATCTCCTCGTAGTGGTCGGCCTTCCGCTGGACGGCATCCTCACGGCGTCGTCCGTTCTCCACCGAGGGTTCGAGATCGAAGAACGAGAAGCCGGGCAGCACATCCGGCAGCGGGAAGTGAACGACGTTCTCCTCGAGGTCGGTTGTTCCGAACCGGCGAGCGTGGGCACGCATGTAGTTCTGGCTCATACCGTCACCCTTCGGATCGATGAGAATGACTGGTCCGTCAGTATTCTCATAGAGCGAGAGGATGTCGTTGATGAGCGCTTTCGACTTCCCTGAGCCGGTCGTGCCGAACCGGCCGTAGTGCGTTGGGAGTACACTCGGTGGGAGCGCGGTTGGCTGCTCTTCAGGCTCACCGTTCTCGTCGAGCGCGAAGCCGATGTCCATACCTCCACGGAACTGGCGCATCAGGTCTTGATGCGGGCGAGGGAGTGGATTCCGGCTCTGTTGTTCGGCACGCGTCCCTCTCGTCCCCTCGACGGTCAACTGCTCGGAGGATGGTGCAATCACGAAGTGCGCGAGTTCGTTTCCATTCAGGACTAACCCCGGTCGCTTCTTTCCGCGGCCAGTATCGAGGTCCCGATGTAACAGCCGGGTTAGCGACTTTCGTGCGTTCTTCTCTTTGCTTGTCTGGCGAAAGCCCTTGCTCTGGAGTCGCTGGCCTTCAATTCCATAAAATGGGCCGTCGAGCGGATCGAACACCGGGCGGAGAGCATCCATTCGGGCGTCGAGATTGTCGGCAGCATCATCGTCCGTTGGGACAGCGATCGCCCGAATATTCACGGTGAACGTCCGCTTCGGGGTCTTGGCTGTGATGCGCTCGACTCGTTGCTTGACTGGCTCGCTCAGCTGGCGTTCGCTTCGGTCGCTTGGTTGTTCCTCAACCTCCAGAAACGGCCCAACCCACTCCTGAAAGAGTGTGTCTCGCCCGTCGATCAGGTTCTCTTTGCGAATCTCTGCATCGGACGTCCAGTCCGACTTCCGCTGGAAGACGACCTGGAAGGCAATCGGATGCTCGGCTTCGATCAGATGGTCGACGAGCGAGGCAAGAGAGTCCCCCGGCTGGTCGGGCGTCGACAAGGAGTCAGTCGCATCCTCCACGAATGGTGTCAGCAACGTCATCCAGTCTTCCTTCCTGGTGGCGTTCCCGTACCATCGGACGCCGACCGGTGAGACCATCTCGAGGGCTGGCCGGGCGAGTACCGTTCCGTTTCCCGTCGCGGTCGGCTTCGTGAGCGTCGTCAGCGGTTGATCAGCAGGCAGAGTGTTCGGAGGCGCGACCGAGATGGTACCATCCTCATGCTCGATGAGGTACTGCTCGTTCGACTCAGATACTGTGCCACCATCCGCGACTGAATCCTCCCCCTCAGGCGCTTCCTCGTCCGCCGTGCGTTCATCTGCTGGGCCTGCAGGTGACTCTCGCTGTTCGTCGGGGGCGAATTCGTAGTGGATGCTGTCCTTATGGACACGATCGACGAATTCCTCCTGCGTGTATTCGACTGGCTGGATCAGTTTCGACGTGAGATCTATCTCGACGCGTTCGATATCGAATGTAGATGGGTAGATGGACTGCAGTCGCTTCGCGAGTGTATCGAGGTGTTCGTCAGCCCCGTAGAGGAACTCAACTGGCTCGTCTGCCCCCTCGCTCAGCGCGAGAAACTCGAAGTGAAGCGGACGCGTACTGTGTAGCGGATTCAATTTCTGTGCGAGACTCGGCGAAGCCGTTGTCGTCAGTTTGTGAAGACTGGCAAGAACTTGCGGGATCTCCGTCACGGGAAGAGATTCGGAGGTCGGCGTGACCCGAAGATACTCACGCATCATCGTCGCTCACCTCTGAACCGCCATCAGGTTCCACTGTCGCTGGTTCCGTCGATTTTTCTTCCCCGTTTGTCGTCTGCTTCTCGAGTTCCTCACGGAACTCCTGTACGTCGGTATCGACAGCTTCCTCGCCAGCACCAGGGAGCGACGAGCGCCGTCGCTCGGTGGGATCGAAGTCGATGACCTGCTTCTCCTTGGGCATTGCCTCAACCTTTATCCCGCGCCACTCACCGTCGACGCCGACGAGTGCCTCGGAGAAGCCGGCATCCTCGTTCCCGGGGACCGCGTCTTGCACGTAGCGCATCTGGGCGTAATTCAGGCCGAACTCGTCGGCCCACTGGTCGTCCATCCCGTCCAGGCGATGGAACTGCTTGACGGCACACTGATCGAGAATGGCTTCGGACTCAGCGTGTTCGAAGAACTCGTCGACGGTCTGGGTGACGAGCCGAATTGAGAGGTCATGGTGGCGGTGATGGCGGAACACCGTCTCTAAGAATGCCAGACTCGCGGCGTCCTGCATGATGTACCGCGCTTCGTCGATGACGAACACGACTTCCTTGTCCGTCTCTTTCGCCCGCTCGTACACGAGCGAGATGAGCAACTGCATCGTCAGCGCCGTGCTGCTGTCGACGCTGCCCTCCTGTTGTGCGAGATCGAGGTAGATGACCTTCTCGTTGCGGATGTCGAACTCCGAGGACTTCCCGAGATTGGCGTGGCGACCCTCCTCCTCGAAGGGCCGAAGCTGGTCCAGCAGCCACGTCGCGTCCTCGCGAATCTTCCCTGCCTCCTCGTCGGAACGAACGACAAACTCCTCGGGGTCGTCGACCATGTCCTCGAAAACGTCCATCATCTCCCGGATGGTCGGGCTGGGGTTGCTGTGCGTCGAGATATCGTCGGTGATGTCGTTGCGCTTGTAGGCGCGCTTGAGGCCGAGTTCGAGCGTTGTCCGACGATCCCCAAGTGAGATGCCTCGCAGTGCGAAGAAGTTCGTCAGGAAGCTCATAGCGTCGTCGAGCTTCTCGTTGAACGGGCTCGCGTCCTCACCCATCGCCCGCTGGACGTGGTCTGGCGTCTGGCGGATTTCCAGGGGGTTCAGACCGAGCGTCCCACCGACGGTGATTCGTTTCGCTCCGAGTGCTTCGGAGACGCCTGCCCAGTTGTTGAGCGGTTCGAGGATGATACCGATGCGGTCCTTGCTCTGCTCGATAGAGCGGATGAAGTTCTGTTTCGAGCCGAACGACTTCCCAGACCCAGTATCGCCGACGGTGAACATCGCATACCCGTTGTCACGGGCGAACGGGTCGATGACGACGGGGCTCTGGTTGTCCTTGTGAATACCGAACTCAACCCCGCCCTCTTCGAGGATAGTCGCGTTATGCGGCGACGAGAGGAGCGCGCCAACGGCCCCACCGAGGGCGATGGATTCGCGGCCAAACACGTTGTCTCCTATGGGAGCAGCCGACTGCAGCGCGAGGTCCTGCCGACAGATTGCGGTCTTCGGCGTGAGGTTCGCTGGATCGTCGCGGAGTGCGCTCTTGACCTTCTGGACTGAGTCCCTGAGGTCGTCCTTATCGTCGGCGCGAACCGTGACGAACATCCCCTGATCGAAGACGTTCGCGCCGCTCTCGACGGCTTTGTAGGTCGCAGCGGCTTCGTTTGCTCGCTCCTGAAGGTACGCACTGCGGACGCTCTGTTCCAGATCGGCGTCAACCTGGAGGTCGTCAGCGATGTCCTGCAGTTCGTTCCGCGCCCGCTGTTGGTTCTTCGGCGTGATGTGCGCTGTGAGGTCGAATTCGACGTCGGTCAGCTCGAAGAGATCGCTCAGATAGCCGTCGTTCGGGTAGTCGGCGTAGTCAGCGATGTAGAGCGTCGTCGTCCACTGCTCGCCGACGTGAGCTGCCCGTGTTCCCCACTCGATGGCTGCCGGCGCAGTCACCGTCTTGTGGGACTCGGAGATGTCGTCGAGGAGCTGTCCCTCTGCCTGCCCCTCTTCGAGCGTCTCCTCGTCGAGGACATCCGAGAAATCGACTTCGGGTTCGTCGTCGGCGGTATGCCGGTTCCAGAGGAGTTTACCGGCGACTCCGAGGGCCACAACCAATAGAAGGTAAACTGCCACACCTTCGGGTGACGTTGGGTTCAGTAGCCACTCTGTGAGCTGGGCGAGAGGTCCGCCGCTCGCTTGGAGAGTGACACTACGCATTGGTCTCATCCTCCCGGCGTGAGTGGCCGATGATCGGTTGCTCGCGAATGACGCGGTCTGCTTCGTCGTAGTCGTGCTCTCGTCCGTTCCAGAAGTCCATGTTCAGAACGAACAGTTCGACCGTACTGAGCCGACGAGCAGACCAGCCAGACGCTTGCTGAATGAACTCGGCGCGAACGTCGTTGACGCGGCTATCGAGTTTCTCGAACATTTGGGCGCGACGTTCGACATCGGTGAGGTCCTCACGTCGCGTCACGAAGGGATTGAACAGGAACCCGATGACGGGGAACTTGGTCAGTTTCTCCGCAGGTGTGCCTTCGTCTCGGTATCTGTCGTAGACTTCGAGCGGAGTAACCTCGACGCCAAGGTAGTATCGCATCTGTTGGATGCCACGGTCACGCATCTCCCTGGGGCGTGTTTCTCGATATTCCTCGAGGAGTTCCCGGAAGATCGGATTCTCCGTGACGTCTTCGTCGGTAAGCCGTTCCTCGATGGTCTCCGTGATTTGCTCGACCGGGAATGAACGGGTCGTTGCGTGGAATTTGAGCTTTGAGTCGAGTTCCTTGTTGGCGAAGTCTTCGCCCGCCTTCTGGAGCTGGGCCCAGTCGTTGGACATCGCGAAGTCCATGTTCCCCGGGTCGATCTCGATAAAGGCCTCCATCGTGCCGTCCGTCCGTTGGATCGCCCCAGCACCGGGCCACGCCCGCTTGATGTTCGTCAGATCCTGTGTTCGCTCGTCCGGTTTGAACGGTGTGTAGTTTGCGAGCCCGCCCTCGTTTCGCTCTGTCTCGTTCGTGGTACTGTCGGCTGCTTCTGGGGCACTGAACGTGACCCGCGGGCGCTTGGCGTATCGATAGACGTCCTTTGTCCACGTCCACGCGTTCAGGTGATCGGGAGAGACGTAGATGACAGCAACACCGAACCCGAGTCCACCGGCTACGAACGGGAGAGCGAGCGATTCGACGCCAGTGAGACTCGCGATGAAGAGCCCGATGATGGGGAAGGCGATGAGCACGCCGACGTCTCCCTCCTCGATGTTGAGGTAGGGGATGCGACTCTCCTCGCCAAACTGGTTCATGATACGCCGCGCTGCCGCGTCTGGATCTGTAGACATTAGTGAATACCTCGATCGTACTCCATTCCGCGTTTGTCACTCGATGCGTCTGCTGTGGCCCCACCGGGGTCATTCTCGGTTCGACGGTACGATGGGGCTCCGTCCTCAGTTCCGTGTCCGCCTCGAGCAGCAGCTTTCTGTGCAACCGCATGGCCAGCTGCTGCTTTCGGCCCCCACCGCGCTGCTGTCGTCGCGACACCCGCACCACCAACGTAGGCGCCAGCCGCGACACCGCCGATGAGAGCAGCACTTTTCGTCGCCCCTCCGACAACCCTAGCTGTCAGCGGAGTCGCGTACTTGAACGTCTTCCAAGTGATGTAGAGCGCAACCAGCGGGAGGGAAGCGGCGACTAGATATTTGAGAAACGCTGTTCCGGGTGTTAGTGACCCGCCAGCGTATATGAGGTCATATCCTTTGAGGACTATTGCTGCGGGCAATGGAAGTACGGCCAGTGGAACGAACCGTTTTGAGAATCCCGTCGCAATGCTAGAGATGATAGGGATATTGCCGTAGGCGAGTGCGAACGCAATCGGCATCCCGTACAAGTATACGTAGAGTAAGACCCTGCGAATGTAGAACAGAGCCTCCAAAGCCCACATCGAAATTCCGCCGATGAACGCGAACAAGAATCCCAAGCCGGGATTTGTGATCGTCACTTCTAGAAACCCGAGCATAGCTTCGGCAACTGAGGAGAGTTCTGGCATCAGTGCGATTGTGAATCCGTCGACTAAGTAGAGCGCCAGAGTCCCAACCCAGTACCACGTGATGATTAGAAAAGCCCCGACCCACGCTGTCTTCTTAGCTTTCCGAGCTTCATAGGCACTGCCAATATTGAAAATCCGAACTGTGTGGCGCCCCTGAACACTCATCACGAGGAGCAGGAGCGCGAGAAGCATGATCTCGCCACCGACAAGAGCATCTTGAAGTGCTGGCCAGGGTGCATTGGTCGGCTGCCCGAAAACAAAGGCCCCGTTCGTCTCTGGAGTAGGAGTTCCAAACATCCCCTCAGTCAGAGTCTCATATCCCGTGACGAGGCCGTCCATGAACAGCCCGATGAACCAATCAACGACGCCTTTGATTCCCTCGAGTACGACGTCAATTAGGTCAACCACCGTTACGCCTCCGTAATTGTGACCTCACAGTCCGTCATGTCGTCGGACCCTGAGTACTGGACTTCGTAGGATTTTGAGATTCGATTGCCTGCGACTCGTGTCTCAACAGTGACGGTGAATTGGCCACTATTCCCGTCTGGCGAACAACCCATTCCATTCTCGGTTTCTGTGCCGAATGGGAACGAGCTACTGTACAGATCAGTTGTCTCACCTGGAGCGATTACAACTTGTTCAGCATCGTAGATTCCACCCCCTCTTGGGTCCTCGATCGGATTTGGAACATCACCAGAGAACAGAAGTTCTACGACAGCATCCGGCCCACTACCAACGTTCGCGACGGTAACGAATGCCTCTCCGTTCTTTTTTCGGTCTGTCTCAGTGTCACCATAGACCTCGTCCCACGGCTTGTCAGGATTATTCCGGTAGAGTCCAACGTCCTGAATCTGAATCTCCGGTACGATATCCGTCGTACTCTCTGTGACCGTCTCCTCGCCTTTCAGTGCGACTACGCGATACTCACCAGGCTCATATGCGGTTCCAATCTCGAACGTGACCTGTTGGACCCCTGCGGCCACGTCACGGGTTCCGAAGAGCTCTCCGTTCGGCTGAATGAGGTTGATCTGGTCGACATCAGCGTCAGGGGAGAGTTCGACAACGAGCGTGGTCCCTTCGACAGCGACTCGTTGCAGTGGCCCTTCCCCGTCTGGAGAACCAGTCCCGTCACCGGGCGTGCCAGAGTCTCCATCGTCGGTCAGGCATCCTGCAACGCTTACAAGCGCTGCACCTGCGGCTGTTCGGAGGACGTTTCGTCTGCTGATGATTGGGTTGTTTCGTGTCATGGGTCTCGTTGGAAGAGGTCTTCTGGACCGAGCATTCGGAGGAGACGATGTCCAGCGTAGAACATCACGAAGAACGGGATGAACTGCCAGAAGATCTCGAATAGGAACGCGAACCAGCCGTCGATGGTTCCGAGTGGATGCCAGCGGGCAGTCGCCGTATCACTCACGTAGGCTGGATTATGCCCAAGCCACGAGCCTGGGTGATATCGGGCCGTGTAGATCCCAGGATCGTCGACGGTTACAATGGCTACCCCGGACGCATTGGTCTCGACCTGCTGGCCGGCGATGGTGATGTATCCGTTGCGGGTGGTTCCCCCAATCGGATACCAGCGACTGCTGTCGTCGAGGATGATCGGTGCGCCAGTTTCGTTATCACGGAGTTCAATTCGGAGTGTGGCCTGTGACTGGTTCTGTTGCAGAACCTCCGCAGTAAGGGTACTCCGACGGAGGTGTCGTTCAGAACCCGCGGCAGGCTCGACGATCGACGCGTTGACTCCTCGAACGATACCTGCAACGTAGATGGCTTCCCGATCGACAGTCTCGGCTCGAACGGCGACACCGTACGTCGTCGAATAGGACTGATTTACGACCTCGATGTTGACGTTCTCACCGATGGTTCCCGCCGGAGAAGGTCGGTCAGTCCCCCACGTGTCGACAATCTCTGGGCCATCCCGAACTGGCTCTGCACGCGGTCCAATCCGGGAGGGATACGCGTGGACGTACACAGGGATTGCCTCCGATTTCACGTCGGTACTAGCGGTTCGGTTGGACCGCACGAGCCCGTCCCAGCTGGTGTCTCGGGCAGTGTAGAATCGCCAGACACCACGAACTCTCGTGTCACCGTCCTCAGTAAGCGTGTACCCCTGCCAGGGACGGGATTGGAAGATGGCAACGCCGGAATCCCCGTTCGGATATTCGGCGTAATAGGGGTACGCGGAGAGGTCGTAGACCTCAACGTCAATTGAGTCCGAGACATTTCGCGTCTCCTCACGGTAGACGACATCAACATTGGTTCCGTTGACAACGTCGGTCCGGGTCGTCTTCTTCAGTCGGACGTGGAGCTCTGCTTCGAGGGTGAGGGTTGCGCTCCAGTCGTCGTCGATCTGGTAGTCGATGGCCGGCGTGTGTGATCCATCACTCTTCGCGATGGTCTCCCCGTCCTTTTGCAGCCGAACTTCCTCGATCTCGTGATCCGTAAGCGACCACTGGATAGTGCTGTTACCCGAAGAGCTCCCGTTTGGGATACGGACGCGGTAATCGACGAACCCACGCATCGTGCCATTCGGGGCGATGTACAGTGGCGTTTCACCGGATTCGAGGTGGCCCCGAGTCGACGGCTGAACCGCGAACACTGTTGCGTGAGCGTCCTCGATGAATAGACCGTCCTCAAGGGATGCGTGGGGTGGATGGACGGACGTATCCGACCCACCGGCTTCGAGGTCTGTGAAATCGTTTCGAGTCCACGTCGCGGCCGTCTCGGGCGGGCGTTTGAACGTGATATCCGTCCCGTTCGCAAGCTGGTGGATCGACGTCCGCTCGTCACCGTAGCGCTGGTGGTACTCCTCCTGACTGATGTAATTGTCCGCATCGCGAGACCAGAGTGTCGCTGACTCGTTCTCAGTGAGTCCGTTATCTTCCGTACCTGGTCGCGGCGGATTCGCCGAGACGATACCCGTGACTAGGCTAGCCACGCAGAGGGCTGCGATGAGTACGGTTAGTTCTCGTTGTTGTAGGGGTCTCACGATGAGAGGGGAGTGAATGGCTTACCAGGGGACGAGATCAACACACTGCGCCAGTGGGAGGCCCATCATCGATCCGGCGACAGTGTACAGCGGGCCGAGGATAACGAGAACCACAGCGGACTTCATTGCCGAGCGCTTGTGGCGCTTGAGTCCCTTCTTCTGGTCTGGATTGAGCGTGAACATCTCGATGAGAGAGTCAGCTTGCCAGACAACAGCGAGACCGACAATGCCCAGCCCAGTGGTTAACTGAAAGAAGCCCTCAATCATTCCGGGGAGATTGTCAGCGCTGCATACCGCGCTCTGTGATGTTTGTTGAGCGAGCGCTGGTTCAACTGCGATGAGGGAGAGGGCTGCGATGGTGAGGGGGAGCTTCAGTCTAACAGTATTCCGTGCAGTGGTTTTTGGCTTTTCTTGCGGGGAATCGGTATCTGATCCTTGCATACGTGTCTATGGTTAGCTGTTCCATCGTCCGATAGATCACGAGCTCGTAGCGGATGCGTGGAATCAGCGTTCAGTTCTATCACAAACAGACCGGGTATATGAATCTGAACATCCGAACGTATTCTTGAGAAACCCTTTGTATCTCCTAGCATCTGATAGAATAGGTTAGAAACGCATCGGGGGTTATATACATCTTTTCGGACGACAGTGCAGGTATCCACATGTATCGGGAAGTTACTTGGGCAGTACCTGCCGACCCATACATTCTCGAAGAACTAGGCGAGTACGATGGCTGGCACACGGCAAAGAACCTCGAGATCAATACGGACTTCAGTCGCCAATGGATCTCTCAGCGTTGTCCAGTATTTGTTGATCATGAACTCGCGGAGCGCCACGAAGAGGAGCCCGCGTACCGCCTCACTGAGTTCGGCGAGCAAATCCTCAACGGTGAAGCAGAATACGACGAACTCAACGATACAGAGGGTTGATCCGCTCCTAACGGGCAGATTGGCGTGATTTCCGATCTTAGTTGAGACTGTAGAATGTTCTGGGATATAGATTATCGCTCTTATGTAGAGCTACGGAATGAGTGTGTTAGCTTATAACTGACTAAGAGCTAGCGGTTCCTGGTAACGAGAGATTCGCCGGACAGCGGCTTGGTCTAATTCATGTCAGATCGTTTTTCCGCAGCTTTGCATAAGAGCGTAGATTATTAACCAACAGCGTGGTTGGATAGTGGATATTTGTTGGTTAATTCATCTCACTCGACGACGATGATCTTCCAGAGCCTGATGCCAATTTTCCCATCTTCAACCCTGTAGTCGATATGATCTTCAAGGATAACCCCAGTTCCATCTTCGAGATCAACGTCTATATTCCGATAGCGGGTCGCCGTCGGTGCGGAAGCACGAGGATATTTGGGTTTCGTTCGTTGAGGGGGCTATCGAATGCACCGACCACTCGGATCTAAAAGAGACGCCAAGGGTCTCGAAAGCAGAACTCGCGGGAAAGATCTGGGATTTCGACTAAGTGCCTGAATCGCTCTCAGAGCGAATCTCGCACCAAATCGTCGAACTCGATTAGGATCTGCTCAGGAACAAACTGTTCGAAGGCCACCCATCCATCCGGAAATCCAATTGTTACTCGCGGATGCAGCGGTTCGCCGTGTTCCATCGAGCGGACGTCAGTCGAGACGGTGACGAGTCCCGTTGCCGCGTTGAGTTCCGTGTCACCACGCCGGAGAAGGTCCTCGACAATCGCGTCAGTGCGAACGTCGGCTACGTTTCCAGCTTCTGGATCCTTTGACCGGACCTCGATCTCCCGCGAGGTGTCTCGTGGGTTCGTATTCCTCAATCGAAGCGTCGAATACCCATTAACGCAGGCGTCTTCGAACCGTCCACGGAATCCGGTGTCGAGGAAGGAAATTCGGGTTGCATCATCCAGGCCAAGGTAACTCAGCACAGCCTGTAGGGTCGCGTCTGCGGTACTGTCGTCGGAAGCCCGAACGGCGAGGAGTTGGGTCCTCGGTTTGAACGTCGCGACCGTCGTCGGCCTGGTTTCCTTCGAGATCGTCAGTTGCGTCTGTGACCCGGTGTCGGGGACGTTGCAGACGACGTAGATGCGGTCGTGGTCTCTGATGGCTGTCTGGACTTCGGGTCCATACGCACCCGGGGAACCCACGTCTCCGACTTGGCCGGTCGCTCCGTCGGGTGAAACCTGGCGCAGACCGTCGATCTTGTAGTAGTAGACTGTCCGGTCACCTGCAAAGCGGAGCTGTGACGCCGCCCGTCGGAGTTCGATCTGAGAGAGTTCGTCGAGTGTGTCGGCGAAGCTCCTGTCGTCGACATCGATGGAGATATCAGCCGCTTGGAGTACGCGACGACGGGCAGCTTTCGAGGGGAGATCGCGAATGAGTTCTTGTGGTGACGCGTCGTTTTGCGTCGGATCAATTGGTAACTCCACGTAATGCGAACACCTGTCCGTGAACGTAATCCTCAGTTTGGTGAAATAGGTATTTCGGAGAGGAACTCTGAGACGGCAGTTACGTATTTTTATATGGCTCCTGCGGAAAGCCTTCGTAAGGCTGACTCATGTCTGAGCAGGAACAATCTAAGCGGGCGGAGGGTCGCCCTGAGCTTCCTATTGAGCGTGGCTTCCCGATTGAACGAGTAAACGAGATCGCCGAGAAGGAGGGCCGAGCAAAACAATGGTATCGTCCAATCTATACCATGCATAAATGGTGGGCACGGAGGCCGGGCTGTCTTTTCCGTGCGATCACTCTCTATTCGCTTCTTGATGAGGATACTACGCTTGATGATGTCGATGTGTATGAACCAGGCGAGAATCAGACCCTGGGTGAAAATGGTCTAGACAAAGAAGATCTCGTAGAAGCGATCGGTAACGTTTCGATGGAAAACCCTGAATCACTGTGGGAATTCTATCCGAAGGATGTCCGAATCAAGAACAAGAAAATACTGGACCCGTTTATGGGTGGGGGGACTTCACTTGTTGAGGCTTCCCGTTTTGGTGTTGAATCAGTTGGTGTAGATCTAAACCCAGTTGCATGGTTCGTTACTAAGAAGCAACTTGATGCTGGCCAAACTGACGTTGAGGAGCTGGAAGCCGCATTCGAGCAGTTGAAAGAAGATGTGGCAGATGATATTCTTCAGTATTATCGGACACCTTGTCCAAATGGTGACCACGATGCGGACGTCATGTACAACTTCTGGGTAAAGGAACTCGATTGCGTCTCCTGTGGTCACACAGTTCCATTGTTCAAGGACTATCGGGTCGCGAAAGAGCGATACAGCGACGATCCAGGATACAACGTTCTTTGTCCGGACTGCGGAGCGATCACGATAGTTGACGATTGGCAGGAAAAAAGCGAGTGCAACGATTGTGCTCACGAATTCAATCCCAAAGAGGGCCCTGTCACCCGAGGAGGGTATTATAATTGTCCCAAATGTGGACAGAAAGAAGCGATAATCGATGCGATTCAGGGACAAGATGGATATGATCTACAGCTTTACGCTGTAGAATACTATTGTGAGGAATGCGATCAACAGGGGCTAGATAAGAGTACGCACAAGGGATATAAGCAGGCTGAGGGGGTAGACAAACAGCTTTTTGAGGAAGCTAAACGGGAGTGGAACACTCGGACGGATTTGCATGAGTATGTGCCCGAGGAGAATATCCCACCTGGGCATATGACTTCTGAACGCAATCCAGTGTTTGATCATGGGTACGAAAAGTGGACGGATATGTATAATGAGCGGCAGCTCCTCTCATTTTCAAAAATACTCAAATCTATTGATGAGTTAGAAGATCAGAATGTTGCAGAGTTTTTACTTTTGGCTTTTTCCGATGTATTGGAAACTAATTCGATGATGGTCTCTTACGACCATGGTTACAATAAGATAGACCATATTTTCAAAATCAACGCGTTTGCTCCTCCAACATACCCAACAGAAAATAACGTCTGGGGTACGAAATTCGGACGGGGAACATTCACTGCCATATATGATATGGTGAAAAAAGGTGTCGAGTATGCCAATAATCCAACGGAACGCCATATCGTAGATAATGAGACTAAAGAAACATCCGAATTTGCCCAGCCTATTGGTCTGAACTCTGATGTTTATCAAGATGACATGCGGAATATCACTACAGAAAACGAATATGACGCGGTCATTACTGACCCGCCGTACTACGACAATATCATCTACTCGGAAGTCGCGGATTACTTTTACGTCTGGCAGAAAGTCCTTTTGGAAGACAAATACCCCGGTTTCGACCGTGAAAAGACGCCACGAGCAGAATCTATTGTCACAAACCCCTACCTCGACAAGACTGCAGAGGACTTCGAGCACGAGATGGGGCAAGCGTTAGAGGTTATCAACCGAGCACTCAAAGATGATGGAACACTCGCGTTCACGTATCATCATAGTGACGAAGAATCTTGGGGTGAACTCCTTGAATCACTCTGTAACAATGATTTCGAAGTGACGGCGACTTATCCAATCAATTCGGACTTGATGAAATTCATCGGTGGCGAAGCCGTCTCGTTCGACATTGTTATTGTAGCCCGGCCGACCGAGGAACGGACACCAATCAGTTGGCGTCGTCTCCGTATTGAAATTCTTAATCGTCTTGAGGAGATTCAAGAGAGCCTTGAGGAACACCGGGATCTTTCTGAAGGTGACATCGGTGTCGTTGAGATGGGTGCTTGCTTCTCGGAATACTCCAAACATCACGGAGAGGTCCGCCGAAGTGGTGACATCATGACTGCCAAGGAAGCTGTTCAGGAAATTTACGGGATCATCCAAGACAACGCCCTCGGCGAGCAGGACATCTTCCTGGCGTTACAACGGAATCGTTCGCCTAGCTATAACGACTTCAACAAACTTCTCCGGCGGAGTGAGGCCTCAGAAGAAGAGATGCGTGAGAAGGCCCTCTTCCGGATGGAGGGTAACGACTTCATCATCGGCGACTGGAGGGATCAAAAGCGTCAGGCCTACGTCCAAGATAAGGTCACCGGCGAGAATGGTGATCTGACTGTCTTAGACAAAGCTCACTTCCTGCGTTACCGTTACGAAGAGGACAAATCGACCAAGGAGTACTTAGAGCGCTGGAATTCCGACGATCTTCAGGAACTCTGTGAGGGTCTCGCCGAGGCGACGGGAGACGAGACATATCTGAATATGCTTGGTGTCCACAACACCAACTGGGACGAATTCACCGACGAGTAGATCTTTTGTAGAGTTCCTTTCTTCGCCAGCTGAGTCATTAGATCGGGTTCCAATACCCACCGTAGCAGAATAAAATACATTACCTTGTTTCTAATAGACTATAAACCAGGTCAGTTCTACCTGATGAAGTCTAATCAAATCTAATAGCATCTTACGATACATACTTTAATAAGATGGTCGGCCATCGTGTCGGGTATACATGAGCGCGGAAGGAACTCTCGATACCACAATCGACGACGTGCTGACGCTCAGTCCGGAGCTCACCGAGGGGGATAGCCTCATCAAGGGCCAGATCCGCCTCTACGATGTTGACAGCGAGGCCGATACGCTGGAATCCGACGCAGAGCGATTCTTCAACCGTACGCTACTGACCGGTGGGCTGGAGGACTCCCTGAAGCGACTCCGAGACACTCGTCGGGGCGAGGACAACAACCGCCTCCACGAGATGTATGGGCCGTACGGGACCGGGAAGTCCCACCAGATGGTCGCGCTGTACCACTGCTTCAACTCGCCCGACGTGGTGGGCGAGTGGGCCGATGGCCGTATCGAAGGGCTTGGAGAAGCGCTCCCTGACGACGCGCTCCCGGTCGTCGTCTCCCTCCAGAAGGAGCAGTACGAGTACCTCTGGGAGCCACTGTTCGAACAGCTGGATTACGAACCGGATGAGGAAGAGTACGACGAGGAGGGTGGCTACCCGAGCATCGACGTCATCCAGGACGCGGTCGGCGACCGCACCGTCGCGTTCTTCATGGACGAACTCGAGGACTGGTTCGGCTCGCTCAGCGGTCGCCGGAAAGACGCGAACCGCGGGTTCCTGCAAGCGCTCTTCGAGACGACGTCCCGTCCCAACACGGAACTGTTCGCGTTCGTCTCCGTGCTCCGTGAGGGATCCGACGTTCATGATATCCTGTCCCGCGAGCCCGAGCGCGTGCAGGTCAACATGTCCAACCAGGTCGACATTCGGGATGTCCTCCGTCACCGGCTCGTCGACTCCATCAACGACCGCTCGGCGATGCGCACGCTCGTCGACCAGTACATCGAAGCCTACGCGGACACTGATTACGTCGATCTTCCGGATGGCCTCCGGGAGGAGATGTACGACACCTACCCGTTCCACCCGATCCTCATCGATTCGCTGAAAACCCGCTACTTCGCGGAGACTGAGTCGGGGGCGACTCGGGGGATGCTGTATCTGTTCGCGAAGGTACTCGTCGATCAGTACCAAGATACTGACCTTCTCACGCACGGCGAGGTCGACGCCGTCGAGTACAACGACGAACTCACCCGCATCAACGTCGAACACTCCCGCCCGGACCGGTGTTACGACGACATCCGGGAACGTCTCGCCGACGCCGATATCACCTACGGCCGACCCATCCTCAGCACTGTTCTCATCTACTCGCTCACGCCGGGGCTCGCTGAGGGCGCGACCACCTCCGACATCGTTATCGGAACCTACCACGCCGGCGACCGCATCAACGACATCATCGTCGACCTCGAACGTCTCCAAGGCGAAGTCTACCACCTCTGGCGCTCCGACGACCGCTACGTCATTCGCGAGGACGAGAACCCACGCTCGCTCGTGAAGAACGCCGCTCGCGACGTCGAAGATGAAGACGCGATCGAGCTCGTCGGCGATACCGTCGAAACGCTATTCGGTTCAGGTGCACACGCGGTCGGCTTCAACGTCGACGGGGAACTCGAGAACGTCCCCGATAGTCAGAACATCAAAACCGTCGTGAAAAACGGCCCCTGGGATGCGGACAGCGTTGGTGAGATCATCAAGAATCAGCCTGCTGGTCGACAATGGCGGAACACGCTGGTGTTCGTCCAGCCCAAGAACGGCAAGACCATCTCGCCCACCTCGCAGCAGGAGAAGTTCCTCGGGAAGGCCAAGGAGGTCATCGGCGCAGAGATCCGCAAGGCGGACGAGAACCTTGCAGAGGAGATTCGTGAAGAGATCGCAAAGCTCCACGATGAGTACGAAGACGATCTCCTCGAACGCTTGGAGAGCGCCTACGGGGAGATCATCGACGGCGACGACCTCCTCAACGAGTTCGACTACGCGGCCGAGATGTCGCTGGAGAACTTCGTCGCCACCGAACCCGTCCTGAACGCCAGCAACATCGCCGCAGCAGCGGAGGCGGATCCCTTCGACCTCCAGCGTCACGTCTGGGACATCGTCCGCGATCGCCTCGACAACCGCTCCGAGACGACCATCGACGATATCTACGAGCAGTTCCTGATGGACCCGACGTATCCCATTCCGGGGAGCGCGCAGGCGGTCGTCAACGCCGTCGAGGACGGGCTCGGAGACAAGCCGATCCTCGCCCACGATGGTAGCGGGTTCAAGGACGAACTCCGCGGGCTGAATCAGGATACGGTGCTCGTTCTGGAGAGCGACGTCGAGAAGTGGTCGACTGAGGAGGTCGAATCCGAACTTCGGGGGCGCTTCGGCGCCGGAACGAAGGAAGTCGATCTGGGATCGTTCGAACTCGATCTTCGCCAGCGGACCGACGTGTGGATTCACGACCAAGACCCGGAAGACGCCGTCAAGATGGCTGCCGGGCGGCTGGCAAACGAGGACCACTACGTCCTCGTCAGCGGCAGTGAAATCCTCGACAAAGTTCGCTCTGACGCGACGCTCAGAGACGTCTCGGACGCTAAGACACTCGGGGCAAACGAGATTCGTGACCGTATCGAGGAGACGGTTGATGCCGCCGGCGAAGCCGATACCAGTCAGGTTCTTACGACCATCCGGAATGACGCTGAGGTCTACCTCCCGCAAGACGATACCGAGTCCGCATTCCGAAGCGCGGTAAGTGCGCTCCTGGCGGATGGATACAAGCTCAAAACTGGAGGCGACTACGTCAGTACCCTCGGTGATCGTGACCCCACGTCCGTCGTCCTCGCGCCGATGGTTCCCGAGGACATCGGCGACCGGATTCTGAACTATATTGGCGACCTCGATGAGGAAGCCACCTTCCAGGTGCAGTCGATTCAGGTTGAATGCGCTGCGGGACAGCCCGAGGCGGCGGTCAAACACTTCCTGCTCGCAAACCTCGGAAAGGAGGACCCACACTACGTTGTCGGCGCGACTGGCTCAGAGGATCCTGCAGACTGGTTCCCCGGCGCTGGGTTCCGCATCCCGCCGGAGGAGGGCTGGACTTTCGAATACCAAGGCGACAGCCCGGCGGAGATGCGCCAAGAGTGGAACGAATCACACGAATCTGGCTCCGTCTCCTACGGATCGCTTTCATTCAATACCGATGGTGAGGGCGCAGTGCCTGGCGGTCTCCAAGGGGTTGCTGAGTTCCAGCAGGCACATACGGATCTGCAACTCGAACTCGGACAATCTCACGAGATCGTCGCCGACATTCTGGAGAACATCCCTGAGTCTGCCACAAGCATCGACATCACCATCCAGTTCGAATGACGCGCAGCTTCAAATACGAAGACGGAACCACCAGCTATCATGTCTGACCCGGACGCGAACTCGCGGGATACGCTCCCTATCGAGCGGGGGTTTCCCATCGAGCAGGTGAACGACCTCGCTGACCGCGAGGGCCGCGCTAAGATGTACTACCGACCGCTGTCCACGATGCACAAGTGGTGGGCTAGACGGCTCGGGAGCGTGTTCAGGGCGATCTCGCTGTACTCGTTAGTCGATGATCCTAGCGCTGTCGAAATCCATAGTGCAGACCAAGAAAATCTGAACCTTTCCGATTTCGGCGACAGCGATACAGAAGACACCACCACCGAGGATCTCGCTCAACTCATCGAGTCGGTCAGTCTCACCGAACCAGACGCGCTCTGGGAGCTGTATCCGAAGGACGTTCGCGTTGACGGGAAGACCGTCCTTGACCCGTTCATGGGTGGTGGAACGAGTCTCATGGAGGCCATCCGATTCGGGGCAGCCGTAACCGGTGTCGACTTGAATCCTGTCGCGTGGTTCATCTCAAAAAAGAGCCTTGAAGCTCACGAGGTCGATGCCGACGAGCTGCAACAGGCCTTCAACGATGTCCGAGCGACCGTCGCAGACGAACTCCAGTCTCACTATGAGACTACCTGTCCTCACGACGAGAACCACGTTGCTGACGTCGTGTATGCGCTCTGGGTACGGAAGCTAGACTGCACTTCCTGTGGCGAGACGGTCCCACTGTTCAAAGATTACCGCGTCGCGAACGGTCGCTACGAGGACGACAACAAATACAACGTCTACTGCCCGGACTGTGAATCCGTCTTTCTGACTGACGACTACCAAACCGAGTCCGTTTGTACGGAGTGTGGCTACGAGTACATCCCGGCGAACGGTCCAGTCTCTCGAGGCGGTAACTACGGATGTCCGTCGTGCGGTCTGCAGTATCCAATCGTCGATGCGATTGCCGACGGGCAGTCGTACGCCGAGGATCTCTACGCGATCGAGTACTACTGTACGGAGTGTGAGGACGAAGGCAAGGATCGAGCGACCTTCAAGGGCTTCACTGCGGCAACTGACAAAGACCGTACTCAGTTCGATCGTGCTAGCGAGGAGTGGCACTCTGCAGAGGAGTTAGATGCGTATATCCCTCAGAGTGAAATCCCTGAAGGTGCGATTACGGCAGCGTCCGGCATAAATGGAAACGATGTCTTCCGCCACGGCTACGAGACGTGGTCGGACATGTTCAACGATCGCCAGCTCTACTGTCTTTCGACGCTGCTCTCTGCCATCGATGACGTCGAAGACCAGACCGTCAAGGAGTATCTCCTCCTCGCTTTCAGCGACTCTCTGATGTTCCAGAATAACTTCGCCCTCTACAATATCTCCGGGACGAAAATAGAGGGGATCTTCAGACAGAACTCCTACCAACCCCAGGTCGAATATGCGGAAAACAACGTCTGGGGAACGAGAGCTGGGCGAGGCACGTTCAAGAATACGTGGGAGAAAATCGTCAACGGCGTCGAGTTTGCCCATCAGCCCACGGAGCGGTACCTCGAAGATGGAGAACTCAAACAGACGGATTCGTTTGAGAACCCGGTCGGTGGCGAATACACACTCCACCAGGGCGATGTCCGGGACGTTGAGCTTGAATCGGAGTATGACGCCATCATCACTGATCCCCCGTACTACGACAACGTCGTCTATTCGGAGGTCTCAGACTTCTTCTACGTCTGGCAACGGCTGCTTCTCTCGGATGAATACTCCTGCTTTACCCCCGAAACGACGCCTCGCGAAGAGAGCATCGTCTCGAACCCGGCTATCGACAAGGACGGAGCTACCTTCGAGAGGGAGCTCAAGCAATCGTTCTCCAGGATGCGGAACGTGCTGAAGGACGACGGCGTACTCACGTTCACGTATCGGCACAGTGGAATCGAGTCCTGGGGGGCGCTCCTCGAGTCTCTGTGCGACGAAGGATTTGACGTGACTGCGACGTATCCGATCTCGGCCAATCTCAGCGAGTTCGTAATGGGCGACGAACTCTCCTTCAGCGTGATCGTGGTCGCACGACCGATGACGGATCGCGACCCGATCAGCTGGGCTGCGCTTCGACGACAGATGTACAGGACCGCGCAGCGAACGGAGGAGGAGATTCAGGAGGGACAAACCATCTCCGAAGGCGATATCAGCGTCGTCAAACTCGGACGGTGTTTCCGAGAATATTCCAAACACCACGGCAAGGTCCATCGTGAGGGGTCCGTTATGTCCGCGACTGACGTTGTCGCCGGGATGTACGACATCATCGCTGGTGATGATGGTGTCTCCCCCGACGAAATCTATCTGAGCCTCCTGTCGATGGGGGAGCCCACGTTTAACGATGTGAACCGTTTGTGTCGAGGAACTGGAGTCAGCCCAAAGGACCTCCAGGAACGGGCGTTTTTCGACACCACAGATGGCTTCACGTTATTGCGGTGGCACGATGAGCAGCGGATGGCTTACCTCCAAGCAAAAGCCCCTGACGAACTCTCTGCTCTCGAACGGGTACAGCTCCTCCGATACGCTGCTGATGAGGAGACCAAACCCAGGGAAGAGAACCGCGAATTGGAGGTCACAGGAGAAATGATGGACGTAGCATCCGAACTTGCGGACATCACTGGGGACGAGACGTTCCGTCAGATCCTCAGGGACTAACGTATTTCACACTCCTGTGAGACGTTCGTAATGACATGAGTGATATCGACGCAGTGGCGGGCATGTACAACATCATCGTGAGCGGTGAACGAGAGTCCGCTGAGTATCGGGTTCCCGTCGAGGAGTTTGTGACGAAGCTCAAGAACCGAGATCTCCCTGACGAGATCTGCGTAGCAGGTCTCGAAGAAGTCCTTACCGAAGATGAGGACCTCCGCGATCAGTTGGTTTCTGCGATGCGGCAAGAGATGGATTATCTCAACAGCCAGCGCCCGTTACCAGCGATTCAGTTCGTCGTCGACGGTGGTATCCAAGGTGCTGGTGACTCGTTCGACGTAGAGATCGATGATGAGTTCCACTCCTTGGAGCCAATTTTTGGTCGGCAAATCAAGAAGCGGGATTCCGGATGGCTCGTTGCGCCGTTTCGCGTGTAGCACCCGTCAACGTTCACATCAGGGGGAATGGCCCTTCTGTGCTTACTGAGGTGCCCTCCGGATCCGATCTGAGGAAGTGCAGGGTCACAGTCCCGTGGTCGTCGTTCCCGTCAGGATCGTATATCGGGATGCACGTTGTCTCGTGTTGTGGGTATTTTGGATGGTCTTCTTCATCGCTCTTTGTGCACGCCTCTTTGATTCGGGACTTCGTCCACTGCCCCTGATTTTCTAGTTCCGGTTTGTTTGGTCCGTAGGATGCGAATGCAATCGCCGCGATGACCCGGTCAGCAAACGTAGCGGGATTGCTGATGCTGAAGGGGCCGTTCGTATCGTGAACCTCCGAGAGGGCCTCCTCTGAGACGCCGCTGAGACTGAGGTGTGCATCGGAAGTCGCCTCGAAAACGTGAAGTTCAGGATAGGTAATCGCGAGCGTCTCCAAGATGTACTTTCGGATGACCTCCTCGTAGCCCTCGCAAGTGAAGTCCCCGTCAGGTGAGACGACCTCTATTTCTGCCCCAGTGTGTTGTATGGGAAGTCGAACGTTGCGATACTGCGGGCAGAGGAATGCCATCCGGTCGGTCTCCGTGAGATAGGCGTACGCGAACATCCTCGACCGGGATGCAGACTCGTTAGCTGGATTCTTGCCCGCTTGATAGTACTTGGAGTCCAGTACCGCGAGCGTTTGGTCCCCGTCTGTGAGGAGATGGTCGGGTTGGTGGCGAGCTTCAGAGTTTCCAGCGAAGGGATAGATCGGCGGCTCAGGCTTGCATTTGACCTCCGATAGCTGTTCCAGGTAGTCAATCTGGCGTAGGGAGTCCACTTTCCGGTTAAGAACCCGGTTGGAGTAATCCTGGAACAGTTTATTCATACTCAGCGCATAGTCGACGAGGAGTTCCTCCGGGCCACCCCCAGCCTGTCCAAGCAACGTCGACGAAAGAATCGATTGACTAGTGTGGAACGCTCGACGGTAGTAATGACGTTGTCGAGGGAGATCCTGGAGGGAGAGGCGACGATATCCCCCGATTTCCTTCTGGCTACTCTGGATACCCAGCTCCTCTATTCGTTCAACCTCCTGATGAACCATGGAGAGGAGCACATCCTGACGGGGGTGCTGATGGCCGTTCTGATCCTGCTGGAGCAGCCTGAGGAGCAACTTCCCAGCCATATGGATTGCCGAATTCACAGGGTTAGCGTACTCGACCTGTGTTTCAATCCAGGTCGGAGCCAGGTTCCCCGTTGCGTGATTCATCAGCGTCTGCTCGACGTCGATTGAACCTAGTCCTTCGAACCCGTCCCGGCGACGAATATTGAGATCCCGAATGAATCCCTTGCGGCGGATCGTTCGGACACCATGAACGTAGTTGATCGCCAGGATGGCGATAATGCGAGCGGATTCAACGCCGCTTGACACCAGCTCGTCGAGCGGTACTCCGTAATGAGACTGCGTCCTGTCGATGTCGTAGACCGTAAGGAGCATCTGGATGACGTGCTCCCAGTCGACCTTGGGTTCGACCTGAACACTCATCCCCGGGACGAGCCTCACAATGCCGACGACGTCTGAGGGCTCGACGTGGAGTGTGTCATCCACGAGGCGTACTGAAAGGACCTGTAGCGCATCAGACTCGGGATTTCGCCCGGATCGAGTCCGTAGTCGGGGTCGCTTCTTGACAAATTTGCTCCCCTCTCGAACGAAGTTCGCCGCCCGAAGTTCGTTATTGATCGTATCCGGATCGCAGTCCTCGATGATGAGCTTTCGATTCTCCTGGACGGAGCAGAGGGATGTACCGTAGTCGTAGCGGACAGCGTTACTCATAGGCGCTGACGCCCATCTCACGTTCCTCAGCCTCCGCCTGCTGGTTCGCGAGGTCCATAGCAGGGCTAAGGTCGAACGCTTCGAACTGATTGTCGAGCGTCTCGTAGTGACTCGCGAGGCGATTGATCTGGGGCAGTGCCGCTGTGTTCAGGATACGAGGCGCAATGTACGTGGCGAAGGCCTGCCCGACTGCGACATCTTCCTCACCTCTGTACTGACCGCCGTCTCCACAGGCGTGCTTGAGGAACTGGGTGACGTCCTCGTAGTGCATCGGCCCGAACTCCATTATTCCATCCTCACCGCTGGTAGTTGTCCCCTCGTTGATCCCCTGGTGGTGGCTCTCGAGGAGTTCCTGAAGCTTGTCGCGGTCGATATCCACATCAGAGCCGAGTTCTCCGATCCAGCGGTCGAACAGCGAGGCCCGCTCCTCATCACCGTAGCGACTGAGTTCTATCATCGCGAAGCGACGAGTGATCGCATTGTCGAGTTCGTTCACTGTCCGGTCCGACATATTCATCGTACAGATGATCTTGACGTTGTCGTTGAGCGTGAGCGGATCCCCGTCGTCATTGCGAAAGATAACCTGATCTTCGTCCTCGATAGCGGTGTATAGTGGCCCGAATACCTGAGAGATGTCTGCCCGGGTGATTTCGTCGATAATGACGCCCCAGTTGTCCTGATACTCGTTTGCCTTCTGGATGCCCTGTGAGACGCAGCCTGCTCGCCGATGATACTCAATCTCGCCGTCTTTCGTCTCCGGCTGGATACTACCGGTGATGTCCGCAGGTGTCCATGTTGGCGTCGCGGTGTGGATCGAGTAGTCGATGCACGCCTCCAGTGCGAGCTGCTTTGCGAAATAGGTCTTTCCGGTGCCGGTCGGCCCGTAGAGAACGATTGGCTTCCCGACTTCGGTAGCGGTGAGGGCGTTCTTCTTGACTGTGTCTGGGACGAGCGTCTCGCCCAGATTGTAATTCCGTTGGGCGACGGTCTGTTTGACCTCGAACGGTGTGACGGTGGACGTTAGGACTGCCTGCTTGACCTGTTCCCGATTACCGGACCGCCGGCCGTCGATCTCCAATTCGTTTACCAGATATCGAACTGCATCCGGGTCAGAGGTGCGATTGATGAAATCGGTGGCGTAGGTCGCATTATTTCGAATAATACCGCTGAATTCCTCCGCCTCCTCGCGGTCGTAGTTCTCGAAACTCGGCTTCCCGCTACTCATTAATTGGGAAATATCGGGGGGCTACCATAAAACAACGTGTATAGATGGAAGAACGTGAGCTAGGGGGATACAAAGAAACATACCTATGTAGATTAATTGTGGAATTGAGACAGATCCTATGGCATTCGACTCAGAGTCATTCTCTTCTGGGCACACCCTCATTCAGCAACTTGAGGAATACAACCCGTGGTGGGAGCGCGGTCGAGAGGCGAGTCAAACTGGCGACTATTCCTCGCTCCAGGACATCTTCTATCAAACATACGACGAGCTGCACCAACAACAACGGCGGTTGATTCCCATAACCGGCCCTGACGGGGCTGGAAAAACCGCCCTTCTCGAGCAACTGGCCTCTGCACATATTGACCCGAATTTCGTAGAGAAATTCGTTCGAGACGCAGACAGGCGTGAGCAGGCTCAAGAGCACCTCGTATCTCCATCGGACGTGCTGTACATCCCTCTTCGAGACGATCCGGTCTTCCAACTTCAGCCGGAAGCCCAGCTCAGAGCAGCCGTGGATCACTTCGAGACGCACGTCCTGGGGCACTCCCAGTCATCCCCGCATTACATCCTGTTAGATGATCTCCATACGGTTGAGCGCCCAAACAAACGCGGGAATCAAGATGTCGGTCGCTGGGAGCGCCTCCTTACGGACTTGATCGCCGAACACGATGACCGCCGGATCGTGTTCACGGCGCTTTCGAGAGGTGCCGTACGGGCACGATTCGAGGAGACCGACCTTGCAGAAGTGCATGAAGGGGTCCGCGGGGAGACGCGCGAGCTGTATCCCATGGGCTTCGCCGATTTCCTCAAGATGCGATACCGGGATATCGAACTCGCACCAGCGGCCGAGCGGTTCGATGAGGGCGCGGTTCGAAAGGCGTTACTGGAGGCTGTCGAGGCGGGAGACACTAACCGATTCGTAGCCGAGATCGAAGCTCAGAACAGCGACGCAATTGCTGACCCGTCGACGGTGCGGCGGGAGATCGCGAATTACTGCACGAGCGGGGGGATGCTGACGCTCAGAATCGCCGGTGACGGCATCTCGATTGACGAGGAGCGATTTGTCGACGTGCTCCGTGGACGTAACGATGTCGACCTCGAAGCCCACCAACGGGAGCTGCTCTCCGACTTCAGAGACGATCTCCTGCACGCCGCGACGAGCCTCGGCGGGGTGAAGGACGCGCTCGGCTTGGAGCGGTTTTGTGGCCTCGCTGCTCACGAACATCCGACCGGTGACGTGCGCTTCGACGATCTGACCGAGGTGCTCGATGTCGACCGCCGGACCCTCCGAGATAAGTATCTCAGCGCCCTCTCACGACTCCACTTGCTATCGGCAGCACAGGAATACGACAATCAACGTCCACGGAGGCTCCGATTTTACCTGCGGGATCCAGGGCTCACGAACGCGTTCTGTCGGAACGATCTCAATGACGTTCTTCGACGTGAGCCCGGCCTAGACGAGGCGCTGGCGAAAGCAGTCGCGTTCGATCACACGATACGATTGTCGAACGAACTCAACCATCCCCACGATCCGAAGCGTGGAGTAGTCAAGTTCTGGGTGGGATCAAAGGGCACCGTCGACTTCGTCCCGAAAATACGCGGTACTCCCGTTCCGATACTGTGGTCTCACAACCGGGCTCTGGACGAACTCCAGGTGAGTCAGGACACACCTGATTTCGATGCGTTACAGGAGTTCCTCGAGAGCGATGCCTACGAGAGCGAACGAGACCGAGTCGATGAGCAGATGTACAGTCCTGTGACGGACACCTTCACCAAGCAGAGGCGAGCATACGTCGAGCAAGACGGCTACGGAGGTGAGTTCAGTGATGACGAGAAAGCTGCCTTCGACGCCGAACCAGCATTCGGGGTTGTGCTTACAAATGCGCGGTCAGCGCTGGATGAAGGGGTCACCGTCAATACTGACGGCTCGAAGCCGATCATCCAAGTTCCGCTTTGGACGCATCTTCGGCTGCTATAGCGGAGATAACTGAATGAAGCCAGCAGGAGATGTAGCTAATCGGGCAAATGCCTCTTCGGGAGAGAGGACTATCGACGAGCGTAGTACCAGTTTTATATGTCCCTCGTGGAAATGGATGGACATCAGATGTCTGAGCAGCAACCACAAGAGGAAAGCCGTCCTGATCTCCCTATTGAACGTGGCTTCCCCATCGAACGAGTAAACGAAATCGCTGAGAAAGAAAGCCGGGGAAAGCAATGGTACCGTCCGATCTACACGATGCATAAGTGGTGGGCACGTCGCCCGGGATGTCTCTTCCGTGCCATTTCACTGTATTCGCTAGTGGATGAGTCAACTACGGCTGATGAGGTGAATGTGTACGACCCAGGTGAAAACCAGACATTGGGAGATAACGGTCTAAGTTCATCGGACTTAATCGGTGCGATTAATGAAGTCGATCTTGACAATCCAGAACCACTCTGGGAATTTTATGCCAAGGATGTCAGAATAAAAGATAAAAAAATTCTCGATCCTTTCATGGGTGGAGGGACATCCTTGGTAGAAGCATCTAGATTTGGAGTCGAGTCATCTGGTGTTGATCTAAATCCTGTCGCCTGGTTTGTTACCAAAAAGGAGATGGATGCTGGACAGGCCGATATCGATGAACTAGAAAGCGCCTTTGATGAGGTTAAAGATGAGGTCGCTGAAGACATTCTTGAGTATTATCGTACCTCTTGTCCGAACGGAGATCATGAAGCAGAAGCGATGTACAACTTCTGGGTAAAAGAATTAGACTGCGTATCCTGTGGGTATTCTGTTTCTCTTTTCAAAGACTACCGAGTTGCCAAAGAACGATATAGTGATGACCCAGGTTATCATGTATTTTGCCCTGGGTGTGAGGGAGTAACAGTCGTAGATAATTGGCAGGAGGAGAGTGAATGCGATCTGTGCTCCCATTCTTGGATTCCCAAGAACGGGAACGTTTCACGAGGAGGGTACTACACTTGCCCGGAGTGTGGGCAGAAAGAGTCTATTGCGGATGCCTCTGAAGAGCAAGGAAAACCTGACGCTACACTATATGCAGTTGAATTCTACTGCAAGGAATGCGATGAAGCAGGATATGATAAGGCCATACATAAGGGGTATAAACAAGCGGGGACCTTAGATAAGCAGCTTTTCGCGGAAGCAAAAAAAGAATGGAACACCCGATCAGACTTACACCAATACGTTCCTTCAGAGTCAATACCTGATGGATGGAAAACTACTTCGGGGAAATTTTCTGGCTCTGCTCCTGGGGCTGGCGACGTACGCCCGCATGGTTATGAACAATGGACAGATCTCTTTAATGAGCGTCAATTACTACTGCTGGCAAAGCTGCTGAAATCAATTGATTCTGTGCAGTCACAGGATGCTAAAGAATATCTACTACTGGCTTTCTCGGATTCGCTAATGTTCCAGAGTACATTTTCAATCTATAATCAACTTCGGAATAACATGGAGGGTATATTTAGGATGAATTCTTACGTCCCTCAATCCGACTTTGTGGAAAATAACGTGTGGGGGGCAGAATTTGGACGAGGCAACTTCCAAAATACTTGGGATAAATTGATGGAGGGTGTCCGGTATGCGCGTGAACCGACTGATCGATATATGAAAGATGGCGAAATGATCGAGTCACCTAAATTCGCGCAACCAATTGGCGAAAACTCAGAGATCCACCAAGGTGATATGCGAAATATATCGGTTAAGAACGAATATGATGCAATCCTAACAGACCCCCCATACTATGACAATGTTATGTATGCTGAGCTATCTGACTACTTCTATGTATGGCTGAAAATAGTTCTACAGGATATCTACTCCGGATTTGACGATAATCATACGCCCCGTGCCGAATCAATCGTCGCAAACCCCGCTCAGAATAAAACGGTCGAGGACTTCGAACACGAAATGGGCGAAGCACTTGATGTTATAAATGATGCATTAAAAGAAAACGGCACACTAGCATTTACCTATCACCACAGCGATGAGGAATCTTGGGGAGAACTGCTAGAATCCTTATGTAAGAACGACTTTGAAGTGACTGCTACCTATCCGATTAACTCTGACCTTAACAAGTTCTTTGGAGGAGAGGCTGTCTCTTTCGATATAGTTATTGTCGCCCGACCAACAGAAGACCGCAGGCCTATCTCCTGGGACTCACTCCGACGGCGCATTGTTCGAACGGCCAGAGAAACCCGAGAAACACTCGAGGAACATCGAGAGCTTGCAAGTGGAGACATCGGTGTCATCGAGATGGGGAAATCTTTCCAAGAATACTCCAAGCATCACGGCGAGGTTCATCGAGCGGGCGAGGTGATGTCCGCGAAGGAGGTCGTCGACGAGATTTATGGAATCATCCAAGACAACGACCGTGGTGAGCAAGATGTCTACCGGGACTTGCTAGAAGAGTGGAAGCCGACGTATGACGATCTGAACAAGCATCTCAAGCGTTCGGACGCGTCGGAGGCACAGATGAGGGAAATGCAATTGTTCCGTATGGAGGGTAACGACTTCATCCTCTGCCAGTGGGATGATGAAAAACGCCAGGCGTACGTACAGAGTAAGGTCGAAGAGGACAACGGAGACCTCACGAATCTCGACAAGGCGCACTTCCTCCGCTACCGCTTCGAACAGGGGAAATCCACTAGTAACTATCTCGAAAGATGGGACGAGGATGAACTGCGGGAACTCTGTGAAGGGCTGGCAGAGGTCACTCGGGACGAGACGTATCTGAAGATGGTCGGTGTGGATACGTCGCTAGCAGAGTTCGGCGACGATTAAAGCCGAGATCGGGAGGAATGAATCCAGATGTCCGATTTGCTAACTGCCTTCGAAAAGATACGAGAAGTCAAGCGTGAGCGTCACGAGATAATTCAGGAGACCCCCTTCGATCTGTGCACCGAAATCAGGGACGCTGGGAGAGTCTTTCACGACATCTGGGACGTTGATGAAGCCACGCAGATTCTGGTTACTGAGCAGGGTCTAGAAGAAGCGGAAGCTGAACGACGACTCAAACAGTATGCCACTATCTTCTACAATAACCCAGAAAACCCTCACTGGGCGGAACGCTTCGGTTCGCAGTTCTTCGATGGGGACAGTGTCGAAGACTTGGTTGAAGAATCGCGGTTCTCTCAAGGCGAAATCGAGCGATGGATTCGTGAATATGTTGGCGTCCATCTGAAGGAAACCGATCTCCAAGAAGTGGACCTTCCATCGGAGCCTCCAGATTCAGAGATACTATTCGAATCTCAACGCGAGGCCTACCCACAGGCCGCGAGCACGTTAGGTGATATCAACTTCGACGAGATTGTCGAGTCCGTCAACGAACTGGAGGCGTCCGATTTCGAGTTCAAGTGGGTCGACTTCCTCGTGGCTGGACTCCGGGACGAACTCTATGAGATCTACCAGGAGAAGGGTGAGGAGCAAGTTGTCTCAGTACTTTCCGAACTTCTCGACGATGAGGATACGCTAGATGCTATTCTCAGTCAGGTCGATAGCCGGTACCTCAAAGGAGAGCGCGAAAAACTCCTCAAGGACGCAATCTCAGCTCACAACGAGGGACGATATGGTCTATCGATACCGACTGCGTTGACGCAGATCGACGGCGCGATCATTGAGGCGGCGACTGATTTAGGAATCTGGGAGCTGGATAACGAGGTCACTGGGACACGGGTCGTCGCCAAGGGAGAGGGCAGCCACCAACACATCTCGGAGTTCCGTGACCCATTCAGAGACCTCTATCCGCGATTGATGGGCCGTGGGTCCCCCCGGTCCAAGATTCTCCATGGTATTCGAACTGATTTCGTAGATGACGAAGCCCTCTCTACGAAGATGATCTGGCTGGCAATGAAGTCGTTCTCTGCGGCCGACAAGGTCTATTCGGACCTTTTCATCCGGGAGGAGAAATTACTGGACTACCTCTCGGTCAGCTCCCCAAAAGACGCTTCAGAGATCGCAACGCGCTTCCGATCCAACAGGGCTCATGCAGTTGACCGATGTGTGAGCCTGGTTGAGGACGGTTATCTTGAACCAGCGTCGGATGAGAGTTATACAATTACACCAGATGGCGAAGAGCGCCTCACTGAACTCCGTGGGTATTGAGCCCTAATGTCGGCGAAGAGCTACCGGGTTATCTATGGGTTCGTGAGGGTATATCTTGGTGGCCCGCTTCCGAACTTCAAAGAATAATCACTTAGCTGAATCCTCTGTCTAACCTATTTCCCACCTACCTCAGTCCAAAGATTGCTACCATCTCCATCTACACAACCTATTTGGCCACATACCTGTTTCGTTGGACCATGGAAGAGCAGGACCTCGTCGACATCGAGGTCACGCACGATGACCCGGACAATCTTGTAGACTCCTACTCCTCAGGAATTGCAGATTTTCCCTTCCACCGGCAGACTGTCGTCGCAAATCGTCTTCTTGCGGGACAGCCCGACACAGAACTCCGTTCTCTCTCCCGCGTCGACGAGGAGGAAGTCAAACTCCTCGAACATCAGGTCGACGCTGCTCACAGGGCCCTCTTCGAGATGGATGGGAAGGCACTCCTCGCAGATGAGGTCGGCCTCGGAAAGACGATCGAGGTCGGTATGATCCTGAAGGAGATGCACTATCGCGAGACCGACGACTCGGTGCTGATCCTCACCCCGGCACAGCTGGCCAAACAGTGGCAAGGGGAACTCCTCGAGAAGTTCGGGCTCGAGTTCGTCTGCAACTATGACGACGAATTCCAGGGGTTCGATGCCCACAACTACATCATCGCCAGCATCGACACCGCCAAGAGCGACCGACACCGCGCGACCGTGCTCGCTCGCGACTGGGACGTCCTCGTCATGGACGAAGCCCACTACGTGAAAAACGAGGAGACCGATCGCTACGACCTCATCGACAAGCTCACGTACGACTACGCGTTTTTCCTCACAGCCACGCCCATCCAGAACGAGCTCACCGACCTCTACAATATCGTCTCCTTGCTACGGCCCGGCTTGTTCGGCAGTCGAGACACCTTCCACCACTACTTCGTCGACAATGGCCAGGAGACGCTCGTGAATCGGGACGAGCTACAGCGACGGTTGGGGCAGGTGATGATCCGAAATCGCCGTGAGGAAACGGACATCGACTTCACGGACCGTATCATCGACACGCGGACCTTCGAGCCGAGCGCAGCGGAGAAAGAACTCTACGAAGCGGTAACGGAGTACGTGCGAAGCGCGTACAGCCAGGACAGCGGCCAGAAGCTGGTGCTGATGCTGCTCCAGAAGGAGGTTGTCAGCAGCCCGGCAGCGCTGGAACAAACGATCCTCAAACAGCTCGAGGAGCAGAACGAGCTAACGCACCGAAACGAACTCGAAACGATCCTCGACAAGATCGACGCGATTGACACCGTCACAAAACAGGAGCGACTGTTCGACATCGTCGAGGAGGTCCGTGAAACGGTCGATATGGGTCGCGTTATCGTGTTCACGCAGTTCCGGGCGACCCAGCGTCAGGTCCTGCAAGCGTTGGACGATCGGGGATATACCACTCACGCGTTCCATGGCGGCCACTCAAGCCAAGAAAAGGAGGACATCGTGGATCAGTTCCGCGAAGAAGGTGGTGTCCTCGTGTCTACTGACGCGATGAACGAGGGACGCAACCTCCAGTTCTGCAATATTATGGTGAACTACGATCTGCCGTGGAACCCGATGAAGGTCGAGCAGCGAATCGGGCGGATTCACCGGATCGGCCAGAAGCGCAAGGTCTACGTCTTCAATATGGGCCTGAAAGGCACTATCGAGGAATACGTGCTGGAACGTCTCTACCACAAGATCGATCTCTTCCAACAGACGGTCGGAGAACTGAGTACGATTCTTACCCGACTCGAGGACTCCGGGAAGAGCTTCGAAGACGAGATTTTCGAACGGCTCACCAATGCCGACTCTGAGGTTGAACTCGAGAACGACTTCGACTCGATGGCGATCGACCTTGAGGAGCAGCAGAACCTCTCACAGAAGGTGGAAGAATTCAACAGCGGCGTCTTCGAGAGTTTCGATCTGGGGGCGGACGATGACTGATGTGACCCACGCGGTGACGCAATCCGCGCTAGAAGCATTCACTCGGGAGTATCTGAACGATCTCGGTGCAGCAATACGTGAGAACGGGAGCCGGTGGGAGGTACGATTACCCAGCCACGTGGACGTCGATTTTAGCGACCGTCACGAGTTCGAGATTGCCCTGGATGGTGAACGTCGAGACGGGACAGAGGACTCTGTTTACGTACTCACGCCGGAGAGCGAATTCACACAACAGCTGCTCGATGAGGCGGCAGCGATGGCGACTGTCGGGCAACTCGCCCTGACGGACTCGATGACTGACGGCGACTATCGGGATCCGCCATGGATTGTAGAAAGTGATGTAGAAGTCGAAGATGCAGCATTCAGTCCGTACTATGACCGGACAGCCATCTGCGTGTTCGTACGCATTGACGTCGAGACCGTCAGCGAGTACCAGACCCAGTTCTTGGAAGCAGTGACGATCGACGTTGAATCGAAGGACCAACTCCCCGGTGTAACAGAGATACTTGTTGAGGAGTTTTTCAGCCCAAAATCCGGCTGGCGTGACGAGGTAACTGTAGGGAGTGACCAGAGCGACGTGACAGTTGCTCCCGAGAAGCTGGCAGACGCAATCGTTGCCGGACAGGAAGCTGCTGTGGGAGGGGTCCAGGAGGAGATCGACGAGATTCGCCAGTCAGCATCTCGTGCTGCTGATTCAGAGTTTGAAGAGTACCGGCAGCTTCAGGAACAGCGAATTAACGACCACCGAACAGAGATAGATTCTCTCTCGAACCGTCTCCAGAAGTTATCGTCGGATGTCGACGGTGCAGACTCACAGCAACAACGTGTAGAGGCACTTGAGAAACGCCAAGAGCTCAAAGCCGAAAAAGAAGATCTCGAAGCGGAGTTAGAAGAGCTCCTGCTGGAGAAGGAACAGGGGTACGCTCAGAAGCGACAGGAAATCTATCACCGTCACTCATTAGAGGTGAACACCAAGCCCACTGCGTTCACGCTTGTGACGTATGAGCGCGGAGAAATCGAATTCACTGTGGCCGACAACGGTCGAACCGCCGTGATGCGTGCTCCGTATGCTATCGGTGCGGGTGTAACCGACGAAGTCCACTGTGAGAGCTGTAACACGCAACTCTCAGCGGAGAATCCGATTAGTTTGGTTGCTGGAAGGCTTGGGTGTCAAAGCTGTCAATGACGTTGGTGAGACGTGTGTTCGCTCGGTAATCGCTACAGTCTCTCCGATCTGCAGACGGGATTCCAGTATCACCCGATCACGGCCGTGGCGTAGAGATCAAAGACCGGTAGGGATGATCGCGAGAAATTGAGTCGATTAACCAACAGTGAGAGGGGTTCGAGCGCAATGTTGGTTAACAGACTCGAAGATAGATCGAGCTTCCGGCGTGGATTAAGTCTGGAGATGATCTTGCCGTAAGTCGTTGCAAGTGGATATCTGATTCCTGCCTATCGCAGATTTTCATTATTTTAGTCGTTTCCAGTTACTCCCGAACATTAATGCCTCGCTCGGGTAACGGATGGAGTATGTCTCGCCGGCTGTTACTTACTGGACCTGATTTACCTGAGCTTGAATCACAAGCGTTCGATATTCTTAGTGAGAGCGTGGGAACACAGCCTGAAAGTATTCTCTACGTGGGTCAGCCGGAACACCCTGAGGACGCGACAAAAGATCGCTGGATGGAGTTTGGCCCCTCAGCAGGACTCCGTGTCGACACGTTGGACAATCTTGCTTCACAGTGCTACGAACAGGACCAGTACAAGGGCCGGGTAACTCACGTTGACCGACCGCTCCTCTTCCGGCTCGTCGAGCTTGGTGTCGAAGAGATCTCATCGTCTACGAATCCACTCAACACCGGCGACCAGTTCCCCCGAGCAGGGCTCGTCCAGGAAGCCGAGACCCTTTTCACCGAACTGGAGTTCGCTGGACTGCTCTCACCGGACGCAATGCGGCAGCGTCTCGAACAGGAGGGCGTGGGCGACCGCGCGGACTACGTCGCCGAACTGGCGGAAGAGATCGAATCTGCCCGACAGACACTCCTTGCTGATGAACTCCCGGAAACATACCGTACCGAGCGAATGCACCACGCCACGACGGCAGAAACATCGCTCACAAACGTATTCCCCTCAGTCGAGGCCGTTGTTCTCAGTGGGTTCACGCGATTCGACGCTCTAGAAGTAGACTTCCTCGAACGAATCGTCGACACCTGGCCGGCGATCGCTCTCCTCCCCAAGCAGATAGACGAAGACTCGGCCCCGGGTGTTGATACAGGCGCCAAACAAGCGCTAGAGACGTATTCCGACCTGGACTTCGTTCGACAGCACCAGAATGAGCCTGTCTCGTCAACTCTCGAAGCGCGACGGCGCATCACTCGCAGTCTCTATCGGCATCCCCGCCAGTCGCCGTCAACCAGCGACATCAACGCGGCAGCGCTGGATCTGACGCTCACCGAACCGGAAACTGTCCCCGACGAGATCCGAACCGTCGCCCGAGATATCCGGAGTCGAATCGCGACAGGAACGTCGGCCGACGATATCGGTGTCGTCCTCACGAGTCCGGTTCAATACGCTGACCAAGTACGGGAAGCTTTCGAGATGTACGAACTCCCGTTCAATCTACAAACCGAGATTCCCCTTTCGGAAACAGCCCTAGGCGATGTCGTCCAGATAGTCTGCCAACTCGCACAGGAACCTCGGAGCATCGACACGCACCTCGATCTCCTCACGAACCCACTAGTCACCATTACGGAAACCGGGGAGAACCTCGATTACCACGAACTCGCCCGAGTGGCAGCTAGGGCAGAGACAAATCGGCTTGAATCGACTCTCGAACACGTTGACGACAGTCTCGCGGCAACGGTTACCTCCCTGACGCGGGATGCAGCCGCTCTATCAGAGGTGTCACTAGAGGAACTCCCCGGCCAACTTGATGCCCTCCTTGAGCGTCTCGGCGTCTCAGCGGCACTAGAAGGTGAACAAGAGCTCTCATCTCCACTTCGGGACCGTGAACTGCGTGCTCGTGACCGTCTCGACCGGATCCTTGAGACCCTCGCCCTTACAACACCGTTGGCGGACCCCGAAATCGGTGACAGCGTTGAGCGGCTTGAGCGCGCGCTCCATGGCGTCTCGATCCAGCAGAGCACACGGCCATCCGAGGAGAGCGTCGTTGTCTGTAGTCTCGCCGAAGCCACCCTTCGGGAGTTCGAACAGGTATACGTTCTCGGGGTGACGACGACACATTTCCCCTCAGATCCGGAGCGAACCGCTTTCACACGACCCATCTACGAGTCACATCCCGACTTCGAGCAGACAGATGTCTCTGCAGAGGCACGGTATCACTTGAGCGTACTCCTCGGGAGTACAGCATCAATTCATCTCTCCATCCCCCAGCAGAGTGCTAGTGGTGAACCGCACGTCGAAGCAGACATCCTGACCGAACTTCGGCGGCTTGTCGATCTCTCGGAGGTGACGATTGAGCCAGCTGACAGCGAGCCAGGCTGCCAAGAAGACGTGCAGCGGGCAGTCGGCGACGTACTTCCCGAGACATCCGAAGCACGAGTCCACGACCTACTCACTGAAGCAGTCGAAGCCGGTTCGTTTAGCACCACCCAACAGGCCCGTGTTCAGGCTGGTATTGCTTGTGCCGCGGCACGAGCAAGTCCCGGACTGACGCCCTACGATGGACAGCTCACAGAAGAAACCGTCTCCCAGATTCACGATACGCTCGACCGCGAGCCGTACAGTCCGAGTCGGTTGGAGACATATGCTGCTTGTGGGTTCAAGTACTACATGCGCCGCGTCCTCGGTATCGAAGCACCGGATCGCTTAACGCGGGAACCCGACGCGAGCGACCGTGGTTCGTACATCCACGACGTGCTCGAACACTACTACCTGTCGTTACAGTCGGGGGGAAGCGGTCCAGTTCACCCAGGTGGCGACTTCGAAACGCGGCAACAACAGCTCCTCGACATTGCCCTCGAGCGGCTTGACGAAGCATTCGACGACCGCGCCCAGACAGCGTTCCAGAAGGAATGGCTGACCTCCGTACTCGCGGGACTCGGAACTCCGGACACCAATCCATACTATGGACCACATAAGACGCAGGACGGTCGTCCTGTTGCGCAAGGGCTATTCTATCGGTTCCTCGACCACGAGGCGGACGAGCCCGCAAAGACGACCGCCCGACCAACGTGGTTCGAAGGCCGGATCGGTAATCCCTACGACGCAGGCACACCACTCAGCGACGACCCCGCAGAGATCGAGACACCACACGGTTCGGTCCCCATTCATGGACTCATCGACCGCGTCGAGACGGTCCCGGGAACAGACCCGACACAGGTTGTCGTCCGAGATTACAAAACTGGAAGCTCTATCCCCAGCGAAACTGATGCCCTGAACGGACTGAAATTCCAGCTTCAACTGTATGCGCTGATGGCTGAAGAGGCGCTCGACGATGTTGAAGTGGTGGGTGGCGCGTACTACCAGGTCTCGCCCCCGAGTTCGGTCAATTCTCGCAGTGGGCTCCTCACCTCACAGGAGATGGCAGTTTACCATGGAAGCGACGACGTCGACACACCGCTGCTCCGTCACTCCTACCCGTACTTCGAGACACACGAGGCGTTCCGTCGCTTTATCGAGGAAACGACCCCACAACGCCTCGGGAATCTCGCCTCCGGCATCGCAGAAGGTCAATTCCATCCGACAGTCCTCGATCCATCGGACGCCGGATGTCGCTACTGTGACTACGCACACGTCTGTGACGTCCGCTCGCACCAGCGGAAGGACGTTATCGAAGCAATCGACGACACAGGTGCGTCAGCGTACGTCCCGCTGAAAGCGAGGGGTCACGACCTAGAAGACGTCGTGGAGGTGGAATGACGATGGTCTCCTACGAGGACCTGACTGACGAGCAGCAGCGTGCTGTCGACGCCCTCGGCCGGAATGTGACGCTCACAGCGGGTGCCGGAACGGGGAAGACTACGACGCTGACCGCACGGTATATAGAGATGATCGAACAGTCGCTCAGGGAACGAACCGATGGCGGTGCTGGTGATGCCCAGCTGCTTCCGGAGCACATCCTCACGACGACGTTCACGGAGCGGGCAGCGAACGATCTCGAGGAGAGCGTCCGAACGGAAATCACGGACCGCATCGATACACTCGATGTCGAGGAATTCGATGCCTGGCGTACGGTTGCGGATGAACTCGAGCAGGGGTATATCCACACGCTCCACGGGTTCTGTGCTCGGCTCCTGCGCGAACACGCACTGACGATCGACGCTGTGGATCCTGGCTTCGATACGCTAGACGAAAACGAGACGACCGCATTAATCCACGATACCGTTGGTGCCGTCCTCGAAGACTACGAGAACCACGAGGCAACGCAAACGCTGGCCCGGCGGTTCTCTCGAAGCCAGCTCCAGGACGTCCTGACCGATCTGCTGGGCGAGCGACCGGAGAGTCTTGAGTGGGCGGACCGGTGGGTGGAGGCCACGGAGGAGGAATACATCTCGTTCGTCGAGTCGGCCCTGCATCCGATCGATCCAGATGAAGCCGCCGAGCGGCTGGCCCACCCCGACTTCGTCGCGGCTGCGGCTACCCTGCGAGAGTTCGTTGAGAACCCCCCAGATATCGAGACCGGTGGACAGACCTGGCAGCGTGCGGAAGGGGTCGTGGATCGACTTGACGCCGAGTTCGACGATGGGGTCCCATCCCGAGCCAAGCAGTCGACGATTGCGGAACTCAGTATGCATCTCACCAAGGGTAGTGGGGAACGCTACGCAGGCTATACGGGGGCCAACACGCGGTGGGGAGACCATCCCCGAAAGGCGGAGTTCGACAGCGCGTTCGAGACACTGGTCGAAACTCTCCAGCCCGAGGAGTACGCCGTCAACGTGGATCTAGAGATCGAATCGAACAGCTTCCCGTTCGTCCAAGCGCTCGCAGAGCTGAGCCAAATCGCCGCTGCCGAGTATGAGGAACGGAAAGATCGGCAGAACGCTGTCGATTTCACCGATCAGATTTCCTATACCGTCGACTTCCTCCAAGCACCGGGGAATGCCGACATTCGCGAGGAGTTACGGGAGCAGTTCGAGTACGTGATGGTCGACGAGTTCCAGGATACTGACCCACGCCAGTGGGACCTCATCAAGCTCCTGACGGCCAGCGACGGGGAAACGTTCGATGCCCAGAACGTGTTCGTCGTCGGCGACGTCAAACAGAGCATCTATCGTTTCCGAAACGCCGACGTCACGCAGTTCCGCGAAACGGCTACCACTCTTGAGCAGGTGTCCCAAGACGCTCGAAGCACGGATACAGAAAGCGAGGATGACGACCAACTTTCGACGAACTTCCGAACGCTGCCGACGGTGCTGGAGTCGATCAACGAACTCTTCGAAGCCATCTTTGACGAAGACGGTGAGCCCTACGAGGCGACTCCCCAATCCCTGACCGCCGATCGCGACGATCCAGCGGATCTCGGTACTGTGGAGTACATTACGGTGCCGACCGATGCCGATCTCCGAGAACACCACTGCAATCACTACGCGGACTTTGCGACAGCCGAGCCGGAACACGACACAGAGTTGGAGGCGATGGCGCTCGCCGCCCGTCTCTCCCAGATACTGGCTGAACCACTTCAGGTCTACCCCGAGGAGGACGAAACGGACGACGATAGTAGCGAGAGTGAACTTACTACCGAAAGCAGACTGAGTGACCGAGAGGAGACAGAGGAGAGTGATGAACCGCCGGAGCCACGGGATATCGAACCGAGCGATATTGCTATCCTCATCCGCAGCCGCACCCACCTCAAAAAGTACGAACGAGCGTTAGAAGAGGAGGACGTCCCCTATTCGGTCGCGTCCGGGATCGGCTTCTACGAATCGGCGGAAATCACCGCGCTGTTGAACCTCTTCCGGGCGCTCGCTGATCCAAGTGACGAACGCGCACTCTACGCAGCGCTTCGGTCGCCGCTATTCGGGCTCACCGACGACACGCTCGCACAGTTGAAACTCCATGACGACTCCATGTGGGACGCACTCGCGACGAGTGAGCATCAGGAACTCCAAGATGCCTACGAGTATCTCAAAGAGTGGCGTCACTTAGCGGGGCTTGGCGACGAGGAACCCGCTGGATTCGATGGGTCGTGGGCTGCGTATCTAACCCGGATCCTCGAGGATACAGGCTACTTGGTGAGTGTCAGCGCCGACGAGCGTCCACAGCAGGCCATGGCGAACGTTGAGAAGTTCCGCGAACAGCTTCGCGGATGGAGCGACGATGGCGTTCGGAGTCTTACCACCCTCGTGAGTCGGATCGAACGCCGCATTGAGCTCGGCGGCCGGGAGAGCGAAGCTGACACGACCGGCGAGGGCGTCCAGATTCTAACGATCCACGACGCCAAGGGAATGGAATTCCCGTTCGTCGTCGTCCCGGGGATCGGTCGCGAGTTCAAGGATGAAGCGGCCCTGGGCGGCGGGAAGGTCGAGTTCGAACAGGTCGGTGGCCAGCACGCAGTCGGGATGAAGGCACCAAGTCCGGACGACCCGTTCGAGATGGTGGATACGATCGCCCGTGACACGATTCGTGAGCGCCGTCGCGCCGAAGAACGCGCTGAAGAGAAACGCGTGCTCTACGTGGCCTGCACACGAGCACGAGACCATCTGCTCCTGAGCGGCCTCCACGAGGCAGCTGGAAAGACCGAGGAACCAACGATGACGGATCTCGAGGAACCGGACCCTGAGTCAGCATCGAGTTGGCGCGACTGGGTACAGCCAGAACTCCTCACCGAGGACGTGTGCACTACCCTCGATTCCGATACCCACGTCCGGCGTACGTACGGTGACGGCGCGTACACCGTGTCGCTCCCGACACCGCCAGCCGAACAGGTGCAACCTGATCCCGATATCGACCCCGACGTTGAACTGTCGCCGCGGCCGCCCAAGCCAGATGTCAGCTTTCGGTTTTCGGCGACTGACCTTGCGTCACTCTACGGGGAGTATGGCGAACTCCAATTCGACGAAGACACGGGTACCATCTATGTCGAAGAGACCGACCATAGAGAGAGGAGTCCGGAGAGTCGACACGGTGAAGAGGACCCAACAACCGGAGAAGCCGAATCGGACGGCCGCTCAACAGAGGAAGCAGGTGTCGAAACGGACGGCGTCGACGCGAGCGTATTCGGCGAGATGGTGCATCGACTCTGCGAACTGCGGCCGCCGGAAACTCACTGGCCACATCTGATGGAACAGACGCTTGTTGACGAGGGGGCTACGGTCTCACTCTCACCCGAACTCCAGAACCGCGTGAGTACCCATGCCCAGCGCGGGATAGACTACGTTGACGAGCAAACCACGGACGTCGATGTCGAGCACCAGTACGACGAGCTGTATGTTACTGCGGAATTCGAGCGCGGGGAGATATCGGGGTTCATAGACCACCTGATCATCACGCCTGACGCGTACCATATTATCGACTACAAGACAGGTGATGTCACACCTGAGGAACTGGAAGCTGACGCGGAGTATTACGAGAATCAGATGAAAGCCTATGCGATTGCGTTGAACCAACAGGAGACTGGCCGTAGCGTCCGGGTTTCACTCATGTTCACGACGCTCGATGACGCATGGGCCGTTGAGTGGTCACCTGATGAGATTGAATCGGTGAGGAAGCAGATCAGTGAAGAGATCTGGGAGCAATTTGAATCGTTTGAGCGTTAAAGCGTGAGTTGAACCCGCTGATGGCGAAGCGAGTTCCCGTCTTGAGTGAAGAGTCCATCAACAACTACCTCAGCTGAAGTTCTGATGTTACGAGCGGATTATGTAGCACACCAATTCTGATAGGTTATGAGGGTCCAACAGTCCGAGAGACTCAGGTTTCACCCAGGCGTGCTAGCAGTTCATCGGTCCTATCTTTGGCCTCGTCGCGAGAGACGCCTTCGTCGACGTAGCGCTCGATGACACGGACACGAATCTGGCCATGACCCAATGTCTCACGAGGTTCGATGTACCCGTTTTCTTCAAGATACGTCTCCAGCTTATTCGCCTTACTGCTGTAGAACCCGCTTATTTCGTTGTGCAAGCCCTCAACGATCTTTCTGCCATCGCCATTGACTGACTCAGCAAGGTCACTAACCTCGTCGATGAAGTTGCTGCTCACGGCGCCAGAGGCTTCGAGAACCTCTCGATCAACGGGCTCGCCACGACCAACGTTCCAAGCGTCGACGAACTCGTTCAGCGCCGCAGCATTTTCCTTCACTATCGTTATCTTGTCGGAATCAACGGAGGAGAGGTCTCCGTTACCCCACTGAAGGAGGTTATTCAACTGCCCCCAGTGCTCGATCCCGAGCTCCAGGAGTTGATGGAGAGTTTCGACATCGTCGACCAGGTACCACAGGTGCGCCGTCCCCGCGCCACGGTGCGGATTGAACGAGTCCACCTTGAGTTCGTCACCATACGTGGCGTGGTCATGCCCGTCGGGACTGGGGGGCTTCGGAGTGAATGATTCGATAGATTCCAGATCAGGGATATAGACGGAGTCGTCGGCATCGCGGACCGTTGCAAGGTCGATGATTTCGTGGTTGACGCCATTCGTGCTCTCCAGTGCAGCAGTCCACTTCGCTACTTCGTCGCCCTGTGCAGTAAAATAGAAGATCTGCCGACCGTTTCGGGCCAGTTCGATCGTCGACTCGATAATGGTCTTCGCCCTGCGGTCGTCGGTATTGGCGAGGGTCTCGTCGAGGAAAAGTGGGATCCGAACGCCCTGTTCCTGCTGTTCGACGAAGGCGATCCGAACGGCGAGCAGAACCTGCACCCGAGTACCGCTCGAAAGCTCGTCGAGCGCGAGTCCCTTCTGTTTCGATTCATCGAACGCACGGAACTCGGCTTCATTCTCGTCGAAGTCCAACCGATACCGGCCACGAGTGATCGTCGACAGGATTTCACGAGCACGCTCGAAGACGTCCGGGCGACTAGTCTCCATGGTCGCCTCCTGAACGTGGTCCACCAGGATGTCGCCGACCATCGCAGCACAGTCGTCCTCGAGTTGGTCTTGCAGGTCATCGAGCGCCCGGTCACGCTCTGCGAGCGCCGTTTCAACTTGGTCGTCGGACTTCGCCTGCCTGATCTCCGCCTTGATATCGGCAATCCGTGACTGCAGGTCGTCGAAATCTTCGGCAGTTCGTTCCGCCTCACGAAGGTCCTCTCTGAGGTCAGCAATCTCCTGCTCCTTGAGATCCGGTTCGAATTCTGGGTAGCTTTCGAGTTCTTCGGCCTCCGTGTTCGCCCTGATTTCGGCCTCTCGTACAGCCTCCGCAGCCGAGTCGTATGCTTCAATCTGCTCACAGAATTCCTCCAACCGATCGTGGTCATCGGAGTTGAGCTCCAGATCCGCAAAGATTTCGTCGCGTTCGTCCTCCAGCGCATCTATCTTCTCGGTCGCTTCCTGAATCGTCCCGGTAGCTTGGTCGAGGTCCCGCTGTGCGGTTTCGCGTTTCTGTTCGCGGTTCTCGAGGTTCCGGATTGCCTCGGTCGCCTCGCCGGAACTCTGGACGTCGTCGTAGCCGTAGGGGTCGAGTTTCGCTTGGAGGTCTTCACGGGCGGTTTCGATCTGCTCGTCGACGGTTTCGATGCTCTCTTGACTCCCTTCAACCTCATCGTGGGCTTCCTGCCAGTCGAGTACTCGCTTGGAGATCACGGCGAGTTCGACATCGGACGCATCTGGCGCGGCGCCCAGCTGGTCTTGAAGTTTGGCACGTGTTTCCTCTAGATCCTGCTCCTTCTGTTCGAGCGTGCCCGAATCCGTCGCCAGGCTATCGCGCCATTCGGACCGTCGCTCGGCTAGTTTGTGCTCTGCGATTGCGTCGTACAGTCCGATCAGACGAGACCGAACCGCATCCTCGGACCACGTCTCTGGCGGCTTCAGACCAGTTTTCTCGAACGACTCACGGTGCGGTTCTCGTGGATTCCCTCCGTCTGCAGCCTGTGAGCGGGCGCGCAGCCCATACCAGAAGATGCCAGCGGCGACGACCAGGATTGAGAACAGCAGTGGATGCACCAGGAGACCCAGCGCGACGGCCGTCGAGGCGAGGGAAATGGCCGAGAACGTGGCGATACGGAATGCCTCTGAACCGTCGTTCGACTCCGTAGAAACGGACGCAGCCAGCCACTCCTCCAGCGACTGACTCGCACGTTGAACCGTGGGTAGATCTGGCTCAGGATGCTCCCCATCCTCCAGTAGTCGCTGGACGGCCTCCCGGGTTTCACGCTCGGACTGGAGTTCCTCGGCCTCTCGTGCGAACTTCGAGACGGTCTTCCAAGTGACGGGTTCCAAGCCAACGAGGTCCTCGGTATCGACATCTAGAGGAATGTCCTCTCGGGCAGTTTCTCGCTGCCGTTTTGCGTCAGCCAACTCTCCCTTGAGATCGCGTTTCCGGTCCTCCGCAGAATCGAGGTCATCGCGAAGCTCTTTCAGATGGTCGATACGGCCTGTCGGGAGGCCCTCTTCAGGAAGGTCAGCCTCATCGAGCCGTTCCTGAGCGTCCGTTTTCGTTTTCTCGGCCTGGTCTTTTTTGTCGGTCCATTCGTCGATGTCATCTTCGAGGGATCGAACACGCTCGATTTCGTCCCCGTCGACCTGATCTAAGATATCGGGGAACTCGTCGAGTCTCGATTCAGCCTGCTTCAGCTCGTTTCTCGCCTGTGCGTAGTCGATCGCCTGCTCGAGCAGTTCGGAGCGTTCCTGTGCTCGACGGGCTGCCTCCAGTTCACTACGTAACCGGGAGAGCTCGCTTTGCTCTTGGCGCAGTTCGGATACGTCGTTCCGCGCCTCACGCAACTCCTGAATCGCTCCCTTGGCGTTCTGGACGACGTTCCTGTTGGCCCGACTCGGGGAATCTGAATATCCGAGCTCGTCGTATGCTGCGGAGAGATCGTAGCCACCAGCTGATTCTCGCTCGATTATCTCGGCGAACGATTCGTTGTTGTTGTCTCGCTGGAGGAGGTCGTGGAGGGAGAGACGGTATCGGTCGCGTTGTTCGGCCGGAGGGAGGCTCGGACCGTTCGCCTCCTGGCCGTCACGTTGGTAGCTCGTGCGCCCATTGTCGACTTCGACCCGCCAGGCTTCACCATTCAGTGAGAGCTGCCCCACGAGGGACGCACGTTCGTCGGCGGTCTCGGGCCAGCAAAGCCATTCGAGCGACTCAGCGAGCGTCGTTTTTCCTGCCGCGTTCGGTCCATGAACGACATTGATCCCGGAGCACAAGTCGTCGATCGAGAAGCCCCCGGTCTCGAACCCAGGAGCCTGGACGATTTGGATTTCCTCGAAGCAAATCGGGTCCCTGGTCACGCTTTACCCTCCTTTTGGCTGAGTAGGGTATCGAGGAGTACCCGTGCTTGCTGTTCGAGATGTTCGATTGCGTCATCGTCGTCCGGGTCCTCGAGTTCAGTCTCGCGTCGAAGCGGGTTGTACGCATTCGCACTGTGGGCCTGCCGTACAGCGCCTAGCGAGTCATCGACCACGTCACCGTAGGCTTCGCGAGGATCACCATCCTCGATTTCGAGCAGGAGACCCGCGAGGAACGCAGCTGCATTGTCTCCCTCCGCAAGGTCTTCGAGATCGATTGCCGGCCGGGTATCGACGTCAATCGATTCGATCCGGACGGAAACCGACCCCTCCCGGAATCCGAGGTCACGCTCCATCGACCGATGCTGATCGACGAGCGCCGAATGCGCATCCGTCCGTCCAGTTAGATGAACGCGAACGAGGCTGAGTTTCAGCGACCTCGTATCGAGTTCGGAGCGAACGTGTTCCTTGATTTCGTCCGAAATGACGGCGGTCGCTTCCTGTGGGTCGTCTGCCCCGGAGACATCGACCGAAATCCGGTCGTAGCGAACGGATGCCAGGGGAACCTGTTCAGCTTGTACGTCTCTGTTTTCGGGTATCGTAATCGTCCACGGGCCGTGGGCCCGCTGTTCTCCTGGGTCAAGGGGTTGTGGCGAGCCGGAGTACAAAACCAGTGGACGCGAGTCGATTTGGATACCTGGACTGTGAATATGACCGAGCAACCAGGCATCTGCGGCGGAGTCGCGGAGTTCGCTCGACAGAACTGGTGCGTACCGGCTTCCTCGGGAATCGAGGTCGGCGTGAAGTACTCCAATCTGAGGAGCGTCATCGGTCGCCGGGAGGTCGTACTCATCGAGCGGGGAATCGTAGACGTGTTCGGCCGAAAACGACCAGCCTTCGAAGTGGGCGATGGGCTCGCCGTCCCGTTCGAGCGTCCAGCGTTCCCACTGCCCGTCTCTCCCGAGGAACTGGAGCGTGTCAGCGTCGAGGTTATCGACCATATCAGGGAGCGCATCGAAGTCGTGGTTCCCGGCTACCACGACGATTGGAATCCCCGCTTCGTCGAGTTGTGCAACTCCGTCTTCGAACGCGCCATACGCCTCGAAATATCGATTTTCCTGATCGACGACGTCACCAGCAATCACGACCGCGTCGACGTCCCGGTCGATTGCTTCCTGGACCGTCGACAGCCAGACAGCTTTCGGCGACAGCTCCGGACCATCCAAATCATCCGGAATTCGACTCGGGTGACGGCCGAGGTGGAGATCCCCCGTGTACAGTAGTTCCAGAGCGTCGTTCATGAGTGCGGCTAGACAGTAATATAGAAGCACAAGTCACGGATAGATAAATTCCACCCATTCTTGCACTATGAGAGGGTGAGACGTATCCAACATGTAGATACTGTTCCAGATCTCATTTTTGCTAAGACTCAAGACTCGGCTACGTGGCAAGTGTCCATCGTGGCGTCAATCTAAAAGAAAAATTTGTAAGACAAGGCATCCAACCGAGTTCATGTGTCTGAAGCCTTCGTCGGTCAGGGAGAATACCTTTCTATTGAACTAGTAGGAGCAGAACACATAGACGAGACCGTCTCCGATTATGGAGAGACTCTTCATTATGATGGCTTGTTACTCAGCCTTGTGATTGAGAACATCAGCAATTCCATTTGTTACTGGGATCGCGATGAGTTTGAAATCGTCGATGCCAATGGATTTGCATATTCAATAAAGGATAGTGAAGAGTACTACCACCTGGAACAACTGATACCCGGAGGATGGTACGTAGATCTTGATAAGCTACAGCCAAATCGGAAATATAGATATGTTGTATACATTAAAGATTTCCACGGAGAGTTAGGACTCATATCTTACGAAGCTAAGCATACGTCATTATTGCATTCCTCAGACCCGGATGCGTTACAGAAGTCAGAACAAGTGGAGATTGATATTTCAAGTGCTCCTAGTCATGATGTCAGTGGTGTTCCTGAGCTACGCGATATCTTTATCCAAGAATGACTGATCCGAAAGAGCATATTAAGCAGCTTCGTACTCGGCAGGAAAATACGGATCCAAGTCTGTTGAAAGCGCTTGCAGGTGCGATCAATCGGCTGGAGAAAGCATTTCCAGAGCAATGGCACTTTTTGATGGAGTTCCTTCAGAACGCCGATGACTGCCAAAGTTCTTCATTTTCTTTAGAATTGACAGAGGACCGCATCCAGATATATAATGACGGTCGTCCGTTCGATTATGACGATATCGAGAGCCTCTGTAATGTCGGACACTCTTCCAAAGCACATTCTGAGAAAGGTGAAGAGTATATTGGGTATCTCGGAGTAGGCTTCAAGTCAGTCTTTTTAATATCCGATAATCCCCGTATCAATTCGGGTGGCTATCAGTTTAAATTTGACAAGGAGCACTGGGATGATCCCAGCCAAATTCCGTGGCAGATTACACCATTATGGATGAACCACAGTACTCCACAGATTCCCAAACAGTATTCCACCGCTTTCGACATTCCCATCTCCGATGCGATTACAAGCGAGACCTTCGACAAGCTTGTTCAAGAACTGAGTGCAGAGCACATATCAGATACCACGGTTCTCTTTCTAAAGAACTTGGAGACGGTCAATATACACGATCGAATCAATAACGTCTCAAAAACAATCGAAAAGGAACTCCTCGAATCGAATTCAGAATATGAGATAATTCGAATAACTGTAGAACAAGACGGGGAAAAGAAGACCAACAAATGGCTTGTCTTTGACAATATTGTTTCAGTCCCTGAGCAGGTCAAAGACGACCCTATGACACAGCGGTGGGAACGTGATAATCTAGACACTAGAGAAGTCCGAGTCGCATTTAAACTAGATGAGAATGGCTTGTTACAGAAACACGATGGTACCGCACATATGGGAGTGTTTAGTTTCCTGCCCTTGAAAGAAGTTCCCAGTGGTTTGAATTTCTTAGTACAAGCCGACTTCCTTACAGCTCCTGGACGCGAAACAATACATCGAGACGCTCCATGGAACCGCTGGCTAGCACGAGAAGTCTCTCAGCTAATCCAAGACCATGTTGTCCCTACGTTCAAGCAGGATGAGAAGTGGAAGCAGAATTTCACCAAAGTTCTCTATCCCAAGGAGGGCGGTCATAGTTTGTTTAACGAGGAGATACAGCAGCCACTTCAAGAATACCTGAAAGATTCTCCGGTTATCCTTACTACGGATGGTGATTTTGTTAAGCCGTCAGACTGCGTGACGATACAGGATTCATTAAAGGAGCTAATTTCAGCCCCCGACTTTTCTGAGCTATACCCAGACAAAGCAAACATCCACTCAGACTGCGAGACTGTATTCCAGTTGAAGAATGAGATGAGTGACGGCCCTTCATTCTCCTCATCTAAAGGGCTCTCAAACAGTATGGAGGCTCTCTTAGAGCTGAAATCCTCAAATGAAAATATCTCCTTTTTCAGGAGTCTCTACCAGCTATTTGGGGAGTGGGCAGACAGTACTCTTGCTGGAACAAGAATCAGACGAGAGCCTGTTGTTCTCACCGAAGAGTGTGAATTAAAACAGCCCAAAGAAGTCTCATATCCTGCAGATAGCGTTACAATTCCAGAACAGCTGCGGGGAAGTATATCTATACTTCACCCTGACCTCCGGACCTCAGGCATTCTGAACACCCTAACGTCCTTAGGAGTGGATGAGATAACACAGGAAGATATAGAACACAAGCTGCAAGCTTCAAATTCGCTCAATTTAGGGCGTCAATGGCCCAACCTGGATGAGGAATCGAAGATTGACAAAACGCGGGAGTGCTTCGAACTATATCTTCAACAGGAGATTAATGTTACAGATCTGGACGCCATAGAAATACTTACAAAAAATGGGGAATGGCTTTCTCCTTCATCGGCCATCTTCTCACACGAATACAATCCAGAGCACCGGATTGAACAACTCCACGACAACGGATTGGTCCCTGGAAACCCAGATTTCCTCTCCGCAGAGTATCTTCGTTCATCTGACCAAGTCAGTCAATGGCGACGCTTCTTCGAAGAGCTCGGAGTGGACTCAAATCTTGACAAGACTACCTTTGTAGAACAAATAGCAGTCGAAACAGCATTACGGTTCGAAGAAACCCAAGGTCGAGAGGCAAAAGCACTACCTCGTCATGAGGAAGTAGAAGGCTACGATCTTGAGTCAGATGGACGAGTTATTGAAGTGAAAGGCAGTGACTCAAGCTCCCCATCAGTTCGACTAACAACTAAACAGTTCTCCCGTCTGAAATCGGATCGGGATAATTACTATCTATACATCGTACGCAATACGTTGAGTAGACCACGTTTAGTCGAGATTAAAGGAGAGAACGTATTGGATGTGGATAGATCTATTCAAATCAACTTCGATGAGGTACAAACGATCTCCGAAAGCGAGTACGAAGTCATATAATCCGGATTCAGCCCTTCAGAACCGGGGAGAGTCTATCTCCTTGTCAAAAGGATGCTCAGAATATAGTGATACCGCGCCAAGCTTGGTGTCGCCCCGGGTGGCAGCAGTTTAACAAATCCGTCAGCGCAGTGTAACCAACATCTCAAGACAGTCGCCGTTGAAGATGATCATGTGTGCGAGAAGCCTCGGATACATCCAACGAAAGATTGCTTTCGAGAGTGTTCTTCATCCCGACGCTACTAGCCAGTGTATTCCTCGCTGCGGTCGTCGCCGGAAATCACAGTGACCGCCGACAATTCTGCGACTGACAGCTCATTTCGTCGCCTCGTATTCAGCTGTGACTGCACGATCACGTCGCAGTTTCTCACGAACGTTCTCGCTTCGACAATCGACATCCAGACGCCGGCGTTGCCAATCCTCCCCAGATTTGCCGTTCCACACCCCGTATAGTGTTACCTTTGGGAGTCGCAGAACGCCGAACAGCACTGAGAGCGTGTAAAGCGCATCCTGCAGTTCGTCCCATGTAACGGTCACCTTCCGTGGAATATCAACTGGGAAGCTCACATGTTGCGCGAGTACCCCTTCCTCACGGGCCAGCTCGACGAACCCGTGGTCGTTGCTAAGGAGAATTACTCGCTTTCGACTATCTTGGTCGTACTCCGCGTAGGCATCCACGATGGCTTCGTCGCCCGTTTCACTCTCAATCGTATCCGCATACCGATGGTCGCGGAGACGGCGGTACTCATAGAGCCCGAGGAACCCTTCACGATTCGCCCCAGCCGGCTGATTGTCCAGCCGCGCGAACTCGGAGCCGAACGCATCCTCGAGGGCTCGCGTCTCGTAGTGATTGTAATGCCAGTTGAGTTCCTCGTAGATACCCGTCGCGAGGGCAAAGCCATTGACTGGGTTTCGTCCCTTGTCGTCACTGTATCGCTCCGGATCCAGTCGGAGCACATCCGGCATCCGCCAGGCGAGGAGGTTCGTATCGATGCCCAGGGCCACGGGCTGATGGCCGGCGTCAAGGTCAGGATGTCCCTGTCGACGGAAGAACGTCTCCACGTCCTCGCGATTTGCGATGTCGACGAGGCCACCAGCAACGAGCGCTCGGATGTAGGTATCCTTGTCAGGCAGGTCGTCGTATGCCTGTTCGCCGTACGTCGTGTGGATTTCCTCGCGGGAATCCTGGTACGTGAGCGCGCCCTGCGTGAATCGGACCGTGGTTGCGACGGGATCGGAAAGGTCGATTTCGAGGAGTTCTCCGATCTCCTCACACGGGTGCCGAACACTAACCGACGTAATGCCCTCCGTGTACAGCGCGTTGAGGAGATGCGTGATGTGGTGGCGAGCAAGCTGCATTAGAAGACCTCCTGGAAGTCGACGAGTTCGACAACAGGTCTGGGGACATCGGGGTACAAACGACCGTAGAAGCGGTTGTTCGAGACGTAGAGATAGAAGACGTGGTCGGCCTCGAACTGAATCCCCGCCTGAAACGCGATCGCCGACATAAACTTTCGACCGGGAGTGACGTCAACCGCCGCCGTACCCCCCTCATCCTGTATCTGGGCAATCGGTTCACGGAAGTGCTCGACGATACCCTGAAAATCAGTCTCCGTCTCAAGGTGCGTCACGGAAAGGTCCGGGTCCTCACCGCCGTATTCGACGACCACACGCTCCATCATAGACGTGATGTCGTCGAACTGGTCACCGACGCCAGGATTATCCAGCACGTACAGTTCGTCAGGGAGGAATCCCTCTTCACAGGCTGCGATCAGGGGATTAATGACCGCCTCCAGGTTCGTGCTCATGGTTGTGAGCCACGCATCGACCATTGCTCAGCGACCCCCCGACTGAGCGGTACTGGCTTGCCATTGCTCGTGCTCGATCTCCGGATGCCGGACTGCTACTCGTCGAAGCGATTCGTACATGACGTGGAGTTCTCCGACCATCGTGTGGGCCGTATCGTGGAGGTCCGTAAGTTGATCCTCTGGACTGGTGTCCGTCAACGTCTGTTGCTGCTGCGGGGGGCGAAGCTGCGTGAGGTAATCCAGAATAGCACCCGTACCGCTTGCTAATTGCGGGAAGATTTCGGCAACATCGTAGACGGCGCGTGGGTGGTCAGCAATGACCCCCTCAGCGACCGAGATATCGAAGGCTGCTTCGATCTCCGCTGGCGAGTCGTAGCCACCGCTCTCGTTGCTTCGCAACAGTGCTTCGCCGGCGTCGGCGAACGTGCCGACTAGCACTCGCGTCGCCCCGGCAATCGGATCCATGCGTTCGATGCCGACTGTTTCGGTCTCGGTTTCGGTTATCGAGTGCCGAATTCCTGCGAACGCCGCGTACGCCCGAACGAACGCGTCCGCTGCTGCCTGCCCGTCACGCTTGATTCGTTGCTGGTCTTGTTCGGGAAGTTCATCGAAGGCGTCGACGAACGGATACTGTGGCATAGGGACGAGCGTCGGCTGCGAGAAGTCCGGTTCCTCATCGAGGTCGATCTGTGGGCCAGCGTAGGTGGAACATCGACCACTGTCGACCGCGTACGCTCGCCGTTCCCAGTCGAGCATCGCAGCCGTCGCTGGCGTCAGCTCATGGTACGCCGTTCTGATAGTGCGATGTGGCGCGGGATGAGGACGGTGTCCGATAGTCGCCTCCTGAAATTCACGAGCGGAAATGTACGCAGGTCCCTCGATGGTCCGTTCCTTGAAAACGAGCGTCCCGTCATCCATAGTCGTGTATCCCCTGCCGGGAATCTGCATCCGGATCGTCAGCAATCGCTGTGCTAATCGCTTGAGGCGGCTAGCTTCCTCGATCTCTTCGGTCCATCGATCCGGTATGTCAGTCGATCCGAATCGAGCACCAGCGACAGCGCCGGCGATCGCACCGACAGTGTCCGTGTCGCCACCGCTGTTCACCGCCTGAACGATCGCTGTTTCGGCGGACTCAGCGGTCAAACCATAGTAGAGCCCAGCCTGGAGCGAGTCGACGACGTATCCTGAGGTCGCAAGCTGGGCTTCGAACGCTGCCGAATCGTGGTCACCAGTAACGACTTCCTGCACCTGCGTGAGTGCCGTTCGAAGTTCGTCTGGAGCTGAATAGGTATTCTTGAGCGCGGTTCCGAGCGGGTCGCGTTCGTCGCGAATCAGGTTTGCGAGCGTTCGGTTGAGAATCACACAGCCCCACCTGCAGCGCGGGTCGGCATGTGTGATCGCCGACGAAAGCTGACTGACCTGGGTGAGTTCCGCATCGAAGTGCCGAAACACAATCGCATATGGCGCACACCGCATCACGCTCCCGTTGCCGGCGTTGGATCCCTCGGGCCGCGATTCCCAGACGTCCGCGCCAGCGTCGTCCCACGACGTTCCCTGTCTGATCCGGGACAGGGAATCGCGCGTCATCAGTCCAATATCGAACGGGTCAGAATCGAGCCAGTCGACGAACCGATCCGCCACATCGGCCGGACCGAACCCGCGGCGGTCAACGAGACTCTCCGCGATACAAAGTGCCATCTCAGTGTCGTCAGTGATCGTCCCCGGTGGCTGGCCGTGTGTGCCGTGACCGAGCATCTCCGTTACTTCGCCGTGCTGGGATGCGATCTCCTCGGCGCTCTTGAATTCGACCGGTCGACCTAGTGCGTCACCACAGGCCAGCCCTAGGAGACACCCCTCTGCGTTACGTTCAATTGTCATGGAATTACGATATCCTCCCTCTCGTATAATTCTGCACTAGCGAACTCTCCGAACCGAGTCAGCAAGCGGAATGTCGAGACCAGCCTCATTCGTTGATCTGGGCGAGCGCCCACGATGCCCTTGTACGGACATCGGCATTGTCATCACCGTGTGCTCGGTTTTCCAGGGCCGAGGTCGCGTCTCGAGCACAGAGGTGCCCAAGTGCCCAGCAAGCGTTCTCACGGACGAGCGGGTTCTCGTCCGACAGCAAATCCACGAACGTCGGCGTGACGTGTTCGACCGAATCCGGGAAGTCCTCGGCTACGCGGCTAAGAGCACCGCTCGCATTGATTCGCGTGTAGGTGTCCTCGACCGTCAGCAATGCGGTGATCTCCTCGGTGTATGGTTCAACCACGTCGGTGTGAACGATCGCCACGTCGCCGATTAGTCCGATCGCGTTGTTCCGGAGCTTGGGGTTGTCGGCGTCGAACAGGGTCGCAACGTCGTCGACGATCTCGACGGCGATACTCGGGTACTCGCCCACGATCCGTCCAAGCCCAGCGGTCGCGTTCAGCCGAACGCTGTCGGACAACGAGTCACGGAGGGTGACTTCTCCAAGTGTCTCGGCGACCGGTTTGACTTCCTCCGGATACTCGCGCGTGATCCGCGAGAGTGCGTACACCGCGTACTGGAGGCCGTCGGCGTCGTCCTCAATGATCGTTGCAAGCGACGGTACGGCGTCCACAGCATCCTCGGGGTTTTCCTCAGCAATCGCGGCGATACATCTGGTCGCTTCACGCCTGACGGAGACAATGTTCGACTGCAGATCCGGTACGAGTTCGTCGGTGAGCGGAGCGATCGCCCTCGGATCGGCATCACCAATGGCGCGGAGAGTGGCCAGCACGTCGGCCCGAGCGGGTAGCTCGTCACGTGCCAATAGTGACCGAAGGATTGGAATCGCCGGCGTACAGTCCTCTGGGCGCACTGCCGCCACCCGACGGAGTGCCTGGACTGCGTCCTTTTCCCGGAACAGATCAACGTCTTCGCGGTCCAGAAGCGCGAGGATCGATGAGATACGGACCGCCTCTGGATGCACATCGGCGAGCCGGCGGAGCCCAGTTGCCTCCTCGGCAGGCGTCTCTGCGCCCGCCGTGTACAGATTCGGTGGGGGATCGACCAAGGAGAGCAACTCGATTGCGTCGACGGAAACGGTGAATTGGTCACTATCGGGGGCGAGCGGCGTGCACTGGAGCGCCGGCGCTGCCGAGGGGCGTTCGAGTGTCACCGCGTGAATGGAGACGTCGTGGCACAGCTGCGTTCGTTCGGCCCCATCGTCGATGTACGTGAGTTCGAATCCGGGCGCATCGGCGTGGTCGTCGAGAAACGACGACAGCATCGACGCGTTCGCAGGCATGATTCCGGCAGACGTCGGCAGTCCACCGTCGGTCATTAGGTCACGAACCCATGGGAGGTCGGGATGGATGTCTCCCCGTTCGACCGCGGGAACGAACTCCCAAGCGTGGTAGTGCTCCCACCCGTCGACATCACTCAGATCGAGGTCGTCGACAACGACGTAGCCGTCCGCGTCCGGGTGCAGGTCGGCGATGAGTGATAGCCGCTCGCGCCGGAGTGGGAACTGCTCGTACCGACCATCGGGCTGTTTCTCGCCGAGCCACTCGTCCCAGTCGTCGGGGTGGCGGCCGACGATGTCGACGACACCCGGAATTGCGGCCTCCTCGGCCAGCGTCTGATTCCCGATAGCGTAGACCGCGTGCGGCGTATCGTGCGCGAGATGACGCACCCACTCCAGTGGGACGGCGTCGTGGCGGGGATGTGGATTCACGTCGACAGTCCAGTCACGGTCGAACGCGAACACGAGCATTAGTCACTCACCTCGCGCGGCGTCGCGGGCGCCTGCTGACACAGTGTTTCCAGGAGTTCCACCTCCTGCTGCATCGACTCATCATCCACAGCCTCCATCTCATCTGCGAGGTAGCTGCGAAGCTGGTCGAACCCCTCGGTATATCGATCAGGAACGACCAACGGCACGGACTCGCGCTCGTGCTGGCCGCGCTGGTCGGGGAGCAACCAGTCGTCGACGCCAGTCGCGGCGTTAGCGCGGTCGTGGAGGTCAGCTGCCCACGTCCGGAGTTCGCGAGCGTACCTGGCCAGCGCGACGGCCTTCCGGACGCCCTCATGGGCGTATGTGCTGGACTCGTCGGGAACGTCGACGGTAACGCGCTCGGTGTACTCGCCACCGTCCCGTTCCGTCCACGAGGCGACCAGATCGAAATCGGCGTCCGAGCTCGTCTGCTCGAGGCGGACGAGGACGACGCCGCCCCGAGCCTCGCCATCCTGCTTTGCGGAGGGAAACAGCGTCCCGACGTGCATCAGGCGGTCGGTCGCAGCGTCCGCGGACGGCGACCCGTGAACGGCCTCGATATCGTAGCCGTCTGCGTCGAGGTCGAGGTTCAGGTCGTACACCAGCGGGGTGACCATGTAGTCGAACTCCTCGCCCAGTCGACGCTCGAACTCCGTGGCCGAGTGGATGAAGTAGTGGTTCGCCCCGCGGATGCCCGACAAGGTGTCCGCCAGCTCCGCATTCGCGTCCAGCCCCATGCCAATGAACGTCGTGTGGACACCCTCGGCGGCCGCGTCCGCGAACAGCTGCGTGAGTTCGCTGTTCCCCGTCGTCCCCGTATTTGGCATCATATCGGTCATGAAGACGACACGGCGCTCGACGTCAGGACTGGGTATCCCGTCGACCAACATGTCTACGGCCGCCTCGAACCCGTCCGCGAGGTTCGTACTGCCGCCAGCAGCGATCTCGCGAATGTGGCGCCGGATCGCCGGCATGTCCGTCGTTCCGACATCACGGAGAGGTTTCGCGACGTGGGCGCGGTGGTTGTAGAGGACGACACCCAGGCGGTCCTCGTCGTGGAGCTGCTCGGTAAGCGCACACAGCGACTGCGTCGCCGCTTCGAGTTTCGTCGCCGCATCGTCCTCGGCCTCGCGCTTGCGCCCGTGTTCGTCGTAGTAGTACGCGTCGAAGGAGCTGTCCATCGACCCGGAGACGTCGAGGACAGCGACGAGATCCAGCCGCGGCCGCTCGAACTCGTCGACCGAGAGCGTCGAATCCAGCCCCACCGATAGGTAGCGCTCGGTCTCCCCACTGATCGGGTGGTCGCTCACGGCAGCCGCGTAGCGCGGCGCGAACAGGGCCTCCGATTCGGTCCGCGTGCCCGTCTCAAAGTGATAGTCGTAGAACAGCCCCTCGTCGCTGATCGCCTCCGGCTGTGGCGTATACCCGTTCGCGACGTTTTCCCGAAAGTTGGCCACGTCTTTCGCCCCGCCAGCGGCGAGTCCGACCGTCTCCGGGCTCGCCATGTCCGCACTTGCTGGCGCCGGTGATGCACTCTCCATCACCTGATTTTCGAGCATCTGATCGGCCTCGGCAGTCTCCCGAAGTTCGTACGCGTCGACGTGGCGCCCACAGGACTCACAGACGTAATCGGGAGGGGTGACCGACCTGTCGTCGTCCATCGGCGTCCAGTCGTCGACGAGCGAGCGGCCCTCACGAACGCGACGGACGTTCGCTCTGGCATCGATGATCCCGAACGGTTCGTCGAGGGAGAGCTGTGACGCGACTTGCGTGACGGCTGCTCCAGCTGCGTCGACGACCTGTCCCGGTCGAAGCCGTCCCCCGCAGTCAGGGCACTCAGCCCCGATGTCGTCCGCTGTGGTGACAGGGGCGGCCCCCAGCAGTCCCGAGATACGGTGGGTATCCCCGGTTTTCAGGCCCAGGAGTGCCTCGCTGTCAGGCGTGGCGAGTACCGTGAACTGCTTCCCCGATTGATCGGCGACCAGCAAGCGGTGGACGTGTTCTCCGTCGCAGTCGATGGTTCGCCGAGTTATGAATTCGACTGCGATATCGTGACGCTTCCCGTCCTCTATGTCCGCGTACATCGTATCCATGGTGTCTGTGTGGCTTGCCATTCCCCGGACAGCCAACGGGTGGTTGACGACAGTGTGTGCGCTCGCCCCGGAAACGAAGGGGGAGTAACCATCATTACGATGCGTCTTTATCCACCTTCACACTCATCAGTGTGCGCCAAGATGTGATAAATGCTTCGCCAATGAGCAAGGTAGAGCAGATATTAGAGAGAAAAGACCCACCATAGTGTCCTTTGTAGCGTGTTTGGTAGGGTACTATACTCTGGAAGATGGATTATTAGTAAGTAACCGTCTCTATACTGTCGAGTATTGAGTCGAAACAATCATTGCGAAGGGATTCGTGGGTTAGTCAACAAACCCATGCCTATCGACGCTGGTGACGCTCTCGTCCGGGCGCTTCACGACCATAATCCGTGGTGGGAACACGGGACAGAAGCATTCTCACTCCCGGCACGGCAAAAGAGCGATTTCTATCATCTCGCCCGTCCCGACGAGTCCGGCAGCCAGTTCGAGGACCAACCACTTCTCGCCCTCGTTGGACGGCGGGGCGTCGGGAAAACCACGCTCCTCCACCAGTTCATTCACCATCGCATCGAGGCTGGCGACGATCCGGAACGATTCCTCTATCTTCCCTTCGACGCCGACCCGCTCTACCAACTCCAATCGGACGAACAGCTGCGACGCGCAGTTCGGTACTACGAGAGCAGGGTTCTCGGCCGCATCAAGGCGGACCACCCACATTTCATCCTGATCGACGACGCCCACCAGATCGAGCATCCGAACAAGCCGACCATCGACGGGTGGGGCGTCCCCGTCGCAGAATTGCTCGAGGACGTCCCGGGACGACACGTCGTCGTGACCGCCAGCGCCGGCATTCAAGTCGAACGGGAACTCGAAAGCGTCGCGATGCCGGCCGAAGACTACGATATCCAGCCCATTCTCCCCGAGAAGTTCCGGGACTACCTCTTCACGCTGTATCCAGATCTTGAGGAAGAAGACACTCGCGTGAGCCCCACCTCTCTGCGAACCGGGGAGAACAGCCTGCCAGCGGCTCTCCAGAGTGGCGAGATCGGGTCACTCGTCGCAGAGCTTCGGCAGAAGTACGAAAAGGTTGCAGACGTCGAACGACGCATCCAGTCACAGGTCGTCGACTACCTCGCAATGGGCGGGACCATCAGCTACGACCTTGACGGCGCCGCCGAGTCGGCAGCAGACCTGACGGTAGATGACTACGCGCAGCTGCGCGAGGACGTTCGCGATGCCCTCTACCAGGAGGTCCCCGGCTTCGAATCGATTCAGACGATCGCAGATCTTGAACGCCTCTGCGCGCTCGCCGCCCGAAACCGGGGGGCTGAGCCGTTCCGGTATCAGGACCTCGTCGAACTGTTCGACGTCGACCGGCGGACGATCGCCGATAGCTATCTTCCCGCGCTGGCAGAGCTGTACCTGTTGACCGGCGTTACCGAGTACGACAATAGCCGCCCCCGGTCGGTGCGACTCTACCTCCGTGACACAGGGCTGGTGACCGCGCTCGCCGACGGCGACGCCTCGACCGTCCGCAACGATTTTGACCGCGAGGCCGACCTAGCCCGCGTCGCGGCGTTCGACCACACGATGCGGTTCGCCTATGGGATCAACGCCATCCAGGGCAATGACGAGACGCCCACCGTCCAGTACTGGCGTGGGCGAGAGGGTGAGGTCGACTTCGTCTTCGAGGTGGACGGAACCCCCGTCCCGATCGGGCTAGCGTATCAGTCACGCGAGCGTGAGGAGTCACTCGAAGCCGTTCGAGAATTCAAAGAAGCGTACGACGTGCCACTTGGATTCATCCTCGCTGGTGATACGGTTCGAGGCAGACAACCTATTGAGGATCTCGGAGAGGGAATCATCCAACTTCCGTACTGGTTGTACTTGCTCCTATGCTAGGTCGCTACCTAATCGGTTGTGAGAACGGAACGAGGGACCTGTCGGTTGCCGCCCCTGATGGAAGTCGTGATGGGGCGAGGTACCGGGAGACGACAAAGCGTGTTCCTCACGAAAACATTCATACGATTGATAGGGAATAGGTGAGACGAATGGGTGGACTGGTTGATTACGACTACGACTTTTTCGACGAATACCAGTCCGACGTCCTCGCTGATCTACCGTCCATAGAGCAACTCATTCGATTAGATGATGAGGTCGCAAATAAGGTCACGATGCCCCGATATGAGGGGCCTGTTGATCCGATCGAATGGAAATTCTTAGAAAAATATTACAGCAGCTTATTTGCAGGATTCATTACGGACCGCATTCAGGGCATCGTCGATACGGAACCCATCGAGACGAATCGAGACAGATTCCACGGATTCCGAGAGGACATTGTATCGTTAAATCAGAACCTCCCCGCACAGCGGTCAGCGCAAACAGGTGTGATTTCGAAGCCTGCAGAAACGGTCCTTCTCAAACGACTGCGACAGCTTGGCTTCGATCCGAGTGCGCTAGACGTCTCTCATATTGGGAGTGGTGGCGGTCTCTATCTGTTGGAGCTGTTCGTGACCGCCGCCCAGCAAGAAGCACTGTCAGATTCAGAACTCCTGACAGCCCTCCTTGACGAAGCCGATTCGCTGGGCAGCATGAGTAAAGATGCGGCCATGTCCCGCCTGCATCGGCCTGTCCTGATGGTCTCCCTCTGGGATAACCAAGAGGAAGGCCTCAACAAGTGGCTGGACAACGGCCGACACGGAATTCTCGAGATGGCAACGGCCACAGGGAAAACTGTGGCTGGAATCGCCGCCATCGCCGAATGCTGCGGCGTCCTTCCAGAGGACCCCGACCACGAACCACGAACTGACGATGCGAAAATCATGATCGTCGCCCATTCGAATGCGATCCTCAAGCAGTGGGAGCAGGAGATACAGGAGAAGCTTGGCCTCCCGATGCCTGCCGGACAGACGGGTGAACAGGCAGACCGCGTATCGTTTAGTAGTGGAGAAGTGGAGTTCTATACTGCACAGTCCCTCCTGCCACGATACGACCGTGATCTCGCCGACCAGTATGATCTCGTCATCTACGACGAAGTACACCACTACTCTAATTTAGATGGGTACGGGGCTGCCATCGACAGACCAAACTATCGGGCTGCGATGGGCCTTTCAGCAACGATCGGCGACGACGGTGAGCTGAAACGAGAGCAGCTTACCGAGCTGTTGGGTGATGTCGTCCACACGTATGGGGTCGAGGACGCTCGTCGCGACGGAATCATACCCGAATTCGACTGGACTGTACACCCAACGCCGCTCGACCCTTACGAACGGGAAGAGTGGGATGAGGCAACAGAGTCGATCTCCGACCAATTCAAGCATATCCGGCGGTCGACAGCAACCAAGCGGATTCTCAAACAGATTCCTGTCCCGTTTACCGAACTCGAAGACCTCGGGGACTTCATTCGCGCACACGAGGCTGCGTCGATGGTCTTCGACGACGAGGACATACCCGATGAATGGTCGAACCTCCAGGCGACGATTCATTCGCGAACCTGGATCCGCCACCGATCACAGCCGAAGATCGAAGAGGCGATCGAACTGGCGAAGGACTATCTCGAAGACCCAGACCAGCCTGTCAAGCTCGTCATCTTCGCGATGGACATCGACACGGCTGACGAAATCGCAGACCAACTCGGGGAGGTGTCCGATCACGTCTATCGGGCACACAGCCAGCTTGAGACCTCCTCCAAGAAGAACAACGAGACGGTCCAACGTAACATCAACAAGTTCGGGAAATGCGAGAATGGCGTACTCGTCTCTCCTAAGATGCTGGACGAGGGGATTGACGTCCCGGATGCGGAAGTCGGCATCAACGTCGCGGGGACCAAAACGAAGCTTCAGCTCGTACAGCGGATGGGACGGGTCCTCCGCAAACACGGCGATCAGCGGCCCCACTTCCACCATTTCATCGCCATGCCCGACGAGAACTACATTGAGGGGCTGGACTCGAAGGAGTATGTGCAGGAGCTCAACTGGGTGCGGGAGCTGGGGGAGACGATTGGGGTACAGCCGATCATCGAAGAGGCCGGCGTCGACGCCGAATTGCTGGAACGCGCCGAACAGCGGGGACACGAACTCTGGGCCCGAGATCTGCTTGAGGATCTCGAGGTAGAGACCGTTCAGGGGAACGTCAATCTGGAACAGTTGCTTGATGAACTGACCGTCGAAGCGACAGAAATTCTGCTGGATGAGTTATGGCTGGAGGGGGAACGAGTGGCGCAGGATGACTGGGAAGCCGCGATGGAAACACTCCGTGACTCGGAAGCCCTCTCCGTCGAAGGCCTCCAGCGCGTCTGGTGGCTTTTCCCCATCTATCGAGAGCGACCGACGGAGTTGGATGAGCTATTGACAGCATCGTTAAGCGCGCTCTCTGAGGAGGCGTCGTCGGGCCAGCAGTCACAAGAAGGAGCTACCACCAATCAAGAAGAAACACCGACCGACGGCAAGTCAGCTGATGAGAGCATAAGTGGGGAGAGCGATACATCGGAGCAGAAGTCACCATCGTCGACGTCAGAAGACGACGAATCACATGAAGAGACAACTTCGTCTCAAGGCCCTGATTCGCCGGAGCCACCCAGTTCTGAATCGACAGAAACCGAGTCGGATCCACAGGTTCCTGAGATCGAGGAGGAGGCCGGCAGCGATGAGGCGGTTGGGAGTGCCAGCGTGTTTGACGTGCTGGGAGTGGGTGAGCCGCCCAGCGCTATTTCGAGACGGCTGCAAGTCGACCCTGACACAGACGCATCCCTCGACGAAACCCTCCTGACGAGCACGGGCGACGGTGGCCTCTTCTCGACAGGCTATCTACACCAGCGATCGCTCCAAACCTACCTGCTGAATGGCGAAGAGGTAATCTTCCTGCTGGCATCGAAGCGCCAAGCTCCGGACTACACCGGCCAGCAGTTGCCAGATCTAAACGGGTATCGGGCGATTACTGTAATCACCCCCACGCGGGTGCTCTGCGTCGTCGGGAATGATCCTGAGAATCAAGCGATCCAGATCCGCCACGAGGACGTCACGAGTGTCGATGTTCAGCAGGCCGGCCAACTCTTCTGGAAGCATCGCACAATCCGAATCCAGACGGAGGACCAGACGCTCACAATCCCCGACGGTACCAATACCGATCTCGAAGATGCTGCGAGATACGTTCGCATCGCTGCGTACGAGGAACGGTGTGCCGCAGGCGAGCGGCTCCTCGAATGCTGCGACGTCGTCGCGACCAGTAATGGGTTCACTACAGTTGAGACCGTGTTGGACGCAACCAAGGCGCGGTTCGAATCCGCTGTGGACTGGGGCGAGCGGTACGATCTTGACACAGCCAGGGCGGAAGCCGGTGTGGAGTTCACCAACACCTGTCTCGAGAGAGCTGACCGGCAGGTGCGATTCGAGGAATCGCTCACAGAGGCACAGCGACTCGTCAGTGATGCGCGGACAGCCTCGATAAACGGCGAAGAAGATCGAGCACAGCAGCAGTACCGTGAGGCGAAGTCGAAGCTTGAGGCGGTGCTGTCCGCCTCAGATGAGAAATGGAGTTCCTCGGTGGTGGAAGCCAAACAACTCCATGCGAAACTTGAGGAGGCTCTTGCGGCGGAACGCGACAGCAGTGGGACAGAGGAGAAATCGAGTACTGAGACCGAGACAGCGACCACTGAGCAATCCTCGAGAAGTGATAGCCAACGACCCACGCGGGACGATCTCATCGACGAGCTCCAGACCTTGACAGAGGACCTCGGTGGCGCCCCAAAGGCACCCGAGATGGACGATCAAGGATCGTACTCGACTCACGAGTATTATCGAGAGTTCGGATCGTGGAACGATGCACTGGACGCTGCCGGTATCGATCGCGGGGAGTCGCTTCTCACTGAACTGGAGCGTGTTGCTGCTGAAATCGGAGAGGTCCCGTCGACCACTCAGATCGACGAACACAGTCGATACAGCTCCGGAATGTATGCCGACGAGTTTGGGACGATAACTGCAGCGCGCGAAGCCGCTGACTTCGCCAGCGGGGAAGATTCCGAACCGGAATCGCAAGCCCACGATTCGACCGATGAACCCCACGATCAGCCTGACGACAGCGCCACTACGCCCACCCCAGATTCTGGACCATCCCGGCAGGCACTCATCGACGAGATTCAGCGTCTTGATGACGGTGAGCACCTCGTGCCGTACGCGTCGGAGATGGATTCTGACGGTGCGTACAAATCGTATGACTGTCTCCAAGAATTCGGCTCGTGGGATGGAGCGCTGGAAGCTGCGGGGATCGACAAGCGAGAGCGACTCCTTGAGGAACTCCGACGTGTTCGTGACGAACTCGGACATATGCCGAAAACGACGGAGATGAACCATCACGGGCGAGTCTCCGCGGGAATGTACTCCAACTTCTTTGGATCGTGGACGGAAGCAACCTCTCTGATTGGTGCGAGCGAAGAGTCGACGAACGAGACGGCTGAGTCCGATCCATCTCCCGATACAAGAGAAGAATCGAATTCATCGCCCGTATTGAATGGTGACAGGGATTCCATTCTCACCTGGGAGGACATCCCCGGGAACAGTCGGCTTCCGTCTTCGATTGCAGTCCAGGTGAAAGAAAAGAAACGGACGCGGTCAGATCGTGTAGATGGCCGGTATCTGGTCGCCGATCTCAACGGCAAAGAGTTCGAGCTCAAAGTCTGGCAAAAACACGAGCTCGAGATTGAGTGGGAAGTCGATACCTGGTATATCCTGCGTGAGGCCAGAGGGACAGTCTGGGAGAGCGATGGCGAGGTACACCGACTACTCGATAGCACGAGAGACCTTACGGCGATCGAATGTGGGCCACGGCCACCGGTAGAAGCGAATTCACGATAACGCGACCTGCGAGACAACCTTGTGTCGTAAGTTCGTCATATTCGAGACAGTCATTTGGTATTAAATCCATCCTGCATAGAGGGCAAAGTAGGGGTTGAGAATCAATCCGCTTTTCATGAGTCCTGCAGATTTTGATCTCTGGCCTGCCCAAAACTGATGCCTCGGTCTGCCTCAGATAACATAACATGCCACGGGACACCTATGATTTAAGCCCAAACAAGGTGGAGATGTTCAAATCACAGTCGGGCGATCTCTCTCTTATTGATGCCGTGAAGGAGTTGGTGGACAACGCTATCGATAACTGGACACGAGCGACGAACCGAAACACGCCCGCGACAATTCGAATCAATGTCGACGGAGGGACCACCTACGTTTGGGACGACACCGGTGGAGTTCCTTCGGACGAGGTTCAGGCACTTTTCGCTCCGGGGGAATCAAGAGAAGAGCCTCCCGAGTGGTCAATTGGCGGTTATGCACTTGGAGCGAAGAAGGCGATATCCAGACTCGGAGGATTGGGAGAAGGCACGTTCGATATCGCGCACATCAAGAGCCGTGCTGTGGGTGCCGAAACCGCATACGGCTACAACATCGACCGGCCTTGGTTCGAGAAAGATGACTGGAACGTGGAGCGCCGCACCTTCGATAGTTTGGACGAGGGATGTACAGAGATCGTGGTCGGAGCCACGGAGAGCCTCTGGCAAGAGGAGAGCGTCTCGGAACTCAAGCAAGAACTGAGCAAGACGTATGTGAAGTTCCTCTCCGGAAAAGCTGAGGGGCAGTCTGCAGAGATTTCGATTATAGTCAACGACGAAGAGATCGACCCGCTAGAAGCAATCGAATGGACGTATCTACCTATTGACGACCTCTATCCGCGTCGGTATACGGATATCAAAATCGAGGCAGATTATCTCTCGACTCCCATTCAGATGGAGCTGGAAGTGGGGTTGATGCTGGACGAAGATCCATCGGAAGCGGGGACAGACATCTTCTTCCAAGACCGGCTGGTCGTTGGTAACAGCACCGCAGAAGAAGGAGGATTTGGTGCGGAGGAGAACTCAATCGGTCGCTTCACCGCTGAGAATGAACGTCTCAAGGTGAAACTCGAACTGGTCACAGAGGGCGACGCGAGCGATCTACCGTGGGATACGCAGAAGAAGAATATCGACCGGACGAGCCGCATCTCGAGCGAGATGTATGCGGAGGTCAAGAAGCTCGTCAGGCCGTATTTCAAGGCGGACTCCGATCTGGTTTCGGATGCGATTGCCCACCCATACGATAGCGCGAGTGAGTGGGCGGCGAACGATGGAACGGTAAAGCACGTGGACGTAAGTTCCACTAATCGACCAGAACGACCTCACTCAAGTCTCCGAGAGGTAACCCGTCTCCGAAAGCGAACAGGATACCACGTCACTCGAGGGGTGTATGTCGACTACGACGATCACAGCCCGGAAGAGAGAGACCTGTTTAGTGAGAAAGAGATTCCTGCCTATATGAAACTAGTATTCGAGCTTTCAGATGACGAGTTACAGCCAATCAGTCCTGAGGAAGGCAAAGAGATATTCGACGACGTGAACGAACTCCGCAAAACGCTACGCTCAATTCCGAATGTCGGGAACTCGGTGGTCCAGAACGTTGTCGATAGCGGATACATCAGCCTTGACGATCTTCGCGATGCATCCAAATATCAGTTGCGTCGCATAAGCGGTGTCGGCACGAAGACAGCACAGAAAATCAAAGAGAGAGTGGAACCGAACGAGGGTATCGAAGAGTTACTTGAAGAACTTACATCTCAGCCAATAGATGATGGGGGCAATCCGGATGCTGAACGCATTTTTGAACTCTACGAGCTGCTACTCGATCTCGATACTCTTCCTACGGAGAACGATCTGGATGCTTTGGAAGTGAACTCGTTTCCGCTCCTGAACGAGAACCGCCGGTATTCCGATGCCTCAGGCCTTTACATCCCAGACAAAGAAAACCTCGCAGCGGGATTCCGAAACACGGACGCAATAACATATGTCGAAGTCCCTGACTGCGATCGATTCGATTTCAATGAGAATGAATTGTTCGAGTTGTTTGAGAGGCTTGGCGCAACTTACCTGTCTGAGGCAGTTGAAGAATCCATCTACACAAAAGGTGTCGAGGAAGTCGATGAACAGGACTCGGTTCCCCGTGAGCGTTTGAACGATGCATGGGATTCGATAGACAACGAATTCACCAAGACGTTCGGCAGTATTGACTGTCCTGTCGTCACATGGGTGGCTGAGACTGGAGTCCAGTACGAGATAGAGAATTCCACGTTTACTGATGCGGCAAGTTGTAAGTACGATCAAAGCGAGGGGCAGGTGTACCTAACATCGGATTTCGTGGTAGACTGGGAGGCACTTGCGAAAGAACTCTCTGAGGCGCATGGGGGAAGTGCGGAGCATATCGCATCATTACTCCGGAAGGCATCAGGTGATTTGGAGGATCGAGCCGTCGACATCGTTCGCCAACAAGAGGACGACCGGTTCAGGAAAGTAATCGATGTACGCCATTTGGAGAAGTACGAGGGGGAAGACGTCCGTGGCTGTGATATTCTCGCGATACCCCACGGGGGAACTGATCCGCAGTATATTGAAATCAAAGCACGAACGAGCGCGCGGACGACGATCGACCTTATCGGACAAGAGCCTCTCAGAGCGGAAGAGCTGGGCAGGCAGTACCACCTCTACGTTGTGGTCTTTGATGAGAAAAGTGACTCCGTCCGCCTTTGGCGACTATCTGACCCCGCGAGTCGAGAATACACAGTCGAACAGGCTTGGAGAATCAACCAGAACACTTGGCAAAAGGAAGGTGAAGAAGTGATTATACGTTGAATCTACACTCAATACTCTGGATACATCTTCTTTTGGACCCAGTCCCTGGAGTTGCGAACGAGAGAAGCTATACACGGATCGGGTCGGGATACAGTCTTTGAGTGAGTGCAGGTGATTGTTCAGTGGGGACGGGAGAATCCCCGTATGAACAACGACCGGTCGAATCGGGTCGACGCAATATTATTTGTATAGCGGTATGTGATTTATACAGTATCGAGGGATTTCAGCGCTTATTTTCGTATTTCACACAGACTCCAACAGTCTGTTTGTCCCCAAAACCTATATCCTATTTGTGAGAAACTCGCTACCAGCCAAATATGCCGGGCTTAGAATTGGAAACCGACTCAGCGAGGCGTCTATCCCTGATTCCTAACCTCGAACAGCGGACACCGTGGAGGATAGCACTGTGAACGACGTAACGACACCAGGGAGTGACCGAGACTGGGAGGACGTCGACGACGTCTCGTGGACCCTCCTCGATCTCGACGAACTCGTCGACGCGTACTGGGCTATCGTCGCCCCGGTGATGGAGACAGACGGGCTCGATCCAAAACAAGAGAAACCGACACACAGCTGGCTCCGCGACCATGGCTTCCGACCGCTCCTCTACGCCCTGCGGGAGTATCACGACAGGACCTTCGCAGAGTTTTGGCGTGAGGATCTCGGGGCCGAGGCCGTAGAATCGGGTTACGACTGGGCGACCGACCACGAACGGACTATCGAGGCACTCGAGTCCTTCCTCACGTCACGGCGGGAGCGGAAGGGGCTCGCGAACTCGTCGATAGATACCCTCCGCTACCGATTGAACCGCTACGTCGCCGCCTACTGCGAGGAGAATGACACCGATGACCTCGTGACACCCGTTGCCCGGGACGGCGATATCCCGGCCTACAAAGCAGTCGATGCGTGTTGGGCAGCGTTCGACCGCCTACACGCGGAGCTCGACGGTGGACAAACCAAACGCCGGATCCATCTCGCGGTCTCGAACTGGTATGCGCATCTAGTGCGTCGAAAATGGGCTGCAGTGAACCCCGCTGACGGCCTTGACGATGAGTTCGATTGGTCGAACGGCAACGACGACGATACGGACACACCATGTCTCGCCACCGAGCACATTCGCGCACTCTACAAGGCGGCAGACGACCAGGAGGAGCGCCTCCTGGTACTCGCTCTGTGTGCATGGGGTCTGCGTCCGAATGAGGTGGCTAGCCTACGAGCGCGTCAATTCGTTCTCGACATCTCTACCGACGAAGTTCCGTATATTACGTTCGAGGAGCGGAAGAACGGGCCCGGCGAGGTATCGCTACTCTACGGTAAAGAGGTACTCGAAGACCGCCTTGCAATGTTCGCCGATCACGAGGACTGGGATGGCTATCTGTTTCCGTCGCCACACGCCTCAAGCGGCCCGATTTCCCGGTGGACAGTCTGGAATCGCTTTACCCAGCTCGCTGAGCAAGCGGACCTTCCTGACGAGATTGGTGGTGTATCTCCCTCGCCAAAGATGGGACGACGCTTCTGGTATGACGCCTATTCCTCGTCACTCGACGTCGTCCTCGGAAGCCTCGACGAGATTGCGGCCGAACAGGGAAGCGCGAGTGCCGACGTCGTACTGCAAAATTATCTCTCAGATTCGCGGGCCCGGAAGCTCCGTCGAGAGTATATGCATGACCAGCTAGCTGACGCCTTCGAGGCGGATTGAGGGTGTACTGAGCGCCAGAGTAGTCTCATCCGTGTCAGTTCTCCACGCGAACGTTTGAGATGGAATAGTCAATGAGTCTGTGATTCAGTAAATCAATGAATCACCGAATCACTGAATCAAAGAGTCAAAGAGTCAGAGAGTGCCCGATTCCTGGAACCCAATAGGAGGTGAGGAGTCGTGGGGTCAGTGAATGTCGGAAGTTCTGAATCAAAGAATCAGTGAATCCATGAGTTAATGAATCAAGAAATCTGCTACTACAGGACGTGTTGAATCACTGATTCAGTGACTGCCAGTAGCAGACCCCATCCTTCAAGCCCTCAGGCATGGCGAGGAGTCCAAAATGCATTGAATCAGTGATTCATTGATTCACTGATTCACTGATTTCTAATCAAGAGAGGTAGAATCTGGGTCTATTAGAGATCATACCACGGAATTCAGCACTTTAGAAGTTCTAGAGCGGCATTGGATGTCTGACGTGGATTTATGAGTCATTGATTCAATGATCGAGTTATGACCGAGTCACCTCGTGGATGGGGCGTCACACCATCGACTGGCATCCCCACGATCGCCTTCGGCAACCAGAAAGGCGGGACAGGAAAGACAACCGCGACGATCAACAGTGCCGCGGCGCTGGCCACTCGCGACCATGATGTCCTTGCAATCGATATGGACCCACAAGCCGACATGACGAAAGGGCTTGGACTGGGTCCGGGCGACGACAACGATCCAGCAAGCCCGAAGAATGAACTCCCCAACACACTAGTTACCGATGACGAGAACCTGCTCGACGTACTCGTCGACAACCCGCGCACGCACGATACTAGTCTTTCAGAGATCGTGATCGAAGCCGACGAGTACGACCATCTGAACTTCGACCTTATTCCCAGTCACAAGGACATGGGCCTTGCTCGAGATTGGATGGACGATGCGAATGCCCGCCTCTCACTGAAACTCGCCCTCGAAGAGATGGTTGACGACGGATACAACTACGATTTTATCGTAGTCGATTGCCCCCCCGACCTCTCAGTCCTAACGGACGCGGCCTTCATCGCGGCTCAGAACGTCTTCCTGGCTGCACAGACCCAAGCAACATCACGGGATGCACTTGACGATCTGTGGGACCAACTGGAGTCCATCGAGGACAACCAGCAGATCGAGATCGCAATCGTCGGACTCCTGGCGAATATGTACCGGGACGACGGTCAGTCACAGAAATTCCTCAACTCCTTCGACGAGTCCTTCGCGTCGATGGCACCGATTTTCAAACTCCCGATGCGAGTAGCGATCCAGCGTGCGTGGGACAACGGACGAGATATTTTCGGGTGGGAAGACGCGAACGACCAGCAAGTAGAGCGCGACCTCTTTCTGGAGGTTGCAGAGACGATGGAGCGAGCGTTCGACAAAACGCAGGTGGAGGCGTAAGAATGCCCCGGGGAATGGACGAGCGATTTGAGGATCCGTCTGAGGAAGCAGACGACGAGGAAGCCGCGGCCGATGACGAGACGATGGAGACGACATCGGAAGCAGAGAGTCAAGACCACGAACCTGCGGCTGCTACTGAGGAGCAATCAGGGCAGCAGGGGGCTACTGACACAGCGGATACTGAAGCCTCGAGTGAGAAGGCAGAGAAAACAGACGACGAGCCGTTGAACATCCGGGAAGATTGGGATTCGGCCACGATATATGTCGAACCGGAACAGAGTGAGGACATTGAGGTCACATTCACGCGGCTGAAAAAGCAATTGAAGCGGGAGAGCGTCACGCTCGAGAAGAACAAGCACTTCTACCGTGGGATTTTCGAGGTAGCGTTTGGCGAGCACCGAGAAGAGACAAAAGAGAAGATTCGCGAATTGGCTAAGGAAGACGTCGATCAGTGAATCAGTGAATCAGTGAAATTCGGATATTGTGTGGTCGAGAGACCCAAGAAGGCCTCATCTGCTACGTGTCCAGAGTCAAGTTATTTACACGCCTGACACGAACGTGTTCCTAATAGATGGCTACCATCAACGTCGACAAATTAGAGCTGACCCAGGAACATCAGGTTGCTCTCACGGCGGTCATCTGGGGATGGTTTCTTCGAACTCATCACCCGTACCTTTGGCAAACGGTCAATCTGGCCTTCAATTCAGCGGAGGTGGCCAAAGAGTGGGCAATGAAGTTGCCCGCCAAGCTCATTGAGGCATACATCCTGAACGAAGCCCTCAAAAGACTCCCCGATATCCAATTGTGAAGCATTCAGCGAACTCTTAGTAACCAAAGAGGCTACTAATTCCGGCAGCTCTCAGGTGCGCACGCCTGAGAGATCACTCGATATCAAGGCTGATCGTTCCTTGCCGAACGTTCCGCTCGAACTCGCGTAGGGGGATCAGCTCCCGAAGGTCGGCTTTTGACTCTAAAACGATATCCTGCTGTAGCGTCGCATTAGCCACACGGTTGTCCGATTCAGGGACGTAGACCAATCGGAGGACATAATCCCGGCCGGGTGTCGTAACGAATTTCAGGCATTGTTGGTACTCGTTGGTGGTAAGCCGAATGCTGTAGGGAGGATCACGCCCAACAGCCTTGACTTCGATCGGGGAGGAAGAGAGCTCACGGTCGGCCGTTTCGTCCTGTGGCGTTGGGCCCAGTGGATCGATCATATCGAAGCCGGGTCCGTCCTCCTGCGACACATCGAGCATTCGGAAAAGGGGAGAATCGTCAAGAGACCCCTGTTCGAGGTCGGTACGCCAGCTCAGGAACCGTGCCTCGATATCGCCAGATGTCAAGCTCGACTCTAACAGGTCAAGAATCTGTTCCCCCCAGACGTCGCTCTTGTGCCAAGCGTAGTCGCGTTCGCTTTGCTCGTCGTGAAGACTGTACATGTGCTCGACGAGCCTGTCGTAGTGCGTTTCTGGGTCACGTTTTATCCACTCAGTCAGATCGTCGAGGATCTTTATCGCTGTCGCGATTTCAGCGTCTTCGCCACGCCCCTTAGTCGGATAGCCGCCGCTATTTTGATGAACACTCCCCGACACATTGTGGCCCTTCTCCTGAATCGACGACCTCTGTGAGGATCCGCCAGACGCTGACGACGTCTGAAGGATTGAGAAGTCACGCCCTGCGTCTTTCGACACGTCGCCGGCACGACTCATCGAATCTGCTCGGAACTCACGATCGGTTTTGGTTTGGAGTGACCCCGTTCGGATGTACTCCTCCAGAAACGGGGGGAGGTCATCATTACTGGCTTCACGCTGGATTCGATCCAGCCATAACGATAGTCCATCCTCGAAGCTCGCCGAACTAAGCTCTAGCCACCGGGTATCAGTGCTGGAATCAGTTTGGAGTTCGACCGGTGCCACGTCCTGCCACTGGACATTCGCAGTGACGGAATCCAGCTCCGTCTTCCAGTCGATCGGATCCGCAGATGCCATAGAAAGGGAGTCATTCACCTCTGAGACTTCGACCAACCGTCGAGCTGTAGTCCGATCGAGATCGGCAGTGAGATTCGCCGGGAGGAATCGTTCGTTGGTGACCCACCATTCGATGACGCGCCCGACTCGGTCTCGCTCAAAACGCTGTAAAAGCGTCCGCCAGTCGCGGTCCAACGTATCTACGTAGAGTCCCTCGACCAGTTTTCGATAGGAGTCCGGAAGGCTCTGGACAGTCCGAACGTATTCAACGATCGGTTCGGGGTTATTATTGGAGTCGTTGATGTTGAACACTTCTTCGAGTCCACCGACGATTCGTGCATCACTCTCTCGGCTATCTAGTGCCTGAACGATGTTCTCGAGATCGGGGAGTGACAGGTCTCCAGGCACGATATTTTCGACGAGGTCACTCGATGCTCGCACCCGCTGTCGGACCGAGTGCTCGAAATCACTCTCTAAGTGGCTCCGGACTTCTTCGATGGGGAAGGTGTCCTTCTTGAGCCGTTTGATCAGGTCCGCTTTGTCCTCCGTGAGGTCAAGAATAGACTCGAAGTCATTACGTGCGCGGTAATTCTCGGTCACGAGCGCGAATCCCATTCCCAGTTCAGGGACGATACCACATCGTTTCAGCTCGGGCCACGATAGCTCGCTCAAGTTACTAGCAGAGGAGACTTCGTCGATGCCCTCCAGATTCAGTACGAGCCCTTTAGTCTCCTCGCTGTCTCCTCCCTCCTGCAAGTAGTAAGTTCCCGATCCGGTTTTCGAGAGTGGGTTAGTCGTCTCATCCGGGAGAGACTCAACGACTGCAAGATTTTCGATTGCGATCTCGAGTTCCGCCCGACTCTCATCAATCGAGTCCTGCGTTTCGAGTTCCTGAATCGCGATCAGTAAATCCAGCCGGTTCTGAAGTTCACGACGGATATTCCGCAAACATGCATTGAGTCCATCCGCGTCGCATTGTCGTGTCTTGAACTGGGCCGCATCAAGTGTAGGGTCCGGTGCCTTGACTAATCCGACACCGAGGATCGTCGTGAACTCGTCGAAGCCTCTGTGTTCCTGGCGTCTGAGTTCGTATACCCGCTTCGAGTACACATCACTGTCTGGATCAGTTAGAGCCCGTTTTTCCCAGGGAGTCGGGGTGGACGAGAGATACTTGACTAAGGCATCGCGGTCGTCGCCCGCAATCCAGTTGATCGGAGCGCTGAACCACGTCGTTCCCCGACGGAGCGGAAGATGAGTGAGCATGGGGAGGTCGACATCCTCCCAGGAATCAGCGTCGGAGTGCTCGTCGACATATTCGAGAATCGGTTCGAAGAGTTTCGTCCGAGCACTATCCCAGTATCTCTGATTCGGGATGTCCAGTTGTGTGGGTGCACCGTCCCCGAGTCCAGTGGGTTCGTCGGCGAACGCTTCCTGCACTTGCTGGAGTTTCTGTGCTGCCTGGGAGGCGTTCAACTCTCCCAATCGTTTCACGCCCAGATCATCCAGCAAGGCTTCGTCAGGAACCCGATCGCTATCGGGATCGATGTACGGGAAGAGCCGCCAGCCTAGCGCTTGGTCTGCCCCCCTGATGATAGCGCTGTCTAGGGTGTCACTTTCCCAGCCGCGGTTTGCAGAGTCCGCGGAGTCTGACAACTGGAGGATCTCGCTCCAGATTGGTTGGGTTCGAAGTTGCCAGTTAGCAAGTGTCGGAATCGTGCGTTCCTTCTGGTGAGAACACCCTTTCCCGCCCTGACAGTACCAGTACGTCCGCAGAAGCCCCGATTGATAGGCTTCAGGGTGATTCAGCAACGCGTCGAGTACTACGTCTGGATGAGATGCTATCCATTCAAGTCCGTCGTCGGTGAACCAGACCCATGTGGCAACGTACGAGCCGCTGCTGCCTGCCGCAGAGACCGGATCGACGTTACAGGTCTTGTTGTGATCGATGACGGCACTAGTCTGGTATCGACCGTTCGTGATCCAGGCCTTGTACTCATCACGCCCTTCGAGAACCGTGGCCAGTGTCTCATGTAGCTCCCGCCCGACATCTGTCGGAATCTTCTCTCGCTCCCACTCGGTGGGCCACCAGTGGGGATTCTCTCCGGTATCGCCGGTTGTATCGTAATCCATGTCGGGATCCGGGTGGAGACGGCGATCCAGCAACCAGCCGTACCGGAGTCCGGGTAGCCGGCTCGAACCAAGCAACGAAAGGACTCTGGCGACGTTCCCAACAGGCACGTCTTGATCAGCTAGTAAGGTGTCTATCTTCCCATTCACCAGTGCATCGGGCTCAGGAAGCCAGTAGTCCGTCGGTGGAGTGGTACAACTGTCAAGCACAGAGTCGGCTTCGGCAGTATTGGCGTCCGTAGCCCGCGCTTGTTCTCGTATTGCATCCCACGTTGGTGAGAGGGCGATATCGGCGACACACTCGCTCTTACCGTCAATTTCGAGCTCGATTCCACGGAGGTTCGTCCGCAATCGTTCGTCACGCCTATCTTGCCCACTGCTTCGGACTTTCTCAAAAAGATTGTCAGTATCAAGGAAGGCTAGTTCGCCCGAATTCAGTGTCTCCGCGCGATTCTCGTTGTAGCAGGTTACTAGATCGGCAAGTCCAGCTATCTCCGCTTCTCCAATACGTGCATCTTCCCTGTCCGGTAGGGGTTCTAGAAGAGATTTATACAGTTCTGCGGGGCTATCACCCTTCCGCACGCCCCAAGCCTGACCGGCGTTTGCCAGCGTATTACGGGTATCCCCGTTGGTGCACTCCGGATTCAGGAAGTAAACGTCGAAATCGCCGTACTCGGGCGGGAAACTGTAGTCACGGGATTCGGTCTCGTAATCCCAAATGACCGTCCGGGAGGATCGGCGGCCACTCTCCCACGTACCTCCCTCACCCTTGCGACGGGATTCTGTGGCGACGAGCTGTGAATTTTCGTCGCTTTCAGCCAGGCATGGGAGGAGGTATACGCCGTCGAGGCGCTGTTCGTTCTCGTCATTGCGCAGAATTGCCTTCATACCCCTGTCGGTCTCCTCCCGATAGTCCTCGAAGATACGAATCGTCCCATAGAACAACCGCTGTGCATTCGAGGCAGTGACGGTCACGACATCGTCACCCCACTGTTCTGAGTCAAGATGCTCAGCGAGCCAGTCTACCCACGCTTCGAACTCTGACTCCGGTGCGGGATGACCCAGCAGTTCCCCAATCCGTATGTTCCAATCGGATACGCTGTCGAGTGCCTGCGTCAGCGCCTGTAACGATGTTCGCGTTGGTAGAGTTTTCGTCTCTGAGCCCACTCCTGTGTGGTTATTTGACTGGTGACGCGATTCGAGATTCGCTCGAATGGCAACAGCCGCTTCGACCCCTTTCCTGATCGTATCCGACGTCCCGATGAAGACATCGGTCGGTAAGGCAGGGGACACTCCAGTGGAGATACACGCCGAATCTGAGAGTCCATCATAGATCCGGGCCTTACAATACGCCAGGAGTTCCGGCGCATCGATGGGATCCGATGTCGGCTCCGATTCTGGGGGGTCCGGTGGGAGCAATAGCCAAGGGTACACCTCCCACCATGGGCTGTCTCGAGAAAGTTCCGCCGTTGTCTCGCCAATATACCGGATGAGATCGCTTCCCCTCTCGAGTACCCGACAATTCTTTTCGTCGTCACTGAAATCCTGCCTGTTCGTCGCCACTCGGAAGCGACCATGGAGACAAAACGGGAAACGCCCCTCGCTAGTGGCATCAATTGGATAGTATAGATGCAGTGGATACTCAACTCGCCGTTCAAGCTCGTCGTCTGGAGAGGGGTCACTCGACAACGGAGTCTCCACAGCATCTGCGAGGACGGGCAACTCCGGCGTCCGATCGACGAGCACACTAACGTCCGTTTCCGGAGCGTTCTGGTGTTCGAACTCGTCGAAACACCGGTAAGTCGGAGATTCGCCTTCGATCTGGGCTTCTACGAAGACTCGTTCATAGTTTAGCATCTCGTGGGGAACCGATTCACTCCCGTCCCGGCGGATGGACCAGTGTTCCGCCGCCTCTACGCCCTCGTCCCCGATATTTTCGATGTAGAAGTCGTCAATTCCTTGGAAGTGGATCAGCGTCTCAACATCGAGTGACGACGATCGTTCGCTGTCTATCGAGAGTGTCTCCCAGACCGATTGGCGGTCCCCCCGTGGTTTCTCATCGAGGTCCTTCTCGGGCTCAATCCCTAACTCAGAGAGGAGATCACGCCACTGGTCGTCTCGAAACTCGATGAATAGCGCCGTTGTAAACGATTTTGTGGGCGGGTCATCGAACACTCCGAAATTAGATTCACCATTGGAGACGAGGCTTCGACAGCGCCGGGCGAGCTCACTATCGGCTGTTCTCGGATCGAGCGCAACGGGATACCAAAATAACGGAATACCACCAACGACATCTGGGACGTTCTGTTCATCGACTGTGTTCGGCTTAGGGAAAAGTTCAGTTTCGCTATCGCCCTGGAAGGAGCCGTGGAAATTTGATTTGAGCCCTTGGGAATCGACCGAGCGGCCGCAGTTGCGGGCGATAGCAGCAGAGAGATAGGAGCGACTGTATCTAACGCGGAGCGGCTCGGCCAGTTTGTCGACGTTCGACCAGACCTCGAACGTGTCGCCGATGGAGAGGATGGATTTGAGACCGACGCCGATGTGGCCAACGGTGTTCGTCGTCGGCTCTAGTTCCTCGTCATCGTCGGTCTTATTCGACTCACCAACCATACGGACGGCCCGTTCGACTTCCTCATCCAGGAGATCGAACGAGTCCCCGGTATTCGCTACGACAAGTCCTTTGTCGTGGACACCGATGTAGATCTCGCCCGCCAGTGAGTCATCGGCTTCATCCTTGGCGGCGACGATCTCGTCACGGGCATTTTGGATGAGTTCGAGGAGTTCCCGTCCAGTGTGATTTTCGGCTAAGAGACGCTCAGTATTACCGTTGTTCTTCAGCTTATCGACATCGTCACTTGCCCCATTTGTAATCGTTGCCGCCTCAGAGCTCAGTTTCTCGTACCAAGTCCCGTATTCATCGATAGCCTCCACTTGCTCCTCGGAAACATCCATACCTCTCAAACATCGGTCATACATCAAAAAAGTCTAAGGGATATCCACCAGCTGAGCCTCCACTCATTTGGGATAGTCGGCGAAGGCGGCCTCGCGTATCTCCAGTACGCGATTGAGCGACTTCACTGAAACCAGTGCGGGTCGAACAGCTGCCAAACGATATAGCATCTCTCCAAACCGCTCGAGGGTTATAGACGGAATACACAGAACGTGGTGACGTTCGAGCGGACCCGCGGCTAGAACCTCGCCGTCCACTCCAGACAGGGGATCGAGTACTGGGTCGTCGACGACGGAACCTCGATCAAAGGTCATATCACCTGAGGTGGGCAATAACACGGGTTGGCGTCGGGGTCAATCCCATTCACACTCTGGGGGGTGCTCCGTTTCAGCAAGACCCCCCGGAGTGTGAATGGGGGGAATCAATCACACCGAGGGTGGATAACCTATATGTGAATGGGGCGAATTGTTCCGTCCATGCCAAACAACGATTCCACGCAAACAACCGTCGACGAGATCTTAAACGTCGATGAAGGAGATAACGAAGACGGATCGGACATTTTTGAGAAACCGTGGTTGCTCGAAATCGATAACGTTCCTGACGCCAATCGAATCGTCGGTCGGGACGGTCACATCACGTTCTTGGCGAAAAATCTCCGGAAAATGCGGACAAATAGCGTCCCGGATAACGTCCTGGAGTGGGGTGAAACCGGGACGGGGAAGACACTAGTTGCCAGACACGTCTGTGAGCGACTCGAGGCAGCAACTGAAGGAACGGAGTCCCCGATTGTTACCGCGTACATTAATCCGGATCCCATCTCCACGTATACCTCCACCTTCCGAAAGATCGCAGAGCAGGTGAACGCGAAAGCAGAGAACCCGCTCGACGTCCCCTATCAGGGCCTCTCAGCAGAACATTATCGGGATCAGAAGTTGTGGCCCGTTGTTCAGAGGGAGTTCTCTGGCGGTCTCGTCGTCATTATCGATGAGATCGACAAGCATGGAGAAGTCAACGAAGTACTCTACACGCTTTCACGGGCACAGTCAAAAGACGACGTTGACTTCCCAGTCGTTACAATCGGAATTTCGAACGACATCGAATTCAAAGGAGAAATCGAGTCACGGGTTCAATCGACTCTCCAGCCAGAACACCGAACGTTCACACCGTACGAAGAAGATCAGCTTATTGCAATCCTCGAAAATCGACGAGACGCATTTTACGACGGTGTCCTCGATGACGAAGTGATTCCAACAACAGCTGAACTCGCAGCTGAAGAACACGGTGACGCTCGACGCGCGGTCCGATTGTTCCGGAATGCAGGCGAGATCGCTGACGAAGAAGGCGACGACGTCGTGACAGCGGAGCACGTTTTCGAAGCTGACGAACTCGTTGAAGTGGAGCTCTTTATGGAGATGGTGAAAGGGACTCCGTTGTCCGGGAAGTTACTCCTGTTTGCTCTCACACGTCTTGACCGGAATAACCCGGAGAAAGAATGGTTCCGGACGTCAGAGATTCACGAGGTCTACCAAACAGTAGCACGGGATGTCGAAGTAGAGCCCAAGGGGTACAATCGCGCGCTCGAACTTCTGAACAAGCACGTGACGACTGGAGTTCTCGAATCGAAAAAGAAGGAAGGCGGAGATCAGGGGAAGTTCAGGTCGTATTCGCTCCAAGGAGACGTAGAGAGCACACGAACTGGACTGATCAACTCAACACCGGAGCTCCAGACGTTGATGGGATGGTGACACCCACACCCCTCGGTGTGAATGGTCCCCCATAGGCTACGACGGTTGTAGAGACAGAGACGGACTCGATCTGTAGAAGCTGTCTCGTTCGTCTGAAGAACCTATTATGGCACGGAGAGCGGCTTACACGTTCTGCCATGGTAGCTGACCCGGTCCGCTACTACACCGCACCGCAATTGTAGTTATCTTTATTATACTACAGTCTAAACAGCCCTCCGAGTAGACGTATTCTGAAAGGCGAGGCCTTATGCCGAAGCCGAAGCTTCGACACTGAGGCGAGAACCCTCTCTACGGCGTGAGGGCTTCTGTTGTTAAGGACTTCTTAATCGCGGTACTCTGGGTGGTGGACCATTCACACTGAGGGGTGTGGGGGTAGACGAGGCGTAATCTATCCACGTGTTGCTCTGCCTTCTCTCGGCGTGAAGTCTCGTTAGAGAGTGGCGGTTGATAGCCCATTCACACCGAGGGGTGTGGGGTGAACCGATCCCATTCACACTCTGGGGGGTGTCATCTGCTACGCTAGGAATCGTGCTGTAACAAACTTCAGGCTACATTCAATCTCGTCTACTCGTCGGGATTCACCGGCCCTTTGTACTTCGACGTCACCGAATCTCCTTCCCGCCACTGCCAGTAGTAGTAGCGGTTGTCGTTGATCTCCTTGATTGTGATCGTCGCCTTCGCCGGAACGTCATCAGGAAGATCCTCTGGTCGCTCTTCGACCTCCTTATCCTCCTCGTTCTCAGCTAGTCGTGCCTCCCGCTCGCGATGCTCAGCAAGCTCCTCTGCGAATCGAGCGACTTGTCGGAGTACCTCCGGGGATTGCTCATCCAGCTTCGAAGCGATGTCTGCTGGGACTTCTCGAGGTGGGTCTGGTGGAGAATAGGACATTGGACAGGTTCTGTTAACCAACGTTGTTGGGCAATATCTTAGAATTGTTGGTTAATTTTCTCGTCTACTCAACGAGACTTCCTCGATAACCGCCACCGTGGCTTCGAGTTTCTGCCGACGGTCCTCGCGTTCTTCGATCTCTTGGTCCAGCTCGCGAATCTCCGTTGCAAGTTGTTCGACCACGTCCGTCGTTTCCGGGAGACGGCCATCTGGACGAGGGGCGTTCCCTCCCCGAATTTCGAGATCGGCTCGTCGTAGATGCTTACACCCACCGCTTGGATTCCGCTTTTTGAAATCTGGACACGTACACGTCTCACTCGCGATGTCGACCTCGTAGATGTTCCCTGACGCCGATCGCACCTCGTAGATTCCTCCCTTCTGGAGTAGCGAGACGTCCATCTCTTCGTTTCGAGCTCGCTTTGTGCGAGGCTCGAGTTCCTCCTGAGACGGGTCTTCGCCAATGGTGGGTTGTTGGATCGCTTCAGTAGGTGGCGAAGCTGCAGGAGTCGATGTTACAACTCCACCATCAGGAGAGTACACTCGCTCTTCGTGTTCTGTTTCATCTTCGCTCCGTGTCTCGACGTCGTCAGTTCGTTCGGTCATGATTTCGGCTGAATCGACGTGACGAGTTCGCGCACGCCGTCGCCCTTCGACGGCGTGAAAAACCGTTTTCTAACGCACCTGGAACATTACTCGATTAGTTGCGACTCTGTGTATTGCACCCGAAGGTGTCGGAACCGTCACTCCTCGAGTGACCCAATTATCTCCTGAGCGGTGGAACTGATTCGACCGAGTCGCTCTTGAATTACCTCCGAGTCATCGCCCTGCCACGCAGCGAGATAGAATGCAGATCCGCTCGTGTCGAGTCCGAAATACCGACCGACGATGTACGCGACGGCTTCTGCTTCGACCTCGCGTTTTGCCCGTTCGGGTTCATCCTCGATGTCGAAGTGGAGCAACGCGTGGGCGTACTCGTGGATTAGCGTGACAGCGAGATCTGCCTGGTTCGCTCGGGCTTTCGCTTCGACGACTGGCTGGAGGTCGTGTAGGCTCCGGTACTTACAGACTCCCTTCGCGTCGCCATGGTCCCAGTCGTCAGCATCGACGATGCGTACCGTCACCCCGAGGTCATCAGCTGTTCCTTTGAGCGCTGGCACCAGGTCGTCGGTGTCGCCCATCGCTGCCGTCTCCAGTTCGGGAAGCGGTTCTCCTTCCGTCTGGGAGACGTCGAAGACTGATGCTGGTTTGAACCCGACGAGGCCTTTCGACCACTCATCCGGCGATGTCTCGTCGTACTCACAACCGATTTTCTCGTGGTAGCTGGGCGAATTCTCACACTCGGGACAGCGTGTGGTGATGATCGGTGCCCAGATCCAGATGGCTTGTTCTCCTTCCTGGACATGCCGATCGAAGTCGTTCCGCCATGTGTTGTAGCCAGCAACCTTCGTTGCCTCTGGATACTGCAATTTGATGAGGAGTGTATTTCGGTGTGAATAGTCGTGGAAACAACTCTGGACGTCCAACCACTCCTGGAACTCCTCACTCGCTTGTGCATCGTCGACGTGGTTGACGAGGTCGTCGATCCACTCTTCGATGGTACTGTGCATTTCGTCGTGTCGTGTATCGGTTTCCTCGAAGGAGACCGACGAGTCACTGGTCGTAGCCATGGTTTCAGGACTTAATTATCGCAACTGCGCCGATTCAGACCGCGCCGCACCCTTTGGGGCGCAAAAAAACACGCTATCTAGCGGAGGTCTTGTTTCTCGTCTGCGAAGCCGAGCGAGGTGAGATATTCGAGAAAATCGTCGAACTGCTCGACGTCGGTCGGTACATCGGTTGCGAGGTGCCGCGTCCACTCGATAGCCCACTGGAAGGCGGGATCCGTGCCGCCCTTGCCATGGATGTACCACCAGCGAGCCCCTTTGAGGACGACCAGTGGGTTCGTCGGTGGCTGTTCGCTTGCTAAACCACGGGTAATCGACTCGATTTCTCCGGGCACATCGGCTGGCTCTATCTCCCCGGACTGGGTGTTCGAGATATCGATCGGAATCTCATCCACTGAAACGTCGTCTGCAGTTTGTTGCTGACTCACGGAAAATCACCTCTGGCTGAAGACTCACGAACGAGCCTCCGCCCTCTCCCGGGGCTCGAAAAACAGCACACGCTGTATCACGCCGAGGGGATGTAGACGCTCTGCTCGCCAGCGATCTCCTCGAGGTTGTTCCGATGGCGATGGGTGAAGTAGCATTCGTAACTGCAGTACCCACAGACTGCACCGGTATCGTATTCAACGACGAAAGGGCCGCGACGTGTTCGCCAGACGTTCGCCCTGCATTCGGTACAGGCAGCTTGTTCGATATCAGCTGGGGTCGGCCCTTCGTACTCGACGTCCAGCCCCTCGTCTGGGGGTGTCGTCTCGGGCCAGATTCCGTGGGTCCTCCAGAACTCACGGACGCGAGCGAGGCTGTGGCGCACCGTCTTTCGCACGGTGACGTGGTCGGCGTCACGACCGCTGTCGTCCCAGCCGTCGGCCGTCCAGAACTCACCGAACTGTGCGCCACGATGCAGCCCGTTCCAGTCGACGCCGACGATGTCGGCTGGTGGCTCGTCCGTGAGTGTCGGTCGGGTCAGCTGTCGAATGGCGTCGAGCTGCTTGGGCGGACTCCCGCCGAGGATGTGGACGCGTCGACCTCTCCAATCGGCCGGGTCTGAAAACTCGTGCGCTAGCCGGTCGGCGTAGCCACGCGAATATCCGAGCACGAGGTCCTCGGGAATCTCGTCGATCACTGCTTGGCACTTCGGGACGACGATGAGCTCGGCCTCGGGGTGGATACCCTGAATCTCGCGAGCGGCAGCGACGTGGTCGTCGATGTCGGTGGGTTCGTAGATGTCGCCGATGACGCCGACCTGTGGCTCGTGCTCGTAGAACCGATCGACGAATCGATCCAGATCGGGGTTTCGGAAGTCGTTGTCGAGCATCCCGACGGGGAGACTTAGGTTCTGATATTGGGTCTCCTGATACCCGCAGTCCTCCCGGAAGCCGGGAAGGAAGCCGAGGGTCAACGCGTCGGCGACGAACGGCGCTCGATGAAGGAACGCCACGTAGTCTGTTTGTCTGGCGACGGCGATTTCGCTAGCTGTGCTGGTGTTCGAACTCAGATCGAGGGACATGACTGGGTTTGCGAGGCCGCTGCTGGCCGCCCCGCGCCCATTCAGGGGGTCGAAAAACCGGACTGCTCCACGTTAACCAACAATCAGTGATGTGGCTCGCAAATTGTTGGTTAAGATGGGTGCTTACTCCGCGTCCTCACGCAACTCTTCAGCCTTCCACTTGAGCCGTCGTAGAATCTGGGTCCGGCTCTGGTGGGTGTTCTCGTAGGCAACGCACGCTCGCAGCGTCTCCATGTCATTGATCGTCGCGATGCCGGCGTTGATGAGTCGCGTATTCGGTGGGTCGAGACGCTGTTCAGGGGACAGTTCGCTTGAATCTGGATCGTGCTCTCCTGTATCGCTCACTCCTGGTCGCTTCCGCGCCTCCTGAGGCGACGAAAAACAGCGTCGACCCGCTACTCGTCGTCTCCTGGTTGGATCTGGCGAGCGTCCTCGGCGAGGTCGTGGATGTACTCCCGAAGCGTCTCCATGTCCTCGCGGGCGTCTTCGAGCGTCTTGCCCTTTGCCTTCGCGATCACCTCGTCCTGGTCTCGAGTCCCGGTCCCCCGTTTGAGTTTCACCGTGAGGGAGACGCCAACGTCGCTTCGCTCGACGTACTCGGTCGATGTCTGTCGCTTGTTGTTCTGTGGCGATTCAGCGTTCGTGCGTGACTGCTGCGAGTGTTCTGTCATGAATTGCTCTCTGTAAACGATTTCAGGTGGACGGTGCGACTGCTTCGTCGACTGTCTCGCGAAGGGCTGCATCTATCTCGCGCTCGGTAAGCCGCCAGCAGCCGTCGGCTCCTGTACACTCCAGCTGGCTCACGACCTCGGTCTTGAAGGACATGTACTCCGCGAGAGCGACCTCCTCGTCGTCGGTGTAATCGAGTAAAAGAGCGAGCGCGAGTTGCGCTGGGCCACTGCCACAGTATCCTGACTCGAACCCACTCGGACTGTGATCGGCGAGTTCGAGGCTTCTCTCTGGTGTCAGCCGTGTTCCTTCAGGCACTCGCGTGACAATCAGCTGTCCTCGGCGTCGTTCGCCGGCGTAGGCTTCTGGTGTCATTTGAACCGCCCCCGTTCATCGCGTTCTCGTTGAAGATCCCCTAATTCCTTTTTTGAGGGGCGAATATCCGTCCCAAAGCCGTGTCGCTGGGCGTGCTCGCCTCGGGTGAGGAGTTCGAGATTCTCCGGACGGTTATCAAACCGAATCCCGTTTCGGTGGTGGACGTCTTTCCCGACGACGGCGTCGAATCCGTACTCGGCAACCATAACCAGCCGGTGGATGCCGACTGATTTGGTCGATCCACGGTAATTCGACGCGCAGACCACGTACCCGCGGTCGGTGAAAACAGCTGGATGAAGACGTCTATTCGTGGCTGCCTCGTACGCACTGCGACGGGGAATGTCGAAGCAGTCCATCCAACTCCAGATGGTCGCTTGCTCACATCCCAACTCGTCGGCGATTTCGTTCGTACTCAGATGCTGTTCCCAGTAGAGTTCGTAAAGGAGCGATTCATCTCTCCACGGTGTTTCCGTGTTCGTCATAGTTCAGTTCGCGAGATGCTCGTTTGAGCACCCCGCACCCCTCTGGGGGTGAAAAACTGCCCAACGAACAGCTATCCGGCTCTGTTGAAATCCTCAATTACTGATGGGTTATTGAGGCTGTGCTGAATACAGAGCGCGTATCTTGCAGAGTGTCTCGCGTTCGAAACGCGAATATCGGGAAGCCTTAGTTTACCGGGTCGAAATCCGGCAGGTCCTCGATCCGATGATTCCGGGGGAGGTATGTTATTGCTACTTTATATATAAGCATTGCATATAATAGTCATAATGAAATCAGAACTTCGTACGAATATCGATGCGGGTGATAGTACCGGGAGTTCCGCTCTGAGGACGCGCCGAGGGGTTCTCGCAGGGGTTGGCACTGTTGCACTCGGGAGTCTCGCTGGCTGTACTGCCGTCGACGGACTCATGGACCGAGCCAGCGAGGAAGCTGTCGGGACCAAGACGGCCTCGCCGGCCGGCTTCTACAGTGGCGGGGAGACAGGCGACGTGACGGCGTACAGAAGCGGCCCGGTCGACGTGCGATTCGTCCCACCGACGCTGCGTGCCGACTCACAACGCATCGAGATCGACGGCTGGAGTACCAGCGCGCCCACCAAGGCACAGGACTACAACGCCACGCGGTCGAACAAACCGACCAGCATCTGGTGGCCCGGCCCGGGCGACGTGGACTCCGACGCCGACGGTATCGGGGACCTCGTCGACTTGCTCGACATCGAGCGGTCGCTATTGGTCTACGCCGACGCCGCCATGGAGGCCATCGACGACCGGTCTGACGACGACGCGACGGCCACGCTCGAGGCGTTCATCAACGCGACGACGAAGGCGCTGAAGAAAGGTGATCGGCTCGAGCGCTGCTCCACCGACGTTTGCGGGACGATCCAGGAGAACGTGGAAACGGTACAACAGCGGGCGGGAGACGCGGCCGACGCCGTCGACGCGGGCGAGTGGGACAGCGCGCGGCGGTCCATACAGCAGGCCCGCCGCATCGTTCAGGGTGACATCGAGCGGATCGACGAGGAACTCGCCAACAATCCCCTCTACGAGGGGACAGACAACACCGGCAACAACCCCCTCTACCAATACCTCAGCGGGGAGCCGACGATCGGCGAGCACTTCGTCGTCAGTCTCCCCGACGCCCGCGTCCGGGGCGGCGGGCCGGCACTGGCCGACGAACTCACGCCCGAGCGCGTCCTCACGTACTTCTTCGGCGAACGGGACGCCGATAGCTGTGGCGAGACCGACCGGACTGTCGCGGTCCATCGAGACCTCGCGTGTCGGAACCTCCTCACGTCGACGCTCGAAGTCGGTGACGCCGTCGGGTCACAGCTCCCTGGCATCGACAAGAAGGATATCCGGCGGGGAATGACGGCTCGCAACGTCGCCGCCTTCGGAACCTCGGGCGGTGTGGTCGTCACCGGTGCGTCGCCGGATTTCGACGGCTCCGAGCCGATGGCACGCGTCACGGGCAGATGCTGCTACGATGGGCAGACGAGTCCGCTAATCATCCAAGAGTTGGAAGCCTGGGGTGGGGAGACCACCTCCGGGAAGGGCGCCGTGTCCGAGACGTTCGTCGTCCCCGCTGCGGCGACCCCGCCGGACAGTCCCGTCCCGATGCCCGCCCTGTTCTACGTGCGACGGATCGTCCACGACGACCAGCTGCTGTTCGTCGGCGGCTGGCAGATCGACGACGGCGCGCTCTACGAGAACAGCGCGACGCTCCTGACGACCGACGGCCCGAACCTCGTCGCCGGCGTCACGCGCTCGGACATCGAGGACGGCGGTATCGACCTCGAGAGGATGGGAAACGACGACGGAGTCGTTCGGAAAAAGCCCGGGCGGACGAAATACTCGAACATCACGCTACAGAGCCAGTACGACCCGAACGCCGAGTACCTGCCCGCGGGTGCTCACAAGGCGTGCAGGGACGACGGCGAGGTGTACTGCTGGGGGGTCCAGTCCCGGGAAACGCTTGCCAGGCACGACACAGGTGACTGCGACGACGAGGGCGGCGACATCCACCCGTCGGCCGTTATAACGGCGCTCGATGCACCGGTACTGCACCTTGTCGGGGCTGCCGACGCATCGAACGACGTGAAGTTCAAAGCAGGGGCGGAGCTGTCGAAAGCGGTCAACTGAGCGGTTCCAGCTCCCGACTCCACTCGCTAGAACCACGTTCCAACGCCTATCGCCTCCAGCCCGATCGGACGCTACGACTGCTGAACTCACCCTCTATATTCAGCACGCCACATCTATCAAAATCTGAGGGCTTCCACCGAACCTCTCTCCTTACGCCAAGTGAGACACCTCAGCAGGTTCTTCGATGTCGTCGAACTCACCGCGCTCGACCGGTTCCCAGTCCTCACTCGGCTCTGGACTCCACCAGTCGACCTCGTAGGCGCCCGGTGCGCCGAAGACCTTCACCCGCGCCGATCCATCCGGAAGATCGCGACGGAGCTTCTCGTCAACGTGGAGGTTCTAGGTCGTGGCGGTGTCGAAGCAGGCGAGGACAGCCTCCTCGTAGCCGCGTGTCTCTCGGGATTCTTGGAGTTCGACCTGCGTGTTGCAGTGCTTGCAGAACACACCTTCGAACGGAATGTGACTGAATATCTCGTGTCCACAGACGGGACACCAGAGGAACTCGAACAGTGCTTCACTGTGGCGGTCGATGACTTCCAGACTCATCTGTGGATCTGGCCCGATTGAGACGGGCCACCCATTCCGGCCCAAAATAAACGCCACCGAAGATATGTTCCCATCAATCAGCGCTCGGCGCCGTACACGATTCGCGAGGGCGCTTCGCACCCGCAGTCGGGACAGTCGAACCAGCGCTGGACCTTCGCCCCATCAGCCGCTTTTCCACCGATTGCCACGCCGCTGTTCAGACACTCGGGACAACTCAATTCGGGCGCTGGCCGCTTCCGGAGCTCGTCACGGAACGATTTTGCGTCCTTCGTCTCGTACCCCCGCGACCATACTGGGTAGCCGTCGACGAGGATTGCGCCACGCCACTTGTAGCGGTAGGAGTCTGGCGCTCTGTGCAGGACAGCTCGAACGCCAGTCTCGGTGTTCCGATACGCCAACGTTGGCGAGCGGCTCTCGCGTCGCCAGTTTGTGATTCTGGACATTGTTTAGAAATGGACGTCCGCCGGAACGACCCAGAGGTCGTCACTCTCGTCGACGATGCGATCCAGCTGGCCTCGGTTGCGAATCCCGCAACCGTGTTCGTCGTACAGGAAAATCGAGGGACCGTCGTAGGCACCGACTTGATGGAAGGCATGCCGGGCGAGGTTCTCATCACGCATTATCTCATCATCGCTAAGCTCGTCGAGCGCCTCCTGTACTCGATTGAGATTCCGCTGGAACTCGCTCTTCGTCGCGTCCCAACCGCGCTCCAGGAGTTCCTGGCCTTTGTCAGAGTCTACGCGCGCTGCAACTGGGAGGTCGCCCCAACGGGCTTTCCCTGCCACCGTCGTGCCTTCTTGATCGAACGTGACGAAGTAGTCAAATACGGCGCCAGCGTGCGGATCGGCTCCAACCAATCGATCGAACACTGCTTTGCCGGTGGCCACTGCGTCGTCTCGCGTCGATGCCTCTACCAGAGTGTAAATGACCATATGCATCGGTTTTCACCGTTGTCTGCCGACGCACGCGGCTGCACACTGCGTCACTACGTGATGCGCCGGCAGCCATCGCCGGCGCTCAAAAAATAGTACTGACGATGCTGGCTAGGGTGGGAAAAATCCTCGATACCCTCAAATGGTGCCCTCGACACCGTCACCGGATTCGACAAGGCGGATATAATTAAATAAAAGTAACAGGTGTGCCAACTACTCCTATATTGGTAGGAATGGCGAGAGGAGTGAAGCCAGTCCAATTACTATCATGAGCGCGCCAGCGGTCAGGAAGACGAGGCCACTACTCCGTCCCTCCTCTATCAGCTCGGCCTCCGACTTGTCCGAGAGAACGAAGTCACCGTCGGACGTCGGCTCGTCGATTACGTAATCGCGATTGTCCCAACCCGCCTCGGTCTCCCTAGCGGTTCCGAGGAGATAGGCCTCCTCGCCCGGTTCGAGTGTGCCTTCGAGGTAGCGACGGCGCTCGCCGGTGCTCAATGGGCCGATGTCGACGCCATCCGGGAGGTCGAGTGCGGGCTCGTTTTCGACGTACGTTCGGATCTCTTCCGGCGGTTCGTCGCCGGCTTCGACTTTCCATTCCGACTGCTCGAGGTTCAACCCGCCGTCTTCCGGGAGGTTGACCAATACCTCGCTGGTCCCGTCGTCGATAAACATGGGTTCGGCTGTCTGGTTCTCGAAGATGGTCTGCCAGTTGCCCGGGCCATTGCCGTCCGAGTGCAATTCCTTGACCTCGACGTGGACAGCTAACGCCTCTGTCCCGTCGATGGGCGACTGCTGAAGGGTCGCGTCGTCGGTCCCGTGTACAGTCCCCTTAACCTCGACCGGCCCTGGTTCCAGGTCGCGAATCGCCGTTGTCTCGGTTTCCTCCATCCGGGTGCTTTCAGCCCGCTCCGTACGGCCCTTGTTCAACGTGATCAGCCCAACAACCACGAACACGAGACTACTGAGCGAAATGACGAAACTGTCGACCATTAATAGCGATAACCAATGAACTATACTTGAAAACTTTGGGACTCACGGAAGGTAAATCAGGAGTTTCCGACTCATACAGTAACCACTTACAACGCTTCCAAGTGTACTCCGTGAGACACACTCTATTCTGTTGAATCCGCTGACAGCACGGGGATTCTCGGTAGATTGGCTCCCAGATCACCCGAAACTGACGCTCTTTTGCTCGGCTTTTTAGGCCGAAACATTCTGCTGAGGATATTTCCCAGAGATCCACACCTTTGGTGGATTCAACAGAGCAATTTCGTGTAGGCAGCCTACGTTGGTTAACCCTTGTTCAACCGAGTATCCTACTCGGGATCTGGTCCGTGACGAGGCGACTGACACACTTGGCACTCCCACATCGCCTGGCCAGCCCACTCGTCAACTGGGATGGACTCGAACTCCTGGAACTGATGCTCAGTCGTTCGGTCGCAACTGCGACATCCAAGACGTGTTTTTGAGGGAACGCTGGGTTGCTGATTCTCGGAGTGGTCGCCGTCGACGGAACGCTGGAGTGCAATCGCTGGCACCAACCAGACATCGTCCTCGGCGCTCTCCAGTAGGGCTGTAAGCCGATCTTCCTCACGAACGTTGTGGCCTCCCTCATTGTAGAGGAACGTCGTATGCGCCCCATCACTCCGCGACTGGTTCGGCTTTGTCCGTCCCGTCCGTTCACGAGCGGCTGCGAGAAGCTGTTCGCCACTTTCGGAGGTGACTCGAACTGCTTCGGGTAGCGAGGGCCACTGCTCGGTTAGCTGTGCGGCGGGCTCTGCATTGAGGTCGTAGATCAGCTGGCAGTCATCGATCGCTGGATCTCTATCGGCCTTCGTGAGGAGCGTGGCCGCAGCAGCACCCTTCGCGACGGCAGCGTAGAACGTCGACGCCTCGACGAGTAGATGGTCCACGTGGAGCAGTGTCCACTCAGTATCCGGAGTGCAACTATCGTCGCTGGTCCCATCCAGATGATTTGAGAGGCAGAACCGACACTTGGTACGGTTCGCAGGAATCGACGCACCGCACGAGGAACATTCGATCGGTGTTGATCTCACTCGATCAGGATACGATCCGAGCCCTTCCTTTCGCTCTGCTCGTCCAGGGTTCCCCCGTCTGGAAAGCTCGTCGTCGGGAACGTGGGTCGTTTCACCAAGTGGTCGTAGTTCCTCAAAATCAGAGTAGTGGTCCGTCATCTCTTGTGAATGGCTTCCCTCGTTATCGTACTTGAACTCACGCTCCCTTCATCACGGGATCACTGTGCCGACCACAGTGTCTCGATGCGCCGTTCGATCGCCGTGAGGACAGTGGAGTAGACTTCGAGTGGATGGAGCGACGGGAGTTCGAGGTCGGTAATTTCGGTGGCAGACGGTGGCTTGTGGAAGTGCAACCGGGTGTTGTGCGCGTTCGGGTGCCGGTCCCAGCGACACTCCCAGCGTTCCCTGTCCTCGTGCTCTTCGACGTAGTGGACCGAGAAATCGCCAGTCGTGAACCATCGGATGTCGAGACGGGCCGCTGTTACTGTGTCAGGATATCGTCCAGCGTCGAGCAGTCCACGAAGCAGTCGAGGTTCGTATGAATCCGGATCGAACGCAGTCTCGGCGACGAGTGAATCCGACGAGAGGTGTCGCTCCAGCAGGCGCAGCGTCTGTCGATCCGGCGGGCCCGTCGAGTGTGGGGCCGGATCCTCCGGTGGCTGACTCATTTAGGCCGGAATCAGATGCCCATCATTCTGGGAGAGCTGGCGAGCAAGTTCGTATAGCCGGATATCTCGAATCACGCCCTGCCACTCGCTGACTGCGGTCATCCGCTCGTGGATGGTTTCGTGACTATCGTGATCAAACACGTTGACAGCCGCTGGGTCTGACGTTTCGAATTGGGCTTCGTATTCCGTTCGCTGGGCTTCAAGCGCCTCCACGCGGTCGATGATCGCTTCGATAGAGAGCTCAGTTGCGATTCGACTGGCGTCCTGCCATTCGAGATACCCCTCGTTACGTTCGTATGTTGCTGGACGGCTGTCTCTCTCGGCTCGGGCGATGCCCATCTCCGTCAAGCGGTCGAGGTGCTTTTTCGCGGCATTCGGAGAGCAGTCCGCAAGCTCAGCGATCTCGGTGTAGGCAGTCGGAGCGGTAACGCCGAGGACGACGTCGTAGACACGACCAAACGTGTCTGTCCCCGTCTGCCACCGGCGCTGCGTATCGTCGGACGTTGGGGCCGGATCGAACTCGGTCATACGTACCTGTAGGCGGCCACTCTCAATATATCTTTGGATTCTTCAAATATATGCAAAGGGTGCTGTGCTGGGTTACTGGGAGGGCAGGACCAGACTTGGTCAATCGCGTAGTCTTGCGACTGCCTTTCCGACCTGCCGGACGTGTTCACTCCGCTCCAAGTCTAACTCCTCGGCGAGATAATCGACCGTCTCTGTGAGCGTCATAATTGGGTAACTCATCTCGCAGCGTATGAAGTTGATGCCGATGCAAATCGGCTCATGCCGCGTTGAGTTCGTCTCTCCTGGCACGAACTGTTACAGCTGACATCCCTGCAGCATCCGCAACTCTCTGCTGTGTGAGTGGTCTTCCGTGTTCCTGTGCAGCTTTGTATATGCAGGCCGCCGCGACGCCACTCGGACGACACCCGTTTGAAATAGCAGTTTCTTGATGGTGCTTCGAGAGTGCCACTGCTCGACGTCGGGTGGCGTCTGAAATGTTAAGTTCTGACGCGAGACGGGGGATGAATTCGCTCGGTCGAACAGGCTGGGTCGGCAGTCCAAGTTCTGTATTCAGCGTCTTGTACGCATTCGCGACTCTCGATTGTTCGACGCGTGCTGCGTCGACGACGTCGTCGAGTAACCGCGAGTGACCGTTACAGCGACAGGCTCCGTAGATGCTTGCTGCCGCTATCGCCTCGATTGATCGGCCTCGAAGCAGATCCTCGTTCTGGGCGCTCCGGAACAGTTGGCACGCCTGATCCCGAATCGAATCTGAGAGCTCGAGGACGCTCGCGATTCTTCGAACTTCACCCAGGCCGTGTGCGAGATTTCGCTCGGCTTTCGACTGGAACCGACCACGAGTCTGTTCCCGCCGTATTCGGGACAGTCGCTGGCGCTTTCGTCCAGAGAGTTCGTTCCCGTTTGCATCTTTCCAGCGACCGATATCGGTCGAAAGCCCCCGGTCATGACGTGCTGCAGTCAGTGGAGCACCCGTCCGCTTTCGCTCGTGTTGGTCGTGACTTCTCCATTCGGGCCCGTGGTCGATTCGCTGCTCGTCAATAACGAGTCCACAGTCTTCACAGATAGTTTCGACCGAGTTGGTAGTCACCCGGCCATCGCACTCCGGACATGGGTTCGTGCTGGAGTTTGTCTGGACGTCTTCGTCGAAGCTCGTCTCGTAGATGTCTCTCGTCGCCATGTTTTGTCACCAGTTTCTGGAGATTCGCCAGCACGGCGAACCCCTCACCCCTTGAGGGGAAAATAAACGCAAACCAGTGAGTCAACTACTTTTGATTAGATTGAGCTATGCGAGAGCGTGAATCAGGTCCAGCGCTCTTCAATCTCACTGCGGTACTGCTCATTTAGACGGTACTGATTCTGGTCACCCATCCAGTATCGTTCGTCGATACTGAATCCTTTTCCGTACTTTCTGGTGAATCCCGACCTGATGCCCGCGTTCGCTTGCGGTCCGCCCGAGTTTAACCCGAAGTCTTCTTCCAGTCGCCGACGCACTTCTTCAATTCTTCTGATTGCAGTAAACGACCGATAAGTCCAATAATCCGACGCTCCCAGACAAAAACAACAGTGACACGTATTCTCTCAAAAGGATCCGAACTCGATTTTGCAGACTACGCTGACTGGGACGAGACGGCTAATATACGGGATTACGATCTCCTCTTCGTTAATCTCCGAGACCTCGAACAACGCAAAGACGAATTCCTTCACACAGATGTCCCTAGGGAATACTGGCGACAATACGAACTCCCATCGCATGACCACGTCCTTGAACTCATCACAAGCGGCGGTGATATCGTCGTCACACTACCTACTACTCTTAGTGTTCAGCCCAGTGAAAACCGGCGGTGTTCAGATAAGGATGAAGGATGAGGCGGTGCGATTTTTGAGTGATCAATGCTCGAAATCGCACGCCTCAACGGTGGTAGCAACCGCTTCGAGTTAGGATTTGTGGAGCGAGAGTCGACACCCGAGCCAGCGATGAAGCTCGGTATTCGACTTCACTTGGCTGGACTATCACTTTCGAATACCATCTCTATCCTTGATAGTTTGGGTGTCGATCGTTGTCGCTCCACCGTTCATAACTGGGTGCAGAAGGCCGATCTACAGCCCACAGATGGTGCCGACCCGGATCACGTTGCGGTCGACGAGACCGTGATCCAACTCAATGACGAACGGTTCTGGCTGTACGCTGCGGTCGATCCCGAAACGAACCGCTTGCTGCATATTAAGCTTTCTCCGACGAGAAATCAAGCGATTACCGAGATGTTCCTTGCGGAACTCCGCGAGAAACATCTCGTCGATGATGCGCTCTTTCTCGTCGATTCTGCACCGTGGCTGCAAGCGGCACTCCATCGACACGGCCTCGATTACAGATATGAAAAACATGGTAATCGGAATAGCGTCGAACGTGTCTTCCGAGAACTAAAACGCCGAACAAATCAGTTCTCAAATTGTTTTAGCCACGCCGAAGCAGACACTGTCGAAAATTGGCTTCAAGCGTTCGCCTTCGCATAGAACCAGCTAATCTGAACACTACCGGCGGGCGGCGCGCGCAGATGAGCACGGCGCGACCCTGGGTTTATACCGCATGAAGAGGCCAGCGTCTCCGTGACGTAGCATCCGTCCCGCGTCGGGCAGCGGTCGTTCGGCACGTCGACGCGGGCAGTGACGCGTGTGCCGACTGTTTGCCTTCACCCTCAGTGAGCGACGCCGTTTCGTCGGCGACGCTACCGGTCGACTTCGCCCATAATCGTGTCGAGGCTGCCGAGCGTCGCAATCAGGTCCGGGATGTACTCGCCCTCGGTCATTTCGGGGAGGGCCTGGAGGTGCGAGAACGACGGGCCGCGGATCTTGAACCGCGCGGGCGTGTCGGTGCCGTCCGAACGGATGTAGATCCCGAGTTCGCCCTTCGCGGCCTCGACGGCTCGATACACTTCGGCGTCTGGGTCGGGCTTGATCGTCCGCGGGACGTTGGCCTGGATCGTTCGCTCGTCGGCCGGCCACTCCGCCAAGCGGTCAGCACACTGTTCGACGATCTTCGCGGACTGTTCGAGTTCCTGTAATCGGACCAGGAGACGAGCGAAATTGTCACCGTCTGGTTCGGTGACGACATCCCACTCGAGCTTGTCGTAGTAGCCGTAGGGGTCGTCGCGACGCAGGTCGTAGTCGATTCCCGAGCCGCGTGCGACGGGGCCGGTGCAGCCGTAGGCCTTCGCCGTCTCCGTCGAGAGCACTCCGGTGTCGACGGTTCGAAGCTGGATGACCTCGTTGCCGGTGAGCAGGTCGTGATACTCTGCCAGTCGCTCCGGGAGGTCGTCGACGAAGTCGTAGATCTTCGCGAGAAACTCCTCACGTGGATCGGGGAGGTCCCAGACGACGCCGCCCAGGCGGAAGTAGTTGAACATCAGCCGCTGGCCGGTGAGGTCTTCGAGGATGTTCTGGACCGTCTCGCGGTCCTTGATCGCGTACATAAACGTGGCCGTGAAGTCGCCGATGACGTCGAGCGCGTACGCGCCGACGGCGAGAAAGTGCGAGAGCATCCGCGAGAGCTCCGCTGCCATCGTCCGGACGACCTGGGCGTACTCGGGGACTTCGATGTCGGCAAGGTGCTCTGCCGTCCGCGCGTAGGCCCACTCGTTCAGCAAGCCCGCGCCGCCCCAGTCCCAACGATCGGGGTAGGGCATAATCTGGTGACGGTAAGTCTTCGACTGGCACATCTGCTCCTCACAGCGGTGGATGTAGCCGATGTCGGGGTCGACGTCGACGATCTGCTCGCCGTCGAGCGTGACTTGCAGGTGGAGGACACCGTGCGTGGCCGGGTGATGCGGCCCGATGTTCAAAAGCAGCGTGTCGCCGTCGCGCTCGTCGTCCTGGACGGGATTGACGTTCTCGGTGTAGGGGACGATCTGTGGCCGATGCTGATCGTAATCCAGCGAGAGCGGGTGTCCCTGCCACGTCTCGGGGAGGAGCAGGCGGCGCAGATCCGGATGGTCGTCGTACTCGATGCCGATCAGATCGTACGCCTCGCGTTCGTGCCAGCCAGCGGTCGGCAAGACGGGCGCCGCCGACTGGCTCGTGGGCGCGTCGCTGGGCGCCGGGACGATCACGCTCAGTTCCGTGGTCGGATCGGCGTACTGCTTCAGGTGGTAAATCGTCTCGTAGCGGTCGGGATACTCCTGAGCGGTCACACACGAGAGGTGGTCGAACCCGGCCACCTCGCGTAGGTGTCGAAGCACGTCCTGCACCGCATCCGGGCGGATCACGACGCCGGGCGCGTGCTGGTGGGATTCCCGGCGGACGTGAAACGACTGCTCCAGCGACGCGAGAGCGCGTTCGGCGGTCGAGTTGGTCGGCGTATCGACCGGCGTCGGCTCGGCGGAGGGTTCGCACGGGTGTTGCATACCGCAGTGTTCGGAAGACTCTCACCTGGGACTGCTGCCTCACGTCTGAGGTATACTTTTACCTTCGACAGACCCAATCTCCTCCGATGCGCTCGCTGCGGTTGCGGCTCGACCTCCCCGAACCGTACGTTCATCCGATGCACGCGTTCGTGGCCGACACACCCGGGTTCCGGGAGACGCGCCTCCGGCACTGGAATCCCGCAGTCGGCGATCGAAACACGCTCGTGTTCTTCGTCGACGGCGACGATCCCGCGTCGTACACGGCGGCGCTGGCCGACCAGCCGTCGATTCTGGATTACGAAGTCGCCACTGAACCGACACAGCGGGGGTTCCACCTCGCCGTCACCGAAGATCAACGCGCCGCCGATGCCAGATTGACCGCGGCGTTCCTGGGAACCGGCGTCGTGGTCGTTCCACCGGTCATCTACCGCGAGGATCGCTGTATCGACGTCTCGCTCGTCGGGACGGCGAGCGAAGTGGAGACCGCACTCGACGGACTCCCGAGCGAAATCGGAGTAACCGTCCAGCAGATCCAACCGTACGACGGCCGCCTCTCGGACCCGACCGCCGCGCTCTCGTCTCGACAACGTGAAGCGCTCCGCGTCGCAGTCGCGTGTGGATACTACGCCGATCCCCGGGATGCGACGCTCGAAGCGGTGGCCGAGGAACTCGACTGCGCCGTCGGAACCGCAGCCGAACACCTCCGAAAGGCGGAGGCGACGGTACTGGAACGCGTCGTCGACGCGATTCCGGGCGGGAGAACGTAAGCGCGGGCTCGAACGCCCTCGCAGCGACGGATTCAGTCGCCGCCGACCGCACAGGCCGCCGTGTACTCCACCTCGTCGATCGAGTCGATCGGGTCGTCGCCGCAGACCGGACAGTCGGGGTTCTCGCGGTACGGAACCTTCTCGAAGGAGAGTTCCATCGCGTCGTAAAAAAGCAGTTGTCCTGTCAGCAGATCGCCGGCGTCGAGGATGAGTTTCACTGCTTCCGTGGCCTGGATACAGCCGACGGTTCCGGGCAGGACGCCGAGGACGCCGGTTGTCGCACAGTCCGGGACTGTTCCGGGCTCGGGCGCTTCGGGGAACAGACAGCGGTAACACGGTCCGCCGGGAACGAGCGTCGTCAGCTGTCCCTCGAACTTGTAGATCGCGCCGTGGGCGATCGGGATCTCCCGGAGCCGACAGAAGTCGTTCAGGAGGTACCGCGTCGGGAAGTTGTCCGAGGCGTCGACGACGAGGTCGTAGCCGGGGACCACCTCCTCGACGTTCGATTTCTCCAGTCTGGTCTCGTAGGTCTCGACGTCGACATCCGGATTGAGGCCCTCGACGAACGCCGCTGCGCTGTCGACTTTCGGTCGGCCGACGTCGGCATCGTGGTGGATGACCTGGCGCTGGAGATTGCTCCGCTCGACGACGTCGTCGTCGACGATGCCGAGCGTGCCGACCCCCGCGGCGGCGAGGTACTGAATCACCGGCGCGCCCAGGCCGCCCGCGCCGACGACGAGCACCCGGGCGTCGAGCAGGCGCTTTTGTCCCTCGGGACCGACCTCGTCCATAATGATGTGTCTGGAGTAGCGATCCAGTTGCGTAGCGTCGAGTGAGAGCGACATAGTCGTACTCGGGAGTGGGGAGGGATAACTTCTCGTGGAAAATTAGTCCAACCCCAAACGGGAGCGGTTACTCCGCGCAGCAGGCTTCCGCTTCGTCGCCGTCGCCCTCGGCGGGGTGGGTCTCCGGTGCGTCGTCGGTGAGCTGATAGAGATTCTGTCGCGCGTCGGCGAAGTAGACGTCCTCGTCGACGACGTCGATTCCCTCGAGTCGTTCGAGTGCGTAGCGGACCGTCCGGGCCGAGAGCATCGATTCCTGGACGATTCCTTTCTGGGTTAGCGGGCCGTTGTACTCGAGTACTTTGAAGACCAACTTCGCGCTCGGAGGGAGGTCGTCGAGACTCTCCTCTTCTGCCTCTGCCATTGTTACAATTCGAGCAGTCGAACGGTCATAAACCTTCGCGAGTCGGGACGGAGAGAACGGCCAGATTACGGTGCTACAGCAGGTTACGCCCGTGTAATCACTTGGACTGTCACGGCGACGGCAGCGACGATTGATACTGTCGGACGGAACGATGTGAAAATCATCGGCACCCCGTGGGTGCCAACATAATTCACGAACGTCTGTCCGACAGTATGTACCCTACTCGGCTTCGAGTTCGATCGCGGGCCGGAACGGGACCGCCTGCTTGCGCGCTTCGACGTCTTCGCCTTCCTTCTGGACGACGATCTCGGCGTCGAACTCCCGGCCGAGGAAGTCGGCCGCGCGCTCGTAGGCGTCCTGTTCGTCGAGACCGGCGAGCGCGTCGAGTTCGTCGTCGTCGCGACCGCGGGCGAACTCGATCAGTTCACCGACGAGGTCGTTGACGGCGTTGCCGCGCTCGCGGAGATCGGGGTCCTGCATCACTTCGCCCATCACTGCGCCCTGGTCCGCACCGAGGTCGGCGACCGTGCCGAACACGTCGTGCTTCCAGTCGGCCGCGACGGTGACCCGAATGCGGTCGGGGTCCGCCTCGGGAACGTCCTCGTCGGCGTTCTGCAGGGACTGGCGGATGCCCTGGATGTCGTCGACGAGCCGTTCGATCTGCGTTTCCGCGGCCTCGATGCCGCGGTCGAGCAGGTCGTCGTCGACTTCGGGCCACGGCGCGTCCTCCGCAGGCGTGCCCGTCAACTGTTCGTGGAGTTCGTTCGTCAGGAACGGCACGAACGGCGCGAGCAGGCGCAGTCGCGTCTCCAGGACCTCCCGAAGCGTCCAGCGCGCCGCGGGGCGCGAGCGGTCCGTCCGGCGGCGGTACCAGCGCAGGTCCTCCTCGAAGTCGTAGAAGGCGGCCTGACTCGCAGTCCGGGTCTCGGAGCCTTCCATCGCCTCGGTGACCGTAGCGACGGTCCGCTGGAGGCGCGACAGCAGCCAGCGGTCCGCCGTCGCCAGATCGGGGCGTTCCTCCGGGCCGGGGTCGTCAACGACGTCTTGGGCGCGGTTCCAGAAGCGCTCCAGTTGCGTCTGCACGGACTCGACCTGTTCGGCGCGCCAGTCGTAGTCCTGCCACGGCTCCGCGGAGTTGAGCAGGAAGAAGCGCACCGTGTCCGCGCCGTACTCGTCGATCGCCGCACCGGGGAGGACGACGTGCCCCTTCGAGGACGACATCTTCTCGCCTTCGAGCAGACCCATCCCCATAATGACGATGCCCGCGGGCCACTGGGCCTCGTCGAACAGTTCGGCGTGGTGGAACAGATAGAACGTCAGGTGATTCGAGATGAGGTCGTTCGCCGAGAAGCGGTAGGTGACGGGGTACCAGTAGAGCCACTCCGCACGCAGTTCCAGCGCGCGCTCGTCGGGGTCGTCGACCGCGTCGGCACCGTAGAACAGCGCGTCGAAGAACTCCCGATCGAGGTCCTCGACGGGGATCTCGTCCAGCCGGTGGGCGATCGTGTAGTACGCCATATAGATCGTCGAGTCCGACAGCGGTTCGATGACGAACTCGTCGTCCCACGGCAGGCGCGTGCCCAGCCCGTAGTTCCGGATGCAGGGCCACTCGTTCAGCCAGTCGATCGTGTGATCGTACTCACCGCGGGTGTTCTCCGGGATCGCCTCCATCCGCGAAACCACGTCGTGGGCTTTCTGCTTCCACGCCTCGTCGTTGTAGCGCAGGAACCACGTGTCCTGCTCGGCGACGACGACGTCGCCGCCGCAGCGGCAGACGACCTCCTCGGAGAACTCCTGCATCGTGCCGAACGCGCCCTCGTCGCGGTAGGCGTCCCTGAACCGGCCGCGGACGTCTTCGACGATATCGCCCGCAAACTCCCCGTACTCGTCGTTCAGGCGGCCGCTGTGGAACTCGCTGTTGTACAGCTCTTTCGTGGCCTCTTCGAGTGCAGGGTCAGCGCTGGACTCGATGCCGGCCTCCTCGACGGCGGTCTTCGCTGGGATGTCGCCGTAGCCCTCGATCGAGAGAATCGGAATCGGTTCGATCTCCTTGACGTCGGCGGGATCGATGCCGTACTCGCGCATCCGCTCGTCGCCGGCTTTCGCCTCCTGGAGTGCGACGTAGTCGTCCGGCGAGTGCGCCGGCACCGACATCACGACCCCGGTGGCGTTCTCGGCGTCGACGAAGTCCGCAGGCAGGACGAGGACCTCCTCACCCGTGATGGGGTTCGTGACGCGCTCGCCGACCAGGTGCTCGCCGGCGACGGTGCGTTTCGGCGTGACGTCGTGACCCTGCAGTTGGAGTTTCTCGACGGCGGGCGCGGAGACGAACCACTCCTCGCCGTCGACGTCGGCGATCACGTAGTCGGCGTCGGGGTCGATGTAGGCGTTCGTGACTCCGCGGACGGTCTCGGGGCGGAGCGTCGCCATCGGGACGACGGTGTCGCCGTGACCGAACCGGACGAGCGTGTACTCCTGGAACTCGGCCTCCTCGCCTTCCAGTAAGTCGTGCGTCGTGACCGGCTGTTTCTCGTTTGTGCAGTACTTGACGGGGTGTAGCCCCTTCTCCAGGAGGCCGCGGTCCCGCAGCGTCTCGTACTGCCAGGTGATAAACTGCGAGTAGCGGTCGTCGTTGGTGGTGAACTCCCGCCGCCAGTCGATCGAGAGCCCGAGGTTCTTCATCCCCTTCTTGTAGTGCTGCTCGATGAAGTGGCGGGCGTAGCCCATCGGCGTCTCCAGGTCCGCGAGCGTGTCTTCGGAGACGTTGTAGGTGTCGCGGAGAACCGACAGTTGCTCTTCTTCCCCCTTCTTCAGCCGTTCGACCGCGCCGATGATCGGCGTGCCGGTGACGTGCCAGGCGATCGGGAACAGGACGTTGTCGCCCTGCTGACGTCGGTAGCGGGCGTAGACGTCGGGGACGGTGTACGTCCGGGCGTGGCCGATGTGCATCCCGCCGCTGGGGTACGGATACGGGACGGTAATGAACGTCGCGTCCTCGTCGGCGGCGGTGTCGGGGTCGTCGGCACCGACGGGGTCGGCCTCGTAGCGACCCTCCTCGGCCCACCGCTCGCGCCACCGCGCTTCGAGTTCCTGCGGGTCGTAGTCCATATCTCCTCTCTGGCGACCCCACGGTAAAATATCTCCTAACTCGATGCCGCGGGGCGTGAGTTGGTTCGCACGGTCGGGAGGTGTAAGTTGGTTCGCACGGTCGAGGGTCCCCACGAAGCGCGACCGCACAGGGAAGGGACAACGCTAAGGCCGCCGCCCGGCCGCCTACGAGTATGCACGCAGACGCGGTCGTCCTCGACATCGACGGCGTGCTCCTCGACGTGGCCGACTCGTATCGTCGCGCTATCGTGGAGTCCGTCGAGCGCCTGTACGACCGGACGATCGACCGCGACGACGTTCAGTTGTTCAAGGACGCCGGCGGCTTCAACAACGACTGGGACGTGACCTACGCGGCGGCGCTGTACGTCCTCGTCGACGCGCGCGCGCCGATCGGGCTCTCGGCGTTCACCGACCAGATAGAATCCCAGGGTGGCGGTCTCGACGCCGCCGAAGCGGTCGCGAGCGCTCATCTCGACGCCGACGCGCTCGCGGCCGTCCGCGACGAGTGGGACCGTGAGGGGCTCCGCGAGGCGTTCCAGGCGCTGTATCTCGGCGCGGACCTGTATCGAGAACTAGAGGGCGGCGAGCCGCCGTTCGAGACCGCGGGATACATCCACGACGAGCCGATCATTCTCGAACCCGAGACGATCGACCGACTGCGGCAGCGCGCCGACGTGGGCGTCCTCACGGGACGCCCCGCGGCGGAGGCCGACATCGCGCTCGACCGCGTCGGACTCTCGGTTCCCGACGAGCACCGTTTCACGATGGACGACTGGGAGGAGGGCAAGCCGCACCCCCACGCGCTCGTGACGCTCGCAGAGCGCTTCGACGCCGACAGCGTCGCCTTCGCCGGCGACACCCTCGACGACGTGAAGACCGCGGTCAACGCCGCCGAGAGCGATCCCGAGCGGGAGTACTACGGCATCGGCGTCCTGACCGGCGGGCTGACCGGCGAATCGGGGCGACGGGCGTACGAGGCCGCCGGCGCGGCCGCCGTCGTCGACTCCGTGAACGACCTCCCGACATTGCTCTTCGAGTAGGTCCGGCGGCGGCAGCGCGCCTCGGCAGGTGCGCTACGAGCACCTAACGAGCACGCTTTTTGCGTCCCCGTCTAACCCTCACGCGATGGACGCGCTTCGCATCGAACGACTCGCCTGGGCCGGCATCTTCGCCGCGGTCGTCGCCGTCGTCGTGACGACCGTCCTCGCGCCCGACCCGACCGGCCTCCTGCCGCTCGGCGTCGCCCTCGGCACCTTCGTCGTCGTCGCCCCGCTGGCCGCCTGGTTCGCACTCGATTCGATCTCGCCGGAGGCGGAAGCGGGCGATCAGACCGTCCAGTATCTCGTCTTCTTCGGCGTCGCGCTCGGCGGTCGTCTCGCACTTGGTGCGCTCGGCGTCGGCGGCCCGGTCGGCGGCCTCGTCCCGCTCGCAGTCGGCTGGCTGGTCGCGACCCAGGCGAAAGGACTGAATCCGCGGCGCTGGAACGGGAGTGAGACGGTATGAGCGACGTCCGCTCGAACTTCCTCCGGTTCGCCGCAGTGGTGATCGTCGTCGACGTCCTCGGACTCGGCGTGTGGCGACTGCTGCCTCCGGAGACCTCGATCCGAACGGGCCTGCTTCTCGGGACGCTGATCGTCGCTCCCCTCGTGGGGTTCCTCGTCGTGTACCTCCCGATGGCGACGGCGGCACAGGAGAGAGCGAACGACTGGGAGTGAGCGAGACGGCCAGCGACACCGCGACACAGGGGCGAACACCGGCAGCCATCCCCGGTCACGCAACCCTTTACCCGACCGCCTCCTCACGGCCACCTATGCGAATTGCACTTCTCGGCGGTACCGGCGACGTCGGCGAGGGCCTCGCGCTCCGCTGGGCCTACCACACGGACCACGACGTCGTAATCGGCTCTCGGGACCCCGACGCCGCACACGACGCCGCCGCCGCGTATCAAGAGACCGTTGCAGAACACGGCCGCGAGACGAAGATCACCGGCTTCGAGAACGCGATGGCGGCCGATCGGGCTGACGTCGTCGTCCTCAGCGTCCCGCCGTACCACGTCGCGGACACGGTCGACGCCGTCACCGACAGCCTCGATGCGGACGACGTGCTGGTCACCCCCGCCGCGGGGATGCAGCGCGACGAGGACGGCTTCCACTACCACCCCCCGGGCGCGGGCAGCGTGACCGCACTCGTCGCCGACGCCGCCCCCGAGGACGTGCCCGTCGTCGGCGCGTTCCACAACCTCGCGGCCGGTCGGCTCGCGAACCTCGACGCCGACCTCGGCATCGACACGCTCCTCGTTGGCGAGGACGAGGGCGCGAAAGACACCGTCGCCGGAATCGCAGAGGACATCGACGGCCTCCGCGCGCTCGACGCCGGCGGCATCGCGAACGCCGCAGAGGTCGAGTCGCTGACGCCGCTGTTGATCAACGTCGCCCAGAACAACGACGGCCTGCACGACCTAGGCGTTTCGTTCCGATAGCGTTCTTTTCCCGGTCTGCGGTCCGCCTCAGAACCGATCGCGGAGTTCCGTTCGGAGATCGTCGAGCGTGACGTCCTCCATCGCGAGCACGACGAGCAGGTGATAGACGAGGTCGGCGCTCTCGGCCAGCAGTTCCTCCTCGTTTTCGTCTTTCGCGGCGAGAATCGTCTCGGTGGCCTCCTCGCCGATCTTCTCTAAGACGGCGTTTTTCCCCTTCTCGTGGGTGAAAAGCGACGTCGTGTAGGAGCCCTCGGGTAGCGTCTCCTTGCGGTCCTCGATCGTCGCGAACAGTTCGTCGAGCACCTCCGCCGGCGGCGTGTCCGATTCCATACCCGAGAGTACACCGGTCGGGGGAAGAATCGTCCGATTCAGCGAGGGCCGGCGCGACTGAGCGGATCCGACGAACGCCGTGAATCAGGCCGGGTGGACCGTGATCCGCTGTTTCCGGTCGATCGCCTGTTCGAGTTCGTCCGCGATGGCGCTGCCGCGGGAGACCTGGATGTCGCCGCCGCGACCGACCGTCGCGGTGAAGAGGTACTCGCCGTCGGCGCGGATCTCGACGGTCTCGCCGACGTGTTCGTCCATCCGGACGACGACGTGCCGGGAGGTGACTTCGGGCGTGACGACGATGCCCTCGGAGGACTGGGCGCCGCCGCCTGCACCCCCGGAGCCGCCGGCGCTTCCACTCGCGCCGCCGCGACCCGGTTTCTCGTCGTGCGTCCGAACGTCGATCTCGATGCCGAGGCGGTCTTCGACGTCGGAGATACGGCCGCCGCCCTTGCCGATCACGTAGGAGATGTCGTCCTCTTCGACGTAGACGACCGCCTTGTTCTGGCCCTTGAGTTCGACGTCGACGTGCCCGCGGGCGATCGAGCGGATCTCGCGTTCGATCTCCTGGCGGGCGAGGCGGCCGACGCCGCTCTCCTCGCTCTCTCCGTCGCCGGTGAGCGGGACGGTGATGACCTGCCGGTTGAACGTGTAGATCTCGTACTCCGGTTTTCCGGTCTCGAAGTTCGTGACCTGGATGACCGGGCGTGCGAGGTCCTCCGCGGTGAGTCCTTCGGGGACTTTCACCTCCGTCTTGACGTCGTAGACGGTGTCGACGCGCCCGTCTTCGATGTAGACGACGGTGTCGACGACCTGCGGGATCATCCCGAGTTCGACGCGGCCGACGAGACGCTGGAGCGCGTCGATGGCGCGCGTGGCGTGGACGACGCCGACCATCCCGACGCCCGCGAGGCGCATATCCGCGAAGACGCCGAAGTCCTTCGTCTTCCGCACCTCGTCGTAGATCGTGTAGTCCGGGCGGACGAGGAGGAGCGAATCGGCCGTCTTCTCCATATCGCCGCCGAGCGCGGTGTACTGGGTGATGTCCGGACCGACCTGGAGGTCGCGGGGCTTCTCCATCGTCTTGACCGCGTAGTCGCTCTCAGTGAGGAACTCCGCGACGGCCTGCGCGAACGTCGATTTCCCGGCTCCGGGAGACCCGGAGATGAGGACGCCGCGCTGGCGCTCTTTCAGCCGATCCCGGAGTTCGTCGGCGAACTCGTAGTCATCCAGGTCGGTCTTGACGATCGGCCGGACGGCGGTGATCTCGATGCCGTCGGCGAAGGGCGGGCGCGCGACCGCGATGCGGTAGTCGCGGAACTGCACGATGCTCATCCCCGGTTCGGAGAGTTCGAGAAAGCCCTCGGAACTGGTGCGGGCCGTCTCCTCGATGTCGTCGGCCCACTCTTTCATCTGCGCCTCGTCGGAGACCTCGTCGTCGATCGTCTGGTAGTGCATCTCGCCGATGGCGCCGCGCTTGGCTTTCGGCTTCGTCCCGGTCTTGAGGTGGACCGACATCGTCTGGTCGTCGAAGAACTCCTCGATGACGAGTTCGCCGGAACCGCGGACGCGCGGTTCGACGTACTCGACGTCGATCCCTTTCGCCTTCGCGACCTCCGACTGGACGACGTCGCTCGTGAGAAGCGTCGCCTGCTCCTCTTCTGCGATGTCGCGGATGAGCGCGTCGATGTCGCCCTCGTGCGCGCCGGTGGCCTCGCTGGGTTTCGTCCGGCGGCCGACGTACCGGACGTCGACGTCGCCCTCGTCGGCGAGTTCCGCGAGGCGCTGGAGCTCTTCGAGGCCCGCCCAGCCCGTGTCGAGGCCGTCGTTGGCCTGGGATTCGAGTTCTCCGACGACGGCTTCGGGGACCAGAACCGTGACCTCGCCGTCCGACTCGACTCGCTCGGACACGCGACCGTCGATGACCGCGCTCGTGTCCGGCACTATCTTCATATCTCCGGATTCGACCGGCGGACAAATAAGGGTATAGACTGCTGGCGGACCAATCAGCGGCGAGACAAAACGGGGTCGTAGAAGTCAGTCATCAGAGGCCGCGCTAGCGGCGGGGCCTCCGGCATCCACGGAGCCGTCGGCGTCGCTGACAGGTTGCTCCGTCCACTCGAACCCTTCGTCGCGGTGTTCCTCGAGGATCTCGAAGGAGTCGACGAGGTCGTCGAGGTTGTTCGCGCGTTCGCAGAGCTGATCTGCCTGCGTTTCGAGTTCGGTGAGCGACTCGGACTGCTGGGTCGCGTCCTCGACGGCCGCGGCGGTCTGTGCGGTCGTCTCCTCGGAAATGTTCGCGACCTCGTCGACGCGGGCGGCGACGTCCTGCGAGGAGTCCGCCTGCTGGTCGGTCGCGTTGCTCACTTCACGGATGCTCGCGTCGATTCCCTCGACGTCGTCGACGATCGACTCGAACTCCTCGATGGCCTCCGCGACGGTCTCGACGCTGGATTTCACCTGCTGGTCGGTCTCGTGAACGGTCGCGAGCGTCTCCTCGGAGCGCTCGGTGACGTCTTCGATGAGCGTCGAGACCTCGTCGGCGGACTCGCGGGTCTCCTCGGCCAGCGATTTGACCTCCTCGGCGACGACGCCGAAGCCGTCACCGGCGGAGCCGGCGTGGGCCGCCTCGATCGAGGCGTTGATCGCGAGCAGATCGGTCTGGGAGCCGACCGAGTCGATGAACTCGGCGATCTCGTCGATCTCCTCGATGTGTGCCGCTAGTTCCTCCATCGCTGCCGCCGTCTCTTCGATTCGGGCCTCGGCGGCGTCGAGTTCTTCCATCGCGGTCGTGGCGACGTCGCGGCCGGCGCGTCCGCGTTCGGCGGCGCGCTCTGCGGTCCCCGCGACCTCGTCCGCAGAAGCGGCGATCTCCTCGACGGTCGCCGAGAGCGTCGAGAGTTCCGAGGCGACCGTCTGGAGGTGTTCGGTCTGTTCGTCGGCGCCGGCTTCGATCTCGTCGACCGCGGCCGCGACGGCCTCGCTCGCTTCGGTCGCACGCCGGACGTGCGTTTGAGCGTCCGAACTCATCTCTGCGACCTGATCGGCGAACGTCTGGACGTCGCCGAGCGTCGCCGAGAGCGTCCGGAGGAACTCGTTGTACGAGCGGGCGACTTCGCCGTAGCGGTCGTCCTCAGCGGCGAGTTCCTCGGCGGGCATCAGCGCCGTGAGGTCACCCTCGCGGGCGCGCTCGGTCGCGTCGCCGAAGGCGTCGACCAACTGCTGGAGCGCCCGCGTGTGCGTCGTGAGGTCTGAGGCCATCCGGCCGAGCGAGTCGCCGAACTCGCCCGGAAGTCGTTCTTCGAGCACCGGATCGTCGAACTCTCGATCCGCCATCGCCGTCGCCTGCGCGGACACGAGTTGGAGGTGCTCGTGCATATCTCCGAAGTCTTCGACCAGTTGGGCGACCTCGTCGTCGCCGTCGGTCGTCGGTGGCGGCGTCGAGAGATCACCGGCCGCGACGGCGGACGCGGACGTCGAGAGCTGATCGATCGGCGTGACGACGTCGCGCCGGACGATCAGGACCGTATTGAGGAACGCGACGACCGCGCCGACGAGGAGCAGCGCCGACAAGAGCGTCTGCGTCTCCCCGCTGGCAATCCACGGAAGCGCCGCCTGTGCGACCGAGATCGCGAACTGGATCCCGACCGCGACGTGCACCTTCCGGGCGACCGAGCGGGAGACGCCGAGGACGTCCATCGTCCCCCACAGGAGCCGTTCGTACGATTCGAGCAGATACATACCCTACCGTCTCTGGACGCATCCCATAAGCCTATCATTGCGTTCTCATCAGATGAAAACAGAATTTGCCGAGAGATAGCTGTCTAAATCAACGTTTGCCTCTCGCTATCAGATTCGATACGTGACGTGGACAGCTGCCTCGAACAGAATCGGTCAGCCGGCGACAGCCGAGACAGCGGCGGCGTCAGGGCGCGCGGTCTTCGAACCACTCGGCGAACTTCGCGAAGGCGCGGCCGCGGTGTGAGACGGCGTTCTTCTCGTCGGCGGTCATCTCTGCGAACGTCGTCCCGTCGTGTTCGAAGATCGGATCGTAGCCGAAGCCGCCCTCACCGCGCGGTTCGACGATCCGGCCGCGGACGGAGCCACGGAACAGTTTCACGGGGAGTGCGTCGGCGTCCGCGGCGGCGTCGCCATTGCCGTCTTCGTCGACAGATGCCGCCCCAGCGGCCGCGGCGGCGCTGCGGTCCGCGCGGTCGACTGGGTCGGGCGATGCCGCGAAGTCGTCGCCGTCGCAGTACGCCAGCACGCACTGGAAGGAGGCCCGGCGCGGCGCGTCGATCTCGGTAGCGACGAGTCGCTGGACGGCGTCGATGCCGAGCGTCTCCTCGACGTACGAGGAGTACGGACCGGGGAAGCCCTCGAAGCCTTCGACGAACAGACCGGCGTCGTCGACGAGGACCGGCTCGCCCGCGTAGCGGTACGCTTCCCGGGCGCCGCGGGCCGCGATGGGGCCGAGATCCGAGGCCTGGACCTCGGTGTAGTCGTAGTTCAGTTGCTCGACGCCGTCGAGATACTCGCGGGCCTCGCGCACCTTGCCCGCGTTGGTAGTGACGTATCGGAGCATTCGCTCCGAGGTCGGGTGGGTCGGGAGAAAGCGTCGTCGGTTCCGCGTCGCGTCCGTCCGCTGCGGTGCGACGACGCGGCGACGGCGGCGTCGAAAGTGGAACGGTCAGTCGACGATGACTTCGACCGGGCCGCCCTCGTCCTCGTCGGCTTCCTCGGCGTCGCTGCGGGACTTCTGCTCCTGCCAGAGCAGTCCGCCGACGACGACGAGTGCGACCCACGAGCGCCAGTTCGCGAGGTTGAGCGTGTAGCCGATGCCGAACGGCTTCTTCACGAGCATTCCCTTGCCGGGCCGCCAGTACGACGACAGCATCCGGCCGAGCGAGGGGCGCTCGAAGTTGTACGGGATCCCGAGAATCTCACCCTGTTTCGGTTTGTCTACCATACGACAGCATACGCCGGGCTCTAATAAATCGTTTTGGCATCGTGTTGCCGCGTTGGGCGATTTCCGCTTCGCGCCTCGAGGGCGGTCGACCCGCCATCGAGGCCGTTACTGATACCGGCCGCGTCCTTCGATCGCTCGAAGCCGGGTACGGACCTCTGCGTCGCCCGCAGCGGCGTAGCCCGCCTCGAAGGCGTCGAGCAGGGGTGCGGACTCGGCCGCCGTCCCCGCGACGCTCTGTTTGAACACGTGGAGATCCATCGCGTGATCCTCGACGTGCCCGGTGTGGTAGCCGAGACCGAAATCGACGAGGTACGTCCGCTCCTCGCCGACGCGGACGTTTCGGGTCGTAGGATCGCCGTGGACGAAGCCCGCGTCGTGGATCGCCGCGAGGTGGCGGCCGACGGCGCGGCACCGATCGACCGTGAGCGCCGCCGCGAGGTCGTCGTGGCCGACGTACTCGAAGACGAGCGTGCCGTCCTGCGGGTCGATGTCGTACACGACTGGCGTCGGGACGCCGACGCGGCGGGCAGCGCTGGTCAGGCGCGCCTCCGCGCGGGTCCGCTCGGCACGGAGACGTTCGTCGAGCGCCGGGTGGCGGTACGCTTTGGGTACGCGGCGTTTGATCACCCGGTCGTCCTCGAAGGTGACTGTCGCCTCCGCGCCGCGGATCGTCCCCGACGCGCTGGGGTCTCTGACGACCGACTCCTCCTCGCCGCGCCACGTGACGGGCACCTCGTCGGGTCGGAAGTTGGGGTCGACGGAGGAATCGGCGACGTCGAGGGTGTCGCCGGCGGCATACATCTTCGCGCCGAGCACCGCGATCATCCCCGCGTTGTCCCGCAGGAACCGCGGTTCCGGCGCGTAGAAGTCCGCGCCGCGCTGTTCGCACATCGACGCGAGCATCGCTCTGAGCCGCGCATTCTGCCCGACGCCGCCGCCGAGGACGAGTTCGTCCGTCCCCGTCAGCGACAGCGCCCGCTCTGCGACCTCCGTCAGCATCCCGAAGATCGTCTCCTGGAGGCCGGCGCAGACGTCTTCGACCGGGACGCCGTCGTCGACGGCGTCTTTCGCCGCGGACATAATGCCCGAAAACGAGAAGTCCATCCCCTTGACGACGTACGGGAGGTCGTAGTAGTCGCCGTCTTTCGCCCGCTGTTCGACCTTCGGCCCGCCGGGATGGGACCAATCGAGATGGCGCGTGAATTTGTCGATGGCGTTGCCGACGCCGGTGTCCATCGTCTCGCCGAGGATGCGGTACCGGCCGTTGTGATAGCCGAGCAAGTGTGCGTTCGCCCCCGAAGCGTTCAGACAGACCGGCGAGTCGAAGCCGGACTGGTGCCGACCGATCTCCAGGTGGGCGACCATATGGTTGACGCCGACCAGCGGGACCGAGAGCGTCTGGGCGAGGGCACGCGCCGCAGTCCCGACGATGCGGAGACACGGGCCGAGACCGGGTCCGCGGGAGAACGCCACGGCGTCGACGTCGAGACCGTCGCCATCGGCGGTTTCGGCGGCCTGATCGAGAACCGTCGCGACGACGTCGGGGATGGCCGTGCCCATATGTTCGGCCGCCTCGCGCGGGTGAATACCGCCGCTGTCGGGCTGGTAGGGATCGGATTCGATGACGACCTCGTCGGTCTCGGTGTCGTAGAGCGCGGCGCTAGCGGCCCACGCGGTTCCTTCGATTCCGACGATTCGCATCGAAAAAAGTACTCGTTAGGGCCGAATCAGGCTTCTTCGGCTTCCGCTTCGCCGCCTTCCTCGGCCTCGATCTTGTTCCGGTCGAGCATATAATCCTGCTCGATGTCGCGGGCGAAATCCGGGGAGTCGTAGACCTTCGCGTAGCCGACGGTCTTTCGCATTCCGAACTTCGTATCGAGTTCGTGGACGACGACCTCGTCGGAGTCCTTGTTGAGTTTCGCCGCGAGACTGTCGCGAACGGAGAGTCGAGACGGCGTCGCATCCTCGTGAACGATCTCGAACCGGACGTCGGACCGATGCAACATCGGGTTCTCGTCCTCGGAGATAATGTCGATTTCCATGGTTCAGTTGTTCTACCATCCATCCGAAAGGAGTAAAAGGATTTCGAAGGGGTAGAGCGGTGAGAAAATCGGTCGAGAGGCCGTTTTCACGACGCGTTTCCGATCCAGTGCCGGAACTGGCAATCGGAGTCAGTAGCTCAGACCACCGGCTGTTGTCAGCGCCGCGACAGTCACGGCGTCGGAGTCGGGTCAGTCCTCGACGCCGAGCGTCGCCAGCGCGGCGTCGACGTCGCCTTCCATCCGCTCGAACAGCGAGCGCATCTCGGCTTTCGCGTCGGCCGTCACCTCGACGCGGACCATCCCCTCTCCGGGCTGGCCGTAGACGACTGTCGCGCCCGTCGGGGCGGCGAGAACGGCTGGAAGCGCCGCGAGGTCCTCCTCACCGTCGACGACGATTGTGATGGGGGCGTCGGCGTCGAGGGCGTCGACGAGCGCAACGAGCAGGTCTTCGGAGATGACGCCGGGGGCGTTTTCGACCGCCCGACGGTGCTCGGGGTCCGAGAGCGCGTCGCTGATCTCCTCGTCGACCGCCTCGCGTTCAGTCCGGCCATCGACGAGCGCGACGGCGGGGATATGGCCGGCCTGCCGGAGGTGGTAGGTGACGACGTCGCCGACGGCGATCACCGGGCGTCCGGCGTCAGCCAGCAACGCCTCGGCGTCCTCGTAGACGGGGCCGAACGGCTCTTTGAACGCGCCACGCAGCTCCGCTGGCAGGGTGAGCATCCGTTCAGCGGACCTTCAGCGCGTAGCCGCCCGGTTCCCTGACGTTCATCTCCTCGGCGATCTCCGATTGCTCGGGATGCGTGATGACGACGTAGCCCGCCCAGTCCTCGGTGAGGCTGCTGGATCCGCAGTTTTCACACGCCTGCGCGTCGGCGTGGTTGATGTAGTGGCACTCCCGGCAGGCGAGACGGGACTCCGCCATCTACGTTCCCTCCGCCTCGGTCGTGGCGGTGTTGGCCTGTCGGTCGGCTTCGAGCCACCCGTGCTTGCCGAGACCGGGCTGTTTCGCGGTGAGGCCGATCTTCGAGTCGCGCGGGTTGCGCTCGTCGATGCTCTTCGTGACTACCCGCACGCGGACGGAGTCGCCGACGCTGAGCGTCCGGTTCGATTCGGTGGACGCGAGCTGTTGGTTCTCACCGTCGTAGGCGAGATACTCGTCGGAGATCTGCGAGACGTGGAGTAGCCCGTCGACCGGCCCGATGCCGACGAAGGCGCCGAACTCGACGACCTCGACGACCTCGCCGTCGACGACCTCCTGCATCGAGGGATCGAAGGTGATCGCGTCGAACTCCGCCTCGTAGTAGACGCCGGCGCGGCCGGGGAGCACCGTCCCCTCGCCGATGTCGTGGACGTCGATGACGCTGACGACGCTGCCGACGTCTTCGTCCATCCGTCCTTCGAGTTTGTCCTGCAGGAGCCGCTTGACCCGCTGTGGCGTCACGTCCGCGAGGTGCGCTGGCGGCACCTCGACTGTGTCTTTGAGTCGTACCCGTTTGTACATACGTTATGGTTCTGTTATTTCCAATGTGTTTCGGCCCCTTAAACCGATTACGCGAATTCCGCGTTCGAGCAATCGGTCCCGGAGCGGCCTGTCGTTCGTGAGGACGTAATCGCCCTCGGCTTCCGCCAGTTCGACCACTGCGTCGTCGGCGTACGATTCGCCGGTCTCGACGATGCGACACCGCGAGACGAGGTCCCGACCGACGCTCGCGGCCGTCGCCTCGGCGCCGTTGCCCGACTCGCTGAGCTTCTCCAGCTCGGCGACGACCGATCTGGTGGTGACCAGATCCGCGTCCGCGCCGACGAGGCGGTCGAGCTCGTCGAAGATCCGGACGTCGAGTTCGACCGGCATCATCAGCGCGTTCGTGTCGAGTATTACCGTCGTCATCGTCTCGTGGGGTCCCGGCGTCATCTCGTGGCTCTCCGCGTCAGTTCGTCGTCCGGCGCGCGGCGTCGCTCGCGGTGATCACTGCAGCGTTCCGATTCCGATGAGTCGCCAGCGAGCGCCGACGCGGCGGTTGATGGCGATCTTCGAGCCGGATTCGGCGCAGACGGGGCGCTTCAGCGCCACCTCGGCCTCGCCGGAGCGAGCGCTCGTGACCGAGCCGACGGTCGTCGCGGTCCCGACGGTGAGCATCAGCGGTTCGCCGGTCGAGATCTCCTCGACGCTGCCCTCGTCCTCGCCGACGATCCGGTCGAGCAGTTCGACGTCCATCGTGAACTTCTCGCGCGTCGGCGGTAGCGTCCCGGGCTCGCCCGCGACCTGGCCGGCCAGTGCGTCGCCCTTCGTGAGGCTCGGGTCGAGTCCGGTCCCGATGCCGCAGAGACCGCCGGGGCGGACCTCCTCGACGGAGCGGCCGCCGGCCTGCAGCGAGCGAATCTCGGTCGTGATCGGCTGCCACTCCGAGGAGCCGCCCTCCTCGACCTCGCGGCCGGGGCGCAGTTCGAGTTCCTCGCCCGTGGCGAGTTTGCCCTGCACGACCGACCCGCCGACGACGCCGCCGGAGAGGTCCTCCCAGGTCGTGCCCGGGCGGTTGATGTCGAACGAGCGCGCGGCGAAGAGCCGCGGGGACTCCGTCTCGTCGCGCTCGGGAGTCGGGATCTCCCGCTCGATGGCGTCGATGAGGAGGTCGATGTTCACTTCCTGTTGCGCGCTGACGGGGACGATCGGCGCGTCCTCGGCGACGGTGCCGGAGACGAACTCCTTGATCTGCTCGTAGGACTCGACCGCGCGCTCGCGGTCGACGAGGTCGATCTTGTTCTGTGCGATGACGATGTTCTCGATCCCGATGATGTCGAGCGCCATCAGGTGCTCTTCGGTCTGGGCCTGCGGGACGTCCTCGGTCGCGCTCACGACGAGCACGGCCCCGTCCATAATGGCCGCGCCCGAGAGCATCGTCGCCATCAGCGTCTCGTGGCCCGGCGCGTCGACGAACGAGACCGTTCTGAGTACCTCTGTCTCCTCGCCGTCTGGGCCGGTCTCGTCGACCGTGTAGCACTCCGGCGCGTCGACGCCGGGAATCTGCCGGAACGTGGCGTCAGCGTACCCAAGTCGGATGGAGATGCCGCGCTTCATCTCCTCGGAGTGCTGGTCCGTCCACGATCCGGACAGCGCCTGCACGAGCGTCGTCTTCCCGTGGTCGACGTGACCGACGAGCCCGATGTTCACCTCCGGTTGTTGTGTTTGTTGTGTCACCATTGACCTCCTAGAGAGTAATCTTGGGAGCAATTCGCCGCGAGCGACTGATAAAGTTGCTGTTCTCTACTCGCTGTGAGAGCATAAATCGTCCGTGAACGGGGAGAAACGGCCGTCAGAGGGGTCGATCGTGTGATGTGGAACCGAACCAATGGGTCGGCTTCCACCCGCGACGACCGGGGTAGCATCCGCGCGCCACATCAGATAGCATCCCCGCACCGCATCAGGTAGCATCCGCGCGCCAGTTCAATCCGAGAGCGCGCGTTCCAGACTCATCGCTACCGACCGCGCTTTCTCCGCGGCCGCGTCCGGGACCAGCCCCGCGTCGACCGCCGCGTCGAGTTCGTCGTCGTCGACGCGCTCGACCGTGCCGTCGGGGTGTTTCACGACGTCGACGTGGAGGTCGACGTACCGGATCTCGTCGGGGAAGCACTCGACGGGCGTACAGACGTTGACGTAGGTGCCTTTCGCGTGGCCGTCGGCGCTCCGGTAGACGGTCGGGTACCACCAGCGGCCCTCGCGGAATTTCGTCAGCGCGGTGTCGCCGTCCTCGCGCGTCGTTCCGAGCGCGTCGTAGGTGCCGCCGCCCGAGAGCGTCCGCGTCACAGCGATCGTCCCGTCTGCGTCCCAGTCGGTGACTTCGCCCCGGCCGAGCGAGAACGCCCGGCCATCGGGTTTCCCGTGCTCGATCTCGACGAAGTCACCCTCGACGGGGCCGAACTGCCGGGTCACGACCTCGAACGGGAACTCGCTTCCCTCACCGGGGCCGCACAGGGCCTCCGCGAGATCGACGCCGGCGCTGGCGGATTCGCTCGCTGCCTTCGTCCGATGGTGGCCCGGCATCGTCGCGGCGACCGCGCGACGGGCGTCGTCGAGCGCGAAGCGCGACTCGCGGCCGAACCACAGCCAGCGGCCGGTTGTCGGTGCGGCGTGGAGGCCGACCTCCGTTCCGTCGGACTGGGACGGCTCGTCGAGCGCCGCGGTGAGTGCGTCCGTCCGGTCGACGGCGCGTTCGAGTGCGACTTCGAGCGCGTCCATATCGGCGCGGGTGGCGGCGTGGGACCACTCGATGCCCCAGCCGTCGGGTATCTCGACCGAGAGGAACTCGGTCATCCCGGCGAGTTCGCGCCCGGCGGCGTCGTCGCGGGTGTCGACCGTGACGCCGTCGCGGCCGCGAACGAGCGACGCGAGGCCGCCGTCGGCCCGGATCTCGGTGCCGAGTTGCGCGCGGTGGTCGACCCACGGCGGCGCGCTCTCGCGGACCTGCACGCGGACGGTGTCACCCTCGTCGACGTACTCGTCGGTGTCGCTGTACGGGAGGAATCCCTCGGCGTCTCCGAGATCACAGATCGCACCGGAACCGAGCGTGTCCGTGACGCGGGCGTCGAAGACCGCGCCCGGCGGCGTCGGATCGTCCCACGTGAACGTGTCGCGGCCGACCGCCCGGAGTTCGCCGTCGACGGTCGCGACGGCGTCGGCGTCGCCGTGGACACCCACTCCTTGCCGGTCGCTCGTCGTCGCGACCGTCACCTCGTGGCTCGCGTCGTCGAAGTCGGCGTCGAACCGCTCGCGGATCGGCTCGGAGGCCTGGACGACCGCGTGGCCCGCGTCGAGGAGCAGATGCGTGACGGCGGTGGTGTATATGCCGCGGACGCGGACGTTCGCCACGTCGGTGGCGTCGTTGGCGGCCGCGTCGGCAGTGGCATCGTTGGCGGCCGCGTCGGCACGCTCGCCCCCGTGCTCGTCGTCGCTCATCGGCGCAGATCCTCCGGCCGGCTCATCGCAACGCGTCCTCGTCGTGGGCGAACCGGACGCGGTCGTGGACGGTCGGACCGAGCGAGAGCTCGACGACCTCCTCGGAGAGGATACGCCCGTCCTCGACCGGGACGCCCCAGGTGTCGAAACGGAGGTAGCCACGGAGGTCGCCCCCGTGCGTGAAGAGGTCGAGGAACTCGACGTCGTGTTCGTGGATGTCGTCGGTGCTGTGTGCCTTCTCCATATCGGAGTGGACGACGTCGCACTCGAAGAACTCGCGGAGGTCGGCGGCGTCGCGCTCGACGGCCGCCGAGACGAGCTGTGACGCCTCGCGGATGTCTTCGCGAGAGAGTCCGACGTCCTGTAGCGCAGCCTGTGTCCGCTGGTCGAAGTGCATCGGTACGCGTCGCTAGGAGCGGGCGGGTTTTGAATCCAGCCTGTCGGCCGCGCAGGTGAGTGAGACTCGCTGTGAGCTGCCAGGGGCCGAAGACCTTAGGTAGCGGGGTGTGAAGCCGCCGTCGATGACGAGGCGACGGGATCCGGTCGAGGAGGCGTCCGACGGCTCGCAGGACCTCTACGACGTCGCGACGTGGGAGGAGCGAACGCTGGTCGACAGAGCCGCAGCGCTGATCTGGCGGGTCGTCGCCGGATCCGCCCGCCTCGCCGTGGTGTTGTTCGCGTTTCTCCTTCTGCTCGGGATCGGCGGGTTCGCGGCCTTGACCGATCCGCAGACGGGGCTGCTCACGGTCCTCTCGGCGATCCCCGCGATCGGACTGGCGGCGTACGTCTACTCGACGGACGTGACCTCCAGCGAGCCGCTGTCGCTCCTGGTCGCGACGTTCCTCCTCGGCGTGTTGACGGCGAACTTCGCCGCCGTGCTCAACACCGTCCTCCAGCCGTACTTCCGCGTCCTCGGATTCTTGGGTTCGGCGCTGTTCTTCTTCCTCGTCGTCGGGCCGGTCGAAGAGACCGTGAAGCTCCTGGCCGTGCGGCTGTACGCCTACACCGACGCCCGCTTCGACGCCGTCCTCGACGGGACGGTCTACGGCGCGATGGCCGGCCTCGGCTTCGCCGTCATCGAGAACGCGCTCTACATCACTCGCCAACTCCCGAATCAGGGCCTCGACCTCGGGCTCGGGCTCATCGGCGCCGGTGGTGGGATCACCGCCGTCCGGGCGCTCGCGGGGCCGGGACACGTGATCTACTCGGCGATCGCCGGCTACTACCTCGGGCTCGCGAAGTTCAACCCCGGAAAGCGCGGCCCGATCGTCGTCAAGGGAATCTTACTCGCGTCGTTCGTCCACGCGACGTACAACACGACCGTCGGAATCGGCACGGCGGCTATCTCGATCGCGACCGGCTTCACGGGGCTGGCGCCGTACCTGGTCTACGTCATCATTTACGACGGCATCTTCGGGCTGTTTCTGCTGCGGAAGATCCGGCGGTATCGGGACAGCTACAAGCGGGCGCACGCGCCGAAAACGACCGAGTCGGACTTCGACTCTGAGTTGACCGAATTCGAGTAGGGAAATCCGAACGGCGTCAGTCGTCGCTGAGGGCGTCGGCGTACCCAGACACCATCTGTTCGACGTACTTCGCGACCACGTCGACCTCGACGTGGATCGGATCGCCGACCGACTTCTCCGAGAGCGTCGTCAACTCGTACGTCGTCGGGATGATCGCGACGCCGAAGCGCTCGGGACCGCGCTCGGCGACGGTGAGGCTGATACCGTCGAGTGCGATCGACCCCTTCGCGACGACGTAGCGCGCGATCGATTCTGGAAGGTCGAACTCGAACACCCAGTCGTCGCCGACGCGCTCGATACCCGTGACTTCGGTCGTCGTGTCGACGTGACCCTGTACGAGGTGGCCGTCGAACCGTCCGTCGGCGGCGAGGGCGCGTTCGAGGTTCACGCGATCGCCCGCCGCGACCGTTCCCAGATAGGTCTTTGCGACGGTCTCCGCGGCGAGAAACACCTCGAACTGGGCGGGATCGGTCTGGAACGCTTCGACGGTCAGACAGACGCCGCTGACGGCGATCGACTGGCCGTGGTGGAGATCCGAGTACTCGGCCCCCTCGTCCGGTTCGATGCGGATGCGGCGGCCGCCCTCGTCGTCGGTTGCCTCGACGACGGTGCCCGTCGTCTCGACGATGCCGGTGAACATACTGCTCTGTTGGGTTCAGTTCCGAAAAGCGTCTCGGAACGGTGGTGCGGTCGACGTCGAGGCCGACTACCGGCAGTAACTGTGGCGAGCGTTCCGCGCCGCAAATCCGGGTGCCGGCCCGGGGTTCAAACGACCGACCTAAGAGATACCATACCATCAGGCGTTGAGCCGTCTCGCGACCGTGCAGACGACCGGCGGGCGGCACCGTCCATCCCGGCGCCGCCAGCGGATCGGTGGGTTTCCAAAGGTCTTTGCCGTTCCCGCCGCTAGGAGTGGTCGATGGACGACGCCGTGCGGGTCCGTGACGCCGCGCACGAGGCGGTCGACGACATCGAGCCCGACCGACTCCGCGAGGTGCTGTTCGATCGCCTCTCTGTTGCGCCGATGACGCCAGCCGTCCTGGCGCTGGTGAGCGCTCGCGCACCCGAAACCGGAGTAGACACCGATACCGATGGGCTCGCAGAGCGCGCCGCCGGCGTGCAGTTGATCTACGAGGGGCTACGGCTCACACGGTCGCTCGCACACGACGAGCCCTGGACGCTGACCGACGAGAGCGACGTCAGCGGCGACATCGACGCCGACCTCGACGTGCTCGCCGCAGACGTGCTCGTCTCGCGTGGGTTCTACCTGCTGGCCCGGACCGACGCCGCAGACCGCGCGGTCGACGTCGTCCGCGCCTTCGGGCGGGATCAGACGCTCAGACGTGGCGAAGGCGCCGACGTCGACTCCTTAGACCGGAACCTCGAAGCCGACGTCTTCGCGCTCGCCGTCGTCGCCGGGATGACGGCCGTCGGGGAGACGCCCTCGCCCGCCGTACTCGAATACGCCTCGGAGTTGGGCCGCGAGTGCGACCGCGGTGGACGGCTCCAGTCAGCCGACGCCGCATTCTCGGAGTCGACGACCGAGCGCATCGCGTCGCTGTCGACCGTCGGCGGCGGTTCGGACGACCGCGTACCCTCTTCTGCGACCGACTCCTGACGCCCGAAGTCCGACCTGTCGCGTGAGTTCGTATCGCACACGTCACCGCCGGGAATCGAAACGCCTAAAGACGAATCCGCGCTACGGAGAAACGCGCCTGGGTAGCTTAGCGGTAAAGCGCGTCCTTGGTAAGGACGAGACCCCGGGTTCAAATCCCGGCCTAGGCTTCTTCGGATTTTTCGGGCTATTCGAGTCTGTAGCCGTCGTGTCCGGCAGCGACCGTGAATTGCGGCCGTGTGCTCTCCGTACCCGTCGCTACCGATCGAGCGGCGTCAGACAAAACGAGTCGAGTTGACCGACCGATCACGCGCTCGTCGCCCGTTCGCACTTTACACACAGCGCGCTCTCGTCTTCCTCCGGTACCACGGTCCCGCAGCGGGGACACCGAAACCGGGTGTGCGTGTACTCGGTATGGGATTCGATCGGCGTTAGTCCACTTTTCGAGGACATACTCCCGTAAACAACACACTATCTCAAAATACTTCTGGACATACACATACATACTCCTAATATCGGTTGGGGACAGAGCGAACGGGAGCGGTCGCGTTTCGAATAATCGAAAGAAGTTGCCGAAAAAGTGGACGGAACAGATCGAGAGCGAATTACTGGAAGTCCTCGACGAACCGGGCCGGGAGCCGGTCGACGAAGTGCGGAGGGAGCGCGTCGACGGCGATCTGGGCGACGGTCACCATCGGCTTGCGTAGGAGGACGTACACTGCAGAGATACCGACAGCGACGAAGACGGCGGTCTCGACGACGCCGTCGAAGGCGTACACCGCCGGGACCGCGAACACGGCGGCGGCCAGCAGATCCTCGGGCGCGCCGTCGTAGCGGATCCAGCGCCGCGGACGGATCCAGCGGCCGTGGTAGTGGCTGTAGACCGCCCGTTCGGAGGTCCCGAGCCACGGTTTCAGCTCCAGTCCGCCGCCGAGCGCGTCCATCCCCGAGTGCAGCGCCGCTGCAGCGAGGAACAGCGCGGCAGCGACGGTGAGCGTCGTGGGAACGGCGACAGCGACGGCTCCGGCGACGGCTGCCGCGGCCGTGAAGTACACCGGGAAGTGCAGCGTCCGACGGTGACCCGCATAGAGGTCGAAGTCGGGGAACAGCCCACCGAGGGCGGCGGCAGCGATGGGGATCGACGAGGTTCCAGCGGCGCTCTCAGGGAAGAGCACGCCGACGAGAACGGCGAGCACGACGCCTGCGAGCGCGTGCGTGGTAGCCATCATCATCGGTGCATAGGGCGATGAGCCCTAAGACCGTTGCGTGTATCTCGATACCATATCTGTTGGTGCAGGAAGGTCAGAATACCTGCCGGGCTTTTTACTACGGAACGTCTAGGAGGGGTATGTGGCTGCCATCCCGTTCGGAGGCGGCGAGACAGGCAGCCAGCGGAATGCGGATGAGCGTCGCCATCATCCTCGGATACGGCATCGCGACGCGGAACCTCAGCGTCATCATCAACGCCGTCGTCGCACTTGCGGTCACGTACCTCCCAGCGCTGTTAGAGCGCGACTGGGACGTTCGCCTCTCCCCGGAACTGACGTTCGTCGTGACGCTCGCCGTGTCGTTGCACACGCTGGGAATGGTCGGTCTCTACGAGGAGGTCTGGTGGTACGACCACCTGACGCACACGCTCTCGGCGATGCTCGTCGCGGCCGTGGGCTACGCTGCGACGCGGGCGATCGACCTCCACTCCGAGGAGGTCTCGTTCCCGCCGCGGTTTCTCTCGTTGTTCTTGCTGCTGTTCACGCTCGCACTCGGCGTGTTCTGGGAAGTGCTGGAGTTCGCGGCACGACAGGCCACAGCGACGCTCGGGATCGAGGACGTCCTCGTCCAGTACGGACTCGAAGATACGATCCTCGATCTCGTCTTCGATACCGTCGGCGCGATCCTCGTCGCGCTGTTCGGAACCGAACGTCTCACCGAACTGACCGAACAGCTCCGAGAGCGGCTCGCGGTGTGACCGGGTCTACGCTTTTGTACTCCGAGTGTGTTACGTTGTCATATGACGTTCATTATCGTTGGGTACGGACGAGTGGGCGCGCGGACGGCCCGGATTCTCCACGAGGAGGGCCACCCGGTCGTAGTCGTCGAGAACGACCCCGACAAGGCCGACCGGGCCCGCGAGGCCGGATTCGAGGTCGTCGAGGGCGACGGCAGCAACGAGTCGGTGTTGAAGCGCGCCGGCGTCGAGAACGCAGCGGCGCTCGGCGGCCTCACCGGCGACCCGAACGCGAACTTCGCCGCCTGTATGATCGGCAAGCAGTTCGGGTGCCGGGTCGCGATGCGGATCAGCGAGGACTACAGAGAGGAGATCTACGAGCGGTACGCCGAAGACGTCGACGAGGTCATCTACCCGGAACGCCTCGGTGCGGCCGGCGCGAAGACGGCGCTACTCGGCGGGAGCTTCAACGCCATCGGCGAACTGACCGAGCAGTTGCGGCTGACGACGGTGACGATTCCCGAGGACGCGCCGGTGGTCGGACAGAAAGTCAACGACGTCGACCTCGACGACTTCGGCCGCGTCTACGCACACGGCCGCGACCGGGAGCCGATGACGATTCCGCTCCCGGGGACGGTCATCGAGCCCGGTGACCAGTTGGCGCTCGTAGTCGAGGAGGACGGCCTCGAACGGATGAAATCGGCGCTTCTCGGACCGGACAGCGCAACTGCGTAGTCGACACTCGGAACCGAGAACTGTATGCGTCGTCGCGGGGGACGACGACGCCGTGTACCGGGGTGCAACGTCCGCGTGTTGGGCGCGCGGTGGGAGGATGGGAACTGATTTGGCCGTCAGTGCGCGCCCAACCGTGTGCTCTTTCGTACCACACTTAAAACCGCGTCAGACGACAGGCAGACTTGTGGCGTCTGACGCCCGAATGCGGCGACAGAGTCGTCGTACTCGCTCCGCTGGATCTCGGATCGTAGAACGGCAGTTTCGACGCGACTTCGGGGCCGAAGCGGACGCGAACGCGGAAGAACAGCGCGTCTTAGCTGCGCGCGTAGCCCTGGATGTACGCACCGATGAACATCCCGGCGAGCGCCCAGAGGATCGTGACGTTACCGACGCCGAGGCTGGCGTAGGCCGCGCCCGGGCAGATACCGGACAGTCCCCAGCCGACGCCGAAGACCGCGCCGCCGATCAAGACGTTCTTGTCGAACGGCTTCAGCCGGCGCTCGTACCGACTCCCGGTGAGCGGCGCGCTGTCGCGGATCCGAGGCATCGCCCAGAAGGCGATTCCCGAGACGATCGCCGCGCCGAACATCACGAACGGCAGTCCGAGGTCGTCGAACTGGAGGAAGTTCAGCACGACTTCCGGCCGCGCCATATGGCTGAACCCGAGCCCGAAGCCGAAGATCAGCCCGCCGACGAGGATCAGCGGGATGAACAGCGGATGACGGTCGCTCATGGGCTCACCCCCAGCGCAGCGACGACCTGCGCCGTTATGATCGCGACGAGGAGGAACGTTCCCACGCCGGCAAGTGACGTCTTCGACGCCGAGCCGACGCCACAGACGCCGTGACCCGACGTACAGCCCTTACCGATTCGGGTCCCGATCCCGACGAAGATCCCGCCGACGAACAGCCGCCACGGCTGGACATCTGTCGTCCAGAGCGTGATGCCGGCGAATTCGTACAGTGTCCCGGTCGATCCGGGCTCGTAGAGCGATGTCGAGATGAGCCCGGACTGAACTGTCGCGGCGAATGCCAGCGCGCCGAGGATGATGCCCAGCGTGAAGACGACGCGCCAGTTCCGCGAGGAGACGTACTGCCGGAACCGCGATTGGCCCGAGAAGTACGACAGCGTCGACTCGAGGAACGTACTCGCGCCGGCCGGGATGCCGGTGCCGATGTAGATGACGACCACGCCGAGGCCGACGAGGAATCCCCCGACGGCGTAGCGGCTGATCCCGTTCGGGAACAGCTCGGCGGCCATCTGTAGTGGAAGTGGATCTGTTACCATTTCGTATATTTTAGAGTCGTATTGATTTAGGGTCGTCTGTCTC